>NZ_QPJE01000001.1 GCF_003337245.1 Halanaerobium sp. MA284_MarDTE_T2
GGGCCCATTTCGAACACAAAAGTTAAGTCCTCAAGCGCCTATGGTACTGCACTGGTAACGGTGTGGGAGAGTAGGTCACTGCCGGATCCTTTTTTTGTTCCCCGATAGCTCAGTTGGTAGAGCAGATGGCTGTTAACCATCGAGTCGCAAGTTCGAGTCTTGCTCGGGGAGCCATTTTTATTTTAAGACCTTTATTGGTCTTTTTTTATTTAATATTATTTTTACTTCATTTTGTTCAAAATTTTACATATCTCTATTATATTTTATTACTATGTAATATTGCTTTGAATTATTCTCCTGAGTTACTTTTAGATGATCATATATATTAAATATACTAAATAGATGTTTTTGTGAAAATTGTTTGACAAATTTGAAAACTAATGATATAATTTTCTTGAAAAGAAGTTTAAAAAAGAATATAACAAGGTGGAGACTTGGAGAAAGCCTTATTGATGACTAAGGGGAATAACTATGCTATAATAAATATAAGTTATTTATTTTTAGTTTTCAATAGGGCTTTTTCTGTGTTTAAATCTAAAATATATGAAAGGAGGCAGTAGGTAAAGAAAGCAGGTAGTAGTTAGGTTAATCATTTTAAAATAAAATATTAACTAGGAGGAGACTAAAAATGGCTGGATTATTTAATTTAGGACTTATTTTATCAGCATTTGGTGGCGGTGTTTTTGGTGCAGCTTTAGGGGCTTTGAATTCATTTATCTTTTGTGGATTTTTAGTTATTGCTGGTGAAGCTATCTCTGTTGCGAGTGGAGTAGGATCTTTTACAAACGCAATTGGCTTTGGTACCTGGTTTGGACCTCACATTGGATTTGCCGCTGGTGCAGCTGCAGCAGCATATGCAGCTAGAAAAGGTTATGTAGAAGGAAGAGATATTATAACACCACTGATGAAATTTAAAGATCCCAGTGTACTTTTGGTAGGTGGACTTTTTGGTATATTAGGTTATTTTGTAAATGGTATTATAGCAGGTGTTGGGACTCCTACTGATACAATTGCTTTAACAGTTGTTATTTCTGCAATAATTAAACGTGTTATGTTCAGTGATACCGGGGTAATTGGTACATATAACCCCGAACATGGAGATTCCAGATGGTCACCAAGTGAAGATATTGCCTGGCTTCCTTTCCAGATGCATGCTGGAGAATTGTTAATGATAGGACTTGGCGTAGGATTAGTATCAAGTAAGATTTCATTAATTACAGGTAGTTCTTTTATTGGTTTTGGTATTGCAGCTGCTTCTCTAATTATATTATCTACTATTGGTGGATCTCCAGTAACCCACCATATTGCTTTACCTGCTGCTTTAGCGGCTATGGCTACAGGTAGTGTAATTGTAGGAGGTATTTTTGGCATTTTAGGAGCTTTTCTGGGTGAATTTTTTGCAAGGCTATTTTATGACTGGGGAGATACACATATTGATCCTCCTGCAGCCACTATAGCAACTTTAACTACTGTTGTTATGCTTTTCCTTCAGTAATTAATATCAAAATATATTAATATTAATATAGATCGACAAATATTAAAAAAGGAGTTGATCATTTTGGATAAGTATATTTTAGCTATTGATCAGGGGACCACCAGTTCGAGGGCAATGATTTTTAACCATGAAGGTGAAGTTGTTAATGCAGCTCAGAAAGAGTTTACACAGTATTATCCAAAGCCTGGCTGGGTGGAACATGATCCGGATGAAATCTGGGGTACTACTTTAGGTGTAATTGCTGATGCTTTAGGAAAAGCAAATATTAAGCCAGCACAAATTGCCGGTATTGGAATCACAAATCAGCGTGAAACTACAGTAGTCTGGGATGCTGAGACAGGCAAACCTATTCATAATGCAATAGTATGGCAGGATAGAAGAACAGCTTCTATCTGTGATGATCTAAAAGATAAAGGACTGGAAGAAAAGATCAAAAACAAAACAGGACTTGTTGTTGATGCATATTTTTCCGGCACAAAAATAAAGTGGCTTCTTGATAATGTGGAAGGAGCCAGAGAAAAGGCTGAGGCTGGTAAACTTCGTTTTGGTACTATAGATACCTGGTTGATCTGGAAACTTTCAGGAGGAGAAACACATGTAACAGATTATTCTAATGCTTCTCGTACTTTAGTTTATAATATATTTGACCTTAAGTGGGATGAGGAAATGTTAGAAATTTTAGATATACCAAAATCAATGCTGCCAGAAGTGAAAGCTTCCAGTGAAGTTTATGGTAAAACTATAGACTACCATTTTTTCGGAGAAAATGTACCGATAGCAGGTATTGCCGGTGACCAGCAGGCAGCAACATTTGGCCAGGTATGTTATGAAAGAGGTATGGCAAAAAACACTTATGGTACAGGCTGTTTTATGCTGATGAATACAGGAGAAGAAGCAGTAAAATCAGAACATGGGCTTTTAACAACAATTGCCTGGGGTCTTGATGGTAAAGTAAACTATGCGCTGGAAGGTTCAATCTTTATTGCTGGAGCTGCAATTCAGTGGTTAAGAGATGAACTGAATATTATTGATTCTTCACCTGATTCAGAATATTTTGCTCGTAAAGTAGATGATACAGGTGGAGTATATGTTGTACCTGCCTTTGCAGGTTTAGGTGCTCCATACTGGGATATGTATGCAAGAGGAACAATTGTTGGTCTAACAAGGGGATCATCAAAAGAACACTTAATTAGAGCGACACTTGAGTCAATAGCATATCAGACAAGGGATGTACTTGAAGCTATGGAAGCTGATTCAGGAATAGAACTGAAGACACTGCGTGTAGATGGTGGAGCAGCCATGAATGATTTCTTAATGGAATTTCAGGCTGATATACTTGGTGTGGAAGTAGAAAGGCCTGTTATAAATGAAACTACAGCTTTAGGAGCAGCCTATCTGGCCGGACTTGCAGTTGGTTACTGGGATAATTTAGATGAACTTGTAGCCAAATGGGATAGAGATAAACTGTTTGTACCAAGTATGGCAGAAGAAAAGAAAGAAAAGCTCTACTCAAATTGGAAGCGCGCTGTAGAAAGAGCTCAGGGTTGGTCAGAAGAATAAAATAGTTTAATATACAGCAAAATACATTAAATTAGAATAAAATACACTTAATTACGGTTTAGGCTGGAGAAATGGAGAAAGCTCAATCCGGATAGCATAGGATATCTATGTCTATCTGGTTGAGTTTTTTTTACTCTCAATTTTTAATAAATATAAAATAATTATGTAAGTAGTTTAAGGAGGTTATTTAATTGAGTAATAAAAAATATGATATAATAATTGTTGGAGGAGGTGTATCCGGGTGTGCAGTTGCCTGGAAACTTTCAAGATATAATTTGAATGTTTTACTTTTAGAAAAAGAACCTGATCTTGCATCCGGTACAACAAAGGCAAATACAGCAATAATACATGCTGGATACAATGCAGATCCGAATAAACTAAAGGGGCGTTTAAATGTTAAAGGAAATGTGGAAATCAAACAAATAGCTAAAGATTTAAGTATACCGTTTAAAGAAATTGGTTCACTTGTTGTAGGTGTTAAGGGTGATGATTTAAGCATACTTGATGAACTTTTAGAAAAAGGAAAGAAAAATAAAGTTGAAGGTTTAAAGATTGTAGATAAAGAATGGCTGCGGGAAAATGAGCCACATTTAACTAAAGATGCCGAAGCAGCTCTTTGGGCGCCAACTGCAGGAATAACTACTCCCTGGGAATTTGCACTTGCAATGGCTGAAAATGCTGTGGCAAATGGAGTTGAAATAGAATTAGAAACAGAAGTTTTAGATGTTTTAACAGAAGATGGTAATGTTGTTGGTGTAAAAACAAACAGAGGTAATTTTGGGGCTAATTATGTTATAAATGCTGCCGGTTTGTATGCAGATGATGTTGCCAGAATGGTTGGAATTGAAAAAATTGAAATACGCCCGCGCAAGGGTGAATATTATATTTATGATAAGGCTAAAGATTTTGATGTTAATCATGTTATTTTTCCAATACCAACACCTATTTCAAAGGGAATTGTTGTTACAAGGACAATAGAAAACAATTTATTAATTGGACCAACTTCAGATCCGATAGATGATAAAACTGATTTATCAACAACACCTGAAGGGCTGGAAAAAGTTTATAATGGTGCTAAAAAGCTGTTCCCTGATTTAACATTAAAAGATACTATACGGGTATTTGCAGGTCTAAGAGCTGCTGATAAAACTGAAGACTTTGTAATAGAAGCTGCTGACAATGTACATGGATTTATCAATGTGGCTGGAATTCAGTCTCCAGGTCTATCATCTGCTACTGCCATTGCTGATATGACTCTTGATATTCTGGAAGATGAAGGTCTTAAACTGGAAGAAAAGAAAAATGTTATAGAAAAAAGAGAAGAGCCAGTAAGATTTTACGAAATGAGCAATGAAGAAAGAGCTAAAATGGTAGAAAAAGATAAAAAGTATGGAAAAATAATCTGCCGCTGTGAAACAGTTTCATATAAGGAGATACTGGATGCAATACATGGTCCAATTGGTGCAAGAACAGTAAATGCTGTTAAAAGAAGAACAAGAGCCGGTGCAGGAAGATGTCAGGGTGGGTTTTGTGGCCCAAGAGTGTTAGAAATTCTGTCTGAAGAATTAGGAATCGACCCTACAGAGGTTAAACAGGAAGAAACTAATTCGCAAATTATTGAATATAAAATTAAAGAGCTACTTGGAAGCAAGGTGATGGATAATGCTTAAACTTAAAAAAGATGTTGTAGTAATTGGTGGAGGTCCAGCAGGACTGGCTGCAGCAGTTAAAGTGTTTGATAATGGTGTGGAAGATGTAATGATTTTGGAAAGAGATTTTGAGTTGGGAGGAATTTTACCCCAGTGTATTCATAATGGTTTTGGACTTCATCATTTTAAAGAAGAATTAACAGGGCCAGAATATGCCCAGAGATTTATAGATGATGTTGAGGACAGAGATATTGAGGTTAAATTAGATACCATGGTGCTGGATGTCAGTCCGGATAGAAAAGTATATGCCATGAATAGAGAAGATGGTTTTCTAGAGATTGAAGCTGGTGCAGTTATACTTGCCATGGGGTGTAGAGAAAGAACTGCTGGTGCGATTGGAATTCCTGGCACCAGACCTGCAGGTGTATTGACAGCCGGTACAGCACAGAGATATACAAATATAGAAGGTCTGCTGCCGGGTAAAGAAGTTGTAATACTTGGTTCTGGAGATATTGGATTAATCATGGCCCGAAGAATGCGATTAGAAGGAGCTGATGTAAAAGCAGTTTGCGAAATTCTTCCTTATACTGGTGGTTTAACCAGAAATGTTGTTCAGTGTTTACAGGATTATGATATACCACTTTTATTAAATCATACAGTAACCAGAATTGAAGGTAATGAAAGGTTAGAGGCAGTCGAAATATCAGAAGTAGATGAAAATTTGAAACCAATACCAGGTACTGAGGAGAGAATAGAAGCCGATACACTTCTGCTGTCTGTAGGTTTAATACCTGAAAATGAGCTTTCTAAAAAAGCTGATGTTGTTCTGGATGATAGAACAGGCGGAGCTATTGTCAATGAAGGTAGAGAGACTAATGTTGAAGGTATCTTTGCCTGTGGTAATGTTCTGCATGTACATGATTTAGTTGATTGGGTTACCCAGGAAGCAGAAATAGCCGGTGACTGGGCTGCAAAATATGTTAAAGGTGATATGAGAAGATCTGATAGTAAAATAAAAATAAATGCAGGAAAGAATGTTTCATATGTTATACCGCAAAATATTGAACTGGAAGATAAAGATAGAAAACGTATACCGCTCTATATGAGGGTAACAACTCCTCTTACTGCCTGTGAAATTAAATTATCAGCAGATGGAGAAGAGCTTTATTCTTTTAATGAACCATTTGCAAAACCTGGTGAAATGCTGAGTGTTCCATTAGCACAGAAAACACTTAATGATCTTGGAAAAATTGAAGAGATAACTGTAGATATAATTGAAAAGGAGGGAGAATAAATGAGTGAAACTAAAACTCTCACCTGTGTTGCCTGTCCAAAAGGATGTGAAGTGACAGTTAAATATGAAGGTAATGAAATATTAGATATACAAGGTAATGCCTGTCCCCAGGGAGCTGACTATGCAAGAGAAGAAATAATTGCACCAACGAGAATATTGCCGACAACAGTAGCTGTTAAAGATGGGGCTTTACCACTTGTTCCTGTCAAAACTACAAAACCTATTTCTCTGGAAATTATTCATGATGCAATGAAAATTATAGGTAAAACCAAAGTAAAGGCTCCTGTAAAGATTGGCCAGGTGATTATAGAAAATATTTTAGAAACAGGTGCTGATGTAGTAGCAACTAGAGATCTTCCTAAAAAAGCAGGTTGAGGAGGAAATAATAATGAAATTAAAAGGTAAGAAGCTTGCAATGATGGTAGGACCTGGATATGAAGATTTAGAATTTTGGGTTGTATATATGAGGATGATTGAAGAAGGTGCTGAAATAGATGTAATTGGTATGGAAAAGGGTGCTGAATATACAAGCAAACACGGATGTTTGAAAGCTAAAGCAGATTATACAGCTTCCGAAGTTATGGATAAAGATTATGATGGAGTTCTAATACCTGGCGGCTGGGCTCCTGATAAAATAAGAAGAGATGAAGATATTGTAAAGCTGGTTAAAAATAATTATGATAACGGGAAAATAATAGGTTTAATATGTCATGCAGGTCTTGTTGGAATTTCAGCAGGTATAGTTAATGGAAAAGCCACAGGGTCAAGAGGAATTAAAGATGATATAGAAAATGCAGGAGGAAGTTGGGTAGATAAACCTGCCTTTAGAGATGGTAATATTGTTTGGGGAAGGGTGGTAAAAGATATTCCGGACTACTGCCGCGAATTAGTTAAAGCCTTAGCTGAATAAATTTCAATATAAAAACAAGCTAAATCAGATTTTTAGATAATTAGAATCTGATTTAGCTTCTTAATAAATACAAAAGGGAGTAAATTTATGGAAATGTTTAACGAATTCCATTTTATTAGTTTTGGTATAGGCGTAATTGTTTCCCTAATTGTTTTTTATTTTTTATATCCCAAAAAAGATATTGATAAAAATAAAGATTTAAATAAAAATATTGAATCAAAAAAACAAACTTCAAATAAACTATTGAATTTATCACAAGAGGTATCTTTTAAATCTCAAGATTTAATCTGGTTAATCAATGATAATAATAAAAAAGCTGAAAAATTAGTAAAAAGATTTGAAAATATTACAGAATCAGTTGAAAATAATGCAGCTGCTGCTGAAGAAATTTCTGCAACTATTGAAGAATTATCTTCTTCATCAAATGTTATTAAATCAGAAATGGATAAACTAGAAGAATTATCTCAAAAGTTAATGTCAGATTCAGAGAAAAATCAAAATTGGATTAAAGAATCTAACAATACATTACTTGAATTAGCATCAAATGTAAAAAAATCTGGTAATTCAATTGAAAGTGTAGAAAAAGCATTGGTAAATAGTAATGAATTACTTGAAGGTATTATAGATATTACGGATCAAATTAATTTGCTTTCTCTAAATGCTTCTATTGAAGCAGCACGAGCTGGTGATGCTGGAAGAGGTTTTAATGTTGTAGCTGGAGAAATAAAAAGTCTTTCGGAAGAAACTGAGCAATTAACCACAAAAATAAGAGAATCTATCAACAACATTAATATTGAAATCAAAAATACTGATCAAATTATTGAAAATGGGCTTAATAATATTGAAGGAGTTGAAGAGTTAGCTGGAAAATCAATTGAATCATTTAATATGATGAATAATAATCTTCATAATGTTATTGATTCTATATCAAAATTATCAAGTAGTACAGATAGTCAAGCTTCTGCTACAGAACAAACTACCAAAGCTGTTGAATCTATGACTCAAGAGTTTATAAATATATCAGAAAATGTTTCAGAAGTAGATAAAAATATTAAAGATCAAAAAAGTAATTCTGAAACCCTGATTAATTATTCCAATAATCTTAATACAATAGCTTATGATCTTCATAAAATTTCAGTAGATAATAAAAGTGAGGATATGTTAATTTTTGGTGTAAATCCTTTTGCAAAGCCTGAAAAAATAGAAGAACTATATGTTCCAATAATTGAAAAATTATGTAACAAAATAAATAAAAATGCTAAAACAGTTATTGTTTCAGATTATGAAGAATTAACTAATTATATAAAAAATGGTTTAATAGATATTGGATGGTTTTCTCCAATGGCTTATGTTAAGGCAAAAGATGAAACCAATGTTATACCAATGGTAACTCCTTTAATTAATGGTAAGGATAGCTATCGAGGCTATATATTTACTAAGAAAAATAGTAAATACAGGAAATTAACAGATTTAAAGGACAGTGTTTTTGCATTTGTAGATCCATTATCAACATCGGGTTATGTATACCCGAAACAGATGTTGAAAGAAGTTGGTATTGATGTCAATAAAGATTTAAAAGAAACTTTATTTTTAGGTAATCATGATAATGTAATTAAAGCAGTATTAGACAATAAAGCTGAAGTTGGAGCAACATATAATGAAGCCTGGGAAAGGGCTGCTAAAACATTAAACTTAGATAGTTTAAATATATTAGCAAAAACAGATCCTATTCCAAAAGATGTTATTGCTGCTCGAGCAGGTTTAGATAAGAATATTTTGGAAGAAACACGAAATATTTTCTTAAAAGCTGATCAAGAGATAAAAGAAATATTAAACCAGACCAATATAACTGGATTTATTGAAAGTGAAGATCAAAAATTTGATATTATAAGAAAATATAATAGTTAGAAAAATTGTATAATTAAATGCACGCGGTGATTTGATAATTCAAAATATTAATGATAAAATTATATTGAAATGAAAGCATAATTTTTAACTTAGTTATATTATTTCACCGACCTGTACAATAAACAGTTTTTAGGATTTTCTTTTTTAATCAGCTTGAGAACGATTATAGTTAATATACTTTAATATACTCCTGACTGTGTCAGGAGTATTGAAATATTAATAAATTGTATAATTATATAATAAAGTATAGTGTATTATTAAAAATACTATAATTATAATTATGATTATGTATTAATCAGGGAGGCAGCAAATTTGAGACATCTTTCAAAGTATTTTAAAAAACATCCAATAATACCATCTGTTAGGGATATGAAATATCTTGAACAGGCTATGAAAACAGAAAAATCAGTAGTTGTGTTTTTGCTGGCAGGCTCTATTTTTGATCTTGAAGAAGCAATGTCAAAAGCTGAAAAATATGATAAATTATTAATAATTAATGTTGATCTGGTTCAGGGTATTTCACAGGATGCAAAAGGTATGGAATATCTGGCAGAAAAAAATCTTTGTGATGGAATAATATCAACCAGAAATCACCTAATTAAAGCAGCAATAAAGTGTGGTTTGATGACAATTCAGAGAATATTTTTGCTTGATTCGGGTTCTTTTAAAACAGGAAAACATATGTTGGGTGATGAAAATATAGATTCAGTGGAGATTTTACCAGGTATTGCAGCTCCATATTATATTTCCCATCAGGAAAAATATCAGATCAAATATCCTGTAATTGCAGGAGGACTTATTGAGACAAAAAAAGAAGTTGATAAATTGGTAGAAGCAGGTGTTCTTGCAATTTCTACAAGTCAGAGAAGTTTGTGGACAACAGATTTTAATTAATTAAAGGAGGTAATAAGTATGAAGAAGAAATTAGTTAACAATCCAGATCATGTTGTAGTGGAAATGGTAGAAGGAATTGTAATGGAGAGGCCAGAAAAAATAGAAAAACTGGATGATTTTAATGTTGTTGTTAGAAAGGACGCTCCTTTAGAAAAGGTTGCACTTGTAAGTGGTGGAGGTAGTGGTCATGAGCCTTCCCATGCTGGATATGTTGGGGAAGGAATGTTAGATGCTGCTGTAGCGGGTGATGTATTTACTTCTCCAACTCCTGATGCAGTTTTTGAAGCAATAAAAGCTGTAGATGGTGGACAAGGAGTACTGCTAATTGTAAAAAATTATACCGGAGATATTATGAATTTTGAAATGGCTGCAGATATGGCTGAAGCTGAAGGTATTGAGGTTGATCATGTGGTAGTTAATGATGATGTTGCGGTTGAAGATAGCCTTTATACAACTGGACGCAGAGGAGTAGCCGGTACAGTATTTGTACATAAAATAGCCGGCGCAAAAGCTGCTGCAGGTGGAAAACTTTCGGAGGTTAAATCAGCCGCAGAAAAAGTTATTGCAAATGTGAGAACAAAAGGAATGGCGTTATATCCATGTCGTGTTCCTTCTGCAGATGAATCAACATTTAAACTTGAGGAAGATGAAATGGAACTTGGTATAGGAATTCACGGTGAACCGGGAACTGAAAGAACAAAAGTTAAAAAAGCTGATGAAGTCGTTGATGATTTATTAGGTAGTGTACTTTCTGATATTTCTTTTAAAAATGGAGATGAAGTTGCATTAATGGTAAATGGTATGGGAGGTACTCCTTTAATGGAACTATATATTGCAAACAGACGTGCACATCAGATTTTGGAAGATAAGGGTATTAAAGTATACAAAAATTTTGTTGGCGAATTCATGACTTCATTAGAAATGGCAGGAATGTCAATAACTCTGCTTAAACTTGATAAAGAATTAAAAGAACTTCTGGATGCACCAACTGATATAAATCTTATGAAATAAATGCAGACAGGGAGGATATTTCAGTGACAGAAAAAATTAAAGATATATTTATGAAAATTTCAGATGTGATAATTGAAAATAAGAAGTATTTGACAGAATTAGATTCTGCTATCGGTGATGGAGACCACGGAATTAATATGTCACGAGGGTTTAAAAAAGTTAAAGAAAAACTCAGCAGTAATGATTATGAAAAGAACTCTGATTTGGTAAAAACAGTTGCAATGACATTAATATCAACTGTTGGAGGAGCTGCTGGTCCACTTTATGGAACTGCTTTTTTAAATGTGAGTAAAGTAATACCTGAAGCAGAATTTGATATTGATGCAGCTATAGAGATAGGAGAATCAGCAATAAACGGTATTCAAAAAAGAGGTAAAGCTGAGCAGGGAGAAAAAACAATGCTTGATGCAATTATGCCAGCAGTGGAATCTCTGCGGGAAAGCAAAGAGAAAAATTTAGAACTCAAAGATGCACTTGAAGAATGCAAAAAAGCTGCTGAAGAAGGAATGAAAGCTACAATTCCGATGCAGGCAACAAAAGGTCGAGCCAGTTATCTTGGGGAAAGAAGCAAGGGACATCAGGATCCTGGAGCCACTTCAAGTTATTTAATTATAAAAACTATAGTTGATGAAATAAATAAATGAATGGAGTGAGCAGATGGTAAGTATTTTAATTGTTTCTCACAGTAGAGAGATTGCTGATGGAACCAAAAAATTGGCTGAACAAATGAAGCAGAAAGATGTAGAAATTAAAGCTGTTGGTGGAACTGCAGAGGGAGAAATAGGTACTGACCCTGATGCAATTAATACAGCACTTGAAGAGATAAATAAAGAAGATGGTGTAATAATTCTTGCAGACCTAGGTAGTGCTATTATGAGTGTAAATATGGTAATGGACTGGCTTGATGAAGATATAAAAAAAAGAGTTGTACTGGCAGATGCCCCAATAGTTGAAGGTGCAGTATTTGCAGCAGTAGAAGCAGGTCTTGGTAATTCTATTTCTGATATATTATCTTCAATTGAGTCTTTAGACATTATTAAGAAAAATTAATTTAAAGCCGGGCTTAAACCCGGCTTTCTTTTTGATGTTAAATTTATAACAATAAAATGTTAAAAAAAGATGAAATTCACCATTATTTTATGATAAAATATATAAGTGAATAAAAAAGAAAGGATGATCAGATTGGCAGAAGAAAAGAAAGTAATAATTAAGAATAAGACCGGTCTGCATGCCCGGCCTGCAGCACAATTTGTACAGAAAGCAGGTAAATTTGATTCAAAAATAGAAATTGTTTTTGAAGAAAAGAAAGTTAATGCAAAAAGCATTATGGGAGTTATGAGTTTAGGAGTTGGAAAAGGCAATGAAATATTATTGAGAGCTGATGGTGAAGATGCAGAAGAAGCATTGAAAGAACTGGAAGAATTTATTACAGTTGAAATGCCTAAAGAAGATGAAGAGGAGTGATTTTTAGATGAAAGGGATCGCTGCCTCACCTGGTATTGCTATTGGAAAAGCGCTGGTAAAAAGAGAAAAAGATATTAAAATATCTAAAGATAAAATATCTGAAGATAAAATTAATGACGAAATTGAAAAACTTCATACTGCTCTTAAAAAAGCTAAAAGTGAATTGAAAACTATCAGAGATAATACAGCTGAAAAAATGGGGGAAGAGAAAGCAGAAATTTTTGATGCACATCTGATGATTCTGGATGATCCAGAATTAATACCTGCATTTGAAAATAAAATAAAAGAAGATAAGCTTTCTTCTTCAGCTGCAGTAAAAGAAGTTATTGATCAGTATGCATCCATGTTTGCTGCTATGGAAGATGAATATCTTAAAGAGCGGGGAACAGATATAAAAGATGTTGGAAAAAGAATTATAAAAATTCTTCTCGGCAGAGAAGATATTGCTGAAAAACTAGATGAGGAAGTTATTATAATTGCTGAAGACTTAACTCCATCTGATACAGCACAGCTTGATACATCTAAAGTGCTGGCATTTTTAACAAGGGATGGTTCGAGAACTTCACATACTGCAATAATGGCCAGATCACTAGGTATTCCAGCCGTAGTTGGTCTTGGAGATAAACTTATGAATAAAAATGTAGATGATGCTGTTCTTATCGTTGATGGAAACAGTGGAAATGTTTATTTTGATCCTGATGAAGCTACTATGAAAAAATATGAGCAGAAACTTGCTGATTATGAAGCTGAACAGGAAAGATTGGCTGCTTACAAAGATAAAAAAGCTAAAACAAAAGATGGTGAAGAAGTAGAAATAGCTGGTAATATGGGTAATTTTGCTGATCTTGATCCGGTACTTGAAAGAGGTGGAGAAGGTATCGGTTTATTTAGAACTGAATTTTTATATATGGACAGAGATGAGATGCCTTCTGAAGAAGAACAGTTTGAAGTATACCGAAAAGTAGCCGAAAAAATGGGCGATTATCCTGTAGTTATAAGGACTCTGGATATTGGTGGAGATAAAGAACTGCCTTATTTAGATTTGCCTCATGAAATGAATCCCTTTTTGGGGTATAGAGCTGTTAGAATGTGTCTGGATCGTCCGGATATTTTCAAACCTCAGCTGAGGGCTATTTTACGTGCCAGCAAATATGGAAATTTAAAAATGATGTTTCCAATGATTTCTTCATTGGAAGAGCTTAATAAAGTTAAAAATATGTTAAATGAAGTAAAAAGTGAACTGAATAATGAAAAAATAGAATATAATAAAGATATAGAAGTTGGTATTATGATTGAAATACCGGCTGCAGTAATGATAGCAGATTTGCTTGCAAAAGAAGTAGATTTTTTCAGTATTGGAACAAATGATTTAATTCAGTATACAGTTGCAGTTGATAGGACAAATGAAAAAATAGCTGAAATGCATACCCCATATCATCCTGCTGTCTTAAGATTGATTAAAAAAACAATAGATGAAGGACACAAAGCAGGTATTTGGGTAGGTATGTGTGGAGAAGCTGCCGGGGATGAACTTCTGCTTCCATTTTTACTTGGAGCTGGTCTTGATGAATTCAGTATGAGTGCTGTTTCAATATTAAAAATAAAAGAATTATTGGAAAAATGGACCAGAAAAGAAGCAGAAAAGGAAATGGAATCTATTCTTAAGCTAAAAACTGCAGCTGAAGTAAAAGAGTATCTCGAAAAAATAAATTAAAAATTTATCCGGATAGCAGAAGCTATCCGGTTTTAAAAATATAGTCTTTCTTAAAGTAGGGGTAAGATATATAATGCGTAGTCAAATAAAAAATACTTTAATTTATGAGATTTATCGACTTTCATTACCGGAAATCTGGCTGGAAATTATTTTGCCGCTTGTTGTAGGAGCTGCAGCAGCTTTAAAATACAGTGGTTCTTTCAATCTTGGCTGGTTTTTTGCTAATATAGTCAGTCTTTTTTTAGTAGTTACTGCTGTAAATAGCTGGATAATAATAATTGACCCTGAAACTAACTTTTATCAGCTTTTTTATTATCACAGATATTATCCTTCTGAAAAGGATTATGATAGAGATATTAAAATACTTAAAGGTAAAAAACTTTTTTTGGTTGCTGTTTTATCAACATTGTTTTCTGTGCTGACAATAATTTTAATTGCCTGGTTTCGCTCCGTATTTCTAATTTGGGTTGTGATAATAACAGCTTTTTTTCTACTGCTTTATATCTATCTGCAGTTGCAGATGGTAGAGAGTCTTTTTGATGAATTTTTGGTAGGATTGATAAATGGTCCGTCGTTAGTTTTAATGAGTTTTATCATTCAGGCCAAAGAAATATCAATTATTCCTCTAATTGTGTCACTGCCATTATCAATTTTAATTGTCAATATACGCTGGTTATATCAGCATAAAGAAAAACATTTATTAAAAGGTCTGCAGATACTGCTGCTGGCCGCATATGCATCATTTGCACTTATTTTTGCTTATTTTAATAGTATAATATATCTGCTGTTGTTTTTAACCTTTCCATATACTTTTTATAATATAAAATTAAATAAAAAATTCTATCTTTATTATTCACCTGATTTTCGGATTGAAAATTATGCTCTAAAATTGTATTATATTAGTGCTGTGCTGCTTGCTTTTTCTATGTTATTGGACTATTTGGTTTTTTAGTATTTATAAATTAAAAGTTATAGATTTTATTAAAAGAAAATCCGATGGGCTTGCCCTCGGGATGAATTTTAATATTTTTAATATGCAGTGCTTGAGATAAATTTTTTTAACTGGAGGTAGATTGATGAGTGATAAATTAGATGATTTTCAGGAATTTAGAGAAAGAATGAATGAAATTATATTTTCTAAAGATGATTTGAATATAAAAAGATTTTTTAATTTAGATACAAGAATTTACAGTGATAATAAACTTTCTTCGGAATTGAAAGAAATGCTTGGGTTAGTTTCTTCTCTTGTTCTGCGCTGTGATGACTGTATTAACTATCATATTATACAGTGTAAAAAGAAAGGGTGGACAAATGAAGAAATACTAGAAGCTATGAGTGTAGGATTGATTGTTGGGGGTTCTATTGTTATACCTCATTTGAGAAAAGCTGTAAATTTTATGGAAGAATTGGATCAAAATAAGGATTATGAAGGCACAAGAAATTATAAAATATATACTGATGGAGCCTGTTCTGGTAATCCAGGTCCTGGCGGATATGCAGCAGTGATAATTTTTGATGGACAGGAAGAAAAGATTACCGGTTCTGCAGAAAATACAACTAACAATAGAATGGAACTTAAAGCAGTTATAGAAGCTTTAAAAACTATACCTAAAGGTTCCAGTGTTGAATTATATAGTGATTCTACCTATGTTTTAAATGGCTTATCTAAGTGGATTAAATCATGGAAATCCAAAGGCTGGAAAACAGCTGCCAATAAAGAAATTGCAAATAAAGATCTCTGGTCAGAGCTGGATATGCTGACATCAAATTTTAAAATAGATTATTTTAAAGTTGAAAGCCACAGTGGTGATTATTATAATGAAACCGTAGATTCACTGGCAAAAGAATCCATTCCTCAATAAGAGAAGTACTGAGATTAATGGCGCAGAAACAGTTAAAAATATTATAGAAGGTATAATAAAATTTTAATTTTCATTCTGACAGATTGGACATAAACCTGTAAATTCAAGTCTGTGCTCATTAACCTGAAAAGCTGTTTTTTCATTAACAATTTTATTTATATCGTCAAATAAATCTATATGAATATCATATACTCTACCACATTTTTCACAGCGAAAATGATAATGATTTTTTGGATTTCCATCATAGCGGCTGTAAGTGCTTCCATAATCTAGAATTTGAATTTTACCAAGTTCAGATAAAACATTTAGATTTCTATAAACAGTGCCTAAACTGATATTTGGGATTTCTTTTTTTACCTGTTCATAGATCCAGTCAGCTGTAGGATGTGATTCAGTATTTTTGAGAACTCTTAAAATTGCTTTACGTTGTTTTGTCATTCTAGTATTTTTAGTCATAATATCCTCCTGAAATAATAATAGTTATTAATACTATTTAATCTAATTTTAACAGACTTTATTATAACATTCAAGTCAAAGTACATAAAGTATTTTCCTTATTTTATGTTATAGAAGTTAGGCACTAGAAAACCTGACGGGTTTACCCGAATTTACGCTTTTGGAGAAAACGCAAGACCTAACTTATCTACCATTTGGTTTGCTTTGAGTGGGCAATTTTCTATCAATAAGGAATCCACGTGGTCCTGCCCAGTGGAGCGTCAAAATGTAAAAAAAAGGATGATTCAGGAATATTGGAATTTTAAATATATTATTCTTAAAGAGATATTTCTTATTGTAGTTGTAAAATTAATTTTAGTGAATTCCTTAAAATCTATAAAATATGTGAAGGTGATAATAATGAGTGATAAAAAAAGAATTTTGACAGGTGATAGACCTACTGGCAAACTTCATTTAGGTCATTATGTAGGCAGTCTGAAAAATAGAGTTGAGCTGCAGGAAAAATATGATACTTTTTTAATAGTGGCAGATGTGCAGGCTTTGACCACTAACTTTGATAGACCTGAACAGCTGAGTGAAGATCTCAGACAGGTTGTTAGGGATTATTTAGCCGCAGGTATTGATCCTGAAAAAACTATAATTTTTGTACAGTCAATGGTTCCAGAAATAGCTGAACTTACAGTTTATTTTTCAATGCTGGTTACAGTAAATCAGCTCCGACATAACCCGACTATAAAAACAGAAGCTGCCCAATATGGTTACAGTGATATGACATATGGATTTCTTGGGTATCCTGTCAGTCAGACTGCTGATATAACTTTTTGTAGAGCACATCTGGTACCTGTTGGTGAAGACCAGATACCGCATATAGAACAGGCAAGAAAAATTGTGCGTAAATTTAATAATTCTTACGGTAAAATTTTTCCAGAACCTGAGGCATTAATAAGCGATTTTCCAAGATTAATGGGACTTGATGGAAAAAGTAAAATGAGCAAAAGTTTGAATAATGCTATTTATTTATCAGATTCCAGTGATGAAATAAATAAAAAAATTATGCAGGCTAAAACCGATCCGGCCAGAATTCATAAAGATGATCCAGGTCATCCCGAAGTCTGCACAGTATTTCATTATCATCAGGCTTTTAATAAGGAAGAGGCAGATGAAATAGAAACACTCTGCAGGGCTGGGAAAATAGGCTGTGTTGAATGTAAAAAGAATCTGGCCGATAAATTAAATCAGCTTTTAGATCCGATGAGGGAGCGGAGAAAAAAATATATTAACAATCCAGAATTGGTGGATCAAATTTTATTGAAAGGAACAGAAAAAGCTCGAATGGAAGCACAAAAAACCCTGAAAAAAGTGAGAAAAGCAATGAAAATTGATTATTTTTAATTAATATAAGAATATTGGTTTAGATAATAAAGAAGGGAGAATTTTTAAATGGCAGATTCTAAAAAAAATATAGCTTTAGTATTTGGTGGTAAATCTGCTGAACATAGAGTTTCTATACTTTCTGCTAGATCAGTTTTTAATGCTGTAGATAAGAGTAGATACAGTATAATACCTTTTGCTATTTCAAAAGAAGGAAAATGGATGTCTGAACATGATTCTTTTAATATTTTAGATTCAGATATTATGGAAGCTGTATCAGATAGCCAGGAAAAAATAATTTCATGTGAAATTATAAGTCGTCTGCAGAATGACATAGATGCTGTATTTCCTGTGCTGCATGGACCATTTGGAGAAGACGGACGAATACAGGGGTTTTTTGAAATTTTAGATATTCCATATGTTGGATGTGGTTTAACATCTTCAGCAGTTGGGATGGATAAGGAAATGATGAAAAAAATATTTTCGTATCAAAACCTTCCTCAGACAGATTATATGGTGATAAGAGATTATGAATTTAATAAATTAGATAAAAAAATACTTTTTCAAAAAATCAGCAAAAAACTTGGACTGCCTTTTTTTGTAAAACCGGCCAATTTAGGTTCCAGTATTGGAATTTCTGTAGTAAAGCATAAAGGTGATTTTTTGGGAGCTTTTGAAGAAGGATTCAAATATGATAAAAAAATTATTGTAGAAAAAAAAGTTTCCGGAAGAGAAATTGAATGTGCTGTTTTAGGTTCTGCTGATAATATACAGGTATCTTCACCTGGAGAAATAATTTCTAAGCACAGCTTTTATGATTATAATGCTAAATATGAAGATTTTTCTACTTCATTAATTATACCTGCGGAGTTAGAAAAAAATTTATATGGTCAATTAAAGAGTGCGGCTGAACAGGCTTTTAAAGCCATTGATGGTAAAGGACTGGCAAGAGTAGATTTTTTTATAGAGGATGGGAATATATTGATAAATGAAATAAATACAATGCCTGGTTTTACAAAATATAGTATGTATCCAAAATTATTTGAACATGATGGGATTTTGTATAAAGATTTAATAAGCAGGTTGATAGAAATCTCATTTACATAAAACTCTAAAATTTGATCTAATTTCAATATTATTAACTATATTATATGAGGAGAATAAAAATGAATAATCTCCATATTATCCATGCTGATATGGATGCATTTTTTGCAGAAGTAGAAAGAATTGATAATCCCAAACTTGAAGGAAAGGCAGTTATTATAGGTGGTGTAGGATTAGGTGACAGAGGAGTTGTTTCTACAGCTTCTTATGAAGCTCGCAAATATGGTGTTCATTCTGCAATGCCAATTGCAGCTGCTAAAAAGCTCTGTCCTGATGGAATATATTTACCTGCCAGACATAAAAGGTATTCTCAGATGTCAGCAGAAATATTTGATATTTTAACTAAATATACGCCGCTGATTGAAAAAATATCTATTGATGAAGCATTTCTGGATATAAAAGGCTGTGAGAGATTATACGGGAAACCTCTGCAGATTGCAGAAAAGATAAAAAAAGAAGTTTACAGTCAGACAGGTCTCAAAATTTCTATTGGACTTTCAGTAAATAAATTTTTGGCCAAATTGGCTTCAGATTTTGATAAACCTGATGGTTTAACTGTTGTTTCAGATGGGGATATAAAAACCTTTTTAAAAGATCTTCGTATTGACAGTATCTGGGGGGTTGGCAGCAAATTCAAAAAAAGCCTTAATGAAATTGGGATTAATTATGTGAAAGATATCTGGCCTTATTCTTTAACTGAGCTTGAAAATTTATTTGGAAAATCCGGGGTAAAACTATACTATTTATCCAGAGGGATAGATGAAAGAAAAGTAGAGGTAAGAAATGAAATTAAATCAGTCAGTCATGAAGAAACATTTTTTGATAATGTAAGTGATTATTCGGAAATAATGGCATATTTATTTAAATTAAGTGAAAAAGTTTCTTTTAGATTGAGAGAAAATAATTTTTATGGGAAAATTATTTTTGTAAAAATTAGATATGATAACTTCAGTACTGTTAGCAGACAGATGAGTTTTAAGAGATCTTTTAATAGTACTGATGAAATTTATAAATTTTCCAAAAAATTAATTGATGACAATAATCTGGTGGATAAAGAAATTCGACTTTTAGGTGTTGGAGTAAGCGGTTTGGTGGATGAGAATAAAAGGCAGTTAAATTTGTTTGAAAATAATAAAAAAAACAATGAGAAACGGGATTTAGATAAAATTGTTGATGATTTGAAGCGTAAATATGGTTTTAATAGTATTTCTAAAGCAAGAAAACTTTTTATAAAAGATAAAAAATAATAATTTTTTCATCTATTGCCACCTGTAGACAAAAACAGGTGGTTTCTTTTATGTTTAAAAAAATTGTATTTTCATAAAGGAATAATTTGTTTTATGTAGAATAAAGTTATTAAGTGGTAGATAGTGGTGTTAAAGGGTGTAAAGTGGGGAAGTGATATTATGTTTATGGGTGAATATACTCACAGTATGGACACTAAAGGAAGATTAATTATTCCTTCAAAACTGCGGGAAGATCTTACAGAAAAGTTTGTTATCACAAGAGGTCTTGATAACTGCCTGTTTTTATATCCTCTTCCTGAGTGGAATACTCTTGAAGAAAAATTAATATCACTACCTATGACAAGTAAAAACGCCAGAAATTTTGTTAGATTTTTCTTTTCTGGTGCTAGTGAATGTGAGCTGGATAAACAGGGGCGGATTTCCCTTCCCTCAAATTTAAGAGATTATGCGGATTTTGAACATGAAATTGTTATAATTGGACTTGCAAATAGAATAGAGTTATGGGCAAAAGAAAAATGGGACAGCTATATGAATGAAGTGGAAAACTCTTATGAAGATATAGCAGATGCAATGGAAGAACTCGGAATTTAAAGGAGCTAAATATGGATTATATACACAAACCAGTACTGTTAGAAAAAAGCATTGAGCTTTTAAATATAAAAAAAGATGGGATATATTTTGATGGTACACTTGGAAGAGGTGGCCACAGTAGAGAAATTTTAAAGCATCTTTCAGATAAAGGCAGACTGATTTCTGTTGATAGAGACTTAACAGCAGTAAAGGCTGTTAAAGAAAAATTTATAAATGAAGATAAAATAATTATTGAACATGGAAATTTTTTGGATATAGATCTGATATTAAAAAAAAATAATATTAAAAAAGTTGATGGAATTTTACTTGATTTGGGAGTTTCTTCACCACAGCTGGATAATGCAGATAGAGGCTTTAGTTATAATAAAGATGGACCACTTGACATGAGAATGAATAAAAATCAGAATAAAACAGCAGCAGATATATTAAACAGCTATAGTGAAGATAAACTCAGCAAAATTATCAGCAGATATGGTGAGGAAAATTGGGCAGCAAGGATAGCTGAGTTTATTGTAAAAGCAAGAAAAAAGAAAAAAATCGAAAGAACATCAGAACTGGTAGAAATTATAAAGGCTGCTGTACCGGCATCTGCAAGGCGAAGTGGAGGCCATCCAGCAAGAAGAACGTTTCAGGCAGTAAGGATTGAGACTAATAATGAACTTAAACAGCTGGAAAAAATGATAGAGAAATCTATCTTATATTTAAATAAGAAAGGCAGAATCTGCATTATTAGTTTTCATTCTCTAGAGGACAGGATTGTTAAACATACTTTTAGAGAATTAGCAAAAGACTGCACATGCCCGCCGGATTTTCCAATTTGTGTTTGTGATAAAAAATCCGAAGTAAAAGTAATAACAAAAAAACCAGTTACTGCAGATAAAAGTGAATTGGAAGAAAATCCTAGAGCGAGAAGCGCAAAATTAAGAGCTGCAGAGAAGAAGTGAGATAAGGAGCTGATAAGATGTATAATAGTGCAGAAAATTTTTATAATTCGAATAGTGGTTCCAAATCTTCATCGGGAAATAAATTATATGCGAGCTCTGATTTAAGGAAAAAAATATTTGCAGGTATTTATATATTTACATTATTTCTAGTTGGTACAATGTTCATTATTTATATTGGGCAAATTTTAAAAATAAATCAGTATAATTATCAAATTTTGGAACTGGAAGATAAGCTTTCACAGCTGGAAGAAAATAATGAAGAACTGCAGATTAAATTGGCTTCGGAAACTTCTCTTGATAAAATTGAGAAAACAGCCAGAAACAGATTACATATGGTTGAGGCAGAAAAAAGAACTATTGTTTTTTATAATAATAGACAGATTGAAAAAACACAATTTGTTGCAAATATTCCAGAAGAAAGGTTTTTTATTGCTAGAATATATGATAAAATTGTAGAAAGATTAGTTAAAGTACAGGCTAAATCACCTGAATAGGGGGATTAAATTTGCTTCAAGAAAAAAATACCATTCGAAATAGAATTTTATTTTTCTTTATTTTTCTTTTTATAATTTTTATCCTGCTGTCTTTGAGACTGGTCTGGATACAGGTTATTAATAGTGCTGAATATCAGCATAAAGCTTTAAACCAGCGTGTTAAAGAATCAATTGTAAATGCAAAAAGAGGTATAATCTATGATAAATCCGGCAGAAAATTGGCAGTTACCCTTCCGGGTAAGACTGTGGTTGCTCTGCCGGATAATATTATCAATCCGGAAAAAACAGCAGAAAAACTTTCTGAAATGCTCAATGTAGAATATAAAACAATCTATCGAAGAATTACCGGTGATGCAAGTGCAGTTTTTTTAAAAAGAAAAATAGATGAAAATCTATATAAAAAATTATTATCAGAAGATATTAAAGGTATTACATTTACTGACGAAAATCGTAGATACTATCCGGAATCTGAATTTGCATCACACATTGTGGGGTTTGTCGGGATAGATAACAATGGCTTGAATGGTATAGAATTATCTTATGATAAGTATTTAAATGGAAATCCAGGTAAAGTTTTAATTGAAAAAGATGCTACAGGCAAAATAATCCCAGATGGAATTATCGAAACAGTACCTACCAGAGATGGATCAAATATAGTTTTAACTCTTGATCATGTTATTCAGTATATTGCCGAAAGAGAATTAAAAAATGCTGAAAATCAGTTTGATTTTTCCGGGGGTTCTATTATAGTTATGAATCCCAATAGTGGTGATATACTTGCAATGGCAAACACCCCCAATTTTAATCCAAATAATTTTTCCAAATACCCTCAAAAAAGCTGGCGAAATAGGGCTATTACAGATGTTTTTGAACCAGGATCAACTTTTAAAATTATTACAACTGCTAGTGCACTTGAAGAAGGAGTTGTTTCTGAAAATGATAATTTAACATGTCCGGGCTTTGTATATGTGGGTGGAGAAAAAATAAACTGCTGGAAAACATACGGACACGGAGAGGAAACTTTTGCTGAAGTTGTTAAAAATTCCTGCAATCCTGGCTTTGTTGATGTTGGATTGAAATTGGGAAAAAATGATTTTTATTCATATATACGTGCTTTTGGATTTGGAAGTCAGACAGGTATAAAACTTCCTGGTGAAGCTTTTGGAATTATTCCTGACTACAGCAGGATAAATTCTGTAGAACTGGCTACTTTTTCATTTGGGCACGGTCTTTCTGTAACACCCATACAGCTGATATCAGCAGTTTCTGCTGTTGCAAATGGGGGAAAACTAATGCAGCCAAGGCTGGTAAAGGAGATTTTAGATGAAGATGGTAATATAATTTTAAAAAATGAGCCTGCTGCTGTTAGAAGAGTAATATCAGAAGAAACCTCAAGAAAAACGAGAGAACTTTTAACACAGGTTGTAGAACAGGGTACGGGAAAACAGGCTGCCATAGAAGGATATAAAATTGCAGGAAAAACAGGTACAGCAAAGCATTACAATAAAGATATTTATGATTCTTCTTTTATTGGTATGCTTCCCGCGGAGAAGCCTGAACTTGTTATTCTTGTTGTACTTTATGATGTAGATGGAAAGACTTATTATGGAAGCCAAACTGCTGCACCAGTTTTTAAAAATTTGACTGAAGACATAATAAGATATTTAGACTTAAAGCCAAATAAAGACGAAAATATAAAAGAAATAAATAAAAATAAAAAGAGAGTTATTTTACCAGATGTTAGAGGTATGAACTTTAACTCCGCGGAAGAAATGTTGAGAAATAAAGGATTTAATGTTAAACTTATTGGTGAAAATAATATTGTTAAAGACCAGCTTCCTAAAGTGGGAAGTAATGTTAATTCTGCTTCCACAGTCTGGCTGTTTGCTGGTGAAGTACCCGAAGAATATTCTCATCCGATAACTGTGCCAGATTTTAGAGGTTTAAATGCGTCTGAAGCTGTGAGGCAGGCAGAAGAACTTGGCCTTAATGTTGTTCTCAGTGGATCAGGTAAAGTAATTGGTCAATCTGTTTATCCAGGCAGAAGAATAGAGATAGATAGAAATATTAAGTTGAAATTGAGATAATAAATCATAAATTTGTAAAATAGTAAAAATAATTTAATATTATGGAGGTTAAAATGAATTTAAAACTATTAATTGATGACATAAAAGTTGAATTTATAAAAGGTAATCTAAATAAAGAGATATCCGATATTAAATATGATTCCAGAGCTGTAAAAAAAAATGATTTATTTGCAGCCATTAGTGGATTTAAAACAGATGGACACTTTTATATTGATGATGCTTTAAATAATGGTGCTACAGCTGTGCTGATAGAAAAAGAATTACAGCATTATCATACTGGTATAACATATATAAAAGTAGATAACAGCAGAAAAATTATGGCTCTGCTGGCCAGAAAATTATTTAATAATCCGACAGATAAGATTGATTTAATCGGAATAACAGGAACTAATGGCAAAACAACTACATCTTTTATAATATATAACCTGCTGAAAGATGCTGGGTATAAAGTTGGCCTGATTGGAACTATTAAAAATATTGTATCTAGCTCACTGGTATTGGAATCGGAACATACAACTCCAGAATCTGTGGACCTTTACAGATATTTTAATGAAATGATTTCAGATGGATTTGATAAGGCTGTAATGGAAGTTTCTTCACATGCTATCGATTTATTTAGAATAGAAGGTATGAGATTTAAAACTGCTGTTTTTACTAACTTAACCCCAGAACATCTTGATTATCATATTAATCTTGAAAATTACAGAGAAGTAAAGAGCAGGTTGTTTACCATGCTTAAGCCAAATGGATTTGCTGTGTTAAATAAAGATGACAGTACTTCGGATTATATTCTTGATAAAATAGAAGGTGAATCTTTTACTTATTCAATTAATGACAGCAGCAGTGATCTTTATACAGAAAACTACTCTTCTGATCTGGAGGGATTAAGTTTTACAACAGCAGGACTTTTTATGGGACAATTTAGCTTAAAATTGAGCGGTATTTTTAATATATACAATTCACTTGCTGCTATTTTGAGTGTTAGACAGCTTGGAATAGATACAGATATTATTAAACAATCACTAAAAACAATGGAAGCAGTACCTGGTAGATTTGAAAAAATTATTGAAGGACAGAAATTTGATGTTGTAGTTGATTTTGCACATACTCCTGATGGGATGGAAAATGTTCTTAGGGCTGTAAGTAAAATGGCAAAAAAAAGAATAATTGTTGTTTTTGGCTGTGGTGGGGATCGTGATAAAAGCAAGAGACCTGTTATGGGCAGTATTGCTGCTGAATATGCTGATATAGTTATCATTACAAATGACAATCCAAGAAATGAATCTGCTGGTCAGATAATCGATGAAATTGCTGGCGGATTTTTAGAGAAAGAAAAGGTAGATTATTACAAAATTCAGGATCGAAAAAAGGCAATTTATAAAGCAGTTGATCTGGCTGAAGACGATGATTTTGTAATTATACTGGGGAAAGGGCATGAAAACAGACAAATTTTTTCTGACAGAGTAATAGAACTTGATGATAGAAAAGCTGCTCGAGAAGCTATTCGATATCTGAAGGGAGTTTAATATGCAGGAATTAAATATACGGCAGATAAAAGAAGCTGTAAATGGTAAGATAATACAGGGGAATCCTAAATCACTTATTACTGATATATCTATTGACAGCAGGGAAGTTATGCCTGGAGATCTATTTATCCCTATCATTGGTAAAAATAATGATGGTCATAATTTTATAGAAGAGGCTGTAGATAATGGAGCTGAGGCGGTAATTGTAGATAGAGCAGTGAAATCTTATCCTCATTTAGCAATAATTTTAGTTAAAGATACTACATGTGCACTGCAGGACCTGGCTCATTATTATAGAATGAGATTTTTTGATTTAGAGGTTATAGGAGTTACTGGAAGTGCGGGTAAAACTACCAGTAAAGATATGATCGCGGCAGTTATCTCAGAAAAATATGACGTTTTGAAAACTGGAGGCAATTATAATAATCACATTGGCTTACCGTTAACTTTATTTAAATTAAGTGGAAAAGAAGACTTTGCTGTTTTGGAAATGGGTATGAGTGGTCTTGGGGAGATAAAATTATTATCCAGTATTGCTTTCCCTAAATACGGTGTTGTTACAAATGTTGGGCCAGCACATTTAAAACAGTTAGGATCAGTTACAAAAATTGCTGAAGCCAAAAGTGAACTTATAGAATCTCTGCCTAAAGATGGAATTGCTTTTTTAAATTATGATGATAATAATACAAGAAAAATGGCAGCAAATTTTTCAGGCAGAACTGTATTTTTTGGCTGTCAGGCTGGTGCTGATTATCAGGTAATAAAATCAGAATATATTATTAAGGAAAGCAGACATTATTTTACTGTACTAAACTCCAATAAAAAATATATTTTTTATTTAAGAAAACCGGGCCAGCATAATATATATAATGCTCTTCCTGCTGTAGCAATTGGTTTTGAGCTGGGCTTAAGTAAGAAAGAAATACAAAATGGATTAAATAGGGTTAAATATTCTCCTTTGAGAATGGATATTTTTGAACTGAAAAATAAATCAATAATTATTAATGATACATATAATGCCAATCCCCTTTCTATGCGGGCTGCACTTGATGTATTATCTGATTTAAAGGGAAAAAGGAAAATTGCTGTGTTGGGTGGAATGCTGGAGCTTGGAGAAAGAACCCGTTCAGCACATCTAAGAATTGGCGATTATCTTTACCAGCAGAATTATGATATACTACTGACTGTTGGACACCCTGCTGATATTATTGCTGAAGGAGCTTTAGAAGCAGGCATGTATGAAGATAATGTTATCTTATGTTCTGGAAATAGAGAAACAGCCGAACATCTTCTGCACATTATATCAGCAGATGATTTAATTCTTATTAAAGGATCAAGAGCAAATAAAATGGAAGAAATTGTTGATATATTGAGAGAGCAGGAGGAGCAGAACTGATGGTCTATATTACTGCATTTTTGATTCCACTTTTTTTGATGCTGTGTTTTGGGAACCCATTTATTTCATTATTAAAAAAAATTAATTTTGGACAGCAGATAAGAGAATTTGGACCCAAAAACCATTTAAAAAAATCTGGCATACCTACTATGGGCGGAGTTTTAATATTATTAATTTTTGTTTTTTCATTACTGTTATTTGCTGAGCTGAATTTAAAAATTGCTGTAGTTTTAGTATCCTCATTAATAATGGCAGCTGCTGGTTTTATGGATGATTTTTTAAAAATAAAACTGTCTCGATCACTGGGGTTAACAGCAGTACAAAAAATTGGTCTGCAGTTTATATCTGCACTGGTAGTGATTATCTATCTTTACTTTAGAGCAGAGCCATATTATGTTTTAATTCCTTTTGTTGGTTCCTACAGTATACCGTTTTATCTGACTGCTGTTCTTTCTTTTTTTACTATTATAGGTGCAGCTAATGCAGTTAATTTAACAGATGGTCTGGATGGTCTGGCAGCGGGTACTACTTTAGTTGTTTCATTAACTTTTGCTGTTATTTTTTTCTCCTTTTCGAATGATTATTTTACAGTAATGATGCTTATATTGGCAGGTAGCTGTCTGGGATTTTTGTGGTTTAATGGAAATCCGGCTCAGGTTTTTATGGGAGATGTTGGGTCTCTGGCTATCGGTGGAATTCTTGGTACAGCAGCCGTTATTACAGGGACAGAATTTTATTTATTAACTGCAGGGGGAGTATATGTAGCTGAAACTGTTTCAGTTATGATACAGGTACCTTATTTTAAACTAACTGGCGGAAAAAGAGTTTTTAAGATGACTCCTATCCATCATCATTTTGAACTTGCAGGGACTGCAGAAAATAAAGTTGTAATTAGATTTATTATTGTAAATGTTATTTTATCATTATTAACTATTTATTCACTTTATGTTTAAAGGGGTTTGATTATTTTGTATTTGAAAAACAAAAAAATTGCAGTAATGGGATTCAGCAGTAGAACCGGAATTTCTCTTGTTAAATTTTTAAATAATAAGGGTGCCAAAATTATTATTTCTGACACTAAAAACAAAAAAGAACTTGACAATTTAATAAAAGAAATTGATGGCATTAATTGTGAATTTGATTTTGGTGGACACAGCAAAAAAATTTTAGAATCTGAATTAATAGTGATGAGTCCGGGTGTACCGCTGAATATTCCAATTTTAAACCAGGCTAAACTGCTGGATATAGAAATAATTAGCGAAATAGAACTTGCGTACAGATTTTGCAGAGCTAAAATTATAGCTGTCACAGGTACAAATGGCAAAACTACAACTGTAGATCTTCTTGGTAAAATGCTGCAGGGAATGGACAATAAAAAAGTAAGGACAGCAGGGAATATAGGTATTCCTCTTATTTCGGTAGTGGATGATTTAAATAAAGATGATATCATTGTTGTCGAAGTAAGTTCTTTTCAGCTGGCAGCGGTAAAAGAATTTAGACCCTGGATTTCTATATATCTTAATTACAGTCCCGATCATTTAGATCGACACATTAATGAAGAAGCCTATAAAAATGCTAAACTTAAAATATTTTCTAATCAGACTAAAGATGATTATGCCTTAATTGATATTGATGATGTATATCTTAATTCAATACGAGATAATATTCCAGCCAGAACGCTGTATCTTTCTCAAAATAATAAGGATGCTGATTTATTTATTGAAAACACAAAACTGATGCTTAAAAAAAATAATAGAGAAATAGAAATTTTAGATTATCGCTATATGGATTTACCTGGAGATCATAACAAAAAAAATTCAGCTTTTGCAGCCGCAGCAGCATATCTTTGTGGTCAGAATAGAACAAAAATCAGAAATGTTTTAAAAAATTACTCTTTAAAAGAACATAGGATGGAATTCATACAAAATAATAGTGGTTTTATATTAGTGGATGATTCAAAAGCAACCAATCCTGCTGCAGCTGTTAAAGCCGTTGAAAGTTTTAAACAGCCTGTAGTTTTAATTGCAGGTGGACAGGACAGAAATGCAGATTTTAGTGAATTAATTGATGTAATTGATAAAAAAGTTAAATTTTTAATTCTGCTTGGAGAAACAGCGGATCAAATTTATGATTTAACTGTTAAAAAAACTTCTGTTGCTGCTGTTAAAGTTTCTGATATGCAGGAAGCTGTTGTAACAGCATTTAAAAAAATGAAAGAAGGAGATTGTCTGCTCCTTTCACCTGCCTGTCCGAGCTGGGACATGTATGAAAACTATAAAGTAAGAGGTAATATTTTCAAAAAAGAAGTACAAAATATACTTAATTTTAAGTAGTATAGTGTAAAATATGAGTAGGGTGTTTTAAATATGCGCGAAAAAAAATTACCTGATTTAATGTTGATCTTTGTGGTAATGACTCTGATAGTAATTGGGTTAATTATGATACTTTCTGCCAGTTCTATAAAAGCTCAGGATTATTATGGGGATAATTTTTATTTTTTTAAAAATCAAATTAAATATTTAATTATAGGGTTATTATTTATGTTTCTGACCATAAAAATTGATTATAATGTTGTCAGAAAAGCTGCTCCCTTAATTGTTTTATCTGCAGTTTTTTTACTAGTTATAGTATTAATCCCTGCTGTGGGTAAAATGGTTGGTGGTGCACGAAGATGGCTTTCTTTAGGGCCTATCAGTGGTCAGCCTTCTGAATATGCAAAACTGGCAGTAATTATTTATCTTGCTGCATATTTTGATAATGAAGATAATGATATAAAAAATTTTACAAGTGGTCTGCTTCCTGCTTTGATCATAATTAGTATAATATTTTTATTAATTTTATTAGAACCGGATCTGGGTACAGCTATAATGATTGCAGCTATCTCTGCCATAATAATTTTTTCAGCAGGTATAAAGATGAGACATTTTTTTACTCTGATACTGATTACTGTACCCATGTTGTTCTATTTCATTTATTCAAGTCCATATAGGAGGGAAAGGATGTTTGCATTTATTGATCCCTGGAAAGACCCACTGGACACAGGTTACCATATTATTCAGTCTTTACTTGCACTTGGATCAGGCGGTATATTTGGAGTTGGACCAGGAGGCAGCCATCAAAAATTTCTCTATCTTCCTGAACCAGGTACAGATTTTATATTTGCAGTTTTGGGAGAAGAATTTGGCCTGATTGGTACCTTGACTGTTCTGGTGTTATTTTTTCTTTTTGCCTGGAGGGGTTTAAAGATAGCTGTTAATGCTCAGGATGTATTTTCCTCACTGCTGGCGGTTGGTATAACATCATTTATTGTACTACAGGCAGTATTAAATATAGGTGTTGCAATAGCAGTTTTGCCGGTAACCGGTATTACTTTACCTTTCGTAAGTTATGGAGGCTCTTCACTTATTATTATTTTGTCATCTCTCGGACTGTTGTTAAATATATCCAGATATACAAAGAAATGAGGTTAAATATGAAAGCAGTAATTACTGGTGGTGGTACAGGTGGACATATTTATCCTGCTCTGGCAGTTGCAGATAGGCTTAAAAAATTGGGGTGGGAAGTTTTATATATAGGTTCTAATTTTAGATTGGAATCTGAGATTGTTCCTGAAGCAGGTTTTAAATTTGAGTCAATTCCTGTTATGTCACTGCCCAGAAAAATTTCATTTGACATAATATATTCTATAAAAGAAAATTTAAAAGGACTATTTAAAGCTTATCAAATAATAAAAAAATATGATGCAGATATTGTAATTGGGACAGGAGGTTTTGTTGCTGGCCCTGTTGTTCTGGCAGCATATTTTAATAATATTTTTACTTTGATACATGAACAAAATGCATATCCAGGTATAACAAATAAAATTTCATCATTTTTTGCTGATATAATCTGTTTAAATTTTTCTGAAGCTGACCAGTATTTTCCAAAGTCTGTCAGAAAAAAAACAAAATTAACTGGTAATCCAGTAAGACAGGAGATTATAGATAGAACAAGAATGGAAGGAGCTTTAGAACTGGGGCTTAACTACGATTGGAAAACTATTTTAATTGTTGGCGGAAGTCAGGGAGCTGAGAGTATCAATCAGGCTTCAATTTCACTGTACAGATATATAAGTAATAACCCTAAAAAAAAGATTCAGCTGCTTCATATAACAGGTAAAAAAAATTACCAGTCTGTTCTTGAGATGCTGGAAAATTACAAGATAGATATTGAAAATGACAGCAGAATAAAAATCTTTTCTTACCTATCAAATATAGAAAATGCTCTTGCAGCATCTGATCTGGTAATTTCGCGTGCTGGGGCAACAGGTATTTCTGAAATTACAGTTAAGGGATTAGCAGCTCTGCTGATACCTTTTCCTCATTCTGCTGAAGATCATCAGCTGTATAATGCATCTTCTCTCTGCAGTAATGGTGCAGCTTTGATGATTGAAGAAAAAAATTTAAATGGAGAGATTTTACTCAGAAAAACTCTTGAGATTATTGAAAATGATAGAAGATTAAAATATATGAAACAAAAGAGTAAAGCTGTGGCAAGAGAAGATTCACTGGATAAAATAATAAATATAATAATAGAAAAGATTAATTAGGGGAGATTTTTGTGCTAAAAAAAGGTGCTCATATTCATTTAATAGGAATTGGTGGAGTTTCAATGAGCGGTATTGCTAAGATATTATTTAAAAGGGGATATAAAGTAAGTGGTTCTGATCTAAAAAAAAGCAAATATCTTAAAGATTTAGATGAAAACAATGTAAATATTATTATCGGACACAAAAAAGAAAATATTATAGGTGCTGATTATGTTGTTTATTCCAGTGCTGTGCCTGAAGATAATGTTGAAATTAAAGCAGCAAAAAAGCTTAATATTCCTATTTTTAGGAGGGCTGAGATGCTTGCTGAACTAATGAAAGAGAAGAAAACAATAGCAGTTGCAGGAACACATGGGAAGACAACCACAACAGCTATGCTTGCTGCTATTTTTAAAAATGCTGACAAAGATCCAGCTATCATGGTAGGAGGATATCTTCCGGAAATAGGTGGGAATGTATCTGATGGAAAAGGAGAATTTTTTATTACAGAAGCTGATGAAAGTGATGGATCATTTCTGTATTTTGATCCATATACTGTATTGTTTACCAATTTGGAGCTTGATCATGCTGATTTTTATAAAGATATTGATGAAATAAAATATGTATTCAAACAGTTTTCTGATAAAGTAAATAATAAAGGCTTTATTATTTATAATAGAGATGACAAAAATCTTGCCAAATTATTTAAAAATAATCAGTTTAAATTCGGCATAAAAGATGGCGATTATATATCAGCTGACATTAAATATTGTAAAGAGAGAAGTAGTTTTAAGTTTTATAGCAGTAGTCAATATATTGGAGAAATACAATTAAAGGTGCCTGGTGAATATAATATTTATAATGCTCTTGCAGCTGCATCGTGTGCATTTCAGCTGGGTATTGATTTTGATATTATTTCTACTGCATTAAAAAATTTTAAGGGTGTTGGAAGAAGATTTGAATTTAAAGGCAAATTATTAGATAATAAAGTTGATGTGGTAGATGATTATGCCCATCATCCATCTGAAATAAAATCTCTACTTAAAGCTGCACAAAATATAGGTTATAAAGAAGTAATTGTTGTATTTCAGCCTCACCGCTACAGCCGAACTAAAAAGTTGTTCAATGAATTTTCATCAGCCTTTGGTGATGCTGATACTTTATATCTTACAGATATTTATTCAGCTGAAGAAAAAAATGATTTTAATATAAGTTCTCAGGATTTACAAAAGGCTGTTGAAAAAAATTCTGATGTTGATGTCAGATATTTTTCCTCTTTCTCTCAAATAAAAGCAGATATTTTAAACAATCTTAAAGAAGGACAGCTTATTTTAACTGTTGGAGCCGGAAATATTTATAAACTGGGGGAAGATCTACTTTCTGACAGGAGGAAATGATGAATAAAAAGCCTTTAACAATTTTATTAATTATATTTTTTTTAATAACGGCTTCAATATCATTTTTGTTTTCTCCTTTTTTTAAAGTAAGGGAATTCAGCATTCATTCCCGTCAGGAAATTGACAAAAAAGCTCTGCAGAGGGCACTGCTGGAATTATATGATTATAATATTTTGCTGTTAGATAAAGATATTATAAAATCTAAGCTGGAGAGGTTTTCTTTTATTTCTTCAATAGAAATAAAAAAAACTCTTCCGTCAAAAGTACATATTATAATTGATGAAAGGACACCAATTGCCTGGATTGATAATAAAAAATCGAGAATAATTTTTTCTGCAGACGGGATAATACTGAATGAAGTTACAGATGATAGAATAATTGATCTTCCAGAGTTAGCCGGAGTAGCTTATAAATTTGATAATAATAAATTGAAGTTTCCTGATTATACAGACGTTTTATTTTCAGCATTATTAAAAATTGATCAAAATTTACTGCATAAAATAAATAAAATATTGTATACAGATGATGGCATTTATAAACTTTATTTAGATACCAATACAGGTGTTAATTTAGGAACTAAAGAAAATATAGAGAAGAAATTTAATATACTGGCTTCAATTTTACAAAAAATCGAGTCTGAGAATAAAAAAGCTGACTATATAGACCTTAAAGTTGTAAAACATCCTGTAATAAAACTTAAAAGTGAATAATATAATTGAATAGTAATAAAGGAAAAAAGATATTTATATTGAAATATTAAAATTAAGTGTGCAATTTACTGTTTTGAATATAAATAAAGAAGAAAAATGAAGAGAAAGGGGGTAGACTGTTATGAAAAGAAGAAAAAAAATTATAACAGGACTAGATATTGGAACTACAAAAATATGTGCTCTAATTGCAGAAATTGGTGGAGAGGGTAATATAGAGATAATTGGAATCGGACTTTCCCCTTCAAATGGACTCCGTAAAGGAATAGTTGTGGATATAGATAAAACCAGCCATGCAATCAAAAGTGCAGTACAAAAGGCTGAAAGGATGGCAGGTATAAAAGTTGACTCTGCATATGTTGGTATAGCTGGTTCCCATATTCAATCTATCAATAGTCATGGAATTGTTGCAGTTACAGGTGATGAAAAAGAAATAAAAAAGAGTGATATAGAGAGGGTACTTGATGCAGCCAAAATTATACCTTTATCTGCAGAAGAAGAGATACTGCATGTTTTAGCACGAGAATTTATTGTTGATGGGTGCCCGGGAATAAAAGATCCTCTGGGAATGTCAGGTGTCAGACTTGAGGTTGAGACTCATATTGTTAAAGGAGCTTCTACTTCTATTCAAAATTTAGTAAAAAGTGTTTTGAGGGCTGGTTTAAGTGTTGATGATGTTGTTTTAGAGCCACTTGCTTCCAGTGAATCGGTTTTATCTGATGATGAGAAAGAACTGGGAGTTGTACTTGTTGATATTGGTGGTGGAACAACAGATTTGATTGTATTTCATGAAGGAAGTATCACACACACTTCTGTTTTACCTGTTGGCGGCAACCATGTTAGTAATGATATTGCTGTAGGCTTAAGAACACCTGTATCGGAGGCTGAAAAGATAAAAATACTTTATGGCTCTGCAATTGCTGAAAAAATTGATGAGGAAGACTTCATAGATGTTCTTTCTGCAAGTGGTAGAGAAAGAAAAAAGATACCAAGGCGTATTTTGGGTGAAGTAATAGAGCCCCGTATGAAAGAAATTTTTAGTATGGTTAAAAAAGAGTTGAAAACAGTTGGACCGGCTGATTTAACTCCAGCTGGAATGGTGATTACAGGTGGTGCATCACTGCTGGAATATTCAGGTGATCTTGCTGCACAGGTAACAGAACTTCCCGTAAGAGTTGGAGAACCTGATTATGTAAGTGGGCTTTCTAATATTATTGATAATCCTGTATATATAAAAAAAGGTGATACTGTGCCTAAAGCCATTTTTTCTACCTCAGTAGGTTTAGTACAGTTTGGAATTAAAGATGATGATAGGGGTGAAAGCAAAAAAAGTAGTAATAGTAAAACAATTGTTAATAACTTTTTTGGTAAATTAAAAAATTGGTTTAACGAATTTTTTTAAATCACAGCAAAATAAATAATATCCTTATAATAGAGGAGGGAAAATGAGTGTTTGATATTGGTACAGAAATTGAACAGTTTGCAAATATAAAAGTTGTTGGAGTAGGTGGTGGCGGCAATAATGCCGTAAACCGCATGATACAGGAAGGGTTAGAAGGTGTAGAATTTGTTGCAGTAAATACAGATGCTCAGGCATTAATGTCTTCAAATGCAGGCATTACAATTAGAATAGGCGAAAAAATGACTAAAGGTTTAGGTGCTGGTTCTAATCCACAGATTGGACTAGAAGCGGCTCAGGAAAATAAAGAAGAAATCAGTCAGGCAATACAGGGAGCTGATATGGTATTTATAACTGCAGGTATGGGTGGAGGTACCGGTACTGGAGCTGCTCCAGTTGTTGCTGAAGCTGCAAAAGAAGTAGGAGCTCTGACAGTGGGAGTTGTTACAAAACCATTTACTGTTGAAGGAAAAAAACGAATGAATAATGCAATTCAGGGAATTAATGAATTAAAAACTAAAGTAGATACTTTAATTGTTATTCCAAATGACCGCCTGTTGGAAGTGGCTGAAAAGCAGACCAGCTTAATGGAAGCTTTTAAAATAGCTGATAATGTTTTGCGCCAGGGTGTACAGGGGATTTCGGATCTTATTACAATTACAGGTATTATCAATTTGGATTTTGCAGATGTAAAAACTATTATGACAGAAGCTGGTTCTGCTCTAATGGGAATAGGTAGAGCTAGTGGGGATAATAGAGCTTCTGAAGCAGCAAAGCAGGCTATTGCTTCACCACTGCTGGAAGCTTCAGTAGATGGTGCAAGAGGAGTGCTGTTAAATATAACTGGAGGACTTGATCTCGGTATACATGAAGCAAATGAGGCAGCCAGAGTTATTCAGGAAGTAGCTGATCCAGAAGCAAATATTATATTAGGTGCTGTAATAGATGAAGAGCTGGAAGATGAAATTAAGGTTACTGTAATAGCTACAGGTTTTGATACAGCTAGATCTGCAAAAAAAAGCAAAAAATTTGACAGTACTCCCGAAGCAGAAGATCTATCAGATAGTGATTTTGAAATGGAAAGTTTTTCTGGTGATGATCTGGATATTCCGGCTTTTTTGCGAAAAAAACAAGACTAATATAAATCCTGATATATAACATATCAGGATTTATATTAGCAGTTTTTGATAAGCAGCTCTTGGTACTTATATACTTTAGCGCTATCAGTATCAATAAAATTTAGTTATTTTTGATGAGTTTGGTGATTTTTATGTTTAAATATGTTAATGATACCTGTGATTATCTGCAGTTTAAAAATGGCACAGATAATCTATTTAAAATAATTTTTTCTACCCGCAGAGGTGGAATTAGTGATTTTCCATATAATTCTTTAAACCTTGGTCTGCATGTGGGAGATAAAAAAGACAATGTAATAAAAAATAGAGATATTTTATTCAATGCGGCCGGTATAAACAAAAAATCTGCTGTAGTTGTAGAACAGATACATGGCAGCAGAATTGCTGTGGTTGATAAAAAAAATTCTGGCTGTGGATATTTTGCACATTCAAATGCTCTTTCTGGGTTTGATGGTATGATTACCAAAGAAAAAAATCTCCCTCTTTTTGCCTTTTTTGCTGATTGTGTTCCTATTATTTTATTTGATGATAAAAATCGTACTGCAGGTATTGCTCATGCTGGATGGAGAGGGACTATAGAAAAAATAGCAGCTAGAATAGTGGATAAAGCTGTAAAAGAATTTTCTTCAAAACTGGCGGATATTAATATCATTATTGGTCCATCAATTTCAATGAAAAATTATGAAGTTGATAAAAAACTGGCAGATTTATTTTTACAGGAATTTAATAACAGGGATAATTTTATTATAAAGTTAAATAATAGTTATTATCTTGATTTAAAAAAAGTGAATAGGAAAATACTGCTTGATTTAGGAATAAAAAATGAAAATATTTTTGTCGAAAATAAATACTGTACATTTGAAGATGAAGATTTATTTTATTCTTATAGGAGAGATGGTAGAAGCACAGGAAGAATGGCTGCTGTTATTGAGATTATTTAATCTGTTAGCTGCTGAAATGTTAAAGGATGATTAAAGTGAAAAGAAAATCTTTCAAAAAAAGATTTTTGCCATATGTGATATTTTTTATAGTTTTTGTTTTAATTATTATTATTACCCAGATTTTGGATTTTTCTGATTATGATATAATTACCGCTGCTCATGGAGAAATTATTGATGGTTTTGAGACTAAAGCGTTAATTATAAGAGATGAAAAAAATATAAAATCTCCTGCAGCCGGGAAAGTGAATTTGTCTTCACTAGAAGGAGATAGAATTTCTACCGGCACAAAAGTTGCTGAAATAAGTTTAGAAAATGGGAATTTGAGTATATATAATAAAATTCCTGGTATTTTAAGTTATGCTACAGATGGTTTGGAATCTACGGTCATTCCTTCTAATATGAATAAACTTGATTTAAATAACATAGAAAAATATAAAGGCAATTACCGCCATTTAATTTCTGGAAATAAAATTGAACAAGGGAAGACTCTCTACAGAATAATTAATAATTTCCGTTTATTTTTAATTGTTCCTGCTGAAAAAGAAGAAGCGGAACGTTTTAGAATTAATGAAATTATTTTTCTAACAGAACAGAAGAAAACAGATTTAATCAGAGGTAGAATTATTGATATTACTGAAGGAATAGATAAATCTTTTATATTTGTTAAAATGGACATATTTGTACCAAAATGGATAAATATCAGGTGGATTGACATAAATTTTATTAAAAATATTTATAGAGGTATAAAAATTCCCAGGAGTGCTGTGTTTACTCAACCATCCGGTCAGGGAGTTTTGAAATTAAGTGGATATAACAAACATGTTTTTCAGGAAGTAATTGTGGTAGATGGTGATCAGGAAAATGTAATAGTTAAAGGCTTAGAAGTTGGAGTTCAGGTTATTGTAAACCCTGAAGACTTTAATTATGGTATTGAGGAGTGAATTATGTTGGAAAAAGAAGATTTGATTTCCAGATTGAATAAAGTTAAGAAAGAAATTAAAGAATCTGCTGAAAAAGCTGGCAGAAAATATGAAGAAATTAATCTTATAGCTGTCAGTAAAAATCATCCGGTCGAATCTATAAAAGTTCTCAAAAATACAGGTGTAAAATTATTTGGAGAAAATAGAGTACAGGAACTGGAAGAAAAAGATAATAAACTTAAAAAAATTAACATAGAAATAGACTGGCATTTTATTGGACATTTGCAGAGAAACAAAGTAAAATATTTAATGAGGATGCCAAATTGTAAGATGATTGAATCACTTGACAGCTGGCGTCTTGCCAAAGAAATTGATAAAAGAGCCAAAAAAAATAATAGAAATATACCGCTTCTAATTGAAGTTAATATAGCAGAAGATGAAAATAAATATGGAATTAAACCTAATAAAGTTGAAACTTTTTTAAAAAAAGTTATTAAATTAGATAATATTGAAATAAAAGGATTAATGACTATTGCTCCTTATAATGAAAATCCTGAAGAAGCTCGTCCTTATTTTAGAAAGATGAAAAAAATACAGCAGGATTTAAATGACAGAGTGTACCCACTTCCCGAATTGTCCATGGGTATGAGTAATGATTATAAAATTGCGGTTGAAGAAGGAGCTACAGCTGTTAGAATAGGTACTGCAATTTTTGGAAAAAGAAATTATTAGAAGCAGGAGGCGGATAAATGTACACACTTATCAGAGGAATAAATTTATTTTTTGAAATTGTAACATGGTTGATTATAGCAAGGGTTATTTTATCCTGGATTAGACCTAATGTTCAAAATATGAGCTGGAGAAAAATTATTATATTTATTTATAATGTTACTGAACCAATCCTAGGTCCAATAAGAAACATTCTGCCAACAACAAATATTGGGATTGATTTTTCTCCTCTGGTTGCAATATTTGCTCTTTCAATAATCAAAAATTTTATTATAAGAATTCTAATTTAAGGTGGTATTTGAATGCTGAATAAAGAAAAATTATTAAGTCACCTTTATGAAGAAGACGAAAAACTTCTTGGTTCTCAGATTATAGATAAAATAGAACAGGTGCTTAGATATAATAAAGAACAGTCAACTGATTTTTTAAATCCCTATCAGCGGGAAATAGCTACAAGTTTATTAATTCAAATTTCAGATATTAATTTTAAAAAAGAAGGTGGTTATAAATCAGCAGAAAGAAAAAGAATAGTTATTTTCCCGGAGTATTTATTTCCAGATCTTGTTGATAACTTTATTACTATATATGAAATTGAAGGAAATTTTTCTTTTCAGAACTTGAGTCATAGGGATTTTCTTGGAGCTTTAATGGGGCTTGGTATTCAGAGAAAAATGATTGGTGATATATTAATTAATCAGGATACAGTTCAGTTTATTACTGCTGAAGAAATAAAAGATATAATAGAGATAAAACTAAAAAAAGTGCATGAGGTACCTGTTGAAATAAGAGAAATCAAAGAAGATGATTTAATTATTCCTGCTAAACATGTTAAGAAAATTTTAACCACTGTACCTTCAATGAGACTTGATGCAGTTGCCAGTTCTGGGTTTGGCTATTCACGCAGTAAAATGTCAAGAGATATAAAAAACGGCAGAATTAAAGTGAACTGGAAACAGGTAACTGATCCTGCCTTTGACATAGAAATAGGTGATTTAATTTCTGTTAGTGGTCGAGGAAGAGTTAAAGTTTCTGAAGACAGAGGACTTTCAAATAAAGATAGAATAAAATTAACTTTAAAAAGGTTTACTTAAAGGAGGCTTGACTTTGAAAATTACACCACTTGATATTTATAATAAAGAGTTTAAAAAATCTACTTTTGGTTATAATACAGATCAGGTAGATGAGTTTATGGATGATATAGGTGTAGCCTACGAAAGGCTGCTGAAGGAAATGAACAACCTAAAAGATGAAAAACAGTCACTGCAGGAAAAGCTCAGCAGTTATAAAGATATTGAAGAAAGACTGGAAAACACCCTGCAGGTCATGCAGGATACAGTTGATAAACGAATTGAACAGGCTAATAATGAAGCTAGAATGATAGTTAAAGAAGCTGAGTTGAAAGCACAGCAGATTAAAGATGATGCAGAAAAAGCAGTTGCTCAGGAAAGAAGGAACTTTGAACAGCTGAAAGAAAAGAAAAACTTTTTTAAAATTCGTTTTCAGACACTTCTGGAAAGTCATTTAGAAATGCTGAAAGAAGATGATGACAGAGATTATGCAGGAACAGAGGATAGTCCTGATAATAATTTGACTAATAACGATTAATAGTTTATAATTGTAAGAAATGTATTTATAATATTAATGCTTTGATCAGGATAGTAACTATTGGCATATTTAAAGCGAATCGGGTATGGTGTGAGCCGATAATATAAAAATAGTGAAGATCACCTGTGAGCTGATATTGCGAACACAAGTAGCAATATCCGTATTTCTGCGTTAAAGAATCTGAGATGATATTTTTTAATTATCAATTAGGGTGGTACCGCGGTCCTTCGCCCCTTTCCAGGGTAAGGACTTTTTTTAATTTTATATATTTTTAGGGAGGTAATAATTAAATGAGTTATAAAGAAACCATCAATTTACCAGATACAGAATTCCCAATGAGAGCTAATTTAAGTGAACGGGAAAATGATTTTCAAGCTTACTGGGAAAAGAATAATATTTATGAAAAAGCTGTTAAAAAAAGAGAAGGTAATAAACCATTTATTCTTCATGATGGGCCACCATATGCCAATGGAGATATTCATATCGGTCATGCACTAAACAAAATATTAAAAGATTTTGTGACAAGATATGCCACTCTGAAAGGTTATTATTCACCATATGTTCCAGGTTGGGATACCCACGGTCTTCCTATAGAACATCAGGTTACAAAAGAAATGTCAGATGAAGAAAGAGATAAACTTACTGTTGGAGAGCTGAGAGAAAAATGTACAAATTATGCCCTTAAATATATAGATCGTCAGAGGGAGCAGTTTAAGCGTCTGGGTGTTTGGGGAGAATGGGAAAATCCTTATTTAACACTGGCACCAGAATATGAAGTTAAACAGATTGAAGTTTTTGGGGATATGGCTAAGAAAAATCTTTTTTATAGAGGGAAAAAACCTGTTCACTGGTGTCCACACTGTGAAACAGCTTTAGCAGAAGCTGAAGTAGAGTATGGTGAAGAAAGATCACCCTCTATTTACGTTAAATTTCCTTTAAAAGATAAAGTAACTGTTGGTGGAGTAGATCTGAGTCCAGAGGACAGTTATGTTGTAATATGGACTACAACTCCCTGGACTATTCCTTCAAATATGGCTATTACATTTCATCCAGATTATTCATATGTGGTTGTAGAAGTTGATGGAGAAAAACTTGTTATGGCAGAAGAATTAGTAGAATCTGTTATGGCAAATACTGATATTAAAGATTATGAAGTAACTAGTGAACCTTTTAGTGGAAAAGAACTGGAAAACAAAAAATGCGTTCATCCACTTATTGATAGAGATTCGCTGCTTATAATAGGGGATCATGTAACTTTAGAACAGGGTACAGGGTGTGTTCATACAGCTCCAGGTCACGGTCATGAAGATTTTGTTGTTGGCCGAGAATATGGATTAGATGTTTATGCCCCAATGGATAACAAGGGATATTTTACAGAAGAAGCTGGAGAGTTTGCCGGCAAACATTTTGATGAAGTAAATATTATGGTTACTGAAAAACTCAAAGAAAAAAACCTGCTTATGGATTTAAGTTTTATAGATCATCAGTATCCACACTGCTGGAGATGTAAAGGGACTCTGCTGTTTAGAGCTACAGATCAGTGGTTTGCTTCCATAGATGCCATAAAAGATCAGACTTTAAAAGCAATCAGTGATGTTAAATGGTTTCCATCCTGGGGAGAAGAAAGAATGAGAAACATGGTTGCAGAGAGGTCAGATTGGTGTATCTCCCGTCAAAAAAAATGGGGAGTACCTATTCCTATTTTTTACTGTGATGACTGTGGTGAAACTGTAATTAATGATGATACTTTAGAGGAAGTTAAAAGGCTATTTGCTAAAGAGGGATCAGGTGCATGGTATGAATATTCTGCTGAAGAGCTTCTTCCTGAAGGATATAGCTGTCCACACTGTGGTGGAGATAATTTTACAAAAGAAGAGGACATAATGGATGTTTGGTTTGATTCCGGCTCCAGCCACAAGGCAGTTATGGAAGCAAGAGATTATTTAACCTGGCCTGCCCAGATATATCTGGAAGGTACAGATCAGTATAGAGGCTGGTTTAATTCTTCGCTTCTTACAGCAGTAGCTACTTATGGAAGAGCCCCTTATAATGAAGTCATTACAAATGGATTTACCGTTGATGATAAAGGTATTAAAATGTCAAAATCTCAGGGTAATATTGTATCACCACATACAGTTATTGATCAGTATGGGGCAGATATTTTGAGATTGTGGGTGGCATCTTCTGATTTCAAAAATGATATTAAGGTATCAGATAATATTTTAAAACAGAATTCGGAAGTTTACAGAAGAATAAGAAATACATTCAGATTTATACTTGGCAATATAAGTGACTTTAATTATGAAGATAATTATGTTGAATTTAAAGATAGGCCGGAATTTGATCGCTGGATTATGAATAGGCTGCAGGATTTAATAGCAAAAACTACTGCTGCTTATGATGTATATGAATACCACAGAGTTTATCATGATGTTCATAATTTCTGTACTATAGAGATGAGTTCGCTGTATGTCGATATAACAAAAGATAGACTTTATACAGATGGAACAGATTCTTTAAGCAGAAGGGCTGCACAGAGTACTCTGTATGATATTTTAATGGCTTTAGTTACACTTATTGCTCCAATTTTACCACACACATCAGAAGAAGTATGGCAGTTTTTACCTGATGAAGTAAAAACAGAAGAAAGTGTATTTTTAACTGACTGGCCTGAATGCAGAGAAGATTATTATGATGAATCTCTGATGGAAAAATGGGAAGCGCTGCTTAAGATTAGAAAAGATGTTGGAAAAGCACTTGAAATTGCAAGAGCAGAAAAAGAAATAGGTAATTCTCTGGAAGCAATGGTTGTTTTAAAAGCAGATAGTCAGCCTCAATTGGATCTTTTAAACAGCAACCAGGGGCTTTTAGCTGATCTGTTTATTGTTTCCCAGGTTGAACTTAATTCTGAACTTGCTGATGATAAAATTCATATAGGGAGTGAGACAGGTATAGGCGTAAAAGTACAGCCTGCTAAGGGAGAAAAATGTGCACGCTGTTGGAAATATAGTGAGACTGTTGGAGATGATAAGGAACATGAAGATATCTGTGAAAGATGTTCGACAGTAGTAAATGAAGAAAGTAGTTAATATAAATTATAATTATAAAACTCAAAGCGGCCTAAAAAGGCCGCTTTTTTGTTTTAATTGTAATAGTTATTTCTATTCATATTTATTCTTTATATGTCTAATAAAATAATAAGAGCATAAAATTATGTCAGAGGAAAGTTTTGTAAAATAATTTATCACTAGTTATATTATGGCTTCTGCAGCTAATTATTTTTTGATCGTTATATTCTAATTTTGTATTAAAATCTTGTTGGGGAAAACCATTTGTTTTTAGTGATTGTTCTTTTTTTTACATTATGTTAAAATGATAATGGAGCTGAAAAAAATGCTGTTTTTAATTATAATTATAACTGCTGTATTTGATCAATTGAGCAAATATATAATATCAGTACTGCTAAAGACAAATCAGGAAATTGTAATTATTAAATCATTTTTTAAAATAGTTAATTTAAAAAATTCAGGGGCTGCTTTTGGAATTTTAGAGGGTAGAAGAATTCTATTTATAATTGCTGCTGTCTTATTTCTTTTTTTCAGTATATATTTATATAAAAATATTTTTACAGATAATATGATGACAAAAATAGGACTTGGCCTTACAGCTGGAGGCACTATTGGTAATTTAATTGATAGAATTTTTTATGGATATGTTGCAGATTTTATCGATCTATCATTCTGGCCTGTATTTAATTTTGCTGATTTATTTATTACTGCTGGTATTATTATTTTGGTACGGGAAATTTTACTAATCAATTACTGAGGTGCTTATATGGAAGAAAAAATTATAACAGTGAATGCTGAAGATTCACAGAAAAGAATTGATAAATTTCTTGCCGAAAAATTGGAAGGGAAATCGCGTTCATATATACAGAAGCTGCTAGAAAACGGTAGTATAACTGTTGATGATAAAGAGGTTCAGAACAGCTACAGAATTAAAGAAAATGAATTAATTAGAATTAAAATTAAAAAAAACAAGAAAGCTGATATTAAACCAGCTGCAATGGATCTTGATATAATCTATGAGGATAAAGATATTTTAGTTTTAAATAAAAAGGCTGGAATTGTGGTACATCCAGCACCAGGTCATTATGATGATACCATTGTAAATGCACTGATGGCCTATACTGATGATCTTTCCGGTATAAATGGTGTTAAACGTCCGGGTATAGTTCACAGGCTTGATATGGATACTTCAGGTGTTCTGATTGTTGCTAAAAATGACCACAGTCACAAATCTCTTGTTGAGCAGTTTAAAATGAGAGAAACGCAAAAATATTATTTGGCACTTCTGAAGGGTAATATTCCTTATCAAAAAGGAAAAATTGATGCTCCTATTGGTAGAGATCCTAGCTCTCGGAAAAAAATGGCTGTTAGAAAAAGACATAGTAAGAAAGCAATCAGCCATTTTAAAATAAAAGAAGAGTTTAAAAATCATACTTTAGTTGAAGTAAAAATTGAAACAGGGAGAACACATCAAATTAGAGTCCATTTTTCTTATATGGGATACCCTGTTGCAGGAGATAAAAAATATGGGAATGGTGAGGAAAAATTATCTATAAATCGGCAGATGCTTCATGCATATAGGCTGATAATTACTCATCCTGTCTCCGAAAAAAAAATGGAATTTAAAGCAGAGCTGCCTGATGATTTTTCAGATATACTTAAAAAGTTGAGAAACTGATGTTTAGACTTTTCGGTTAAATATTTGTTTTTAATTAATATATTTTTCTATTTATAGCCTAATTTTAAAGAAGGATTTACAGCAGTTAAAAAGAAAATATAATACGAGGAGGTATTTATTATGTATAATTCTATAAAAATGACCGATGATGTTTACTGGGTGGGAGTGAATGATAGAGAGACAGATATTTTTGAGTCACTCTGGCCGCTTCCAGAAGGAATCTCCTATAATTCTTATTTAATAGATGATGACAAGGTAGCTTTAATTGATACAGTGAAAATCAATTACAATAATTCTTTTTTAGATAAGATTAAAAATGTTATTGGAGATAAAAAAGTTGATTATTTAATTGTTAATCATATGGAGCCTGACCATTCCGGTTCTATAAAATCTCTATGTGAGGCATATCCAGATATGAAAATTATCGGGAATCAAAAAACCATGAATTTTTTAGAAGGTTTTTATGGAATCACAAAAGGTACGAAAGTGGTTTCTGATGGAGATCAGATTGATTTAGGCACCCACAGACTGACATTTTATCTTACACCAATGATTCACTGGCCTGAAACGATGATGACATTTGATGAACATGATCAGATATTGTTTTCTGGTGATGCTTTTGGAGGTTTTGGTTCATTAGATGGATTTTTATTTGATGATGAACTAAATATAAATTTTTTTAAGGATGAGATAAGAAGATATTTTTCCAATATAGTTAGTAAATATGGAACAGTGGTCCATAACACTATTAATAGGTTGAGTAAAATACTTGATATAAAAATGGTGGCATCAACACATGGTCCTGTATGGAGAGAAAAAACGAATTATATCATTAGTGAATATGACAGATGGAGCAAACAGGAAACAGATGAGGGAGTTGTAATTGTTTATGGTTCAATGTATGGAAACACAAAAGTGATGGCAGAAGCTGTCGCCAGATCTCTTTCCGAAAATGGTATTGAAGAAATTAAGATATTTGATGTTTCCAGAAAAAACGTTTCTTTTATAATTAATGATATATGGAAATATAATGGACTGATTATGGGTAGCTGTACTTATAATAATGAAATTTTCCCACCAATGGATTATCTGCTTAAGAGTCTTGAAAGCAGAAATATTAAAAAGAGAGTTATGGGTATTTTTGGCTCTTACAGCTGGAGTGGGGGAGCGGTGGATAGATTAAAAGATTTTAGTGAGAAAGTCAGCTGCTGCACGGCTGAACCTATAGTAGAATCAAAATTTGCCCCAGATAGAAAAATACTCGAACAGTGTTATGAACTTGGTAAAAATGTTGCCCAAAAAGTTAAGAAAAACAATCAGTAGCAGTACAATAATGAATTTTTTTGGATAAAATTCATAAAATTGCAGGAATTTAAACAACTATTATAGAATAGTTTAAAAGCAATTATTAAAATCTTCAAATAAATATACTTTAAGATTTGAAGCAGAAACATACGATAATAATTATTGAAAGGCTGGTGTAAAAATTGAGTAGTGTTGAGACCAAAGATATCCGAAATTTCTGCCTTATTTCCCATGGAGGGGCGGGTAAAACAACATTAACAGAGATGATGCTTTTTAATACAGGCCAGATTGCTGAACCTGGTAAAGTTGAAAAAGGAAGTACACATTCTGATTATACAGCTGTCGAAAAAGATCATCAATATTCAGTAACTAACAGTTATTTTTCTTTTTCCTGGAAGAATAGACTTATTCATTTAGTCGATACACCTGGTTATGCTGATTTTAGGGGGGAGGTAGCCAGTGCACTAAGAATGGTAGAAAGTGCTGTCTTATTAATTGATGGAAGTTCAGGTATTGAAGTAAATACAGGATATGTGTGGAAATCTGCTGTAAAAAATAATCTTTCAAGGGCTATATTTATTAATAAACTTGATAAAGAAAATTCTAAATTTGATGAGGTTGTAGAAGAACTTGAAAATGAGTTCAATACAAGTTTAGCAGTTATTTCAATACCTGTAGGAAAAGGTGAAAATTATGAAGGCATTATAGATCTGCTGGATGAAAAATTTTACAGGCTGGAAAATGGCAAAGAAATAGCTGCTGATATTCCAGAATCTGAAAAAGATAGGGTTGAAGAATACCGCACCAGACTTGTTGAATCAGTAGTTGAATTAGATGATGAGTTGATGATGAAGTATCTTGAAGATGAACCTATTTCAGATAAAGAGCTGACCAAAGCTTTTGTTAAAGGTGTTGAAATGAGAGAAGTTGTACCTTTAATGGCAGGATCAGCTTTAAAGAACTCCGGGGTAGACAGGCTGCTTGATCATTTAATAAAAATTTTCCCATCACCAGACAGCGAAAATTTGGACGAAATGGTTTCAGATGGAAGTGCTCCTGAAATTAGCATAGATGCACCATTTAGCGGCCTTGTATGTAAAACAATGGTGGATCCCTATATAGGTAAGTTGTCTATCTTTAGAGTGATTTCAGGTACTTTATCCAGAGATGATATAGTACATATTCCCAGAATTAATGATGAAATAAAAGTTACTAAGCTTTATAAATTGAATGGTTCTGAACAGGAGACTGTTGAACTGCTTTCTGCAGGAGAGATTGGGGCTGTTGCAAAACTGGATGAACTAGAAACTTCAGATACTATTAGAAATCCTGAACTTGATGTTGTTTATAAAGATATTGATTTTCCAAAACCTATGTATACAAAAGCAGCATATGCAGCAGATAATAATGATGAAGAAAAAATGGCTTCTGCTCTGCAGAGATATAGTCAATCTGACCCAACATTTAAAGTTGAATATAATAAAATAACAAAAGAACTTTTAATTACAGGTATGGGAACAGTTCATTTTGCTGTTGTAAAGGATGAGTGTAAAAGAAAATTTGATGTTGAATTTGAAACATCAGATCCCAAAGTTGCATATAAAGAAACTATTCAGACTAAAACTGATGTTGAGGAAAAATACAAAAAACAATCTGGTGGGCGAGGCCAATATGGACATGTATTAATGAAGATAGAACCTTTATCAAGAGGCGAAGGTTTTAAGTTTGAAGAAGAAATATTTGGTGGAGCAATTCCCAGTCAGTATATACCGGCAGTAGAAAAAGGTATTGTAGAAGCTATGGATGAAGGAGTTCTTGCTGGTTATCCTGTTGTTGATTTTAAAGTTGTGCTTTATGATGGTTCATATCATGATGTTGATTCATCTGAAATGGCATTTAAAATCGCAGCTTCTAAAGCTTTCAAAAAGGGAATTGCACAGGCAAAACCAGTATTGCTGGAACCTATTATGGAAGTTGAAGTTACAGTTCCACAGGATTTTATGGGAGATATTATAGGAGATTTTAATTCCAGGCGCGGTCGAATATTAGGTATGGATCCAAAAGATGGTGTTCAGATAATTAAAGCCAAGGTTCCGCAGTCAGAAATGTTCAGCTATGCTGTTGATTTGAAATCAATCACCGGTGGTTATGGAACATTTGATATGAAATTCTCTCATTACGACAAAGTACCATCAGATATCAGTGATAAGATTATAAGTGCAGCACAAAAAGAAGATTAATATAAAAGGCCAGCTGTAAAAAGGCTGGCCTGCTTTAATAAATAAATTAATATATAATTGATTGGGTTATCTGGAGGAATAATTATGGTTTTTTTATTAATAATATTAACAGCAGTATTATTTTCTATCCCGGCATATTTCCCCTCACTATTTTTTTTCAGCTGGCTTGCATTTATACCTCTTGTGATTGTTATTTTTGGGGAAAAACCACAAAAAGCTTTGATTAGAGCCTGGACAGCAGGTTTTTTTATTTCTCTTTTGAAAAATTATTGGATTTATCAGCCGCTGAAAGATTTTACCTCTATTTCTGCAGTTTTTATAATTGTTCTTCCACTTATATATTTTATTATAAGCGGCTTATGGATGGGGATATGGGCTTTTGTAAATAATTTTATGCAGTCTAAATATGAATTTAGTCCATTTATAGCAGCTTTTATTTGGAGTACAATTGAGTTTTTTCGTTTAAACTGGATAAAATTACTTCCTTTCAATTATTTGGCTTATTCTCAATACAAATTTAATCCACTGCTGCAGCTGAGTTCGGCAGGTGGTATCATTTTAACCGGTTTTATAACAGTACTTCTGGGAGGGTATCTTGCAAAAATTTATTTAAAACCTTCTTTTAAAAGAGCAGTACCCTTTTTAATAATTATTTTTTTAATAGTTACTTTTCCTTATTTTTATATGTCAGATATTACAAGCAGCTATAAATTTACAGAAGCAGAGATTATTTCAACCAAAATTTTGCAGAAAAATAAATGGGATTTTGAAAATACAGAAAAAATTATTGATGAAATTACTGCAAAGATAAACAGCAGTAAAAATGATTTAATCTTTACCCCTGAAACATCCTTAACTTTTGATTTTAATAGAAATGGATATTATAGAAATCTTTTTAAAAAGAAAATTAATATTCAGGATAAATATATTCAGATTGGCAGCAGATCTTCTGGAAATGATAAAAAAAAAGAGAATATATATAACAGCCAGTTTTTAATTAACAGTGAGCTGGATATTTTGGATAGATATAATAAAAATGAATTATTTATTTTTGGAGAATATATGCCTTATCCTGATCTTGTTGGTTCACTGACAGGCTATTATGTTGAAGATATTAGTTCTGGAGAAAAAAGAGAACCTTTTCAATTAAATGATCTGTCATGGCTTAATTTAATATGTTCAGAAATATTTTTTCCAATTAAAAATCAGCAGCAGGAGTATGATTTTATTGTTAACCCAAGCAATGAAGCCTGGGTTAGGTCAGAGGTTTTAAAAAATATGATCTGGTCAACAGCTGTCTATAGAGCTGTTGAAAATAGAAGATCAGTTGTTAAAATCAGTAATATGTCGTATTCGGGTTATATTTCTCCAATCGGAAGAGAAATTAATAAAAATTATAAAAAGAGTGAGAAAATGCATTTAAAAATTGCACTAACTGATATAACAAGTTTTTATCAGCGAAACGGAGAAATTGCTGGAAAGACAATTTCTTTATTTACCATTTTTCTATTAATGATAAAAATTACAGCAGCAAAAAAGAAAAAAAGCAGCAGTTAATCTGCTGCTAATCTTTCGACCAGTTTTTCATCTGGGTCTGTATATATAGTTTTGTAATCATCATAATAAACAAGGCCAGGTCTGGCTCCTTTTGGCTTATTTACATTTTGAACTTCTGTAAAATCTACAGGTACATTTTTAGACTGCCGCGCTTTGCTGTAATATGCTGCAAGTACAGCAGCTTCATTTAGGGTTCTTTCAGGTACATCTTTATCTGTATCACGCTTAATAATTACGTGGGAGCCGGCAATAGTTTTTGTATGAAGCCAAATATCACCAGGATTTGCTATTTTTTTGGTTAAGTTATCATTCTGCCTGTTATTTCTGCCAACTAGAATAGTATAGCCGTCACTGGAGAAAAATTTGCGCGGACTACTTTTATCTGGTCTGCTGTTTATTTTTCTTCGGCTGCTGTTTTTTTCTTTTATATATCCTTCAGATTTTAGCTCTTCTTTTATTTCTTCTAATTCTTCTTTTTTTTCTGCCTGTTTAATATTCAGACTTACCTGATCTAAATATTTTTCTTCATGTCTTAGTTTTGCAATTTCTTTTTTTATATAATTTACACTTTTTTTAAGTTTATTATATTTTTTGAAATATTTTTGAGCATTTTCTGATGGAGTTAAAGAAGGGTCTAAATCAATGTTTATATTATTTTGTTTTTCGCTGTAAAAATCTGTCAGCACGGCTTTTTCCATTCCTTTTTCTAATTGATATATATTAGCTGTGATTATTTCGCCTATTTTTTTGTATTTTTCGGCATTTTTGCTTTCTTTTAGTTTTTTATATAATTTTTTTTGTTTTTCTTTATTATTATTTAAAAAGGAGCCGGTAATTTGTGACAGCTGTTTTTTTAATTTGTTAAGTTCTTTTTCTTTGATGAAGAATCTATAATAATAGTCCAGCATTTCTCCTGTGTTTTCAAATGTTTTGTGTTCTGCTGCCTGTCTGTGTTCTAATGGAAAGGCAGAAATATAATCTATCTCAAAATTTTCTTTTATTCCCAGAGTCGGTTTGAAATTTTTATTTTTAATATTTTCAGTTAATGATAAAAATTCGTCTGCAAGTGCATTTTTTTCGGCTTTGTTTAAATTTTGATAGCTTTTATTATAATCAACCTCAGCCTGATAGGCAATTTCTTTTGCAGAATAAGGCCCTATTCCTCTAAAATTATACATAATAGATTTAAAAGCAGATTGTTCCAAATCTTTTTTAACAGCAGAAAAAATGTCGGTCTTTGATCTTACTTTAATGGGATTAAATTTATTCTGTCCTGGAGGATATTCATATTTTATTCCTGGATACAGCTGTCTTTTTCGGCTTATCTTTTTACCAATTCTTTTTAAAGAATCAAGTACTATACCTTTATCATCAACCAGGATAATATTGCTGTATTTTCCCATCAGTTCTGATATTAATTTAAATTTATTATTCCGTTTTTCTATAATGATTTCTATAATACGCTCAAAATCAGGTTGAATAATTTCTTTTATATAGGTATCTTTAAGATGTTTTCTTAAAAGCATGCAGAAATCAGGTGGATAAGGTGGAAAATCATAATTTAATTTTGTTAAATGCATTCTGGCATCCTGTGAATCAATAGAGACAGCTAAATTTAGATTTTTACCGGTTTGACGCAGATTAAAGACAAGCAGTTTATTTTCTATCTGATAAACTTTTTCAATTCGTGCTCCAATTATTTCCTGTTTAAGGTCACTTTTTATAGCAGAAAGCATTATACCATCAAGTGCCATATTTTATCACTCCTATCTTTTCTATACTTTAGTATAAAAGAAAGATGATAGTTAGTCAATCAATTAAAGATAGGAGTTTCCCCAAAATTTATTTTTAAGCTGCAAAAAGGGGGCTTTAGTCATCAACGAAATTTTTAGATTTATCTAAAACTCAATTCGGGTGTGAAATAGGGCACACTAATCAATGAGTCCTCCTGACTCATGATTAGCTCACTCCATCCTGCAGTTCAACCCTATTTTTTCCTTCATTTCGTTAAGATTCATTGACTAAAAATTTCAATATTCCTGCATCTCCCCTTTTTGCAGCAGTATATAAAAAATGGGGAAAGTCTATTTGAGTAAATTGCGAAGCAAATGAGGCTTTTAATAACAGTAAGTACAGAGGGTGATAATTTTTCTTTACCCCAGAAACAGGGTATATAAGGGTATTATTCAGGGAAAAAGCATTAAAATAAATAAATTGACCCCAGATCGTAAAAAAATGCATAAAAAAGGGTGAAACCCCTTGGTATAAGTGATATAATGGTAGTTAAGAAGAACAACCAAAATACTTAACAAGGAGGTTTCACCTGTGGCTATTATACCACAAATGAGTCTGTTTGACTACCGTGAAATAGAATCTTTAGGAGATTTAGAAAGATTACGTCTTGTTCTTGAATATTTACCCGATGAAGAATTTATGCAGCACCTGGAAAATGAACGGGGTAAAGGCAGAGATGATTATCCCATAAGAGCCATGTGGAATTCGATACTGGCAGGTATAATCTTTGAACATAAAACAACAGCAAGTTTAAGGCGTGAGCTTTCGCGTAATGGACAGTTAAGGAGTATGTGTGGATTTAAGAATTGTAAGGTACCACCGCCCTGGGTTTATAGTCGTTTTTTTAATAAATTACTGGAAGATGAACATCAAGAATATATAGAAGGAATTTTTAATAAATTGATAGAAGAATTAAAAGAATTACTTCCGGACTTTGGAGAAACACTGGCTGTAGATGGTAAAGCAATAGATAGCTTTGCTAATTCTCATGATTACGATAAAAAGGAAGAATTGAAAAATGATAGAAGACGAGATTTAGATGCCGATTATGGCAGTAAAACGTATTGCTATGAGGATGAAGAAGGTAATAAATACAAAAAGGTAAAAAGCTGGTTTGGTTACAAACTCCACCTGATAGTGGATGCAGCATATGAACTGCCGGTAGCATTTAAAGTAACCCCGGCCTCAAATGCAGAGCAGCCGGCAGCTCATGAACTAATAGATGAGCTTGATGAAACACATCCGGAGATAATGGAAGACTGCAATTATTTTCTTGGAGACAGGGGTTATGATGATGGAAAATTAATAGCAAAATTATGGGAAGAATATAAAATCAAACCGGTTATTGATATTCGTAACATGTGGAAAGATGGAGAGGAAACTAAACTGGTTGAAGGCGAAGAAAATGTAGTATATGACTATTGTGGTAATGTGTACTGCCATGATCCTGTAACAGGAAAAAGAAGAGAAATGGCATTTGGAGGATTTGAAAAAGACAGAAACACCTTAAAAGAGAGATGTCCTGCCGAGCATTATGGCTTAGAATGCAGGGGAAAAGATAAATGTCCGGTGGCAATGGTACAAGAATTTCACTGGAGGAAGATCCCCGTGTATTTACTCCTGTAGCCCGTCAGAGCTATAAATGGGACAGAATATATAAAGCCAGAACTTCAGTAGAAAGAGTAAATAGTCGTCTGGATGTTTCTTATGGATTTGAGAATCATACAGTAAGAGGCATAGATAAGATGGAACTTAAATGTTCTCTTTCTTTAATGGTTATGCTGTCAATGGCAGTGGGACGAATAAAAGAAAAACAGAAAGATAAGATGAGAAGCCTGCTGCAGCCTGCATAACAAAAAAATATCAGAATAAATTAATTTTAAAAGATTAAGCTGCTTTATAGGGGTTAGTATACCCTTTTTGAAGTAAATTAATGGAAAAGAACTGCCAAAAATGTTTATGTGACTGAGATGAAAAGTTTTAATTATTATTGGAGATATTTACTGCAGATTTTCTATTCTTTTTTAAGAAAAAACTGTACAAAGCAAAAAACTCTTTATTTATCACCCTTGTCAAATTTATATTGCTGTGATATTATAATTAAATATAAGCGAGGTAAAGCTAATCAATTATAAATAAGAATCTGGGAGGTTTTTTAATGAACGTTAATTTAATCAATATAGGTTTTGGCAATATTGTTGCTGGAAACAGAGTTATCGCAGTGGTTAGTCCAGAATCAGCTCCAATTAAGAGAATAATTCAGGAAGCACGCGAAAGAGGTATGCTGGTTGATGCAACATATGGGCGCAGAACAAGAGCTGTTATTATTACTGATAGTGACCATGTAATTTTATCTGCTATTCAGCCGGAAACTGTTTCTCACAGATTAGAAGATAGTAAAGAATAAGGTCGAGAATATGATGAGTATGGGGAATGGTATATTATTTGTGCTTTCGGGTCCCTCAGGTGTTGGTAAAGGAACTGTTTTAGAAAAATTAATGGAAGATTATAATGGTGTTTCCTATTCGGTATCAGTCACTACACGCAAACCACGCAGTGGGGAAATCGACGGGGAAGATTATTTTTTTGTTTCAGAAGAAGAATTTAAAAAGATGAAAAAAAATGGTGATTTTATTGAAAGTGCTAGAGTTCACGGAAATTGCTATGGTACTCCAAAAAAATTTGTAGATAGAAAGATAAGTAAGGGAGAAGATATTATTCTGGAAATAGATATACAGGGTGCTGTTCAGGTTCGAGAAAAGTATCCTGATGCTGTATATATTTTTTTAATTCCTCCCTCTTTAGAAGAGTTAGAAAATAGATTGAATAAAAGAGGATCGGAAGATAGTGAAGCAAAGACTTTAAGACTAAAAAATGCAAAATCAGAACTGCAGGAAGTACATAAATACGATTATGAAATCTTAAATGATAATCTAGAAGATGCTGTTGAAGATTTAAAATATATTATTGAAGAAGAAAAAAAAAGGAGAGATAAAAATGATTACTGAACCTTCTGTTGATCAGCTGCAGGATAAAGCGGATAGTATTTATACAGTTGTAATTCTTGCTGCAAAAAGGGCCCGTCATTTAAATATGGGCGGCAGAGATCTGCTTTCTAATTATAAAAGCAATAAACCTGTATCCAAAAGTTTAGAAGAAATTGCTAAAGATAAAATTTCTTATAGGAAAAAGTCGAAAAATACTATTAAATAAAAAGGAGATTAAAAAATGTCAGCCAATATTATTTTGGGAGTAACGGGAGGAATAGCAGCTTATAAGCTGCTGAATGTTGCCAGCAGTCTGACAAAATCAGGTTTTAATGTTTACACAATTATGACTGATTCTGCAGCTGAATTTGTTAGCCCATTAACCTTTCATTCAATTACACATCTGCCAGCTGAAAAGGATTTGTTCAGCAGCTGGAATAGTGGGGGGGTAAAGCATATAGAGCTGGCCGACAAAGCAGATCTGTGTTTAATTGCGCCAGCTACAGCTAACTTTATTGGCAAAGCAGCTGGTGGGATTGCAGATGATCTTCTCACAACTGTTATACTTGCTGTACAGTCTCCTATTTTAATTGCCCCATCTATGAATGTACATATGTATGAAAATAAAATTGTACAGAAAAATTTAAAATTTCTTGAAGAAGAGTTGGATTATAAAATCATTACCCCTGAATCGGGCTATTTAGCCTGTGGTTATGAGGGCCGGGGCAGACTTCCAGAACCTGAAATTTTAGTTGAATCTGTAAAAATGTTTTTAAACAAGAAAGATTTAAAAGGAAAAAAAGTTATGATATCTGCCGGCCCAACCAGAGAAGCAGTTGATCCTGTAAGATATATTTCCAATTATTCAAGCGGGAGAATGGGTTATGCACTTGCCAGAGCAGCGGCTTTTAGAGGAGCTGAGGTTACTCTTATATCTGGCCCGGTGTCTTTAGAAAAGCCTCTGGGGGTAGACTTAATCAATGTAGAATCTGCAGAGGAAATGAAAAATGCTGTTTTTCAGAATTTTTCTGAACAGGATATAATTGTTATGGCAGCAGCAGTAGCTGATTACAGACCTAAAGAGAAAAAAAATAAGAAAATAAAAAAATCCGATTCTATAATGACTTCTAATTTAAAGCTTGAAAGAACAGATGATATATTATTTAATTTAGGTAAAGAGAAAAGAAAAGATCAAATATTGATTGGATTTGCTGCTGAGACTGAATCTCTGTTGAAGAATGCTAGGAAAAAACTAAAAAAGAAAAATGCGGATTATATAATTGCTAATAATATAAGTAACAAGAAGTTAGGATTTGGCAGCAGAGATAATAAGGTTACTATATTAAGTGTAGAACGTGTTAGCGAGTTTCCAATTATGGATAAAGAAGAACTTGCAGATGAAATATTTGATTATATTATTGGTGCAGAAAGGAAATAAGTTAATAAGATTTTTTTAATGTCAAGGAAATTATACCAGTTAGTAAGCCTTTTTTTAATTTTAAAAATTGACTTTCCCCATTTTTGCAACTTTAAAAATAGTTTTGGGGAAACTCTTATTTAATCTTTAAAATTGACTTTTATTTCCTTATAGCATATAATTAAATAATAAATAAATTCAATTATCTTTTCTGGGGGGTGAAAAAAACAGAATAGGACAGTTTGGCAATTTTTGATAATTTTAACAACGAGGAGGTAGAAGTTTAGAATGAAAAAAACACGAATATTTGTATTTTTTGTTATTTTAATAGTATTTATGGCCAGTTTATCAGTATCGGTTCTGGCCCAAGTTGTAGAAAAGGGAGGAACTTTAGTATTTGGTCGTGGTGGTGATTCTGTTGGTCTTGATCCAATTCAGGTTACAGATGGAGAATCATTTAAAGTAACACAGCAGATTTATGACACACTTGTTGATTATAAGCCCGGGACAACAGAAGTTATACCTGCACTGGCTACAGATTGGGATATTTCCGATGATGGACTGAGATGGACTTTTCACCTTAGAGAAAATGTGGAATTTCATGATGGAAATCCATTTAATGCAGAAGCAGTAAAATGGAATTTTGACCGCTGGCGTTTGGAAGATCATCCCTATCATATAGGTGGAGAATTTACTTATTATGGCTATATGTTCCAGGGTTTTCCAGGGATTATAGATGAAGTTAATGTTATAGATGAATATACTGTGGAATTTATACTCACAGAAAAACAGGCTCCTTTTTTAAACAACCTTGCTATGGTTCCTTTTGGGATTTCAAGTCCAGAAGCAGTTAAAAAATGGGGTGAAGATTATTTTAAACACCCAGTAGGAACAGGAGCATATAAGTTTGTAGAATGGAATCAGGGAGATAGAGTTATTGTTGAGGCAAATGAGAATTACTGGAGAGAAAGGGCTTATCTTGATAAAATTGTATTTCGATCAATTCCAGATAATGCAGCACGTTTTATGGAACTTCAGGCAGGTACAATTGATATGATGGATGGCCTAAGTCCGGAAGATGTTGATGCAGTTAAAGATTCTTCTGAATTGAAACTTACACTTCGCCCTAGTATGAATGTTGGTTACCTTGCCATGAATTTTAAATTTGAACCATTTGATGATGTTAGGGTAAGGCGTGCTTTTAATCATGCTATTAATAAAGAGGCTTTAATTGGAGCATTTTATTCTGGTCTTGGAGAACCTGCCAAAAATCCTATGCCACCTTCCATATGGGGGTATAATGACGATATTGAGCCATATGAATATAATTTAGAAAAAGCAAAAAAATTGCTTGATGAAGCTGGATATGAAGATGGTTTTGAATTTGATTTATGGTATTTACCTGTGCCGAGACCATATATACCTCAGGGTAAGTTTATTGGACAGGCTATTCAGAGTTATTTAAGTGAAATAAATGTTAAAGCTAATTTAGTAACTTATGACTGGAGTACTTATCTTGACAAAACAGAGCATCAGGAAGCACCTACCTATATGTTAGGATGGACAGGCGATAATGGTGATCCGGATAACTTTTTATATGTTTTACTGGACAAAACTAACAGCAACAATGCTTATGAAAGTGAAGAACTGCATGAGGTTTTAATTGAAGCACAAAAGACTATGGACCGGGAAAAACGTATTGAACTTTACAGAAAAGCACAGAAGATAATCCACAGAGATGCCCCGTGGGTACCTCTTGTACATTCAACACCACCTCTTGCTTTAAAATCTAATATTAATAATTTTATTCCTAATCCAACTGGAACAGAAAAACTGCACAGAGTTTGGCTGGACAAATAAAATTATTTAACTTTAATAAGCATTTTATTAATCTGCGGCTGAATTCAGCCGCAGATTATCTTTAAATAGGAAGGTGTTAAAAAAACAATGCTCAATTATATAATAAAAAGACTGCTGGCTTTAATCCCAATTTTAATTGGTGTTGCTGTAATAGTATTTTTGATTGTACATTTGATACCTGGAGATCCAGCCCAGACAATGCTCGGTGAGAGGGCTACTGATGCACAACTTGAACGGCTGAGGGAAAGCATGGGACTGAATGATCCATTATATATTCAGTTCTGGCGCTATGTTAAGGATCTATTGCATGGTGATCTGGGAAGATCGATTATGAGTAATAATCCGGTTATATCTGAATTAAAAATAAGGTTTCCAGCTACACTGGAGCTTTCATTTTTTGCTATGATTTTTTCTGTTTTTGTTGGTGTTCCTGCTGGTATTTTTGCAGCTATAAACCAGAATTCTTGGTTTGATAATTTAAGTATGATGGTTGCACTTATAGGTGTTTCGATGCCTATTTTTTGGCTTGGACTTATGTTTATCTGGTTATTTGCTGTTGAACTTGGCTGGTTCCCTCCTTCTTCCAGGATAAGTGTAGAGACTGTTTTAAATCCGGTGACAAATTTATATGTTGTTGACAGTATTTTAAATGGAAATTTTACTGCCTTAATAGATGTTCTTCATCATTTATTTTTACCGGCAGTTGCCCTGGGAACTATTCCTATGGCCATTATCGCCAGAATGACTCGTTCCTCTATGCTTGAGGTTTTGAGGCAGGACTTTATAAGAACTGCTTATGCAAAAGGATTAAAAAGAAAAGCAGTGATTTTTAAACATGCTTTGAAAAATGCACTGGTACCAATAATAACGGTTGTTGGACTTCAGTTTGGTGTTCTCTTAGGGGGAGCAGTTATGACAGAAACTATTTTTTCCTGGCCGGGTCTGGGGAAATATCTTGTTGACGCTATATATGCAAGAGATTTTCCAATAGTACAGGGAGGAATTTTGTTTTTTGCTGGAGTATTTGTATTTGTTAATCTTATAGTTGACCTGTCGTATGCAACTGTAGATCCGCGGATTCAGTACGAGTAGAGGAGGAAATTAGAATGGCGGGAAAAAATAATAAAAAAATAAAGCAGAAAAAAATAATGCAAAAAAATACCAATCCATGGCTGGAAGCTTTTAGAAGATTAATAAAAAGCAGAATTGGAGTAGCGGGGCTGACAGTAATATTTCTACTATTACTTGTCGCTGTTTTTGCTCCTGTACTGGCACCATATGATCCTTTAAAAACAAATATAATGGCTAGATATAAAGCTCCATCATCAGAGCATCTGCTCGGAACAGATGGTATGGGAAGAGATATATTAAGCAGAATTATATTTGGATCCAGAATTTCACTACAGGTTGGTTTAATTTCTGTATCTCTGGCCCTGATTTTTGGAGTTGGGTTTGGACTTGTTGCAGGTTTTTATGGTGGAAAAGTAGATATGATAATAATGAGATTGATGGATATAATGCTTGCTTTTCCCAGTATTCTTTTAGCTATAGCAATTGTAGCTATTTTAGGACCACAACTAAAAAATGCCATGTTGGCTATTGGAATTATAAATATACCACGGTTTGCGAGGATTATTCGCTCATCGGTACTTTCAATTAAAGAAAGTGAATATATTAGTGCTGCCAGAGCACTTGGTGCAGGTGATATGAGGATTTTATTTAAGCATATCTTACCAAATGCAATGGCTCCTTTAATTGTACAGACCACTTTGAGTATTGCTACAGCAATTCTGGAAGCAGCTGCATTAAGTTTTCTTGGCCTTGGAGCTCAACCACCTTCTCCAGAGTGGGGAGCTATGTTAAGTGATGCAAGAAGTTCTCTTCAAAAAGCACCATGGGTAGCTACATTTCCTGGATTGGCAATAATTTTTGGTGTATTAGGGTTTAATTTACTTGGTGATGGTTTGAGAGATGCACTTGATCCTAAAATGAAAAATGTATAATAATTATCGGACAGCAGTTATGCTGTCCTTTATTTTGATTTTTTAAGGATTAATCATATAATCTTTATAAAGAGAGGGGTGCCATCTGTTTTGAACCCGGTATTACTGCAAATAGGAAATATTGAAATAAGATGGTATGGAGTTTTAATAATAACTTCTATTTTTATATCTCTGTGTATTATTAATAAACTTCTAAAAAAAGAAAGATTTGTTGAAATTGAGTTTTTTTTAGATTTTCTTATTTATGGAATTCCAGTATCAATATTAGGTGCCAGATTATATTATGTATTATTTAATTATAATTATTATTTTAAAAATCCGTCATTAATATTTTCTATCTGGAGAGGTGGGCTGGCAATTCATGGGGCTGCTTTTTCTGGTGTTGCTGTACTCTATTATTTGAGCAGGAAAAGAAATGTTCCGTTTTTAAAGCTGCTTGATATAATATCTCCAGCATTTGCATTTGCTCAAAGTATTGGTAGGTGGGGGAATTTTTTTAATAGAGAATCTTATGGAAGAATTGTTGGGGTCGAGTATATAAATCATTTTCCTGATTTTATAAAAAAACAGATGTATATAGGAGGGGTTTACAGAGAGCCTACATTTTTATATGAATCTTTATTTAATTTAATTTTGTTTTTCTATTTAATGATCTATTATAATTTTTCTGATAAAGATGGTAATACATTTGCATATTATCTGTTGTTTTATTCTGCTGCCAGGTATGTGATAGAAGATTTTAGAACAGACAGCCTCATGCTGGCTGATTTGCAGGTTGCACAGATAGTAAGTGTTTTTTTAATAATGCTGTCTTTATTTATAATAGTTAAAAATTCATCAGATAGCTAAAACAGTTATTAAAGTAGCTCAAAATCATTATATTATCATCTTATTTTATCTATAAATATAAGTATTTAATAAGGCTTGTCGAGCAGCCAAATTAATTGACAGTTTTTAGCTAATATGCTACACTATATTTATTAAGAAAAATTAGAAAATTATTGGTATATATATGAAAGGTGATAATATGACAAGGAAGTATCTTTTTACATCTGAATCAGTAACTGAAGGGCATCCAGATAAGGTTGCAGATCAAATTTCAGATGCTGTATTAGATGCAATTATTGCTGAAGATCCACAGGCTAGGGTTGCCTGTGAAAGTTTTGTTACAACAGGACTAATTTTAATTTCTGGTGAGATTTCAACCTCATGTTATGTTGATCTTACTGAAATTGCTCGAAAAACAGTTAAAGAAATTGGCTATACAAGAGCAAAATTTGGTTTTGATTCAGAAACCTGTGCTGTTTTAACAGCAATTGATGAGCAGTCAAGTGATATTGCTCTGGGAGTTGACCATGCTTTAGAAGAAAAAGAAGGCAGCTCAGCTTCTGAATTGGGAGCAGGAGATCAGGGTTTGATGTTTGGATATGCTTCTGATGAGACCAAAGAATTGATGCCGCTGCCGATTATGCTTGCTCATAAACTGGCCAGACAGCTTGCATATGTTAGGAAAAATGGCCCTTTAAAATATCTGCGTCCTGATGGAAAAACACAGGTAACAGTGGAATATGAAGACGGTAGACCTGTTAGGGTAGATAAAGTCCTTATTTCTTCACAGCACCATCCTAAAGTGAAACAGGAGCAGATAAAGAACGATATAACAGAAAGTGTTATACATAAAATCATACCTGAAAAATTTATAGATAAAAACACAGAAATTTTTGTAAATCCAACCGGAAGATTTGTAATTGGAGGACCTAATGGTGACACAGGACTTACTGGCCGAAAAATTATTGTAGATACATATGGAGGTTCAGCACGACATGGTGGAGGAGCTTTTTCCGGAAAAGACCCAACCAAAGTTGACAGGTCAGCTTCTTATGCAGCCCGATATATTGCTAAAAATATTGTAGCAGCAGAGCTTGCCAGAAGATGTGAAGTACAGATTTCATATGCAATTGGGGTTGCAAAACCTCTTTCTGTAATGATAGAGACTTTTGGTACAGGTGTTATAGATGATTATCAGCTAGAAAAATTTGTGAAAGAAGAATTTGATTTAAGACCGGCCAAAATAATAGAAAATTTGAATCTGAGAAGGCCTATTTATAGGCAGATAGCGGCTTATGGTCATTTTGGAAGAGATGATCTAAATCTACCATGGGAAAAAATTGATAGAGTGGAAAATTTGCGCAGAAGAGCAGGATTAAATTAAATACATCATTTTGCCGGAGGTGGAGGTCTGCCTTCGGTTTTCAATTATATATAAAATAATACAATAGTAGTGGTGAAATTAAATGAATAGTACTGTCAGAGTAATAGTTGATATTCCAATTGCAGATCTGGATCGACCTTTTGATTATCTGCTGCCTGAGGAATTAGAAGGGGAAATTAAGATAGGTCACCTGGTAAAAGTACCTTTTGGTAAACGAAAAATTTCTGCTTTTGTGGTAGATATAAATGTAAAAGTGGAGATAGATCCAAAAAAATTAAAAAAAATTGATAATAAAGTATATGATGAATCATTTTTTGATAGAAAAATGCTGAACCTCTACAGGTGGACAGCAAAATACTACCATAGTTATTTGATACAGGTTATTAAGGCAGCACTGCCTCCGGGTGTCCTTGATAAAAGAGTTAGGAAAAAGACAGTTAGATATTTAAGATTAACTTCAAAAGCAAAAAAGAAAACAGAAGAAATCAAAAAACTTAAAAAAAGAGCTCCAAAACAGTATTTAATTTTAAAATATTTTTTTGAAAATGAGGAGAATAAAATAACAGTAAAAGAAGCGGCACAGGCGGCTGAAACATATCCGAAAACTGTATATAGTTTACTAGAAAAAGATCTGCTTGAGTATTATAATATAGAAGTATGGAGAAAACCAGAAATTTTTAAAGGTGATTTTTTATCAGATGATTTCAAACTGGATAAAATGCAGTCAGAAGTATTTAATGAAATTTCAAAATCAATACAGCAGGAAAACCAAACTTTTTTATATAAAGAAGTGTTGAAAGAAAAAAGAAATATATTATACTTTAAACTTATTGAAAAATTGGTTGAGGAAAATAAAGGTGGAATTTTACTGGTGCCAGAAATTATGATGGCATCTAAAATAGTTAAAAAACTAAAAAATATTTTTAACGAAAAAATTGCCATAATCCACAGTCAGCTTTCTGCAGGTGAGCAGTTTGATGAATGGCGCAGAATTAGATCGGGACAGGCATTTATTGCAGTTGGAACACGTTCTGCAGTATTTGCTCCTGTTAAAAATCTCAGCTTAATAATAATTGACCAAGAACATGATGAAAATTATAAACAGAATGAATTTCCAACCTATCATGCCCGTCAGGTTGCTGCAAGACGTGTGCAGGATAACAATTCTGTACTTTTTTTGTCTTCTCCCACCCCCTCGATTGAAACAGAATATTTAGCTGCAGTTAATAAATATCAAAAACTTATGCCTGATGATGAATATATTAATAATAGTATTCCTTCTGCTGAAATAGTTGATATGAAATTGGAATCTGAAAAAGGGAATTTGAGCAATTTCAGCACTGTGCTGATTGAAAATATGAAAAAAACTTTGTCAGAAAAAAAACAGGTATTTCTTTTTATGAACAGGAGAGGTTTTGCAAATTATATAATTTGCAAAAAATGTGGTCATGTTATAAAATGTGATAATTGTGATATAACTTTAACCTATCATAAAGAAGAAAAAAAGCTTATCTGCCACTACTGTGGAAAAGAAAGCAAGATTCCAGAAAAATGTTCGGAATGTGGAAGTGAATTTATTGGCGTATCTGGAATGGGCACAGAAAAAATTGCTGATGAAATAAGAGAGATATTTCCAGATAAAATGATAGCCAGGCTGGACGCAGATGTTTCTGATGATAAAGATAAATATAATAATATATTAAAAAAATTAAAAAATAAAGAAATTGATATACTGGTTGGGACCAGAATGGCTGTAAAAAGTGAGTATTATACCAATGTAGGTTTAATAGGTATAATTTCTGCAGATACAATTTTGAATATTCCTGAATTCAGATCAGCCGAAAGAACTTTTCAGCTTTTGACACAGCTTTTATTGATAGATCAAAATTATGAAAGAAAATTAGTAATACAGACATTTAATCCTGATCATTACAGTATTAAAATGGCAGCTGATTTTAATTACAGTGACTTTTATAATATAGAAATTAATATAAGAAAAAAGAGAAATTATCCACCTTTCAGCAGGCTGGTTAATATAATTATTCAGGGAGATAATGAGAAAAATGTTATTCATACTTCAGAAAAATTAGATAGATTTATTGATATACACGGCAGTTATGATGAAAAGATTGGAGCGGCTCCAGCTTATTTAAAAAAAATAAGAAATAAATTTAGATGGCAGATCATTTTAAAATTTGGATCCTTTCGCAGTAGAGAATATCTTCTGCGGTTAATTGAAAAAAAATTTCATAAAAAAAGTGAAGTGTTTGATGATGTAAATATTCGTATTGATGTAGATCCATATAAAATGTTATAATTATTTATAGAAGGAGGTTTTGTCATTGGCAATTTTGCAGATTAGAAAATTGGGAGATCCTGTCCTTAGAAGTAGAGCAAAAGAAGTGGAAAAAATAACTGAAAAAACTAATGAACTGCTTGATAATATGATAGATACCATGTATGCTGAAGATGGAGTTGGACTTGCAGCACCACAGGTTGGTATACTGCAGAGAATAGCGGTAGTTGATATTGGCGAAAATTTAATAGAATTAATAAATCCAGAAATCATTTCAGAATCAGGCAAATCTATTATGGAAGAGGGCTGTCTGAGTGTACCAGATGAAACAGGAGAGGTTATCAGGTCAGAAAAAATTAAAGTAAAAGCATTAAATAGAGAAGGTGAAGAAATAACATTTGAAGCTGAAAATTTTGAGGCAAGAGCAATTCAACACGAAATTGATCATTTAGAAGGAATACTATTTATTGATAAAACTGTAAAAATTATGGAGTGATTTTGATGGATATTATCTTTATGGGGACACCTATTTTTGCTGTTCCCAGTCTGAAAGAACTAATATTTAATGATACAATTAATGTTAGAGCTGTTGTTACACAGCCTGACAGAAAAAAAGGGAGAGGACAGCAATTAACACCTTCTCCGGTTAAAAGAACTGCCGAAAAATTTGATATACCTGTTCTTCAGTCCGAAAATATAAATAATGAAAGTTTTATTAGAAAGTTAAATTCCTATAAATTAGATTTTATAGTAGTAGTTGCTTTTGGACAAAAATTATCCAAAACCATTCTTAATATACCTAAATATGGCTGTATAAATCTTCACGCTTCTTTACTTCCAAAGTATAGAGGAGCCAGCCCAATTCATCAGGCTGTTATAAATGGTGATAAAAAAACAGGTAATACCACAATGTATATGGGAGAAGGACTTGACGATGGAGATATAATATATCAGCAGGAGATGGAAATAAAAAATACAGATACAGTAGGCACTGTTCACGACAAACTGGCTGTTAAAGGTGCCAAACTGATTATTAAAACTTTAAATGATATTAAAAGTGGTGCTGCCCCCCGAATAAAACAGGATGATTCTAAAGCAACATATGTGCATAAGATAGACAAAGATATTGGCGAAATAAACTGGGAAGATGATGCAACAGAGATATTTAACCTGGTTAGAGGTGTAAATCCCTGGCCGGGCGCATATACCTATCTTGATGGTGATAGGCTAAAAATATGGAAAGTAGAAGTAATTGATGAAGAAAAAGAAGCAGAGGAATATGAATCAGGAACCATAGTAACTGCAGATCAGTCTGAGGGCTTAATTGTACAGTGTGGTAGTGGACTTATCAATATCAAAAAGCTTCAGCTGCCCGGCCGAAAAAAAATGCAGACAGAAGATTTTCTCTGTGGACATGATTTAAAAATAGTACAAAAATTAGGCAAAAAATAAATAAGAAGGATAAATAAGAAAGGAGTGATTTTATATGTATTTTCCATTTTTTTATGATCCAACTATATTGATGATAATACCGGCACTTCTGCTCTCAGCCTATGCTCAGTATAAAGTTAAAAGCACTTTTAATAAATACAGTGATGTTTACAGCGATTCCGGTCTAACCGGTTCAGAAGTAGCTGCTAAAATAATGAAAGAAAGTGGTATTTCTAGAGTGTCTGTAAATCAGATAAAAGGAAAGTTAAGTGATCATTATGATCCTAAAGATAAAGTGCTAAACCTTTCCTCAAATGTATATAACAGCAGTTCTATTGCCTCTATAGGTGTAGCTGCACATGAAGCAGGTCATGCAATACAGGATGCAAAATCATATAAACCTTTAAATATAAGAGCTAAATTGGTTCCAGCTGCTAATATTGGTTCCAGTATGGGGCTGCCTATGGCTATATTTGGATTTTTTATTAGAGTGGATTTTTTAATTTTAACAGGATTTGTTTTGTTTTTTGCAGCTTTTTTATTTCACCTTGTTACTCTGCCGGTGGAATTTAATGCTAGCAACAGGGCAATTTCTATCTTAAAATCAGGAAATTATCTTAATGATAAAGAAATACAGGGAGCTAAAAAAGTTCTCAGAGCAGCAGCTTTTACTTATGTTGCAGCTACACTTGTTGCTCTAACAAATCTATTAAGGATTTTAGTGCTTTTTGGTATGGGTGGGGATGATTAATGATTTTTTTTCTGCTTCCATTTTTTATATTCTTTTTGTTTCTGTTAATTTTACTGCCATTTAAATTCACTTTAGATTCATTAATAAATATTATATATATACCGGGCCAGATTTATAAAATAGCGACTAATAAAAAATTACGTAAAAATCACAGTATTGAACATGCAGCAGTTAATATTCTGGAAAAACAGTATGGGTACAGAAATTTGGCCGGTTATGCAGAAGAAGATGGATTTTATATAATGGGCGCTCGTTATCCAGAACAGGTGTTAGAAGCTGCAAAAATAGGCCTTAATGCTTTAAAATCTGGTAGAGCCGATCTGGCTATCCATAAAAGATGTGGTACGAGTATAACAGCTGCCAACCTAATATCATCTCTTTTATTTTTAATACTTTTATTTATTACAAAAACGTTTAGTATTTTTAATATAATTATAGCTTTAATTTTTGCTAATGCTGCCGGCCCATGGCTTGGAGTATATCTTCAAAAATACTTAACTACTTATACTGATGTAAAAGACTTAGAAATTACAGGGGTGAGGTGGGCAGGACATTCCCAATTAAGAAGCTCATCTAAAATATTTGTTGAAACACAATCCATACCATATTTAAATAGGTGAATTAATAAATGAAAACAGCAAGAGAAAAATTAATTGAAGCATTAATAAAAATAGATCTGGGATATTATTCAGATCAAATATTAGCTAAACACTTGCATACTATAGCAGATAAGAGAGATAGAGGACTTTTTACAGAAATTTTTTATGGTGTATTGAGGAAAAGGATCTATCTGGATTATATTATTGATAAATTTTCTAAAACTGACATTTCTAAACTTGATAAAGAAGTTCTGCAGGGGCTGAGGATTGGTATATATCAGCTCTTTTTTCTTGATAAAATTCCAGAAAGAGCCGCTGTGTTTGAAACTGTGGAAGCTGTAAAAAAATCCTGTGGGAAAAAAGGTAAAAAAATTTCTGGATTTGTAAATGGTATTTTAAGAGAAGTTATCAGAAAAAAAGATACTGTTAGACTTCCTAATAAAAATAAAAATAAGGTAAAATATTTATCTATAAAATATTCTCATCCAGAATGGCTTGTTAAAAGATGGATTACACAGTACGGCATATCAATAACAGAGAAAATATTAAGTGCAAATAATGATCGACCGAATATGTATTTTAGACATAATTCACTGAAATTTTCTGAAAGTGATTTTATTAAACTGTTGTGCAAAGATAAGATTGAATTTGAAAGAATTTTTTTGCCCGGATTTTATAAAGTAAAAAGCAGCATTAATCCTGTACAGACAGAGATTTTTAAAAAAGGTGGTGCATATATACAGGGTATTGCAGCAGGTTTAGCAGCATTTTTGCTTGATGTTGATCTGGAGATGCAGATTCTGGATCTTGCAGCTGCGCCTGGTGGGAAAACAGCTCATATAGCAGAAAAAATGAATAATACAGGTTATATAAAAGCTGTCGATATAAGTTCAGAGAGATTAAAAATGGTTCAAGAAAATATTGTTAGGCTGGGAATAAAAAATGTTGAAACCGAAAATGTTGACAGTAGAAAATTAAACGATGAAAAAAAATATGATAGAATACTGGCTGATCTTCCCTGCAGTGGACTGGGGCTGATTTCTTCCAAACCAGAGATAAAATGGCAGCGAACGGAAAAAGACATAAATAAACTTGCTGATCTACAGTATAGTATATTGAGTCATAATTTGAATAGATTGAGGGTAGGGGGAAAACTATTATATTCTACCTGTACACTCAACCGCGAAGAAAATCAGAATATAATAAATAAAATATTGACTGAAAATAATAATTTCATTTTAGAAGATATCAGTGAAACTATAAAAGGATTGGGTTCTGTTTATTCTAAAGAGGAAAAATACCTGGAATTAATTCCAGGTATAAATAATACAGAAGGGTTCTTTTATGCACGTATTAAAAAAATTGGAGAGTGAATTAATTTTATTATGAAGGATTTAAAAAGTTTAACAAGAAATGAATTAATGGAATCTATTAATAATTTGGGCTATCCAAATTATAGAGGTGAGCAAGTTTTTAATTGGATTTATAGAAACGGTATTTCGGATTATGATCTAATGACAAATATACCAAAAAAAATGAGGAAAGATCTGCAGACTGATTTTAAAATAACAGATATTGAACTACTGGAAAAAAAGAAAGCTGCAGATGGTACAATTAAATATCTGTGGAAGTTAAAAGATGGAGAAAATATTGAGAGTGTTTATATTCCCTTTGAAGAATCAGGACGTCACAGTATATGTATTTCTTCTCAGGTTGGATGTGCTCTTGGATGCTCTTTTTGTGCCACAGGAATAGATGGTCTGCAGAGAGATCTCAATACAGGAGAGATAATAGATCAGGTTTTAAAAATACAGCAGGATATAAGTAAAGAAACATTTGGAAGTCCTCGTATTAGTAATATTGTTTATATGGGGATGGGAGAACCACTGGCAAATCTAAAGAATGTATTAAAATCAGCTGAGATTATTAATGAAAATGATGGATTAAATATTGGTATGAGGAAAATGACGATATCTACTGCTGGGCTTGTACCTGAAATAAAAGAACTGGCCGAAAAAAATAATCAAATTGGACTGGCTGTTTCTCTTCATGCACCCAATGATAGACTGAGAAACAAATTAATGCCTGTCAATAGAAAATACAGCATAACCCAGCTTTTGTCAGCAGTTAATTATTATATAGAAAAAACAGGCAGACGGGTAACTTTTGAATATGTTTTAATGGATGGAGTTAATGATAGTCCAGAATTAGCTATTCAGCTTGCTGATTTGTTGAGAGGAATTAACTGCCATATTAATCTAATTCCTGCCAATCCTGTTCCAGCTTTAAATATAAAAAAACCTGTCCAAAAAGTGCTTGATAAATTTTATGAAATTCTCGTCAATAGAGGTCTGCAGGTTACTGTTAGAAAAGAAATGGGTAGTGAGATAGAAGCTGCCTGTGGCCAGCTCAAAAGAAAACACAGTTAGGAGGAAATTAAATGCGGTTTAAAGCTGTTACGCACAAAGGGAAGGTAAGAAAAAGTAATGAAGATAATTATTTTGTTGATAAAGAAAGCTCTTTTTTTCTGGTAGCTGATGGAATGGGAGGCCATGCTGCTGGTGAAGTGGCAAGTAAAATAGCTGTCGAAAAAAGCAGCGATTTCAATTTACCTAAAAAAAATAATAATATACTGGTGAATTTAAAAAAGCTGATAAATAATGTAAATGAACAAATTATTGAAGAAAGCCAGAGAAACTCTGAATATCTTGGTATGGGTACTACCTATTCTGCAGCTCTTATCAGAGAAGGAAGGCTTTATTATGCTCATGTAGGTGACAGCCGCATTTATATTTTTCGTAAAGGAAAGCTAAAACAGGTTAATAAAGAACATTCTTTAGTAGCTGATTTGATAAGAAATGGAAAGTTAGAAAAAAAAGAAGCTTTTAATCATCCGCAAAAACATATTTTGACTCAGGCGCTGGGTCTGGAAAAAGAGCTGGAAATAGATGCTGGCAAAGAGGATATCTCTACAGGGGATATTATTCTTTTATGTACTGATGGTTTAAGTGATCTTATAAGAGAAGAAGAAATAGAGGATTTAATTAATGTATTTAACAGAGATTTAGATCTGCTGGCAGAAAATTTATTAAATACTGCTTTAAAAAATGGAGGCAGTGATAATATTACATTTATTTTAATTTTAAATTCTTAAATTCCTGTTTTAATATATGATTGAGGTGAATTTATGCAGGGGAAAATTATTAATGAACGATATAAAATTATAGAAGAAATTGGAAAAGGCGGTATGGCTATAGTTTATTCTGCCCATGATACCCTTCTTGACAGAAAAGTAGCTATAAAAATGCTACGTCCGGAACATTATTCTGATAATGATTTTAAAGAAAAATTTAGGCAGGAAGCACGAGCGGTTGCCAGGTTGTCTCATCCAAATGTTGTAAGTATATATGATATTGGTATTGATGATGATTATATATTTTTAGTTATGGAAATAATAAAAGGTAAAAATTTAAAAGATTTAATAAAAGAAAGAGGGCACCTTTCTTTAGTAGAAGCACTTGAAATAGGAAAACAGATTGCGTCAGCTTTAGATGCTGCTCATAAAAATAATATTATTCATTGTGATATTAAACCACATAACATTATTTTAACTGATGATATGGAAGTTAAAGTAACAGATTTTGGTATTGCCAGAGCTGTTAATTCAGCAACAATGAAAGTAACAGATACTATTGTAGGAAGTGCCCATTATTTTTCTCCTGAACAGGCAAAAGGAGGAGATATAAAGGCATATTCTGATTTATATTCACTTGGAATTGTTCTCTATGAAATGACTACAGGTGAGCTGCCATTTCATGGAGAAAGTCCTATTTCCGTTGCATTAAAACATCTTCAGCAGGAAGCAGTAAGGCCTGCTCAAATAAACAAAGATATTCCTGTGGATGTGGATAATCTAATTATGAAAGCAATGGAAAAAAATCCATCTGATAGATTTCAGAGTGCTTCTCAGATGAGAGAAGCGATAACTTTGGCTCTTAAAAATTTAAAAAACAGTCAAAACCATATAAATATCATTAATAAAAAATCCGATCCAGGTGAAACTAAAATTTTGAAAAAAACAGATATTTTTTTTAGAAAAAACAATGATAAAAAATATAATGAATCAAATGATGATTCTGGAATAAAAAAAGTTGATAAAAATAATGTTAAGAAAAGCCTTTTTAAAAATAAAGAAGGAAAAAATGAAAAATTTTTTTTAAAGAGAACATCAGTCTGGATATTAGTGATAATTCTATTTTTCTCTGCAGCTGTATTTGGAGGTTATTTTTTCTTTAATTCTTACACAAATGTACCAGTAGTTGAAGTTCCAGATATTGTTGGATTGAGTTTTGAAGAAGCTGAAAAAGAATTGGGGCAGGTTGGATTAAAGTTTGAGGAAAACAAAGAAAAAGTTTTTAGTGAGGAAGTTCCAGAAAACCATATTATTTCACAATTTCCAGCTCCAGGAGAACGAGTTAGACAGACTCGAAAAATTAATATAACAATTAGCAAAGGACCTGAATTAATAAAATTACCTGATCTGAGTGGTATGGAACTGAGAGAAGCTTTAGTAGAATTAGAAAATTTATCACTGAATAAATATGAAATAGAATATGTATTTAGACTCTCAATAAAAGCTGGTAGAGTTATAGAACAAATTCCAGCAGCTGGTGCAGAAATAAAAAGTGATGAACTTATAACACTATTTGTCAGCAGAGGAGAAAGAGATATGTCAGTCAGCATGCCTGATTTAACTGGTATGGATCGAACAAAAGCTTTTCAAAGGCTCAGGGAATTGGGGCTTAATGTTGGGAAAATAAAGCTGGAGAATTCAACCCGTTTTTCTGATGGGCAGATAATATCTCAGAGTTATAATCCTGGTGATATGCTTCCAGAAGGTACACCAGTTGATTTAGTTATCAGCAGAGGACTCCTCAATCCAGAAAATGCAGAAATATACAGCAGCAGTATCAAAGTTAATGTTAATAATATAAAAGCAACAGAAGTAAAGATTGTAGTTAAGGATAATAGTGGTAAAGATGTAGTATATAATGCAGTCCATCAACCTGGTGAAAGTATAATGCGGAATATTACAAGTGTCGGCCCAACTGAAATTAAAATATATTTTGACAATAGGCTGATAAGGACTAAAAAAATAGGAGGTTGATATTTTTAGATGAAAGGTATATTAATTAAATCTATTGGAGGATTTTTCTTTGTTGCTGATGAAAAGGAAAAAATATATCAGACAAGAATTAGAGGTAAAATCAGAGAAAAAATATATCCAGGAGATATTGTTGAAATAAATGAAGAAAAATTAACTCTGGAAAAAGTATATGCCCGCAAAAACCTTCTTATAAGACCAAAAGTAGCTAATGTTGATCAGGTTTTAATAATGCAGTCAATAAATAATCCAAAATTTAAACAATCACTTTTAGATAGATTTCTGCTGCTTATTGAAAGTTCAGGTTTTGAGCCAATTATTGTAATAAATAAGATTGACTGTACTGATTTAGACTACAAAAAAGAGTTTAAAGATTACAAAAAAGCTGGTTATAAAATATATTTTATAAGTGTTAAAAAAAATATTAATATTGATAGTTTTATGGATATCTTTAATGATAAAATAAGTGTTTTAACAGGTCCATCTGGAGTAGGAAAATCTTCTTTTTTAAATAAAGTTATTGAAGAGGCAGATTTACCTACTGCAGGAGTAAGTAAAAAACTGAAAAAAGGTGTTCATACTACTCGTATGGTAGAACTGCTTCCTATTTCAGAACGTGGTTGGATTGCTGATACTCCTGGTTTTTCTTCCATGGAAAATATAGATTTAAATATTGAAGCAGATGACCTATTCTGGTATTTTCCGGAAATAGCTCAATACAGCAGAAGCTGTAAATTCAATAGATGTACCCATACACATGAACCAAACTGTACTGTACAGGATAAAGTAAAAGAAGGAGAAATTTCCAGAAGAAGATATGAAAGTTACTATCAAATTTATAAAGAATTAAGGGAGAAGGAGAATGAATACTGATGAGAACACAATTTTCACCTTCGTTGTTATCTGCAGATTTCAGCATCCTGCAGCAGGAAATAAAAAAAGTGCAAAAAGCGGACTATCTTCATCTTGATGTAATGGATGGTGTTTATGTTCCTAATATTACTTTTGGTCCAAAATTAATAGCTGATATTAAAAAACATACTAACTTAAGTTTTGATACCCATCTTATGATAATTAATCCTGAAAAATATATTTATCAATTTGTTAGAGCAGGTAGTGATATTTTAACAGTGCATGCAGAGTCTACTCAGCATGTGCATAGAGTTATACAGATGATTAAAGACTATAATATAAAAGCGGGATGTTCTCTTAATCCAGCAACACCTTTGGATGAGATAGAGTATATTTTACCTGATCTGGATCTTGTTTTAATCATGTCTGTAAATCCCGGTTTTGGGGGTCAGACTTATATACCACAGATAACTAAAAAAATTAAAAAACTGAGAAAGATAATTGATGAAAATAATTATAATGTCAAAATTGAAGTTGATGGCGGAATTAATACAGATAATTTATCTGAAATAATTTGTGCAGGAGCGGATATTATAGTTTCTGGATCTTCAATTTTTGGTAAGGAAAATCCTGCTGCTGCAATAGAAGAAATGAGGGAAATAGCTGCAGATGTATAAACAAAAAGCATTTGTTTTTTTAAATGGGATATTTAATTTTTCTCAGAAAAAAATTCTAACAATTGTTGAAAGCTGTGAAAATAAATTGATTATTGCTGTAGATGGTGGAGCAGATATATTATATGAGGCCGGTATAGTTCCAGATGTAATTATTGGAGATCTTGATTCTATTTCAGAACAGGTATTTAATAATTTTAGAGATAATGACAGAGTTAAAGTAGTTAAATTTCCTGTTGAAAAAGATAAAACAGATAGTGAACTGGCTGTAGATTATTGTCGAGAAAATGGTATTAAAGAAATCTTAATTTTTGCTGCTCTTGGCGGCAGAATTGATCAGGAATTGGGAAATATTAATCTTTTAGAATATATAGCTGATTTTAATATAGAGGGCAGAATTATTGAAGAAAATCTTGAAATAGGTATAATAACAGATAAAAAAATTTTCAAAGATAATTCAGGTGATGAGTTATCTTTAATTCCTCAGACTGATTCAGTGGATGCAGTTTATATTTCCGGTTGTAAATATAATGTTGAAAATCAGTGCTTTATTAGAAGCAGAACCCGGGGGATAAGCAATGAAATTATTGAGAAAGAAGCGAAAGTAGAAGTTGGTATAGGAATATTAATCTATATATTGAGAAAAGGAAGTTAACTAGTCCAAGCCAACTCCCTTTTTGTAAATATCAATTATTTAGTATGCTCTTTCCACCTTACCTGACTTGAGGCACTGAGTACATACTTTAATTCTTTTTGGTGAACCGTCAACTATTGCTTTAACCTTCTTTAGGTTTGGGCGCTGAGTTCTTTTGGAAACACTCGTGATGTTTTTACCAACACCACCTTTTTTCTTAGCTTTACCACGTCTCTGTATGCTATTGGCTTTATTACCACCCTTACCACAAATTTCACAGACTCTGGACATAGAAAACACCTCCTTGAAAATATAAAAAATTTATGTCAGCTTTTATTTTAACATACATTGCTGCTGGTTGGCAAATTTTAGTGCTGAAATGAATTTCCTTATATTTATTTTTGATTAATTTAAAATAATTTATAAACTTCTTTTATAATGTATGAGCAGGAAAGTGAAATGGGATGTTGAAGTAATTAATAACTAACAGAATATTTGAATTTTGGCTAAAAGTTGCAACGGTGACTATAATATTGTAGAATAATTATGTATGAAAAGAGGTGTTAACTTATGGAAAAAGAAATTGAAAATAAACTTGGTAAAATAATAATTGATGAAGAGGTAATAGCAAAAACAGCAGGTCTTGCTGTAATGGAATGTTATGGGCTTGTTGGAATGTCATCTAGAGGAGTACAGGATGGACTGGCAGATTTACTTGGATGGGACAATATAAGCAAAGGTGTTGCTGTAAATATTGAGGATGAAGATGTACATTTAGAACTCAACATTATTGTTGAATACGGTACTAATATACACGAAGTTGCACATAATGTTATTGAAAGAGTTCGTTACACCCTCGAAAAAAAAGTAGGAATTGAAATTAATACAATAGATGTAAATGTAAGGGGAGTGAGGGTTGGCGATGCCACATAATGAGAGCATACAAAAAGAAATTAAAATTATAGATGGTGTGAAATTTAAGCAAATTATGTTCTCTTCTTTATATTGGTTAAAAGAGCAGCAGTCATTTATTGATTCACTGAATGTTTTCCCGGTTCCTGATGGAGATACAGGCACAAATATGTATTTAACTTTTAAAGAAGCTGTAAGCTCTATTGAGAAGCTGGAAAGCAGTAATGTGGGAGAGTTAGCTTCTGCATTATCTAAAGGTGCTCTTATGGGAGCTAGAGGTAATTCGGGGGTAATTCTTTCACAGTTAATAAGGGGTTTTGCTTTATCTTTAAAAAACAAAAAAACAATAAGAACTAGTGATTTCGCAGAGGGGTTAAAAAAGGCTTCTGAAGTGGCATATCACGGTGTTTTAAAACCGGTTGAGGGAACTATATTAACTGTATCTAGAGAAACTTCAGAGGCAGCTATGATCGCTTCTGAGAAATACACTGATTTTATGCGGTTTTTACCTGTTATTATAAAAGAAGCAGGTAAATCATTAAATAGAACACCAGATCTACTGCAGACATTAAAAGAAGCAGAAGTGGTGGATGCTGGAGGACAGGGATATCTAACTATGCTTGAAGGTCTTTTAAAAGGATTAAAAGATAAAAAAATTAAAATTACTGGAGAAAATAAAATAAGTAAAAGAACTGATAAAGCTAAAAAAAAGAAAGATATTAAATTTATTTACTGTACACAGATGTTGATTGGAAATGGAGATAGTGAAAGTGAATTGAATAGAAGAATAGAAAAGATGCGCAGAGATCTTCAGAGTTATGGTGACTCAATAATGGTAGTAGGCAGTGAAGGTATTATAAAAGTTCATATCCATACAAACCACCCTGGTGTTGTACTTGAATATGGTCTAAAACAGGGTGGTATATTTGATATAAAAATTGATAATATGGAAAAACAGCATGAAAAAATGCAGGCGGAAAAAATAGCTGCTGCTCTTCCGAACCATCCGGATCATGTCAGAGATGATGAAGGTTTTTTAGCTGAAGAATCTGTAAATACTAATGTTCCGAAGGAACAATTAAAGATGAAAAAAAATTATGGCATTATATCAGTGGGTAATGGAGAAGGTATAAAAAATATTTTAAAAGAACTTGGTGTTGATTATATTATTGAAGGTGGGCAGTCTATGAATCCATCTACAAACGATTTTATACAGGCTTTGGAGCAGATTGATTCAGATAATATAATAATTCTACCCAATAATAAAAACATCATTTCTGCTGCTAATCAGGCAGCAGAGGTAAGTCAAAAAAATATTGTGGTAGTAGAAACACGAACAATTCCACAGGCTGTATCTGCACTGATGGTTTATGATGATGACAATATAGATATCAATCAATTGAAACAAAAGATGGAAAATGAAATACAGTATGTAAAAACTCTGGAAATCACAAAAGCAGTTAAGGATTCCAAAATTAATGGAATGAAAATTAATGAAAATGATATTATAGGTATTTCTGATGGTAAGATAATAAACAGTGGAAATAATTATAATGATGTGATATTAGAATTAATAAAAAAAACTATTGAAGATGAAGAACTTATAACCATTTATTATGGACAGGATATAGAAAATCAGGATGCAGAAGATATTAAAAAATTAATTACAGATAACTTTGATTTTGATGAAATAGAAATATATTCAGGGGGGCAACCTCTCTACCCATATATAATTTCAATGGAATAAGGAGTGTTTTTATTATGATAGCTTTGGTAACAGACAGCACATGTGATTTATCTGAAAAGATTCTTAATAAATATAAAGTAGAGGTTGTACCATTAAGTGTACATTTTGGGGAAAAAGTTTATCAGGATAAAATAGACTTAAAAACTGATGATTTTTTTTCCATGATGGAAAAATCTCAAAAACTTCCAACTACTTCTCAACCGTCTGTGGGAATGTTTTTGGAAAAATATGAAAAGCTGGCTGAAAATTATGATCAAATTATATCAATACATCTTTCAGCAGCATTAAGTGGAACTTATAAATCTGCCAAATTAGCTTCATCAGAGATCGAAAAAATAGATGTTGCGGTTTTAGACTCTAAATCAACCACAGCCGGACTTGGCTTTCTGGTTATTATGGCAGCAAAATTAATAAATAAAGGTCTTAAATTTAACGAAATTATCAAAAAAATTGAGAGTGCCAGAGAAAAACTGACTATTTTTTTTACAGTAAATGAACTGACTTATTTAGAAAAAGGTGGAAGAATAGGTAAAGCTCAGTCATTAATTGGAAATATATTGAACTTCAATCCTGTTCTTGAAATATCAGGTTTAACTGGAGAAGTGGAGCCTAAAGAAAAGGTGAGGGGCTATAAAAGAACAAATAGAAGATTAACAGAACTGACAAATGATTATATTGCAGATAGTTCTCAGGTAAATATTTCTTTTGTATATGGGCGTAAAACAGATAATTATAATCAATTTAAAAATTTTTTGCAGGCTAGTTTGTTGGAAAAAGAAAATCTTGATTATAATATTTTTTCTAATAAAATAGGGGCAGTGTTAGGCTGTCATGCTGGACCACTTGTTTATGGTGTAGTTGTGTTAAAAGGAGAATTACTAGACTAATGAACATTCAGTTAGAAAAAGAAGTACAGTATGTAAAAGGTGTTGGTCCAAAATGGGCTGAATTTCTTGAAAAATTAAATATCAAAACAGTTAAAGATCTGCTGTATTATTTCCCCCGAGAATATGAAGATCGCCGCCAGATTACTGAAATGAGATATGCCAGTCCAGGTCAGCAAGTAAATCTAAAAGGTAGAGTGCTTAAGGTTGAGTTAAAAAAAATCAGAAAAGGTTTTGATATTTTAAAAGTAACTTTTTCTGATGATACTGATGCTGTAAATGGTATATGGTTTAATCAGAATTATCTTCAGAGTAATTTTAAAAAGGGGGAATTTTATTTATTAACAGGTAAAATAAGTGAAAAGAATTGGAGAAAATATAAAAGTAAAGATATTAATAATCCTGTTTACGAAAAACTGGATGTAGATTATCCTATTTTAAATACGGGCAGAATTGTACCTATATATTCACTGACTGAAGGAATTAGTCAGCGAAAGCTAAGAAGAATAATATCCAATGCTTTAATTGATTTAAATGATAATCTTAAAGAACTGCTGCCTGATTATATTTTAAAAAAATACCATTTTCCTACTTTAAAAAAATCACTGTCTGCAGTACATTTTCCAAAAAATAAAAAAGATTATATTTCTGCCCATATGAGGCTTGCTTTTGAAGAGTTATTTCTTTTTCAGCTTTATTTTTTAAATGAAAAAAAGAAATATAATATTGAAGATGGAATAAAACATGATTACAAAAAAGAAAAAATGGATAGTTTTATCAATAGTCTGAAATTTGATCTTACAGATGCACAAAAAAGAGTTTGGCAGGAGATAAGAAATGATTTAGAAAGAAAACAGCCTATGTTACGTCTGCTGCAGGGGGATGTCGGTTCCGGTAAAACAATTATTGCTGCACTTGCATTATTAGAAACAATTGCAAATGGTTATCAGGGTGTATTTATGGCTCCAACAGAAATTTTGGCTGAACAGCACTATTTAAAATTCAAAGAACTATTTGCTGATTTTAACTATAATATTGAAATTATTGTGGGAAGTTTAAAATCTTCAAAAAGAGATTCACTAGAAAAAGCAGTAGCAAATGGAGAAATCGATTTAATAATAGGTACCCATGCCCTTTTTCAGGAAAGCATAAACTATCATAAAATCGGTTTAATAGTTATAGATGAACAGCACCGCTTTGGAGTTGAACAGAGGCATAAATTAAAAGAAAAAGGAGATAGACCTGACCTTTTAATAATGACTGCTACTCCGATTCCGCGGTCTATGGCAATGCTGATTTATGGTGATCTGGATCTTTCAATAATAGATGAGATGCCTCCAGGTAGAAAAACAATTGCTACTTTCTGGAGGAGAAAAAATAGAAGACCAAAAATTTATAGTTTTGTTCGAGACAAAGTAAAAGAAGGCAGACAGGCATATATAGTATGTCCCCTCATTGAACCTTCAGAAGAAATGCCGGAGCTTGTTTCTGCTGAAGAACTTTATGAAATTTTGGGTGATAGTATTTTTAAATATTTTGAAATTGCTTTAATTCACAGCCAGATAAATGCTGAAGAAAAGAAAGATATTATGGATGCTTTTAGAGATGGGAAAATAGATATACTTGTTGCAACAACTGTTATTGAAGTAGGGGTTGATGTTTCTAATGCTACAATAATGGTTATAGAAAATGCTGAACGATTTGGGTTGGCACAGCTGCATCAGCTGCGGGGAAGGGTTGGAAGAGGGAAAACACAGTCATTTTGTATTTTGATATCTGATCCTCCTGGAGAAGATGCGGAAAGAAGGCTGGAGATAATGACCCACAGCAGTGATGGTTTTTTAATTGCAGAAGAAGATTTAAAAATGAGGGGACCAGGTGAATTTTTTGGCACTAGGCAGCATGGTATTGATGATTTGAAAGCTGCCAACCTTATTGAAGATAAACATATTCTAAAAAAAGCTAGAGAAGAAGCTTTGAAAATGGTAAAAGACATTAGATGGGAAGAAAAATATCCTCTTCTCAAAGAAAAAATAGAAAATATAAAATTAAAGATATAGCTGGGGGTTATTACCTATGAGAATCATAGCAGGTTCAGCAGGTGGTATTAAATTGAAATCTATAAAAAGCAGGCAGGTAAGACCAACTTTAGATAGAGTAAAAGAGGCTCTTTTTAATATGCTGGGCCAGTCTATCCTGGATTCTGTTTTTTTGGATCTTTATGCCGGTTTTGGTGGTATTGGAATTGAAGCACTGAGCCGGGGAGCAAAAAAAGTTGATTTTGTAGAAAAAAATAGAAAATTCGCTTCTATTATAAAAAGAAATTTAAATAAAACCAATCTCATAAATTTTGGAGAAATATACTGTGAAGATGTTTATAATTTTCTGCAGAAAACTTCAACTCAGTATGATATTATTTTTATGGATCCACCTTATAATAAAGGTTATGTTAAAAAAACTATAAATATTATATTAGAAAATAGGATTTTAAACTCCAGGGGATTAATAGTTATAGAAACTGCTTCTGATGAAAAAATAGATTTAGGCAAAAAATTTCAGATGATTCGCGAACGTAAATACGGTAGTTCTCAAATATATATTTATAAGTTGAGTTTATAGAGGGAGGTTGTTATGATAAATAAAATAGTATATCCAGGCAGTTTTGATCCAGTAACTTATGGGCATTTAGATATAGTTGAAAGGGCAGCGAATATTTTTGATGAGGTTATAATTTCTGTTTTTTTAAATCCCAATAAAGATCCGGTGTTTACCATGGAGGAAAGAGTTAATTTGCTTAAAGAATCTACTAAACATATTAAAAATGTTAGTGTGGATTCCTTTTCGGGTCTTACAACAGAATATGTTAAATCAGTTGGTGGTGAAGCAATATTGAGAGGGCTCAGAGCTGTTTCAGATTTTGAAGGTGAATTTCAGATGTCATCAATGAATAAATATCTCAATAAAGAAATAGAAACTATTTTTTTGATGACAGATTCTAAATATGCTTTTTTAAGTTCAACAGTAATCAGAGAAGCCGCTTATTTTGGTGGAGATATAAGTGATCTGGTGCCTGAATTTGTAGCAGAAAAATTAAAAAATAAAATGGCTGCTGTTCGGAGTGATCAAGATGGAAAAAATTAAAATTATAACTGTGAGTACTTCAGGTCTGCAGTATTCATAATGCAGGATTTGCCATTCCAAAATTTTAGGATAAAATATGTTTTATACCATACAGGAGGAGTTAACAAATGACATTAACCAGTTTTTTAAAACTGGTAGAGATAAGAACCAAAATTGCCAGTATTACTCCCTTTATACTGGGAAACATATATGCTTTTTATTTTTACAGGAGCTTTAATTTACATAATTTTTTGCTTATGTTTTTATCTCTTCTTTCTATAGATATGGCTACAACAGCGATTAATAATTATCAGGATTACAAAAAAGCACAGCAGAAAAAAGGATATAATTATGAATCACATAATGCAGTTGTAAAATATAATTTATCGGTAAAAAATGTTAAAATTGTTATTGGATCACTACTGACTGCTGCTTCAGCTTTTGGCGTTTTGCTGTTTTTAAATACTGATATTGTTGTTCTGCTTTTGGGTGTGATATCTTTTTTAATAGGTATTTTATATACTTGTGGCCCGATTCCAATTTCGAGAACACCTGCTGGTGAAATTTTTTCTGGGTTTTTAATGGGTTTTTTAATTCCAATGCTGACTATTTATATACATAATATGAGTTTAATCAATATTTTTACAGAAGGAGTATTTTTTACTGTTCAATTCAATTGGATAGAGATATTAAAAATATTTTTAGCAACATTCCCTCTTACTGCAGGTATTGCTAATATTATGCTTGCCAATAATATTTGTGATATAGAAGATGATTTAGAAAACAATAGATATACTCTGCCAATATATATTGGCAGAGATAAATCTCTAAAATTATTTAAAATTTTTTATTATTTATGTTATTTATTTATACTGATTACAGCTGTTTTTAAGATAGTTCCTTTTTATTCTCTTTTAACTTTTGTAACTATTCCTGCAGTAGTAAAAAATATAAATTATTTTTTGCAAAAACAGGACAAAAAAGAAACTTTTATACTGTCTATTAAAAACTTTATTATAATAAATTACAGCTATATTATTTCTTTCTTAATTGCTTTTATTATTAAATATAAATTTTAGTTAAAATAAAACTGTACCTACTTTTTGTAATAGTTTATTATTTGTCAGCGTTTATTGTCGTAAATAAAACAAATACAATGTTATTTGACGTAACGGAATTTAACGAAGGAGGAAATAATATGAGTTTATTAGGAAATATTATCTGGTTTATTTTTGGGGGATTTATAGAAGCTGTAGGCTGGTGGTTTTTTGGGATATTATGGTATGCAACAATAATTGGAATTCCGGTGGGTAAACAGTGTTTTAAACTTGCTAAAATGCAGCTTGCTCCTTTTGGAAAAAAGTGGTAGAAAAAGAAAGTTCCACTATTGGATTTATTGCCAATATAATCTGGATAATATTTTTTGGCTGGGAACTTGCTGTGGCAAATCTAATATCTGCTTTAATATTTGCTGTTACAATTATCGGCATTCCCTTTGCCAAACAGAGTTTAAAATTGGCTTATTTATCTTTAATGCCGTTTGGTAAAGATATAAAATAAAGAAATTTATGAGGTGAGTTTTTTTGTATATTGAAGACTGTGCACTTGTGCTGGAAGGTGGAGGAATGAGAGGTGCTTTTACAGCAGGTATTATAAAATTTTTGCTGGAAAAGAATCTTATATTTGAATATGTTGTTGGAGTTTCAGCTGGGGCAAATAATGGAGCTAATTATGTTTCCAGACAGGTTGATAGAAACAAAAAAATATTTGTTGATTTAGTGGAAGATGAGAGGTATATGGGTATAAAAAATCTTATTAAAGAAGGCAATTATTTTGGTATGGATTTTTTGTTTCATGAGCTTCCACATAAAATACTTCCTTTTGATTATGAAAACTTTTTAAAATCAAACAGCAAACTGGTTGTTGGTGTTACAGACTGTACAGCAGGAAAAGCTGTTTTTTTACAACCTAAAAATTGCGGCAGCCAGAAAAAAATAGACAAGATTTTTAAAGCTACAAGCAGTCTGCCTTTAATTTCTACTCCTGTTAAAATGGGAGGGAGAGTATATTTTGATGGTGGAATTACAGCACCTATACCGGTTAATAGGGCTGAGGCTGATGGATATAAAAAAAATCTGATCGTTTTAACACGAGAAAATAATTACAGGAAAAAACCTTTAAAAGCGGGTTTTTTATTGAATTTTTTTCTTAAAGATTATCCACAACTGGTTGATCAACTTAAAAATCGCTATAAAGTTTATAACCGAACTATAGATTATATCAGAAAGAAAGAAAAAAAAGGAGATTTTTTTGTTTTTAGACCGCAAAATTTGGCTATAGATAGATTTAGTAAAGATAAAGAAAAATTAAAAGAACTTTATAATTCGGCTTATAAAATTGCAGAAAATCGTTCTAAAGAACTATTAGACTGGCTGAAAAGCTGACTGATGAATTTAAAAGGGAGTTTTTAATATGGAGTTGAGGTTGGAAAGGTGGATAAATCATCGAATTGTTAAAGCAATGGCTGAATTTGAAATGATTGAAGAAGGAGATAATGTTTTGGTTGGACTTTCCGGTGGTAAAGACAGCAGTTTTTTGCTTTATGCTCTGGCAGTATTAAAAAAATATTTTTCTGTTCAATTTAATTTGAAAGCAGCAACTGTTAACCCTGGCTTTAATGATAAAGAAATTTATGATGATTTATCTTTTTTTGCAGATGAATTAAATATACAGTATGAGATTATTGAAACTGAAATTGCTCAATATATTTTAAATGAAGATGTAGATAATCCATGTTCAAAATGTGCACATTTTCGAAAAGGAGCACTTGTCAGCTATATGAAAGAAAACAATTGTAATAAACTGGCTTTTGGTCATCATTATGATGATGCTGTGGAAACTTTTTTGATGAGTATTATTTATTCAGGGCAGATATCTTCACTGCAGCCTTTTCGCTATTTAAGCCAGAATAATGTTTATATAATTCGTCCACTGATTTTTCTGCGTGAAGATACAATAATTAGGGAGATCAAAAAACTGGATATAAATATTTTAGAAAGTAATTGTCCTTATGATAAAATGAACAAAAGAGCTGAAATAAAAGAAAGTTTTGCTGATTTATTTAGGAATAAACAGCTTTTTTATAATACTGCCGCTGCAATGAGGGCTGGAAGAAGAATAGAACTCTGGCCTGAAAAAAAAGATGAAAAAATGATAAGTGAAAAGATGAATTATTTTTGGAAAGGTAAATGAGATATAAAATCATTTTATGCCAGTATTGAAGCATCCCTTAGAGATTGGGATTCTTTTGAAGTACCTCATTTTTAATACAGCCTGTATACTGTGTTAAAAGAAAATTATAATCGAATTCACAGTACAATTGGAGGACATAAAAAATGAATTATGACAGAGGAAATAAAAAAGGCAGATTAATTTTGGAAGCTTGTAATTTTGGGAGCTTGTAATATTGTAAATTTAATTGAAGAGTAATTAGATTTATTTTTAGCAGTAATTTGAAGGAATTAGACAGCATTTGTAGAAATTAATAATTAAAGCTGTTCGGCTGATCTTTATACAAATTTTATTATTATAAAAAGGGGAGATAATGTGTTAAAAGATCTGGTATTAAAAAACAGAAGTGTAAGACGATTTCAGGAAAAGAAGAAAATTGGCAGAAAAACTCTTGAAGAACTTATTGATTTTGCACGAATAACACCCTCGGCATCCAATCTGCAGCCCTTAAAATATTTAATTTTTGAGAGTGAAGGTAATGATAAAATTTTTCCATATACAAACTGGGCAGGATATTTAAAAGACTGGGATGGACCTGAAGAAGGTGAAAGACCAGCTGCATATATTGTAGTTGTGGGAGACAGGGAAATTTCCACAAATTACTGGGCTGATCCTGGAATAGCAATGCAGACAATTTTATTGAGAGCAGTAGAAAAAGGATTCAATGGGTGCATTTTGGGAGCAATTGATAAAAAAGGAATTCGAACTAAAATTGAGCTTGATGAAAGGTATGATATTTTATATGTAGTTGCTCTTGGTTATCCAGCTGAAGAAGTGGTTCTGGAAAAATGCGAGGATGATGATATTAAATACTGGCGTGATAATAATGATCTTCATCATGTTCCAAAGAGGAAACTTGAGGATATTATATTAAATTAGAATAAAGTTAAGATAAAGTTACGATAAACTGCCGCTTCAGCGGCAGTTTTAATAATTATATTTATAGGGTGATAATATTGATATCAAGAAGAGATCAGAATAAAATTGATAAAAATGAGTATAATAAAAAAAAATTGGACTTGATTTGTTTTCATTTACAATCTGCCATTATTTCCTGGAACAGAGAAGGGAAAATCATTGATTGGAATAGAGCTGCTGAAGAACTTTTTGGCTGGAAAAAGGAAGAAATTATAGGTAGAGATTTTCTAACAACTTTAATAGTTGACAAAGACCGTGATAAATGGAAAAAAATTCAGGATAAATTATACAGTAAAGTTTCAAATGAAATAAAATCTGAAGCTGTAGATAAAAAGGGAAATTTTATTATATGCAGGTGGAAAAATTTTGTAATCAAAGAAGAAGAAAATATAAAAGAAATAATCTCAATAGGCGAAAATATCAGTCAGGAAATAGATAAAGAAAATAAGATTTCAAATCTAATCAAAGCTATAAATGAAACTGATAATTGGGTTGTTATAACAGATCCAGATGGAAATATTGAATATGCTAACACTACAGTAGAAGATGTGACAGGATATAAAAAAGAAGAAATTATAGGTAAAAATCCATCTATTTTTAAATCAGGAAAACACAAAAAATCTTTTTATAAAAATATGTGGGAAACTATCAAATCAGGTAATGTTTTTAATGATATTTTAATAAATAAAAAAAGGAACGGAGAACTTTTCTATTCTGAACAGACAATTACTCCCATTCAGTCAGATGATGGTGAACTATTAAATTTTATATCAGTGGGAAAAGATATAACTAAAAATGAAAAATTAAGAAAAAAATTAATATATATCTCTAATTATGATATTTCATCCGGCCTGCCAAACAAAAGAGCTTTTAAGACAAAATTAGAAAAATTAATTGAATTTGAAGAGGAAAAAGTCAAAGCTGTATTTGTTATAAGTATAAGTGATGTAAAATATTTTAATGATATTTATCGAAAAAATGATGATGAGAAAAACTTTATTAGAGCTGCAGCTGATTGGATTATGGAATATCTTGAAGAAGATAGTTTGCTGGTAAATATTGATGAAAATTATTTTATTTCATATTTGGAAGGAAATGAATTTGCTTTACTGGTAAATGATTTTGACAGCAGTAATGATATTTATGGACTGGCTGAAAAAATAATAGAAATTTTTAAAAATCCGATTGTTTTTAATAACGAATATTTAATGCTTTCTGTGAAAATTGGTATATCATTATATCCTGAAGATGACACTACAGCTGAAGAACTGATCTCTAAGGCAGAAATTGCTACTATAACAATTTCTAAAAACAGATATGCTTTTTTTGATGAAAAAAATAATATTTATATTAAAAAATACAGCAAAATGGAAGCAGAGATGAAGAGAGCTCTGGAAAAAGATGAATTTTTGCTGTATTATCAGCCTTACTATAATGGGAAGACTGAAGAAGTTTTTGCTGCTGAAGCACTGCTGAGGTGGAGAGATCCTAACAAAGGAATTATATCTCCAGCAGAATTTATACCTGTACTGGAAGAGTCAGGGATGATAATAGATGTTGGGCTGCTTGTTGTTAAAAAAGTATTAGAAATGTTTTATAAAATTGAAAATAATAATATAAATTCTGTACCTTTATCTATTAATTTATCACCTATACAGCTCAATGATTCTGCACATCTGGAATCAATATTTGAAATTGTTTCTGATAGTAATATTAGTTCTGATTTAATCACCTTTGAAATTACAGAATCAAGTGTGATGGAAAATGTGCAATATACATTTGAAATTATGAAAAAAATGAAAGAAAATAAATTTTCTATATCTATAGATGATTTTGGAACTGGATATTCCTCTTTAAGTTACCTTCAAAAATTTCCAGTTGATTTTTTAAAAATTGATTTAAGCTTTATCCAAAATATGAGAAAAGGAAAAGAGGCAGAAAGTATAGTAGAATTTATAATTAAGATGGCCCATCTTTTGGGAATGAAAACAATAGCTGAAGGTGTTGAAAATAAGTTTGAATTAAAAAAATTGAATTCATATAATAATGATTTTATTCAGGGATTTTATTTTAGTCCTCCATTAGAAGAAGATAAGTTTATCTCATATCTGCTGAAGGAGAAAAATAGATAATATGAAAAATAATATAAAATTTATCCATGCTGCGGATATTCATCTTGGTAGTTCACTTCATTATTCCGGAAATTATTCCACAAATATTCGTAATATGGCTGATAATGCACTACAGAGAGCCTGGAATAATTTAATAGAATGCTGCTGTAAAAATGAGGTGGATTTTTTGCTGCTGGCTGGCGATATTCTTGACAGTGATCAAAGATCTATAAAAGCTCTTGATATATTCATTGATGGCTGTAAGAGATTAAGTGAACAAAATATTGAAATTTATATGATTACAGGAAATCACGATAGTGGAGCAGATTTTGATGATTTAATAGAGCTGCCGAAAAATTTAAATATTTTTTCTGCCAAAAATCCTGAGTTAAAAAAATTCAAAAAAAATGGCAGAGAAAGAGTGAATTTAATCGGCCAGTCATATTCTGGCCATCAGGAACGGGATCCAATTTTTGAAAATTATATTTTTCCTCAAAATGAACTTTTGAATATTGCTTTACTTCATACACAGCTTGAGGGTAAAAACAGCAAATATGTACCTGTTTCCAGAAATGAATTAACTGCCGTAAAAAAAGTTGATTATTGGGCATTAGGACATATTCATCAGGCTCAAATCATTAATCATAAAAATCCTGCCGTTTTTTTCTCGGGCAACATACAGGGAAGAGATTTTGGAGAACAGCTGCAGGGAGGTGCCCTGCTGGTTGAATTTGAGAATAAAAAGCTGACAGATGTACAATTTCTTGCTCTTTCTGATACTATTTATATGGATCTATATGTAGATATTACTGGTAAAAAGATAAAAAATCTTACCGAAATGATGGATTTAATGGTCAGTAAATTTAAGTCAGCTTTTGCAGAAATGAAATTTATTCCTGATTCTTTTAAAAATAATTATAAAAAGCAGCATATTCAAATTGTTCTGCTGAGGTGGATTATTAAAGGCAGGGGAGATGCTGCAGAAATTTTATTAGAAGATGAAGAAGGGGTTAATGAATATTTAACAAAAAAATTAAACAGAAATTTAAATGATAAAGATGGCTTTTTTTTGACAGAAGAAATTGTCAATTTGACAGAAAATATTTTTTTAGATAATGAAATGGAAAATAAAATTAAAGAAAGTGAAATTTTTAGAGAAATTGATGCAGTAAAAAATGATTTATTAAATAAAGAAGATATGGTTTTAATATCTGAAATAATGGGAGAAATCTGGCAGCTTAATGATTCATCAGACCCCCATTATTTTGAAATAGACAAAAATTTAATTGAAAGGCTTTTAAATAAGGCGGAATTTGAAATACTTAAATCTCTCTTTGGGGGGAGGTAATTGATTTGTACATAAAAAATTTATATATAAAAGATTTTGGAGTTTTTCGCATTTCAGAGCTCAAAGGACTTATTAACGGATTAAATATCATAGCAGGAGAAAATAGATCTGGGAAAACTACACTTTATAAAATTATGATGAACTTGGGTTATGGATTTAGTAAAAGTATGAATATACCAAATCCAGTTAATAAATATGTTGTAGAAGCTGAAATAATAGATAATAGCAAGGATTACAGTGTACAGTTAAATGGATATTCTTATCCTGTAGTACAGATCAAAAATAATTGTGAGAGTAAAGCTTCAGTTAAAGAAACTGCAAAACAGCTTTACGGAAATATGGATGAATTTTCCTATCAAAATATTTTTGGAATTTCTCTGGATTATCTCCGCACATTTCCGGTTGGATATACAAATAAAGAACTGTCCAAACTTCAATCTGTTTTACTTGGAGCCGGATTTAATCAGATAAAGAAAATTCCAGAAATTAAAGAAAAATATTTAAAAGAAGCTAAAAATATTGGTGGGAAATATGGCAGAACAAATGTAGGTGAATTTAAACCCTATTACAGTCAAATAGATGAAGGATTGGAACTGCAGGAAAAAGCAAGAAATGATTTTGATAAATATTACAGGTTAAAAAAAGAGAGAAAAAGTTTGCTTCAGGAAAAAGAAGAAACCGCTTTAAAAATTGATCAAAAAAACAAAAAACTTGATTTTTTGGATCTGCTGGAAAAAAACTATGATTCAATTGAAAAATATATTAGATTAAACAATAAAATCAAAAAATTTTCTCATCTTAACAATTTACAGATTGATGAAGATAAAATAAAGGAGTTTGAAAAACTAAAAGAAAAATATAAAAATAATAATAAAAAAATATCAGAGCTTAAACTGGAATCAAGAAAAGTTTCTTCTTTGAATATTGAAGAACAGCAGAATATTTTAAATTATAAGAATAAAATTATACATAATGCCAGAAATATATCATTTTATCTGGAAAAAATAAGGAACTGGTACAAATCTGCATCAGAATTAAAAGATGAGAAAACAGAAATTATATTTAGATTTGAAAGTTTGCTGAAAAAGAATTTAACTGTTTCTACAAAAATTGATAAGGTTGTGAATTCAGAAATTAAAAGATCACGGCAGGATGCTGAAAAAATTGACAGTATAAAAATAGAGTTGGAGAGGCTGAATCTGGAAAAATATAGCAGAAAAAGAGAAATAGATGATTTAAAAGAAAAAATTGAAGAATTGAAAAATTATACTTCAGATAAAAATTGGTTTTTTTATTCTATAGTATTCCTATTAATTTTAAGTGGAGTCTTACTTTCTTTTTTTAGTAAAAATTTTTTGGCTGGAATTTTATCAATATTTTCTGGAACAATTATTTTTAGTTATTTTATATATAATGAATATAGGATTAAAAAGGAAAAAAAGAAAGATATCGAAGAAATAGAAGAAAAAATAAAACTAGTCAAAATAGAAAAGGATAGTCTAGAAAAAAATATTTATGCTAAAAATAAAAAATTAGAAATTCTAAAAAATAGATTAGATATTTATAGTAAAACTTTCTGTTTTCCTGAAACATTAGATTACAGTTTATTACCTGATTTTATAGAGGAATTATATGATCTGCAAAATGACTGGAGAAATTGGCTCAGCAATGCAAGAAAATTTAAAGACATCACTGATGATATTATTTCTAAATATAGAGCTGTAAATAACCTATATAGAGATCTTAATAAATTTAGTGATGATATATATTGCTTTGATAAAATAAGTGAATTTAAAGCTTATAGGAAGCATACAGAGCAGTTTGATTTACTTGAAAAAATACTGGTATCTAATACAAAACTACAGAAAATAAAAAATGAAAATAAAGAAATTATACATTCTATTAAATTAATATATAATGAAATTTTTAATGCAAGTAAATATGAAGATAGAACAATGATTGAAGATTTGGAAAAATTTTTTAATGATTATAATAAATTTTTGATTTTAAAAGAAGAAAAAAACAGTATCTATGAGAAGATAACATACAGTCTATATTCAAAAAATAATGATGAAAATGGGTTTGATTCTAAAGGTGAATTTGAAAAAATTCTGCGGGGTTTTTCTCAATATAATTCTAAAAAAAGGGTAGAAACTGAAAGACAGGATACAGAAGTTGAATTAAATAATCTTAAAAAAAGAAGAGAAAATATTATATTAAAAGTTCAGGATATTGAGACTAAATTAGAAGAATTAAGTTCCCAAGCAAAATTAAATGAAAGCAGGAGGAAAATAGATAAAGCTCGAAAAAACCTAAAAAAAATTGCTGAAAAATATGCGGTAAATAAACTGGTTTGCTTAATATTGGATAAACTTCAGGAAAATTTTTATAAAAAAATCAAAAATGAATATTTAAAAGATGCTTCAGAAATATTTAAATATCTAAGCAACAATGATTATAATAAGATAGTTCCTGGAGATGATCTCTGGTCTGCTAAATTGGATATTGTAAATAATGAAGATAAAATATATCACAGTCATGATATGCTGAGTAGAGGTACAGAAGAACAGTTGTTTTTGTCTGTAAGACTGAGTAGAATAAGAAAGATAAAACCACCACTTCCTGTTATTATTGATGATTCTCTGGTCAATTTTGATATTAAACATTTAGAAAGGGCTGTTGATGAAATTTTAAAATTGTCCAAACAAAATCAGATTATTCTATTGACCTGTCACAAAAGAATTATAGAAATGGTTGAGAAAAAAGAAACAGCCAGCAAGAGCTGGCTGCTAAAAAAAGGCAGCTTTGTAGAAAAAGATTTAAAGCATCTTAAAAAAGAAATGTCTTTTTTTTAAAAGAAAATATATTTTTAAGCTGTTTTTGTATTTTGAACTTCAGAAGATACATCTTCATTTTCTGCTTTAGAACCTGCAAAGTTTACGATTAAATAAAGTATCAATGTTCCAATCGGAAGTAAATAAAATGCTGATATGCCAAATCCAGCAGGTAGAAAACCGAATAAAGCTGCTACTGAACCTACAGTAAGCGCATAAGGCATTTGTGTTTTTACATGATCCATATGGTCTACCGCAGATGCAGTTGAGGACATTATGGTTGTATCAGATATAGGTGAACAGTGATCTCCCATTACTCCTGCTGTTAAAACTGCACCTATTGTTGGCAGCATAGGGATACCTATGGAATTTGCCAGTGGAATTGCTAGTGGCATTACTATAGCAACAGTTCCCCAGGAACTTCCAATAGTAAAAGCTATAAATGAAGAAATAATAAATAAAAGCATCGGAACTATTTCTGGCATTATATTTCCTTCCAGAATTCCTACAATATAATTAGCTGTACCTAAATCTTCTGTTATACTTCCAATTGACCAGGCAAGAATTAGTATCATACAGGCAATAAACATAGATTTTGCCCCATCAATCCAGCCGTTTAATATTTCCGAGATATTTAAAATTCTTCTACTTAATGCCAGAATACCTGCAATTAAGCTGCCGCTTATTGCTGCCCAGAGAAGAACAATACTTGCATCAGCATTCCCAAAAGCATCCTGAATAGAAGTACCTTCAGTCATTCCTCCACCATTGTACCAGAGGCCGATAATTGTAATCACTATAACACCCAAAATAGGTAAAAATGAATTGGAGAAAGAAAAACTCTGACCTTCAGGCTGTTCAATTTCTTCCATTTCCTGTGATACCATTGGTGTTGAACCGGGTCTTAATGTTTCACCAGTTTTTCTTGCTCTTTTTTCTGCTGCCAGCATCGGTCCAAAATCTTTTCCACTGAAAATAATGATTAGTGCAAAAACAAGAGCTAAAATGCTGTAAAATCTAAAGGGAATTGTCTGTACAAAAGTTGCATATGCATTTAGTTCAATATTTAATGCATCAAATCCATCTTTAATCAAACCTACTTCAAAGGCTATCCAGGTTGAAATAGGAACAATACTCGAAACAGCTGCTGCCGTTAAATCAACCAGAAAGGCAAGCTTTTCTCGAGAAATTTTCATTCTATCTGTAATCGGGCGCATTGTGTTACCTACAATTAATGTATTGGCATAATCATCAAAGAATATCAGTACCCCCATAAGCCAGGCGGCAAATTGAGTTTTTCTAATTGACTGAGCTTTTCGGGCAACATATTCACCAATCGCCAGTATCCCTCCAGCTTTATTAATAATTCCTATCATTCCTCCCATAGCCAGTAAAAATAATATAATCCCGGCATTCCATGAGTCGGCTAGAGAGGCCAGTATATAATTATCAAGTGTATGCATAAAAGCAGTAATTGGATTAATGTTAATTATAACTGCACCAGCAAAAACTCCAAGAAATAATGATAATATAACTTCCTTACTCCACCAGGCAAGCAGAATTGCCAGCATTGGTGGAATCAGTGACAAAATTCCATAATTATCCATATTTAAACATCCTTCCTGTTATCTTTTATAAACTAGTTATTTTAATTCCAGTAAACTTTTCCATTTATAGATACAGCGGCAACCTTTATATTTCTAATTTCTTCTTCTGCAGTCAAAAAGGGATTATTATCTAATATAACAAAATCAGCTTTATAATCCTTTTTAATCTGACCAATTTGATTATCCATAAAACAATTATATGCAGCATTTTTTGTGTAAAGTTTAAGAGCTTCCTGGACAGTTAATTTTTCCCATGGTTGCCACCCTCCAGCTGGATTATAATCTCTGTCCTGTCTAGTAACAGCACAGGAGATACCCCAGATTGGATTCGGAGATTCTACAGGACAGTCAGAACCACCTGCAGCATTAATACCAAGATTAAACATTGTCTTCCAGGCGTATGTTCCAATTTCTCTTTCCTTACCAATTCTTTTAGAAACAATAGTCCAGTCAGTGGCAGTAAAAGGCGGCTGAATGTCAGCCTGCAGATTAAGTTCTGCCATTCTGTTCAATAAATCATAATCAGTAATCTGACAGTGGATTATTCTATTCCTCAAACCACTTCCATATCTTTTTTGAAGTCTCTCCATAATATCAATAAAGAGAGCAACAGTTCTATCACCAATTGCATGACAGGCAATCTGCATTCCATTTTTTAGAGCTATTTCTGATAAATTATATAATTTCTGTTTTCCATAGACAAGTTTTCCAAATTGATTTTCTTCATCAGCATAACTTTCCCGTAAAGCAGCAGTTCTTGCTCCCAGAGAGCCATCAGCTAGCACTTTTAGAGGTCCAAGAGTTAAGTAGTCATCATAATAAGTTATCAGATTATTTTTTAAAAATTCATTAATTTCTTCAGGGGTTTTCAGCCTAAGCTGTAGATTAAATTTAATAGGTAATTTATTTTCATCGGCCAGCTCATAATAGGCCTGCAGTACTTTCTGAAAATCGACATTTGCACTATCAAGATCATCTGTTTGAACAGCAGTTATACCTTTTTTTCTCAGCATTTTTCCGGCTTTAACTAGATAATTTTTTATATCTTCAACAGATAGAGGTGGCATATTTTCATAAATTAAATCCATTGCTTTTTCTGCAAAAATTCCATTAGGATTTTCATTATCATCCAAATAGATTTTTCCACCATCAATATATGTATCAGAATCTATATCAATTTTTTTTAAAGCAGCCGAATTTGCAGTTAATAAATGTCCACAGGTTCGGGTCAAAACAATTGGTCTTGATGTTGAAATTTTATCAAGATCACATCTTGTAGGCATTCTTTTTTCAATAAAATTTTCCTGATTCCAGCCTCTGCCAAAAATCCATTCATTTTCTTTCGGTTTTTTTTCTTCAATAAATTTTTGTACAGCTGAAATCATTTCTTCAATTGAATTTACACTGTTTAAATCAACCATATCCAGTGTCATACCATAGGCTAATACATGCATATGACTGTCATTAAATCCAGGCAGAAGAGTTTGTCCGTTTAGATCAATTAACTGGTATTCATCTTTGATTTTAGTATTGAAATCAATTATCTTATCATTTTCTATAAGCACATTATTTACAGTAGGATTTTTTTCATCCATTGTATATATATAACCATTATAAAAGAGCTTTTTTGTCATTTTAATCATCCTTTTTTATGTGGATCCAGATAGTCTCTAATACCATCACCCATTAAGTTTAATCCTAAGATTGTCATCACTATAGCAATACCTGGATAAATCATAATCCAGGGAGCAGTCCATATATAATCCCTGCCATTACTCAACATAGTTCCCCAACTGGGAGTTGGAGGTTGAGCTCCTATACCCAGAAAACTCAAACTGGATTCTATTAAAATTGCTGAGGCTACTCCAAAAGTTGCAATAACTAATACCGGTCCAATAATATTGGGAAGAATATGCTTAAAAATGATTCTGAAGTTTGAAGCTCCAATAGCTCTGGCTGCAGAAATATATTCCTTTTTTTTAATAGAAAGTGTCTGTGCTCTTGTGACACGGCAGGTATAAGTCCAGAGAGTAAATCCTAAAGCAATAAAAATATTAATCAAACCCGGTCCCAGCACTGCCATAATTGCCAGAGCCAAAATTAGTGGAGGAATAGAGAGCATAATATTTGTAATATTCATTATAAGATCATCTATTTTTCCACCAGCATATCCAGCAATAAGTCCCAGGCTAACACCTATAAAAGTGTTAATTATTTGAGTAATTATGCCGATACTCAAAGAAATTCTTGCTCCAAAAATTATTCTGCTGAAAATGTCGCGTCCCTGTCGGTCGGTTCCCAGCTTAAATTCACTGCCGGGAGATTCCAGGCTGTTTAATAAATTGGCATCATCAATAGGATCATAAGGAGCAATAAGCGGGGCAAAAACTGCAGCAAATATGACAATAACTGTAATAAATAAACCAATTGTAAGCTGTGGATTTTTCTTTATTTTTTTAATCATATATAGGCCCCCTAACTATAAGAAATACGTGGATCTAAAAATGCATATAAAATATCAACAAATAAATTAATTAAAATAAAGCAGAGTGCAAAGACCAAGATACATCCCTGTATAGCAGGAATATCTCTCTTGAAAATCGAATTAACAACAAGGTCTCCAATTCCAGGCCAGGCAAAAACTTTTTCCACCACAACGGTATTGGCAAAAACTGTCCCCAGCTGAAGACCCACTATAGTTATAATAGATAGTAATGAATTTCTAAAAATATGTTTAATATTTACAGCAGAATTTGAAAGTCCTTTAGCGCGGGCAGTTCTAACATGGTCATGATTAATTTCATCCAGAACAGCAGACCTGGTAGTTCTTGCAATAAGAGCTATCATGGGAATACTTAAAGTTAAAGCGGGCAGAATAATAAATAGAAAAGAACCATCTCCAGTTCCTGATGCTGGAAGAAAATTATGTATAACTGCAAAATAATACATAAGCATTAAACCAAGCCAGAATCGGGGCATTGAAATTCCTAAAATAGCAATTATCATTAAAATTACATCGATCAAAGTACCTCTATATAATGCTGCCATAAATCCAAGAAAAATCCCGACAATAACTGCTGCAATAAATGCTGTGATAACAATTTTGATGGTGCTGAATAATTTTGGAATAATTAAATCAATAACTTTATTTGACGTTCTATAAGAGGTACCCAGATCACATCTTAGGAGATTTCCCATATAAGTCAAATATCTAATATGAAGTGGTTTGTCCAGTCCCCATTTTGCTCTGATATTTGCAATTACCTCTTCATTTTTGGCCATTCTTAAATCTCCGGCCAGTAAGGCAGCATCTCCTGGAAGAACATTAAGAACAACAAATAATAGTGTTAGTAAAATTAAAATTGCTGCTGCAGATTGTGCAATTCGTCTTATTACATATATTAACATTGTTATTTTCGAGAGCAGAAAGATTATCTCCCCACTCTCGAAATTCACCTCCTGCTATTTGCGCGGACTGGAATCATCAATCCAGATTTTATGAAATGGCTGATACGTCATTTCTAAAGCATTTCCTGTAATGCCATGAACCCAGGGCTTATGAATCATTACAGCCTTGTTGTAGTTAAAAAACCAGACTCCAGGATCTTCTACCAGAACTTTTTCTGCCATCTGTACATATTCTATACGCTGTTCTAAATCGACAGTATTCATTGCTTTTTCAATATATTTATCAAATTCTTTGTTGTGGTAATTTCCATAATTCCCTGCATTTCTGGGTATTTCTGACCAAAATGTTGTTGCAAGCTGTTTTACTGGAGAAGAATGCCCTCCCAGCGAGAAAATAAAGGCCTCAAAATCTCCCTGTCTTGCTCTGGTAGCCCAGGTAGCACCATCTACTACTTCAGAAGTGATTTTAAAACCAACATCCTCTAAATAAGGTCTTGCAGCTTCAATAATTGGTATACCCCAGGAAGGATTTGTGGTGCCTATAATATGAATTTTCAGTGGATTTTCCGGTGTATATCCTGCTTCTTCCATTAAACTTCTTGCTTTTTCTGGATTGAATTCATATGCTTCTAATTCTGGATTGTAAGCTATACTACTCGGCGGCAGCCATCCTGTTGCAGCAAATGCTTTTCCATTTAATAACCTATCCACTATAAGCTGTTTGTCAATGGCATAGTTAAATGCCTGTCTAACTCTTTTATCTTTAAATTTTTCTTTATCCATATTAAACATCACATTTCTTATCCATACTTCAGCAACTTCAATAAGCTGGTCTTCATACTGAGGATCATTTTTGAAAACTTTATATTGAGCTGGAGAAACAAGATCAACATCCAGCTGTCCAGATCTAAAAGAAGCAGTGCGTGTAGATGCTTCAGGCATAACTAAAAATTTTATCTGATCAAGATATGGACGGCCATTATAATAATCTTCAAATGCTTCTACTATTACATTTTCGTCCTGGTTCATTTCTACAAACTGGAAAGGACCTGTTCCAACTGGATTCATGCCGAAATCATTTCCAACCTTTTCAGTATAATCTTTTGGCATAATTGCTGCCAGTTCATCTGCCATAGAATTTAAAAATCCAACATCCAGTTCAGAAAGTGTTATTTTGAGTGTATAATCATCAATAATTTTTAATCCAGATAGGTGTTCAGTTTTCCCTTCTGCATACTCTTTTGCTCCAGCAATGCCCTGCACTGTAGGCACAGCGATTGAAGCCTGCTTTGGATCCAGAATTCTTTCAAATGTAAACTGAACATCCTCGGCTGTAAAAGCTTCACCATTGTGAAAAGTTACACCTTCTCTTAAATAAAATGTATAAACTAATCCATTTTCACTTATTTCCCATGATTTTGCTAGATCTGGTTCTATTTTCCCCGAAGATTCGTTATAGCGAACAAGATTGGAGAAAATAGCTTTTGTTATAATCGCCTGTGTTACATCACCTGATTGACCTGGTTCAAGAGTCGTTATACTCTGCTGATAAGGAAGAGGATAATTTAAAGTTCCTCCATATTTTCCACTTTCTTCTGCCAGGACTGAGATTGAGAAACTGAACATAACCATTATTATTATTGAAATAATAAAAATCGAATTATTAGCTCTGTTTATTCTGTGCATTGTAAAACTCCTTTCAGATTTTTGATGGTTTTTTAATGTGAGTGTGAATTGATTTCTAATTACTATCTACTCTCGGCTTCATATTCAGCGAATCTGTTTAAGCTTGTTCATTTTTACTCCCCCCAAAATTAGTTGTAAATGCACTATCAAAAATATTCAAGAAATAAAAAATACCCGGCGATTTAGCCGGGTTAATATATTAACCAGAAAAAATCACCTCTTCCAATATCCGTTTTATGTGAGATAGCGCAACATTATAAGCCCGGATTAGAACTTATAATGACAGTCCTGCATATATTATATACAGACCCAGCAGCAGTTTTTTGAACCGAAAAAACTGTGCTTCGGCAAAACAGCCTTTCACTCTAAAGCAATTAGGTTCTTAAATCTTTAGAGTTACTGATCAGTTCTGCGCCTCTACCTCACCCAGAATTGGATGAGGCATTTTTCTATTAAGTTTAACAGTATTTTATTTGTATAAAAGTATAACTGACATAATAATTTTTGTCAAGGAAAAATAAAATTTTTTTTAGAAAACATTTTTTAATAAAAATGCTTTCCCCATTTTTCAGCTTTAAAAATAATTTTGGAGAAACTCTATTTTATTAACTGGACTTTCCCCATTTTTTATATACTGCTGCAAAAAGGGGAGATACAGGAATATTGAAATTTTTAGTCAATGAATCTTAACGAAATGAAGGAAGAAATAGGGTTGAACTGCAGGATGGAGTGAGCTAATCATGAGTCAGGAGGACTCATTGATTAGTGTGCCCTATTTCACACCCGAATTGAGTTTTAGATAAATCTAAAAATTTCGTTGATGACTAAAGCCCCCTTTTTGCAGCTTGAAAATAAATTTTGGGGAAACTCCTAATTTTATTAAATCTTGCTCTAAACTCTTTGAACATATATAATAAATTTAATGGATTAAATAGAGGTGAAGGTGTTATGAATGATAAAAACTGCAAACTTGGTCTTGCTCTTGGCTCTGGTGGTGCAAGAGGTCTGGCACATATAGGTTTTTTAGAGGTTATGGAAAGGGAAAATATCAAAATCGATTTTATTAGTGGATGCAGTATGGGAAGTTTAATTGGGGGTCTTTATGCAGCTGGAGTTTCGCTTAGATATATTAAAGGACTTGCAGAAGAGATTGACTGGGAACATCTTTCTGATTTAACTTTTCCCAAAAAAGGTCTGCTTAAAGGTGAGAAATTGCTGTTTTTTTTGGAAATATTGAGCAAAAAGAAAGATATAAGTGAACTTAATATACCTTTTTCTGCAGTGGCCTGTGATATTGAACGGGGTGAACATATTGTGTTAAATAGTGGTTCTACAGCTAAGGCTATTCGGGCCAGCACTGCGATACCTGGAGTTTATATTCCTTATAAATATCAAGGTAGACAGCTTGTTGATGGCGGTATAATAGATCCAGTTCCAGTAAAAACATGTTATGACATGGGAGCAGATATTGTTATCGGTGTGGATGTAAGTATTAAAGATATTAATACACCTGTAAATAATATTTTTGATGTTTTGTTAAACACTTTTGATATAATGCAGCTTAACTTTACTGTCAATTATGATTTTAATGCAGATTTATTTATTCAGCCTGAGCTGGGTAATCTTTCGGCTTTTAATCTGGACAAAACTGATTTTTGTATCAAAGCAGGCAGAAGAGCAGCTGAAGATAATTTGGAAAAAATAAAAAAAATAATAGGGAAAGGTAATGATATTAAAGATGAGCAGCAGAATACGAACAAATAAAGTATTATCAAGAATAATTGGAATTATATTTATATTTTACATATTAATTCATTTTATTCCAACTCCATATTATGTTATGTCTCCAGGGATAGCCCAGAAACTTTCTTCAGTTATAAATGTTGAGGGGGGTTACCAGCACAAGGGGGAATTTTTATTAACAGCAGTAGCTTCTAAAAAAGCAACTGTATGGGACTATCTTTATATTAATATATTTAGCCCGAAAGGAAAAGAGCTGGAGCTGATGTCAGAACAGCTCCCCGAAGGAATGGAAATGCAGGAATATATAGAACTTATGGCAAAGATGATGGAAGAAAGCAAGCTGCAGGCACAGGCTGTTGCTTTCAAAAAAGCCGGATATAATGTTGAAGTAAGTGGTGAAGGAGTAGAGGTTGTAGAAGTTATGAAAGATGGAACTGCAGCTGGAAATCTCCAAAAAGGGGACATTATTATAGAAGTAGATGGGAAATCCGTGGAACTGGCAGCTGATGCAGTAAATATCATCAGAAATAGAAAAATTGGAGATAATGTTAAATTAACAGTATTACGAGGTGATGAAAAATTAAAATTTAAATTGAAGACTTTGGAATTGGAAGGAAATCCCGGCAACCCTTCTATAGGTGTTTTAATTACAAGTAAAAATTTAAATTATGATATACCGAGAAAAGTTGAATTTAAAACAGATAATATAATCGGTCCATCTGCCGGCAGTGTATTTGCTCTGGAAATCTATAATCAGCTGACAGAAAAAGATATTACAGGAGGACTTAAAATTGCTGGAACAGGAACAATAAATCTTGATGGAACAGTTGGTCAAATTGATGGTGTTGAACAAAAAATCATTGCCGCTCAAAAAGCTGAAGTTGATTTATTTATTGTTCCAAAAAAGAATTTTTCGGAAGCAGAAAAATATGCGGGAAATCTGCAGCTGCTTTCAGTTAATAATATAGATGATGTTTTAGATTATTTAAAGGAGAATAATGAATAAAATTAGCCTAAAAAAATTGAATTGTTTGAGTAGATTTCTGCAGCTTTTTATAATATGATTTTAAAGATAGGATAAGAAAATGATTTAGATTTTAATTAGTTTTTTATGATAATCTTCTCTTGCTTTTCTTTCTGAAGCTGACTTTCGAAGTAGAGAGTATAGGTCATCAGCCATTATTTCGAAGCTTAAAGTGAGTTTTACAGGATCATCTGTATCAAAATCAGGACTTCTTAATATTTCTGAAGGATTAATAATAAGTGGTAATGCAGAATTATGTTTAATTTGTGTGAGAAGATTTTCGTTTCCTTTTTTAAGACCGAGAATGCGAATATATGGAGGACTGTATTTGTCTATAGTTTTAAGTTCTTTCTTTTTAATATTCAGCCATATATATAATAATGAACGCATGATTCGGGTATTTGTATAATTTTTAGTATGTATCTGTTTTAAAAACTCTGTCAGTTCACCTGTGTTTAAAGCTGATGTAAATATTCTGTTTTCCAGTCCATTTGCTATTTCTGGATATTTCAGCAGCTTTTCTGGAGATAATCTCCTTATTTTTTCAATGATCTGTCTAATAAGCAGCTGGTTATCTGGAATAAATCTACCCTTATTAAGTTCTCTGCTTAGAATATCTAAGGCAGAAGGGGGTACTAAATTTTTGATTTTTTCCCTGGATTTTTTTATGTCATTTTCCCGTATAATTTTCCGGATCAGGCTGGCACTTGCGAATTTTCCTTCTATGAGAGAACTGTGGTAGTCAGGTCCTTTTCTTTTTATATTTCTAATATTTATATTTATGTTGTTTTTCTGTACTGCCTTTAAATATTCTATTCCCAAAATATTGTTTGGATTGGAGACAGCATATTTTATTTCATTTTCTGAATATCTGCTAATATTATTATATAATTTACGGCATTCAATTAAGGCTTTATTTCTAGCTGTCGGATAGTTTAAACCCTGATTTAAATATTCTTTTATCTTTTTTTTGTAAGTTTTGTTTTCATTATTAAAAACATAGGCTATATCTTTAAGAATATCTATATTTTCGTTTTCACTGCCAAAAACAATAGTGTCTATTAGTCCGGTTTCTTTGATCAGGTTAACAGCTGCAGAGGCAAAAAATTTTGCACTGCGCAGACCATAGAGGAGAGGCAGTTCTATAACAAGATCAACACCTGACTTTAAGGCCTGTTCAGTTCTGGCCCATTTATCAATAATTGCTGGAATTCCTCTTTGCGTAAAATTACCGTTCATTACAGCAACTGCAGATTCACTGTCGGTTATCTCTTTAGCCTTGAGAAGATGATAATAATGTCCATTATGGAAAGGATTATATTCAGTAATTAAAGCACATCGTTTCACATTAAATCACCATCCAGTATTTTAAGGTTCTCCCACAAAAAGGTTATTTGCGTCTCTAACTCATTTTTCGGTCAAACTAAAATTCGTTTACAAGCGAAATAAAGACTTCCTAATCAAATGAGACGTCCTGCATCAGGATTAGTTCAGCACATCATGTGTTGAGGTCTTATTTCTCTTTCTAACTCATTAAGATTGATTAACGAAAAATGCCTAATGTTCCGCAAATACCCTTTTTGTGGACACATCATTTTAAATAAATTTAAATAAATTTTTAAAAGTTTTATTATTTTTATTTTCAAAGTTTTTAAAGGAAATTTTTGTTTAATATAGTATTATATATATAATACCAGAAGATTATTATTTTCACAAATTATAAAATCTGGTCAAATACAGGGGGAGGGAATAAATATGGATTTAATTAAAAATTTTAAAGCCAAAGCCGCAGATGATCCTCAAATCATTGTACTGCCTGAAGGTGGAGATGAAAGGGTAATAAGTGCTGCAGAGCAGATTAAAAAAGAAAATTTTGCAGTACCAATTGTGCTCGGAACTGCAGAAGAAGTTGCCGCAGCAGCAGAAAAATCAGGTTCGGATTTATCCGGAATTGAAGTGATTAATCCTAAATATTCAGATCTCAAAGAGAAATTTACGGATGAATTTTTTGAGATTAGAAAACACAAAGGTATAAGCAAAAAAGATGCAGAAAATGCAGTTCTGGATCCGCTTTATTTTGGAACCATGATGATTTATACTGGAGCGGCAGATGGAATGGTAGCTGGAGCTGCTAATGCCACTGGAAATGTTCTGAGACCTGCATTTCAGATTGTAAAGACCAAAGAAGGTATATCTGTTGTTTCCAGTGTATTTATTATGGTGGTAAATGACAAAAGCTATGGTGAAGACGGTGTAATTTTATTTGCGGATTGTGCCGTTAATCCAAATCCTGATGCTGAACAGCTGTCTGAAATTGCAGTTTCTACTGCAGAAACTGCAGAAAAATTATTAGGATTTGAACCTAAAGTTGCAATGCTTTCTTTTTCAACTCGGGGAAGTGCAAAACACGAATTCGTTGATAAAGTTAAGAAGGCTGTTGAATTAGCTCAAAAACAGGCTCCAGATATTGATATTGATGGAGAAATGCAGGCAGATGCAGCACTTGTTCCATCAGTTGCAGAAAGAAAAGCCCCTGACAGCAGTGTATCAGGAAAAGCCAATGTATTAATTTTTCCTGATCTTCAGTCAGGCAATATAGGATATAAACTTGTGCAGAGGCTTGCAGGTGCACAGGCAGTTGGTCCTGTTATGCAGGGACTTGCAAAACCTATTAATGATCTTTCCAGAGGATGTTCGGTGGAAGATATAGTTAACCTTGCTGCTATTACATCAGTTCAAGCACAAAAATAATATAAAAAGATAAAACACAGGAGGAAATTATTAAATGAAAATTTTAGTTATTAATTGTGGTAGTTCTTCAATTAAGTACAAGCTTTTTCAGATGAAAAACGAAAAAGTACTTGCAGATGGTCTTGTTCAGAGAATTGGTATTGAAGATTCCTTTCTGGAATATGAAAACTTTTCTGGGGATGAAATTAAAATTGAAAAGGATATTCCTGACCATAAAACAGGATTAAAAATGGTAATAGATACACTTCTTTCTGATGAACATGGAGTTGTGGAAAATGTAGATGAAATTGAGGCAGTAGGACACAGAGTAGTTCATGGTGCAGAAGAATTTGCAGATTCTGTTTATATTACAGATGAAGTAATTAAAAAATTGGAAGAATGTTCAGATTTAGCTCCTCTACATAATCCGCCCAATCTTGTTGGAATCAAAGTCTGTCAAGAATTATTCCCGGGCAAACCTCAAATTGGTGTATTTGATACTGCTTTTCATCAGACAATGCCGGAAAAAGCATATATTTATGCTCTTCCATATGAGTTTTATGAAAAACATGGTATAAGAAGATATGGATTTCACGGCACATCACACAGATATGTATCCCAACGTGCTTCTGAATTGCTTGAAAAACCCCTATCTGAACTAAAAATTATTACATGTCATTTGGGTAATGGAGCAAGTATTGCAGCTGTAAAAAATGGTAAGTCAGTGGATACAAGTATGGGTTTAACTCCTTTAGAAGGACTTGTTATGGGTACCCGCTGTGGTGATATAGATCCAGCAATCGTACCCTTTATAATGAAAAAGGAAAATCTATCTGCTTCTGAAATAGACACTATAATGAATAAAGAAAGTGGTCTATATGGAGTTTCTGGAGTAAGCAGTGATTGTAGAGATATTGAAGAAGCAGCTAAATCTGGAAATCACAGAGCTGAAATTGCACTTAAGTTATTTAATTATCGTGTTAAAAAATATATTGGAGCTTATACAGCTGCCATGGGTGGTGTTGATGTCATAGTGTTTACTGCTGGTATTGGAGAAAATGCTGTTGAAACAAGAGAGAAAATAATATCCGGACTTGAATATCTGGGAATAGAATTTGATAAAGATGCCAATAACTGCCGTGGTAAAGAAGTAATCATTAGCAGCGAAAGTTCTAAAGTAAAGGTTATGGTTATACCAACAAATGAAGAGCTTGTTATTGCCAGAGATACAAAAGAAATTGTTGCAGAATAAATTCCCTATCATTTTAAGTTTTTGCTTGACAGTCATCTCTTCATTTTATATAATTAACTGTGGCTATTTACAGGGGTGATTAAATTGTATATAAACCTCAGTGATTTAAAAGACATTGGTGCTTGCAAACATGTAGTACTGGATTTCGAGTTTAATGACTTCAAATATCAGGATAGAGAAATTGGAATTAATAAACCCCTCCATCTTGATGTCGACATTTTTAATACTAAAGATTCTTTTCAATTAAGCGGCAATTTGAAAGGAGAACTTATTCTGGAATGCAGTCGCTGTCTGGAAAAGTACAATTCTGAACTTAATTTAAAAATTGAAGAAGAAGTGCTTAAAGAAGAAATGGAAGATGCTGATGAACTTCATCTTGCGGATATTATTAGAGATAATATCCTGCTGTCACTTCCAATAAAAACTCTCTGTTTTGCAGACTGTAAAGGTATATGTCCATACTGTGGGCAAAATCTAAACAGAGGTGACTGTGATTGTGAAGTTAAACAGGTTGATCCGCGTCTTGCAAAATTGAAGGATTTTTTTGATACTGAGTAATTGAAGGAGGTGGGAGAGTATGGCTGTACCAAAGAAACGGACTTCTAAAACAAGAAAGCGTAAGAGACGTACACACAAGAAATTAACAGGCCCTACCCTGATTGAATGTTCACACTGCCATTCTATGGTTTTACCTCATCGTGTATGTCCAGATTGTGGACATTACAAAGGTGAAAAGGTGGTCAGCAAATAATTTAAGATTTTATGAGAAAAAGCAGAGCAGCCCTAAAAAGGAGCTCTGCTTTTTTCTCTTCTCAAACTTGCATTTGACCGCCGGTTGAGATATAATAATTTCCAAATGGAGTACTGAAATTTTAGCTTTCATTGGATTAGGAGGCGTAAGTATTGTACAGAATTGTTGTTGATGTTATGAGCGGAGATAATTCTCCCTCTGAATTAATAAAAGGAGCGGTAAGGGCCTGCACTGAAGACACTGATATAAGTTTGACCCTTATCGGCAGATATGATATTATAAATCGAGGATTAGATAACTTAGAATATGACAATAAGCGGGTAAAAATTGTTTCTGCTGATGAAATTATTGAAATGGATGAATCACCAATAAGAGCTTTAAGAAAAAAGAAAAATTCAACAATAAATGTTGGCACAAATTTAGTTAAAAATTCTGAAGCTGACGCATTTATATCTCCTGGCAATACAGGAGCAGTTATGGCTGCTGGATTATTAAATATTGGCAGAATAAAAGGAATTTTGCGTCCACCCATTGCTGTTAACTTTCCAGCTAGAGAAGGAAGTACACTTATACTGGATAATGGTGCAAATACAGATTGTAAGCCAGAGTATATGCTGCAGTTTGCATTTATGGGTCAGCTTTATGCAGAAAATGTTATGGGAATTAAAAACCCCAAAATAGGTCTGTTAAATATAGGTGAGGAAAAAAGTAAAGGTAATAATTTAACTAAGGAGAGCTATCAGATATTTGAACAGGATGACAGAATAAAAAATTTTATAGGTAATATAGAAGGAAGAGATATATTTACAGAGAAATGTGATATAGCTGTAACAGATGGTTTTGTGGGAAATATAATCTTAAAAACAGCAGAAGGAGCGGCCTCATTTTTTTTTGATTTACTGAAAGAAAGTTTTAAAACGAATATTATAAGTAAAAGTGCAGCTTTTTTGTTAAAACCATATCTAAAAACTGTATTAAAAAAGATAGATTACAGACAATATGGTGGAGCACCACTGCTCGGTCTGAAAGGAGTAGTTGTTATAAGCCACGGTAGTTCTGATGCCACAGCTATTTATAATGCCGTAAAAGTTGCCAGGAAAGCAGTAAAAAAAAATATTGTTTCATTAATAAAAATAGAAGTAGAGAACAGATAGGGAGTTGTATTTAGATGCAGTTAAAAACAGAATTAACCCAGTTATTAGATATAGAGATACCAATTATACAGGGAGGAATGGCATGGGTTGCTACAGGTGAGCTGGCAGCAGCGGTATCTGCAGCTGGTGGACTTGGGGTTATTGGAGCTGGGAATGCACCGGCAGATGTTATCGAAAAAGAAATTGATAAAGTTGAAAAATTAACAGATAAACCCTTTGGTTTAAATATAATGCTTCTTTCTCCATTTGCAGAAGATATAGTAAAACTTGCTTTAAGAAGAAATGTACCTGTAATAACAACTGGAGCAGGGAATCCTGGAAAATATGTTAAGATGTTTCAGGAAAATGGAAGTAAAGTTATTCCTGTTATCCCTTCAGTAGCGTTGGCAAAAAGAATGGAAAGATTAAATGTTGATGCAGTTATAGCTGAAGGAACAGAAGCTGGAGGACATATTGGAGAACTTACAACAATGACACTGGTACCTCAGGTTGCTGATGCAGTTGATATTCCTGTTATTGCGGCAGGTGGAGTTGCTGACGGACGAGGACTTGCAGCAGTATTTTCATTAGGAGCTGTAGGGGCACAAATAGGAACAAGATTTGTCTGCTCTGAAGAGTGTATTGCTTCAGAGCAGTATAAAAAAGCTATTTTACAGGCTGGAGATAGAGATGCTATTGTAACAGGGAGAAGCACCGGTCATCCTGTTAGAAATCTAAAAAACAGTCTTACTAGAGAACTTGATGCACTTGAAAAAAAGTGTGTTGATCCAAAAAAAATAGAAGAAATTGGATCGGGAAAATTAAGGGAAGCAGTTATTGAAGGGAATGTAGATCACGGTAGTGTAATGGCAGGGCAGATAGCCGGCATGATAAAAGATATCAAAACAGTTAAAATGATTTTGGATGAAATAACTGAAAACTGTATAGAAGTTTTAGAAGAAAAATTGAATTTAATAAAATGAGTTGATTTTTAACTAAATTATATAAAGTTATAATAAATAAGATTATATAAATAGAATTTTAAGGTTGGTCCAATTTAAAGGAGGAAATATGATAGATATTTCTGAAAAAAAAGCACTTGTCACAGGAAGCTCCCGTGGAATTGGTGCAGAAATAGTTAAAAAATTAGCAGAAGCTGGAGCAGAAGTAGTTATTAATTATGCCAATTCTAAAGATAAAGCCGATAATGTTAAAAATATAATTAAAAAAAATGGTGGTAGAGCTCATGTTATTCAGGCAGATGTTTCTAATTTTGATGAAGCAAAAGTTTTGGTAGAAGAAAGTTATAAATTGATGAATGGTCTGGATATACTTATTAATAATGCTGGAATAACTACTGACAAACTTTTGTTGAGAATGAAAGAAGAAGACTGGGATAAAGTTGTTGATATTAATCTAAAAGGTGTTTTTAACTGCACAAAACATGCAGTAAGGTATTTATTAAAATCAGATTCTGGCAGAATTATAAACATAAGTTCTGTAGTAGCTTTAATGGGCAATGCGGGACAGGCCAATTACTGTGCAGCAAAAGCTGGAATTATTGGTTTTACCCGTTCTAATGCACGTGAACTTGCAGGTAAAGGTGTGAGAGTGAATGCTGTGGCTCCCGGTTACATAATGACAGAAATGACAGAAGACCTAAAAGATGATATAAAAGATATGATGCTTAATAATATACCGGTTGGACGTTTTGGTAAAGCTGAAGAAGTAGCAAATGTAGTTTTATTTCTTGCTTCATCAATGGCTGATTATATAAATGGTCAGGTTATAAATGTAGATGGTGGTATGTTAATGTAATAAAATGAAGACAAGTGCGACGGGCTCGATGCCCTAGTGCTGAGTCGACCTTGCGTTATAAAATGAAGACAAGTGCGACGGGCTCGATGCCCTAGTGCTGAGTCGACCTTGCGTTATAAAATGAAGACTCAGTGAAAGGAGGTGAACTTGATGAGTAATGTTTTAGATAAAGTTATTGATATTGTTGTTGAAGAATTAGCAGTTGACAGGGATGAAGTAACTGAAAACTCTTCATTTATAGATGACCTCGGAGCAGATTCTTTAGATGTGGTTGAATTAGTCATGGCATTTGAAGAAGAGTTTGATGTTGAAATACCTGATGAGGATGTGGAGAAAATTCGTACAGTAGAGGATGCTGTAAATTATCTTGAAGATATTCTTTAATAGATATGGATGGAGCTCCGCTTGCGGAGTTTTCATCCCTTTTTAGGTTATATCTAGGAAAGGTGAGAGTGAGATGGCAGAATTATTTAATGAAGATAAACTTTTGAAATTCGAAAAGAAAATTGATGTTAATTTTAATAATAAAAAATTAATCCAGAGGGCTTTAACCCATAAATCTTTTCCAAATGAAAATAGGTGCCAATCTCTAAAGGATAATGAGAGATTGGAGTTTTTGGGAGATTCTGTTTTGAGTCTGGCTATCAGCACTCATATTTTTAAGGAATTTCCGGAATATCCTGAAGGTGAACTTGCAAAAATGAGAGCCGTCCTTGTAAGTGCACCAGTTTTAGCAGAACTGGCACAAAATTTAAATCTTGGTGATTATCTATTTTTAGGAAAAGGAGAGGAAATGACAGGGGGGCGAGAAAGAGATTCAATTTTGGCAGATACTATGGAAGCAATTTTTGGTGCTTTATATCTGGATAAAGGTTTTGCAGCTGCAAGCCAGTTAATAATTAAACTTTTTGCAGAAGATATAGAATATGCTGCTGAAGGAAAACATATTCAGGATTACAAAACAATGCTGCAGGAAGTTGTGCAGAAAGATGGAAATGATCGTCCTGAATATGAAGTTATTGATGAGAAAGGACCTGACCATAATAAAACATTTGTAGTTAAAGTAATGCTAAATGAAGATAATTTGGGTTCAGGTCAGGGTTCAAGCAAAAAAGAAGCTGAACAGGAAGCAGCAAAAGTTGCTTTACACAGATTAAATAAGATATAATAATTTTTGTCCCTCCAAATATGAAGACTTTTTGGAGGGGCTAACTATATTATATATATTATAACGAGGAGGAATTATTTTGTATGCTATAAGAGGGGCTGTGGATGTTGATAGTAATACTGAAGATGATATATTAAAAGCTTCAGGTCTGCTCTTTAGAAAAATTATAGAAAAAAACAATCTTTCGGAAGTGGATTTAGTAAGCATTATAAGCTCAGCTACTGATGATTTAAATAAGGCCTATCCGGGGAAAGCAGTAAGAGATCTTGGATATACCAATACACCAATACTGTGTCTGCAGGAAATGAATGTAGAAAAAAGCAGCAGGAAAATGATAAGATTTTTAATCCATGTGGATGGGAAAATCGATAAGGAGAATGTCAGACATCAGTATTTAGGAAAGGCCAGAAATCTTCGTCCCGATTTAGCAGATAAATAAAAATGGAGTTGAAATTATGAAAAATGTCATTGCAATTGATGGACCTGGAGGTGCCGGTAAAAGTACTATTTCAAAGCTTTTGGCTGAAGAATTGAATTATAAATATTTAGATACAGGAGCTATGTATAGAGCTGTAACTTTTAAAGTACTGAAAAATAAAGTAGAATTAGATAATATTGAAAAAATAATTGAAACAGCTAAAAATATAAAATTTGATTTTAATGAAAATGATAAAATGTATGTAGACAATAAAGACCTGAGTAATTATCTTAGAAGCCAAAAAGTAAATGAACATGTTTCTGAAGTTGCCGGTATTAAAGAAGTTAGAGATATTCTGGTAAAAAAGCAGCAGGAAATTGCTGCTGTTGGTCAGGTAGTAATGGATGGGAGAGATATAGGCACAAGAGTGCTGCCTAATGCTGAATACAAAATATTTCTTACTGCGTCTTTAGAAGAAAGAGCTAGAAGAAGATGGAATGAATTAAGAGAAAAAGGTAAAAATATAGATTATAATGAAGTAAAAAGAAGTATTAAAAAACGAGATCAAATTGACCGCACCAGAAAACATTCACCATTAAGAAAAGCTGAAGATGCAGTAGAACTGGACACAAGCAATTTGACAATCAAAGAAGTAATAGATAAGATAAAGAAAATAATTGAATAAATTGGGTGGATATTATGAAAAATTTTACTTATCAGTTTGTTAGAAAAATTCTCTGGTTGATTTTTACAATTGTTTTTCGCTGGGATGTAAATGGTAGAAATAATATTCCGGATAATGGAAAAGTGATAGTCATGTCAAACCATATCAGCAATCTGGATCCACCAATTCTCTGTACAGTGCTGAAAAGACCAATACGTTTTATGGCAAAGAAAGAGCTTTTTACTAATCCTCTAATGCGGTTTATATTAAATATAGCAGAAGCATTTCCGGTTGACAGAAGTAAAACAGATATAAAAGCTTTTAGACATGCATTAAGAATTCTTGCAGATGGTGAAATACTTGGTATATTTCCAGAAGGAACACGCTGTCCGGAAGGAAAACCGGGACAGCCAAAAAGTGGTTCTGTTATGCTTGCAGTTAAAAGTGAAGCACCTATTGTTCCTGTAGGGATAAAAAATATCAAAAGAAAAGGAAAAGTCACAGTAAATATAGGTGAACCATTTACTTTAGATAATTATTACAATAAAAAACTTTCTGAAGCTGAAAGAGATAAAGCAGGAAAGATTATAATGACCAAAATTATTGAACAAATTAATTTATAAGTTGAAATTTGAAGTATTTTGTCTAAATTTTTCACTTTTTTTGATAATAAGGAAGGATTTTATCTATAAATAGAGAAAGACTAATAAGAGGCATAAATTAGTGTTTTTGTTATATTTATTCCTCAGTTTTATTGTTGTTGTGCTGGAAGGAGGTGAGGGTTCTGGAGATTATTACAGCAGAAGAAGCGGGGTTTTGTTTTGGTGTTGAGAGAGCGATAGATATGGTTCTGGAAGCTGTCGATAATTATAATAATATGACAGTTTATACACTTGGTCCACTGATTCACAACCCACAGGCTGTAGAAAAACTAGAAAAAAAGAATGTGCAGGTTGTCCAATCATTAGATGAAATAGATTCTGGAATAGTAATTATTCGTTCACACGGTGTAGAACCAGAAGTTATTAGAAAAGCTGAAGAAAAAAATCTAAAAATTATAGATGCTACCTGTCCATTTGTAAAAAATGCTCAAAAGTATGCTAAAAAACTTGTGGATGAAGGTTATCAGACATTTATATATGGTGACGAAGATCATCCAGAAGTAAAAGGTATATATGGTGCTACAGACAAAAAGGCAGTTATTATAAATAGTATGGAAGAATTTGCTCAGCAAAATCTGAAAAAAAGGGTTGGTTTTATAGCTCAGACAACAAAATCGCCTGAATCGTTTAAAAATATAATTAGTTCTGTTATTATTAAAATAAAAGAACTTAAAGTTTTTAATACTATATGTAATACTACAGAAATTAGACAGAGGTCGGCATCAGATCTGGCCCAAAAAGTGGATATTATGTTTGTAATAGGGGGACGAAATAGTGCTAATACTAACAGGCTGGCAGAAATATGTTCAGCTACCGGAACCCCTACTTATCATATAGAAACAGCTGGTGAGATAAATTTTAACTGGCTGAAAGGAAAAAATAAAGTTGGAATTACAGCTGGAGCTTCAACTCCAGACTGGTTAATAAGGGAGGTTATTCAGTTAATGAGCGAAGAAAAAGAAGAAAAAAAAGAAATTGAAGTACAGTCGACTGAAAATGAAGAAAATGAAGAAAAAGTTGTAGAGGAGGTTAGTAAAGACAAACAGGAAGCTGCTCCAATTGAAGCTTCAGAAAAAGCGGAAGAAACCAAAGAAGCTGCACCAGTAGAAGCAGCAGAGGAATCAGCTGAAACAAAAAAGGCTGCACCAGTAGAAGCGGAAGAAATAGAAGATGCAGATACTGAAGGTGCAGGCGAATTTAAATATAGTGATAATGATATTGCAGATCTAAAAAAAGGACAAAAAGTAGAAGGAACTGTAGTAGAAATAAATGAAAATGGAGTATATGTAGATGTTAATTATAAGACAGATGGATTTATTCCTCTGCGCCATTTGAGTCATCGTTCTGTTGAAGATGCACATGATGTTGTAAGTATGGATGAAAAGATTGAAGTTGTTATACTTACTCTGGAAGATGATGAAGGAAATATGATTTTATCTAAAAAACAGGCTGATTATGAAAAAGCCTGGGAAAAAATTGTAGAAGCATATGAAAATGATGAAATCATTGAAGCAGAAGTTACTAAAGAAGTTAAGGGTGGTCTTGTAGTAGATGTTGGGGTAAGAGGATTTATTCCGGCTTCACATGTTGCTATCGGCTATGTTGATGATTTGAGCGAATATGTTGGGAAAACTCTAAAATTAAAAGTAATTGAAGTTGAAAGAGATAATAATAATGTTGTTTTATCTGCCAAGAAGGTTCTTGAAGAAGAACGGGCTGAGCAGAAAGAAGAAACACTTAATTCCCTAGAAGAAGGACAGACAGTTAATGGTAAAGTAACCAAACTAGTTGATTTTGGTGCATTTATTGATCTTGGTGGAATTGAAGGACTGCTGCACATTTCAGAAATGTCATGGGGCAGAATAGAACATCCTTCTGAAGTTCTTTCGGAAGGGGAAGAAGTAGAAGTAAAAGTTCTTGGAGTTAATAAAGAAGAAGAAAGAATTTCTCTTGGATTAAAACAGCTTTTACCTGACCCATGGGAAGAGTTTGCCGAAAAGCACTATGAAGGAGAAATAATAGAAGGAAAAATAACAAAAATAGTAGATTTTGGTGCCTTTATGGAAGTTGAAAAAGGTATTGAAGGTTTAATCCATATATCTCAGCTTTCTAACCGGCATGTAAAAACAGCTGATGAGGTAGTTACTGTAGGTGAAGAAAGAAAAGCTAAGATTATTAACATTGATGCTGATCAGGAAAGAGTTGGACTCAGCTTGAAAGAACTGGAAGAAAATAAGCCGGAGAAATCCGCACCCTCTAAATCAAAAAAGGAGAAAAAAGAAGAAGGTTCTTCAGGTGGGGCAACCATTAGAGAAATAGTTGGAGATATTTTTGAACAGGATGAATAAACAGCTGATACCCGCCGTCCGGCCGGATGGCGGGTTTTTTCTTGCGTATTTTTTAATTACCTGCAGCAGAAATTGCCTGAGACCTTTAAATATGATATTATCAAGCTTACAGGAGGACTTTTAATTATGGTAAAAATCAAAAAAATAGATCCCGAGTCTACGGCAGCAGAAGAAGGTATTAAAATCGGTGACAAAATTATCAGCATAAATGGTAAAAAAATTAAAGATTATATAGATTTTTTATATGAAACATCAGAGCCATATATTGAACTGATGCTTAAAAAAGAAAATGGAGATATTGTTAAAAAAGAAATTTATAGAAAAGCTGGTCAGCCATTTGGTATTGAATTTGATAAAATTGTGTTTGATGGGCTTAAACAGTGTACAAATGACTGTATTTTCTGTTTTGTAAAACAGCAGCCTTCAGGAATGAGGGAAAGTTTAAATCAAAAAGATGATGATTATAGATTTTCTTTTCTCCAGGGGAGTTTTATTACCTTAACAAATTTAAATGATCAGGAAATAAATCGTATTATAGAAAAAAGACTTGGACCTTTAAATATTTCTGTTCATACGACAAATCCAAAATTAAGAGTTAAAATGATGAAAAATCCTGATGCAGCCAGAATTATGGAATTGCTTAAGTTGTTTAAAGAAAATGATATAGAATTTAATACACAGATTGTACTATGTCCTAATTACAATAATTCTGAAGAACTTGATCATACGATTTCTGATTTAATAAACCTATATCCACATATATTATCAATTGGTATAGTACCTGTTGGCCTTACCAAATATAGAGATGGACTGACAGATTTAAGAACTCTGACTGAAAAAGAGATGGATTATGCGTTACAGCAGATTAAAAGCTGGCAGAAACGGCTTATAAATAATTACGGCATGAGAAACTTTATTTATGCTGCTGATGAGTTTTATTTAAATACTGATAGTAAATTACCTGGATATGAAGAATACCATGATTTTCCACAGCTAGAAAACGGTATTGGATTAACTCGTCTTCTATGGGATGAGCTGGATGAGTTAGAAGAAAAGATTCCAAAAAAAATCGGGAAAAAAACCAATATTATTTTAATTACTTCTGAACTTGGATATAAAGCTCTAAAAAAGGTTTTGAAAAGATTAAATAAAATAAATAACTTAGATATAGAAGCAGCTGTTGTAAAAAATGAATTTTTTGGTGAAGATGTAACTGTTACTGGTCTCCTAACTGCAAAGGATATTAAAAATACAATTAATAATTTAAATAAAAAGTATGATAAAATTATTTTACCTGAAGTTATATTTAACGATGATGAAATTTTTTTGGATAATATAAGTTTTACTGAATTTAGAAATGATATTAAAAAGTATAGAATAGAAAAAGCTTGTGATATAAAGGCACTGCTGGAGGTGATACAAGATGAATAATTATACAGTTGCAATTGTTGGCAGACCTAATGTAGGTAAATCAACTTTGTTTAATCGTTTTATAGGGGGAAGAAAAGCGATTGTAGAGGGAGAACCAAATGTAACAAGAGATAGAATATATGGAAAAGCTGAATGGCAGGGAAGAGTATTTAATGTTATTGATACTGGTGGTATAGTTCCAAGAGAAGCAGATATAATTAAGAATAAAATTAAATATCAGGCAGAACTGGCAATGGAGGAAGCAGATGTAATATTATATGTTGTGGATGGCAGAACCGGTATAACAACCATTGATCAGGAAATTGCACAGATTCTCTACAGAACAAATAAAGAAGTTATACTTGTTGTAAATAAAGTAGAAGATTTTTCCCGCCAGGAGGAAATAAGCTGGGAGTTTTATTCACTTGGCTTTGGTGATCCAGTATTAATTTCTGCAGAACACGGTAAAAATACAGGTGAATTATTGGAAATAATTTGTGATAAACTACCAAGAGAAGAAAGAGTAGATACAGAAGACGATATTATAAATGTTTCTATAATCGGTAAACCTAATGTTGGGAAGTCAAGCCTTGTTAATTATTTAGTGGGAAAAGAACGTGTTATTGTAAGTGATATACCTGGTACTACAAGGGATGCAGTAGATACACTTATAGAATGGAAAGATATTAAATTTAATCTAATCGATACTGCCGGTCTGCGGAAAAAATCGCGTGTTAAAGAATCTATTGAATATTACAGTAATTTACGAGCTTTGAATTCTGTAGATAGAGCTGATGCAGTTTTAATGGTGATAGATGCTCAAAAGGGGATAACAGAACAGGACAAAAAAATTGCCGGATATGCCCACGATGAAGGGAAGGCAATTGTTATTGCTGTTAATAAATGGGATTTGATAGAAAAAGAAAATAAAACAATAGTCAGGTATACAGATGAAATATATTATCAGATGAAATTTCTTAATTATGTACCTATAACATATATTTCTGCTTTAACCGGAGAGAGAATTGAAGAGATGCTTTCACTTCTGGAATATGTTGTTGATCAGAGCAATTTAAGAATAAAAACTGGAGTTTTAAATGAAGTTATCAATGAGGCTGTACAGCTTAGAGAACCACCAAGCCACAAAGGAAAAAGGTTAAAGCTATATTATGCAAGTCAGGTTGATATAAAACCACCTACTTTTGTCTTTTTTGTTAATAATCCAGAGCTGATGCATTTTGCATATCAGCGTTATCTTGAAAATGTTCTTCGGGAAGCTTTTGGATATGTAGGTAATCCTTTAAAATTTAAATTAAAGCAGAGAAAATAAGGAGGATAATATGAAATTAGTAATTTCTTTACTGCTAAGTTATCTAATTGGTTCTATTCCATCTGGTTTTCTTTTAACAAAGTTTGTCATGAAAAAGGATGTACGGGAGTATGGAAGTGGGAATATTGGTGCTACAAATGTAGCTAGAGTTATGGGACTTAAAGCAGGTATACTTGTAGCAATTTTTGATATCCTAAAAGGATATATTGCACTGATGGTGGGCCAGTATATTTTAGGATCTTCTGCACCAGAATTATATATATTACTGATAGCAGCTGCCTCTATTGCAGGTCATGACTGGTCTGTTTTTCTCGGATTTTCTGGCGGCAAAGGAGTTGCTACTACTTTTGGAGTTATATTAAGACTCTATCCAGCAGCATTTGTTGTTTATGCTGTCATCTGGATTTTGATAGTGTTTAAAACAAGATATGTTTCTCTTGGATCAATTCTCGGCTCAATAACTTTACCTTTTACAGTTTTCTTTACCGGCTACAGCAGAATAAATATATATTTTGCAGTACTACTTTCTCTATTTATTATTTATACCCACAGAGCTAATATAAAGAGATTAATAAACGGCAATGAAAATAGAATGGATCCCAAGAAATTAGGAAGTAGTGGAAAAAAATGAGTAAAAAAATAGCTGTCATAGGTGGAGGAAGCTGGGGAACTGCCCTGGCCAATATACTTGCACATAATGGTAATGATGTGCAGATTTATTGCAGAGATAAAAAACAGGTTGAAGTAATAAATCACTACCATATAAACAAAAAATATTTTCCAGATAAAAAATTAAAGAATACTCTTCAGGCTACAAATGATCTCGAGTCTGCTGTTCTTTTTGCAGATACTGTAATTATGTCTGTTCCAACTCAGGTTACAAGAAGTGTAATGAAAAATATTTCTAATTATATTAATGATAGTAAAATAATTATTTCGACTGCAAAAGGAATTGAAGAGAAAACATATATGGTTAACTCTGATATCATAAAAAGTTTTGGGGTAGATAAAGTAGCTGTACTTTCCGGACCAACACATGCAGAGGAAGTTATAAATGAGCTGCCGACAGCAATTGTTGCAGCTTCTCCAGATCAAGAGTTAGCTGAATATGTACAGGATCTTTTTATGGCTCCAAGTTTCAGAGTTTATACCAATCCAGATATAATCGGTGTGGAACTGGGCGGGGCTGTAAAAAATATAATTGCAGTTGCTAGTGGTATTTGTGATGGACTAAATTTTGGTGATAATACTCGTGCAGCCCTTATTACAAGAGGACTTATGGAATTGAGTCGTCTTGGTGTTTCACAGGGCGGGCGACCGATGACATTTGCCGGTTTAGCTGGTATGGGTGATCTGGTTGTTACCTGTACCAGTATACACAGCCGTAATAGAAGATTTGGAATTCAAATCGGAAAAGGTTTATCTCTTGAGGACGCAAAAAAAGAAGTAAAACAGGTAGTAGAAGGGGTAAAAACCACAGCAGCAATAACAAACTGGAAGAAAAATAATACTTTTGACTTCGAAATGCCGATTACTGATGAAGTATATGATGTTCTTTTTAATGATAAAGATCCTTATCTAGCTGTTGAAGATTTAATGCTTAGAGGACCCAAGCACGAAATGGAAGAAGTAGTTGATAATCATTTTTGGGATATTTAGTTTTTTATCCCTTAAAATTATAAAAAACTCATTTTTTACAGTTTTTTTACTTTTAATGCAGGAGATTGCTGTTATAACACGAATAATAAATAATGACATACATAAGTTTAAGACTAAAAGGAGGTGAAGCTGCATGACCAAAAATGAATTAATTGATGTAGTAGCTGAAAAAACTGGTATGACTAAAAAAGATACTGGTGTGGTTGTCAATGAAATGATTGATACCATTATGGATCACCTTAAAGATGAGGCTGCTAAGCCTGAAGACAAAAGAGATAAGGTACAGCTGATCGGTTTTGGCACATTTGAAGTTAGAGATAGAAGTGCGAGAAAGGGAAGAAATCCAAAAACCAATGAAGAAATTATGATTCCTGCCCGCAAAGTACCTGTATTTAGAAGTGGGAAATCATTTAAAGAAAATGTTGATGTGTAAAATATATTTAATATTAAAAGAGAGGATCACAAGAGGTTCTCTCTTTTAATATTATAAAAGAAGGAAAATATTATATTTTATAGAATACTATTAAAAACAACATGATAAATAAAAAAACTGGGAGGATTTTGAATGGATCAAATTCAGGGGGGATTGGCAAGTTTAGCTGTTAATTATGGGATGAAGGTTGTTCTTGCTTTAGTATTACTTATTGTTGGATTATGGGCAATAAAAATCATCACAAAGATGTTAGAAAAATCTATGCAGAGCAGATTTGAAAGAACTTTAACTGGATTTTTGGTTTCTATTGTTAAATCATTATTGATGGTTTTACTGGTAATTTCTATTGCATCTACTTTAGGCTTAGCAGTAACTTCATTTGTGGCAGTATTAGGAGCAGCTTCATTTGCTGTTGGTTTTGCACTGCAGGGTAGTTTATCTAATTTTGCTGGTGGTGTTCTGCTGTTAATTTTTAAACCTTTTTCTGCTGGTGATGTAATTGAAGTAGATGGATATAAAGGCAAAGTACAGGAAATTCAAATTTTATATACAATAATTACTACTTTTGATAATAAAAAAGTTATGATACCAAACAGTAATATTTCCAACAATAGTATTACTAATTTTTCTGCTATGGAAACCAGAAGAGTTGATCTGACTTTTGGTATAGGTTATGATGATGATTTTCATGAAGCAATCTCATTATTAAAAGACCTTGCTGATAAACACGAATTAGTCTTAGATGATCCAGCACCATTAATTAGAGTTACAGAACATGCAAAAAGTTCAATTAATATTGCCTGTAAACTGTGGGTTAAAGGTGCAGATTACTGGAATGTTTATTTTGATATGCACGAAGATGTAAAAGATGCATTTGATGCTGCTGGAATTGGTATTCCTTATCCACAGCTGGATGTACATTTTGATGAAGGTGCAAAATTTTGAAAGTTCCCGAAAAAAGAGGCAGAAATTAAATAAAATTAACAACAATGAAAGAAAAAAATTAATTTTTTAATTTTTAATAACAAATCAAAACAAATTTTTAAAGCCCTGTCTAAAAATCCTCATTTTTTATTGTAGATAGGGCTTATTTAAAACAAAAAATTGTTGATGCAGAAGTACTTACAAAAAGTGGACTTATTATAATAAATCACAATTTATTGAACAGGTGCATGGATTTTAGATTGATACTGCTGTATAATATAATTAATACGTTTAATATATTATAAATTAATTCTTATATAATCATATTGAAGCCTGTCCTTTTTCCAGGACCAGCTTATATCTTTTATCTGGAGTGGTGCAATTGTTTACAATTCCAAATTATATAACAATAATGAGAATATTTTTAATACCTGTATTTCTTTACTTTTTTATTAAAGGTGAATATTTTATATCAGGTCTTTTTTTTGCTATTTCTGGTCTGACTGATTTTTTGGACGGTTATCTGGCCAGAAAATATAATATGACTTCCAAAATAGGAAAAATTTTAGATCCACTTGCAGATAAATTAACCATTATAGGTATTTTGCTTGTTCTGGTAAAAATGAATATAATTCCCAGATTTATTTCTGTGATTCTTCTTTCTAGAGAGATATTTATACTTTTTTCTTCCGGGATTGCTTATCTTATGGGGAAAAATTTTATCAATCCCAGTTTGCTGGGTAAAACATCTATGTTTTTACTCTATGTTGCTATTGCAGTTAAACTGCTTAATATTCATGTGATCGATTTAGCTTTATTTTATATTGTAATTCCTCTTAATATAATATCTGCAGTTGATTATTTGATTAAAGCATATAAAAAACTCTAAAAAATACGATGGAGGTAATGTATTATGAGAATATTAATTAAAAATATAAATGAAATTTATTCGGGTAAAAGAAATGAAATTATAAAGGATGCTTATATTGAAATTATTGACAGCCATATTTCTGAAATAAATACTATGGAAAAATGTCCAAAAGAAGATATATTTGACAGAGTAATTGATGGTCGGGGCAAGATTGCACTTCCTGGATTTATAAATACACATACACACACAGGTATGACTCTCATGAGAGGATATGCAGATGATCTTCCTCTAGAAAATTGGCTGCAGGATAAAATTTGGCCATTTGAAGCTGAACTAAACAGAGAAGATATTTACTGGGGTTCAGCTCTTTCAATTGTTGAAATGATAAAAACAGGCACAACACTTTTTACAGATATGTATTTTGAAATGGATAAAGTGGCAGAACTGGTTGGTAAAAGTGGAATAAGGGCTGCTCTTGCAGAAGGACTGATTGAAAAAAACGATGGGGAAGAAGGCCTAAAAAGATCATGTGAATTTGCAAAAAACTGGCAGGGAGCTGCAAATGGAAGAATAACAACCCTTATTGCTCCACATGCTCCATATACCTGTTCAACAGAATATCTAAATAAGATTAAAAAATGTGCAGATGAAAAAAAGTTAACAATTCATATTCATGTTTCAGAAACAAAAACAGAGCTGGAAAATTCAATTAAAGAAAAAGGAATGTCTCCAGTTAAATATCTTAATGAAATTGGACTTTTTGAGAACCCTGTGCTGGCAGCTCATTGTGTCAATTTAGAAGAAGGAGATATAGAAATATTGGCTGAAAAAAATATCTCTGTGGCTCACAACCCTTCCAGCAATACAAAACTTGCAAGTGGAATAGCTCCTGTTACAAATTTAATTAATTCTGGTGTAAATGTAGCTATAGGTACAGATGGTGTTTCCAGCAACAACAATCTTGATATAATAGAAGAAGCAAGATTGGCTTCATATCTACAGAAAGTATCTACTTCTGATCCAACAGCAGCTGATATATGGGATCTGCTTAAAATGCTGACTGTAAATGGAGCCAAAGCATTAAATTTAGAAAATTTAGGTATGTTGAAAGAAGGAAGTGCAGCAGATGTGATTTTAGTAGATATAACAAAAGATTCTGTTTCCTATCCTCACCATAATAATCTTTCTAATTTATTTTATGCTTCACATGGGAATCTGGTTGACACAGTAATTGTAGATGGAGAAATTTTAATGGAAAAAAGAATAATAAAGACACTGGATGTAGAGAGAATTTATCATGAAGTGGATAAAAGATCAGCCTGGATTGCAGACAAATTTTAAGTTCAAAAATTCTTTAATTATGAAAGGGGAAAAATATGGCTAAATCTATTCGTTTTTTTATTTTTGCAGCCATTTTGATTTTTATTTTAATTTTTATAGTTCTTTCAGCAGGATCCAGTATTTTTACTGATTGGCTGTGGTTTAAAGAGCTTAATTTTGAAAAGACTTTTATGATAATGTTTATGTCTAACTTTATTTTGCGTATAATTATTGGAGTAATATTTGCCTCAGTAATTTATTTAAATTTACATTTTACCAAAAAACCAATTGTTAATTTTATTAATATTAAAACTGATAATCGGGTGGAAACTTTATTTGGTGAAGAAAGAAGTAATATTTTTAACTGGTTAAATAAAAAAAGAATAAATATTATTTATCTTACGATCAGTATTGTTTTCGGATTTTTATTTAGTTCTATAAGCAGTGAAAGCTGGAAGATGGTGCTGAAATTTTTAAACAGAACTTCATTTCAGACAGTAGACCCAATTTTCTCTAAAGATATAGGTTTTTATGTGTTCACACTTCCATTTTTACGTTTTGTGAGAGAAATGGGAATGGTGTTGGTAATTATATCCCTTATTTTTACCGGGTTTATATACCTTATTTTTACCGGAGTTCATTCGTTTAATGATTTATCAATCAAACTGAGTAGTCGAGGGAAAAAGCACCTTTCGATACTGGTTTTTGTATTTCTGCTTTTTAAAGCCTGGGATTATAGAATTAAAATGTATGATATATTATTTTCTCCTCGCGGTGTTGTTTTTGGAGCCGGGTATACAGATGTAAATGCAAATCTTTTGGCATACAGAATACTTTTTTTTACAGTACTTTTTGTTGCAGCAGCAGTAGTTTTTAGTTTTATAAAAAATAATTATAAATTTGTTATCTGGGGAATTGGCGCCTGGATTGCAGTGTCTATTATTTTTTCTTCCCTTTATCCTGCTTTTATGCAGCAGTTTAGAGTTGAACCAAATGAAATTACTTTGGAGAGTAAATATATCAAAAATAATATTGATATGACACTTTCTGCTTATGGACTTGATGATGTAGAAGAAAAAGATTATGAAATTAAAAATGATCTAACTTATGACAAATTAATGGAGAATCCAGAAACAATCAACAATATACGCCTTTGGGACGACAGGCCACTGCTTGATACCTACAGTCAGATACAGGAGTTGAGGCAGTATTATAAATTTATTAATGTAGATATAGATAGATATGAGATAAATAGTGAATACAGACAGGTAATGCTTGCAGCTAGAGAACTGGATCAGAGTTTATTATCTCCAGAGGCACAAACATGGGTAAATAAAACTCTAAAATATACACATGGCTTTGGAGTTGTTATGAGTCCTGTAAATAAAATAACTCCTGAAGGGCTGCCAGAATTTTATATTAAAGATATTCCACCCAAAATTGATGCAGATATTGAACTGAATAACAGTGCAGTTTATTATGGAGAAAAAACAGATAATTATGTAATTGTCAATACTGAATCAACAGAATTTCATTATCCAATGGGTTCAGAAAACGTATATATTAATTATGATGGCAGTGGTGGTGTCAAAATTAATAACTTCCTCCGCAAAGCAATTTATGCAATGCGTTTGAGAAATATGAAGCTAATTCTTTCGACTGATATTAATAATGACAGCCGTATTATGTACTACAGAAATATTAAAGAAAGAGTTCAGAAAGCTGCCCCATTTTTAAAATATGATAGTGACCCATATCTGGTCATAGATAAAGGGCGTCTGTTCTGGATTTATGATGCCTATACAACAACTAATTCTTATCCTTATTCACAACCTTATAATAAGGGAGATAATTATATCAGAAATTCTGTTAAAGTTGTTATAGATGCATATAATGGGGACATGGATTTTTATGTTATTGATGAAAAAGATCCGATAGCCAGGACTTATATGAAGATATTTGATGATCTTTTTACTCCTGGAGAAGAAATGTCAGATTCATTAAGAAAACATCTTCGCTATCCCAAGGATCTTTTTAAAATACAAACAGAATTATATGGAACCTATCATATGAAGGATCCGGTTGTGTTTTATAATAAAGAGGATGTATGGAACATACCAAAGGAAACATATTCCAATACAGCAGTAAAAGTTGATCCATATTATATTATAAATAACCTGCCTGGAGAAGAAGATTCCGAATTTATATTAATGTCACCATTTACACCTGCCAATAAAAATAATATGGTGTCCTGGATGGCAGCTCGATCTGATGGTGATAGATATGGGGATATTCTAGTATATAAATTTCCTAAAGATAATCTAATATATGGACCCACTCAGATAGAGTCCAGAATAGATCAGGAATCAGGAATTTCACAGCTGCTTACTCTGTGGAGTCAAAGAGGGTCTCAGGTGATTAGAGGAAACCTTTTAGTTATTCCAATAGATCATAATATATTGTATGTAGAACCAATATACCTGCAGGCTGAAACGAGCCGGCTGCCGGAGTTAAAGAGAATTGTAGCTGCATATAAAAATGATATTGTTATGCGGGAGTCTCTAGGAGCTGCATTTAGAGCTCTATTTGATGAAGATGAGCCAAAAATAGTTGGGCCAGGAGAAGAACCTGCAGCAGAAGATAAACTACAGGAAGATGAATCTGCTGTAATAAACAGTGTAGAATCACTTGCTGCTGAAGCAAACAGATTATTTAATGAGGCTCAAAATGCACTTAGAGAAGGAAATTTTTCCGAATATGGTAAACTGATAGATCAATTAGGACAGATATTAAATCAATTGATTGAGACAGGAGAGTAATAATACATTATGGATAATTTTAAATTCGAAAAAATAAAAAGCAAATACAGTATTCACTATCTTGCAACTGATAAATTTAAAACTAATCTAATTCAAATATATTTTATGCTGCCTCTGACATCATGGTCAGAGGCAGCCATGAATGCATTAATACCGGCAGTATTAATAAGAGGCTCAAATAGATTTCCAGAAAGTCGAATAATAAAAACTGAGCTGAAAAAACTTTATGGAGCTGGTATTTCTTTTTCTGTATTAAAACGGGGAGAAAATCAGCTGCTGAGATTTTCACTGGAATATGTTAATGAAAACTATCTGGATGAAAATATTAATTTAAGCCGAAAAAGTTTTGAGCTTTTGAGTGACTTGATTTTTAATCCTCTTCTTGAAGAAAAAAAATTTGTTGAAAAATATTACCTGCAGGAAAAGAAAAATCAAATAGAAAATATTAATAGTTTGATCAATGATAAATACAATTATGCTGTAGAAAAATGTTTTCAAAACATGTGTAAAGATGAAAAATATGGAATATATAAGCTTGGAGATGTTAAATCTCTTAAAGAAAACAGCTGTGAAGAACTTTACAATCAATATAAAAAAATAAAAAGCAGTGCCAGAAGCAGTGTTTTTATGGTAGGAGACTTTAAAAAATCTTTTATTAGTAATGTTTTTGATGAAATAAAACTGCCTTCTACAGATGATATTATAGATAATTTTACTGATAAGACTGTACCGGAAAGAGAAGTACAGTATATTACTGAAGAAATGTCAGTAAATCAGGCTAAACTAACAGCCGGATTCAGAACCGGAATTACAAGGGATATGGAAGAATATTATGCTCTCTTAGTTGTCAACAGCCTGCTGGGAGGTTTTTCTCAGTCCAAATTGTTTCAGGAAGTAAGGGAAAAACGTTCTCTGGCATATTATATTAATTCCTTTATTGAATCAACCAAAGGTCTTATGATGGTAAGCAGTGGAATAAACCCTGACAACTATGTGGAGGTCTTAAAATTAATTAAAGAACAGATTGCTGCAGTTGTAGCAGGTGATTTTACTGATAGAGAATTTCAATGGGCTAAAAAAAGTATTATTAATCGATTAAAACAGGATCTTGACAGCAGCAAATCATTAGCAGCACACTATTTGCTGAGTGTAATTAATGATAAACCAGAATCAATAATATCTGAAATAAATAATATTAAAAAAGTTGGTAGAAATGATATAATGAGTACAGCAGAAAAAATTAAATTAGATACAGTATATTTTTTAAGAAGTGAGGAATGATCAGTTTGGAAAAAGTATATGATAAAAAGATGAAAGAAATTTTAATAAAGGAAAAATTAGATAATGGACTTCATATATATATATTCAATAAAAAAGGATTTACAAAACAGTATGCAATGGTTTCAGTAGATTATGGTTCCAATGATATTGAATTTATAGATGTAGAAACAGGTGAAAAAGTTCGCACTCCGGAAGGGATTGCACATTTTTTGGAGCATCAACTTTTTGAAGATAAGGAAGCCAGCATTTTTGATAAATTTGCTGACTTAGGAGCTTCTGCCAATGCATATACCAGTTTTAACAGTACAAATTATCTTTTTTCCAGCACAGAGAACTTCAATAAAGCTTTAATCAATTTACTAAATTTTGTACAGACACCTTATTTTACAGATAAAAGTGTAAATAAAGAAAAAGGTATAATTATTCAGGAAATAAAGATGTATCAGGATGACCCCTACTGGCGTTCATTATTTAATTTGCTTTCCGGACTTTACAGCACTCACCCGGTTAAAAATGATATTGCTGGAACTGTTGAAAGTGTCAGCAGTATATCTCCAGAAGATCTTTATTTATGTCATAAGAACTTTTATCAGCCGGCAAATATGGATCTTATTTTAATTGGTGATCTTAATGAAGAAAAAATAATAAATCTTGTTAAAGAAAATCAACTGCAGAAATCATTTTCAGATATTAAAACCCCAGTAAAAGTTATTCCAGAAGAAAGCAAAACTGTAAATAAAAAACATGTAGAAGAAGAAATGAATATTTCTCGTCCCCTTGTACAAATTGCTTTTAAAGACATAGAAACTCCTTCTACTCCAAAAGAAATTATTAAAAAAGAATATGCTGTTAATATACTGCTGGACATTTTATTTTCTCGAAGCAGTGTGAGATATAATAAATTTTATGAAAAAGGAATAATAGACAGCAGTTTTTCTAGTACATATATTCGCAAAGAAGATTATGGATATATACACTTATATGGTGAGAGCAGAGAAACGGGCAGAATGATTTCAGCTATTCTTGAATCTTTAAAGGAGATAGAAAAGTCAGAAATACATGAAGGCTTTATGAGAATAAAGAAAAAATATCTGGGAAATTATATAAAAATGTTTAATAATTTCAGCAGCCTTGCGGCGGAATTTATAAATTATAGAAGGCTTGGTATTGACATATTCTCTCTTATGAAAATTATTGATGAAATAAAAATAGAAGAATTATATGGATATGCGGATATATTGTTTAACGAAGATCTTATGGTGGAATCAATTGTAAAAAATAAACAGGATTGATCTTATGCACTTTAAATTTTATAATTTTATATTATGGCTATAAATAAAAGGCAGTTTAAATTAAGGGAAGTATTTTTATGCTCAAAAAATCTAAAATTAAGGAACTTGCCAAAAAAGCAGGTTTTGATATATGCAGAATTACAGATAAAATTGAATTTGCTGTCGAAAAAAATATACTAAAGAAAAGGGAAAAACGTGGATATTGGCCTTCTCCTTTTTTTAATAAAGATATTAACAAAGTTTGTGATATTAAACAAATATTTTCCGATGCAGAAACTGCCGTTGTACTTGCAGTATCCTATCAGCAAAAAGCAGACAATAATCCCTATTTATCAAAATATATTGGGAAAAATGACTATCACATATATATTTACAATATGTTGGAAAATTTAATTAAAATGCTGCAGAAAGAAGCTGAAAAACCATTTAAATTTCAAAAATTTGTTGATACAGCTCCTTTTATGGAAAGAGCTCTTGCCAGAAATGCAGGAGTCGGTTTTACCGGAAAAAATTCTTTTATCATTAATCCAGAATATGGTTCATTTATATTTTTGGCTGAAATAATGCTAAATTTAAAAATAGAACCGGACAAAAAATTAAATATAGACTGTGGAAGCTGCAGAAAGTGTATAGACAGCTGTCCAGCAGAAGCTATAATAAAACCTTATCTGACTGATTTCAGTAGATGTATAAGCTATCTGACTCAAAAGAGAGGTATTTTAACTTTAAAAGAAAGAAAAATAATTGGCAAAAATATATGGGGATGTGATGTATGTCAGGAAGTATGTCCTTATAATAAAAATGTTAAACATAGTAGACATCCAGAATTAAAACTGGATAAATTATTTGTTATTGAATATTTTATAAATATTGATAGGAAACATCCTCCTTTAGAATTAAAGGAAATGGCTTTATCCTGGCGGGGTTTCCGTATTTTACAGCGTAATGCAATTATAGCCGCTGCTAATTCAAGAGCTGAAAAATATTTTACTATAATAAAAAATAAATTGGAAGACAGATCACCGATAATTAGATTTTATGCAGTCTGGGCACTAATGGAAATTAATGAAAGCAAGGCATATAAAATTTTAGAAGAACTTCTGTATATAGAAGACAGCAAAGTGGTAAAAGCCGAAATAAAACGGCTGTTAAATGATAATTATTAGATTTTCAGCAGATCAAACTTTAGACATTTTTAAAGGGAATTTGTTTATATTATATCTGCTTTAAAAATTGAGTAGTAATAAATTCAGCAGTATATGAAATACAGGGAGGAATATTTTTGATGGAAATAAAAATGTGTGATGAAACTTTGGAGTTTTATTCACCGGTTACAGTAGAAAATATTATAGAAAATAGCTCAGTTAAAAAAAAGAAAAATGTTATGGCGGCAGTTATAGCTAATCAGGTTTATGATTTAAATGAAATAATAACTGATGATACAGAGATAACTCCTATTTTTATAAATTCTGAGCTTGGAAATCGAATTTACAGGAGAAGTCTTTTTTTAGTTCTGGCAAAAGCAGTATATGAGCTGTTTCCAGAAGCTATTTTAAACATTGAAATTTCTCTGAGCAATGGTATATACTGTGAACTAAAAAAAGAAAAAAATATAAGCAAAAAAGATATATATGATATTAAAAGTAAGATGAAAGAAATTATTGAAGCAGATTTAAAAATTATTAAAAAAGAATTTTCTCAGGCAGAACTTTTGAAAATATATGAAAATCAGAACTGCGATTTTCGAAAAAAACTTATAAAAGAGAGAGATAAAGACCTGTATAAAGTTTATGAATTAGATGGATATTATGATTATTTTTATTATAATATGGTGCCTTCAACAGGATATTTAAATGAATTTGATCTGCACCTGCGTATACCTGGGTTTATCCTTTTATTTCCTAAATTTTTTGAAGAAAAGATTGTACCACCTTTTAAAGAACAGCCAAAACTGGCAAAAGTTTATTTGGAGTACGAGAAACTTGGAGAAATTTTAGATGTTAATAATGTTGTTGATTTAAATCAGGTTGTAGCAGATAAAGAATATGGTGAGCTAATAAGGATAGCAGAAGGACTGCATGAAAAGAATATAGCAAAAATTGCTGATCAGATTAAAGGGGGTATGCCGAGGAATAAAATTATTTTAATTGCAGGTCCTTCAGCTTCTGGAAAAACAACTTTTACACACAGACTTTCAACACAGCTTAGAATAAATGGATTAAGGCCTGTACAAATATCTGTTGATGATTATTTTGTCAATAGAGATGAAACTCCTCGTCATAAAGATGGAAGTTATAATTTTGAATCTATAAATGCTATTGATCTTGAATTATTTAATAATCATCTTCTACAGCTTATCCAAGGCAAAAAGATAGAACTTCCTGTGTTTAATTTTGAGAAAGGTATTAGAGAAAAAAGTGGGAAGTTTTTGTTTTTAAAAGAAGACCAGCCGATTTTAATAGAAGGGATACACGGTCTTAATGACAGGATGACTGAAACTATTCCCCAGGATCTAAAATTTAAGATTTATGTAAGTGCTTTAACACAGATAAATATAGACTGTCATAATAGAATACCTACTACAGATACGCGTTTAATAAGAAGAATTGTCAGAGATAATCAGTACAGAGGCCAAACTGCTTCCGGCACTTTAGAATTATGGACATCTGTAAGAAAGGGTGAAGAAAAAAATATCTTTCCTTTTCAGGAAAATGCTGATGTAATGTTTAACTCTGCTTTAATATATGAGCTGTCAGTATTAAAAAATTATGTAGAGCCACTGCTGAAACAGATTGATAGAACAGATAAAAATTACTTTCAGGCACAGCGGCTCCTGAAAATATTGGGCAGTTTTAAAGCAATTCCGGATAATGAAATACCGCTGACATCTATTTTAAGAGAATTTATTGGTGGCAGTGTGTTCAGATAAAATTGTATACAGCTGCCTTTTTATATCCTGCCAGCTGTCAGCTCTGTATATGAGATTATTTTTTTCAATATCTTTATTGTGATATTTGCTGACCAGAATAACAGGGATATTTTTTTTAGAAATTGCTAGAGCATTAAATTTATTATCTTCAATAAATAGCTTTAATTTTAGTTTTTCAGCCAGAGGGGCTTTGTTGTCTTCATGGTAAAGTTTGTCATAGGGTATATCATATTTTTTAAGCCAATTTTTGGTTAAAGTATTGTATTTACTGTGTCTAGCAGTAATCAATATAAGTGTAAAATCTCTTTCTTTTAATTCTTCTAAAGTTTCTTTAGCACCTTCTGCTGGGGTTGCTTGTCTATAAATATTTTCCAGCTCTTTTTTTAAAAAAAGATTTAATTCTTCAGTATTTAAACCAAAAGCCTCAGCAAGATTATAAGTATTTTTGCGCAAGTTTATATTTCGACCAAAAAATTCAGTCATTTTCTGCTGCCAGATACTGTTGTTTTTCGGACCTTCTTCAGTCAGTACACCGTCTATATCTATACCAAGTTTATTGTGCATTTTTTACCTCCCGTGTGCTATTATCTACTTGCTTTTATTTTAGATAATATGTTATCATTTTTTTAACGATAAGTCCAACAATAAAAGGGGGAAACACATAATTGGAGAAAAAAACAAAAGAAATTGTTAATCTTCTTTCACTAAATTATCCAAATCCAACTACAGCATTAAATTTTTCCACACCCTTTGAACTTCTTATTGCTACTATATTGTCAGCTCAGACAACAGATGTTCAAGTAAATAAGGTTACAAAAGAACTTTTTAAAACTCACTCCCGACCAGAAGATTTTGCAGAAATGGACCCTAAAGAGCTGGAAGAGAAAATAAAGAGTATAGGATTGTTCCGAAATAAAGCGAAATTTATTGTCAAAACCAGTGAAATGATTTTAAAAAATTATGATGGAAAGGTACCAGAAGAAAGAAAAGAACTGGTAAAACTTTCCGGAGTCGGCAGAAAAACTGCCAATGTTGTGCTGGCCAATGCTTTTAATAAACCTGCCTTTCCTGTGGATACACATGTTTTTAGAGTTTCAGCCAGGCTGGGACTTGCTGATGGGAAAAATGTGCAAAAAACTGAAGAAAAGCTGACTAAAAAAGTAGACAAAAAATACTGGATTGATCTCCACCACTGGCTTATTAATCATGGACGTGCTGTGTGTAAAGCTCAAAATCCAGACTGTGAAAACTGTTTTTTAAGTCATTTATGTAAATACTATAAAAATAAAAAAGGAGAATAATTATGAAACAATACAGTGTAAAAAAGGTTTTTTTAGGGAGACTTCAAAAAGGTGATGATCTTCTCAAAGAAATAACTGCATTTGTTAAGGAAAAAAATATTGAAACAGGTTTTATTAATGTGATAGGAGCCGCCACTAAAGCCGTTTTTGGCTATTATGATATGCAGAAAGAAGAATATGAGTTCATTACCAGAAAGGGAGAATTTGAGATACTTAATGTTAGTGGTAATGTGTCAATAAAAGATGGCGAACCAATGGTACATGCTCATATTTTATTTGCTGATGATAAGGGAAACACTTTTGGAGGTCATCTTGCAGAAGGAACTAAAATTTTTGCCGCTGAATTATATATTCAGGAACTTGAGGGTGAAGCTCTTGTGAGAGAATTTGATAAGGAGACAGGACTTACGCTTTGGTAAATATGAATCAGAGAAGGGGATAATATGAAAAAAATATTTGTGTTAGATACAAATGTACTATTAAATAATCCGCGAGCATTATTTTCTTTTGAAGATAATGATATAATTATACCACTGGCTGTTGTGGAAGAAATAGATAATTTAAAAAGCAATAATTCAGTTCTCGGCTATAATGCCAGAGAAACTTCCCGACTGCTAGAAGAGATTAGAACAGAGGGAAGACTTGATAAAGGTGTTAAATTAAAAGAAGGTGGGATTTTACGTATAGTTATAAATGGAAAAGATCTGCGCATCCCTAAAGGGTTAAGTGCCAGCAAAATGGATAATAGAATTATTTCCACAGCACTGCATATACAGGAAGATAATCCTGATCTGAAGGTGGTATTAATTTCAGATGATATAAACTTAAGATTAATTGCTGATGCGTTTGGTCTAAAAGCTGAAGAGCACAGCTCAACAAAGCTATCAGATGAACAAATTTATACTGGTTTTAAAGAAATTCAGGTTCTTTCTTCAGTAATTGATAAGTTTTATTCTGAAGAAGAAATTAGTCTGGAAGACTTAAATTTGGATGAAAAGCTGGATATGTTTCCAAATGAATTTCTACAGCTTACAGCTTCAGATCAGAACAAAAAAACTGCTCTGGCCTGTTATAATGGAACTAAATTAAAAAAGCTAAAATATAATAGAAGTACTCCTGCTAAAATTAGTCCCCGAAACAGAGAACAGCAGCTGGCTGTTGAGCTTTTGTTAAATGATGATATAAAACTGGTTACTTTATCAGGAAAAGCAGGAACAGGTAAAACTCTGCTTGCAGTTGCAGCTGGTTTAAGTAAGGTAGTTGATGAAAACAAATACAGCAAACTACTTGTGGCCCGGCCTATTATGCCCATGGGAAAAGATCTGGGATATCTTCCTGGAGAAAAAGAAGAAAAACTTTCACCATGGATGCAGCCTATATTTGACAATTTAGATTTTATAGTTCACAGAAATAAAAGTGATAAATATATATATCAAAAGCTTTTAAACTCCGGTTTGATTCAGATAGAAGCTTTAACCTATATTCGAGGAAGATCTGTTCCTGATCAGTTTTTAATTGTTGATGAGGCACAAAATTTATCTCTACATGAGGTTAAGACAATAGTGACAAGAGCCGGAGTAAATACAAAAATAGTGTTTACTGGTGATCCATTTCAAATCGATAATCCATATTTGAATCTTCATAAAAATGGTTTAAATTATCTTGCACATAAATTTCATAAAGAAAAAATTGCCGGACATGTTATGTTAAAACAGGGTGAAAGATCTGAACTTGCCAGAATTGCCAGTGAATTGCTTTAATGTGGGAGAAAGGTTATGAATAAAATATTTGGAGTGATTATTATATCGGCACTGCTTTTTGGTTTGTTTTTCGTACTGGGAGATTTTTGTGTTTATAATTATCCGGGTACAGATTTGGATGCTGGTATTATAATTGCAAATGACAATTTATCTAAAATTGCTCTTTCCAGTGCAAAAAGAAAATTTTATAATGGCGAATACTCTGCAGCTGAAGATATATATATAGATCTTATTACTAAAAAACCATATGAAGTAAAATATCGCAGAGATTTATCTGCTGTTTATGCAGATTTAGGTGAGGTAAAAAAAGAAAATATGTCTCTTCTAAAAACTGCAATTTTGAGTGGAGAAAGCCGTGATTTTCTTGATTTAGCAGTAAATTATTATCAGATAGGAAAACTTGATACAGCCATTTTTCTGCTTGAAAACAAGGTGGCCGATAAAAAACTAGGCTTAGAAGAATTTTTGTTTAAAAAATATTTTCTGCTGACTGCTTTAAATATAGAAAAAGAAAATATAGATAAAGCCGAAAATTATCTTATTAAAGCCGAAGAATATTCATTCAGTGACAGCAGAGTTTTTATCCTTAAATCTGCTTTAGATGAACTAAAAAATAATTATTATGCTGCTTATCAAAATTTGTATCAAGCATATGAAAATGATAAAAGCAAAACATTTCTCTTTAAAGATATGGCATTATTATTGGAAAAAGCTGATGAAGAAATTAAAGCTTATAATCATTGGCAGAAAGCCTTTGCTTATGGTTGGTTTAAGGGGCTGGCCCTGGAAAAAATAAATTATTATAAGGATAAATATCCTTCTTTAAGAATAGAAAGGGAAAAAGAAACACCAGAAAAAATAAATCCCTTCAACTTAAAGGCAGATTGGACTGAACTCAGTAAAATTTCTTTTGAAGAAAAATCAAAAAAAATAAAAGTAGGTCTGCAGGAAAATAATAAAAATTTAGTTTTTCAATCTAAATCTGATTTTAAAATAATAAAAAACAGTACAGTCCTTTTTAATGGAGAAAAAATGGAAAACTATATATTAAATATTGACACAGGAAATCTTTATATAGAGTATAAAACTGGAAGGACAAAACTAGGTGAGGTAGAAGGTAATTACGAAATTTCAAATGAAGAATATTCTTCTTTTTATATATTTAACTTAAATTATGGAGAGGGATATTTCTGGCAGGGAAGAGAAAGTCGTCAGTATAGAGGTGATCTCCTTATAAAAGGAGATGGTTCTCAATTTACTATCATAAACAATATAGATTTAACATCATATTTAATATCTGTAGTACCTTCTGAAATTTATGCTTCCTGGCCTGATGAGGCCTTGAAAGCACAGGCAATTGCAGCCAGAAGCTATACTCTTTCTAATTTAGGAAGACATAAGGATGATGGTTATGATTTGTGTTCAACAGTTCACTGCGCGACATATAATGGTGTAAAAAGCGAACACCCCAATACAACAGAGGCTGTACTATTTACACAAGGGGAAACTGCTTATTATAAAGATAATATAATAGAAGCTGTTTTCAGCAGCAATAGCGGTGGTTTTACGGAGAGAAGTGATGAAATCTGGCAGAGTGATTTACCTTATCTTAGAGGGGCAAATCAGATGATAGATGAAAGTTACAGTTTTCCTCTTTCTCCATACGAGTTGAAGAAGTGGATAGTTACTGAGCCTGAATCATATTCTAAAAAATACGGCGGCAATAGATACAGATGGCAGCTGAATATTAGTAAAGAGGTACTTGAATACAGTAGTAAATTACAAAATATTAATAAAATATCTATAACAGACAGAGCTTCTGGTGGAACTGTTACTAAATTGAAGATAATTGGAGATTCTGAAGAGAAAATATATTCAGGTTATCAGATAAGAAGAGTATTTGCTGGTATTAGAAACAGCAGGATTATTTTGGAGCCCATATACTCCAATTCGGGAGAATTTTTAAGTGTTAATATATATGGAGCTGGATGGGGACATAATTTAGGCTTTGACCAGTCTGCAGCAGCTGGTATGGCAGCAGAGGGATGGAGTTATCGGGAAATAATAAATCACTTTTATCCAGAAACTGAAATAAGAAAATTTTCGAAAAGTGATTAAATGAAAACACTTGAAATTTATTTTAAGATAATGTATAATTATTTAAAAGAAAATAATATCTTCAGGGTTTGGTGAGGTGAAAACCAATTCCAGACCGGTGGTGATAGTCCACGAGCATATGCTGAACTGGTGAAATTCCAGTACCGACGGTAAAGTCCGGATGAGAGAAGATAATTTAAAAAAATTTCCCTGGAGTTAAACCAGGGATTATTTTTTTCCCGGAAGATAAAAATAATAAAAAGGAGTATTAAACATGGCTACAAAAAAAATAACAAATATCGCTGTATTATCAGCATTTTCATTAGTGATGATGCTGACAGTAAGGTTTCCACTTTTTCTGCCATTTCTTATTTATGAACCAGGTGATATTCCAATATTGATTATTGCTTTTTTATATGGTCCACTACATGCACTTGGAGCAACTTTCTTGCTTTCAGTTTTAATGGCTGTATTTACAGGTCTGGGAGGTCCATTTGGAGCATTTATGCATTTCCTAGCTACAGGTGTTTTTGTGGGTGTAGCTGGCTATATATACCATATTAATCACACCAAAAAAGGTGCTGTTATTGGACTTATTATGGGCTCTATAAGTATGACTGCTGTTATGGCAGGAGCTAATATATTATTAAATCCTATTTTTTATGGTATTCCCAGAGAACAGGTAATAAATATGATGCTGCCTGGAATTCTTCCTTTTAATTTAACAAAAGCTTTTCTTAATTCAGGTATAACTATCTTTGTCTATAAGAGGCTGGCAAATTTTTTAAGAGAAAAAGGCCTAATTTCAGCGGCGGAAAGCAATTAATATCTTTTACAAATTCATATTTTAGGTGTTTGACAATAAACCTTTCCTGAGATAAAATTCTATTGAAGGGAGAGGTTCATTTGCGTATTTCATTTTTAGGTACAGGTACTTCACATGGAGTACCTGTTATTGGATGCAGCTGTAAGGTATGTAAATCAAAAAATCCCAAAAACAAAAGAAATAGAACATCAATTCATATAAAAACTAAAAATACTAATCTGCTGATTGATACACCACCGGAAATGCGGTTGGAGTTAATAATGAACAATATTCAGCATGTAGATGCAGTACTGATTACACATGCACATGCAGATCATATTATGGGGTTTGATGATATAAGAGCTTTAAACTGGCAGTTAGGCCATGAAATGCCGGTTTATTCTGATAAAAAAACATTAGAAAGTTTGAAAAGAATTTTTCCATATATATTTTCTAAAGAAAATCATGGTGGTGGAATACCACAGGTAGAATTAATTGAGATAAAAAAAGAGTTAAAAATTTATGGAGAAAATATTATTCCGCTTCCTATTTATCACGGTAAAAATTTGATTTTAGGTTACAGAATTAAGAAATTTGCATATATTACTGACTGCAGTAGCATTCCTGATCAGACAAAAAAACTGTTGACTGGAGTAGATTATATAGCAGTTGACTCACTGCGGTATTAAAAACATCCCACTCATTTTTCAGTTGATGAAGCCGTTGATTTAATAAATGAGCTAAATATAAAAAAAGGATATTTAACTCATATTTCTCATCAGTTAGATCATGAAAAATTAAATGATTATCTACCTGATTATATAGAACCAGCTTATGATGGAATGGTTATAGAAGTTTAGGAATATAAATAGTTCCCCTAAAATTAGCTTTAATGCTGCCAGAGGGGGGATTTTTATCATTAACAAAATTTTTAAATTTTAAAATTTAGCTTATAATATTAAGAGAGGTTGATAATAGTGAATGTTGTATTAGTAGAGCCTGAGATACCACAAAATACTGGAAATATTGCCCGCACATGTGCTGTGACCGGTGCATCTCTGCATTTGATTCGTCCGCTTGGATTTTCAACTTCTGATAAATATTTAAAAAGAGCTGGATTGGATTACTGGGATAAGCTGGATATAACATATTATGATAATCTGGATGATTTTTTTGAAAAAAATCAGGGAGGCCGTTTTTTCTTTGTTACGACGAAAGCTCCAAAATCATATCATGAGTTTAAATATAAAAAAGATGATTTTTTTCTTTTTGGTAAAGAAACTGCCGGTCTTGATAACAAACTTCTTAAAAACAACTTAAATAAATGTATTAGAATACCGATGAAGCAGAATCTGCGGTCATTAAATTTGGCTAATTCAGTATCTATAATTATATATGAGGCTTTAAGACAGAATAATTTTTCTGGATTAGAAAAAAGTGGTCTTTTAAAAAAGGAATTTTAAAATATATATTGAATTATATTAAATAGTGTAGAATAAATAGAATAAAATATGATAGTTGTGAAAGGAGGGAAGAGATGGCGAAAAAAAATTTAATAGTGCTTTTCTAATTTTGTTAATATTTTTATTTGTTTTTTCTGTTTCAGTATCTGCCTTTAAAGTAGATATCAGAAGTAGAGGTAAAGATGTAAAAGAAGTTCAAAGGATGCTGCAGCAGATGGATTATGATGTAAGTCCTGATGGTATATTTGGTCAAAGAACCAAAGAAATTGTTGAGGAATTTCAGCAAAAAGAAGGTTTGAAAGTTGATGGTGTTGTTGGGAATAAAACATATCAGCTTTTAAAAGCTAGAACTCAAAGCGAAATTTATACTGTTAAAAAAGGGGATACCCTATCTGATATTGCAGATAAGTTTAATATTACTATTTCTGAACTTAAAAGAATAAATGGCTTAAATTCCAATATAATTAAAATAGGACAGGAACTGAACATAAAAAATAATTATATAACGGATAATAAATCAGAAAATAAAAATGATGAAGAAAATAATATTCTTATTGTTCATGAAGTAAAATCTGGTGATACACTTTCAGAAATAGCACATAGATATAACACTTCTATAAAGGCACTTCGTGAAAAAAACAATTTAAATGGTGATTTTTTAAGCATTGGCAAAAAAATTATTATTAGGAACAGTAAGATTGATGCTGATGCCAGCAGTGAAGATCAATCCTCAGAAGATAGTATTCTTTATGAAGTTAGAAAAGGTGATACACTATCTGAAATAGCTGATAGATTTAATATTACTGTTTCTGAACTTAAAAGAGAAAATAGTATTAAATCTAATTTTATAAAAGTTGGACAAAAACTTTTGATTAATAATAATGGAATTGGAAGTTCAAAACTAGAAGTAAATAATATTGAAAGCATTGTACATAAGGTAAAAAAAGGAGAAGCTCTTACCATAATTGCGAAAAAGTATGGAACTGATGTAGATACAATTAAACAGGCTAATAATCTGCATGGAGATAAAATTTATGCTGGACAGGAATTGGTTATTAGAAATTTCACTTCATCTGGACCAATACAGTTAAAAAAAGGAGTTTTTATATGGCCTGTAATGGGCAGGATTTCTTCTAATTTTGGCTGGAGAAACCACCCTGTTAAAAGAAGTCGAGAATTTCATAATGGGCTTGATATTGCTGTACCGAATGGAACTGCTGTTAAAGCGGCTGCTTCTGGAACAGTTACGCAAAGCAGCTGGATGACTGGATTTGGCAGAACTATAATTATTGATCATGGCAATAACGTAGAAACTCTGTATGCTCATAATTCCAGACTGCTTGTATCTGTTGGTACAGAAGTTAAAGCAGGACAAAAAATAGCACTGGCTGGAAGCAGCGGATTAAGTACAGGATCTCATCTTCATTTTGGAGTTTTATTAAATGGGAAACCTATTAACCCTGTTAATTATCTTCCTTAAATTTGAAAAAATTTTCTTTAGAAAAAATCTTTCGAACTTTTTATTACAGTAAGTTAAATTTTGTTGATATCGTAAATTATGGATCTATAAATTATATCCACAATAAACCATTTAGTATAATTACCTCGATATTAAAAAAGCAGATAAAATTTATCTGCTTTTTTATAATTTTACTATTGACAAGTAAAATAAATAGTGTTATTATATATAACGTCGCAAGATAAAAGGGCCATTAGCTCAGTCGGTAGAGCACCTGACTTTTAATCAGGGCGTCGGAGGTTCGATTCCTCCATGGCTCACCACATTGCCGCGGGGTAGAGCAGTCTGGTAGCTCGTCAGGCTCATAACCTGGAGGTCGTCGGTTCGAATCCGGCCCCCGCAACCATTTTTATTTTTTTGATTTAAATTAATTAGGGTCCATTAATTAGTGTCCTATAAGGCACTAATATTTTTATGGTGAGATAGCTCAGTCGGTAGAGCAGTGGATTGAAAATCCACGTGTCGACAGTTCGATTCTGTCTCTCACCACCATTTTATGAATTATGAAAGGACAGGTTTTTGCCTGCCTTTTTTTTGATTATATTTTTTATAAGTTATTTTTTTAAAATTATAGATCCGGCATTTCATCAATGGCGCTTTTCTTTTCTTCATTATCTACATGTGTATAAATCTGTGTGGTTGAAATGTTTGAGTGGCCCAGAAGATCCTGAAGCACCTTAATATCTTTAGTCTGACGATATAGTGTAGAAGCAAAGGTATGGCGAAGTTTGTGTGGAGTTATTTTTTCCGCTCTGCTTAATCCTGCTTTTTTTGCATATTTTTTTACAAAAAGCTGAATAGTTCTTGGATTAATTCGTCTGCCATGCCGTGATATAAAGACTGCCTGTCTGGCATCACTTTCCGTAATTTTAATTGAATTTCTTTCCCTCATATAGCGTCTGATAGCTAAAATTACATCATTATGCAGTGGTACATAACGTTCTTTTTTGCCTTTTCCATAAAATTTTATTGAACCGTCATCAAAATCAATGTTATCGAAATCTAAATTTACAAGTTCCGAAATTCTGAGACCTGCATATAGAAATAATTTTACTATTGCAAGATCTCGTAGGCGGTTGATACCCCCATATTCATCGATAGCTTTTATAAACTGCTGTGCTTCTTTTAGTTTTAAATAAATTGGTTCAAGACGAGTATCAGTTTTACTGCTTTCTATTGCTTCTGCAGGATTTTTATTTACTATACCATAATGTAAGAGGTATTTATAAAAAGAGCGAATAGCAAATAATTTTCTGTTTCTGGTTACTGCTTTATTATCATTTACTATTACAGCATCTGCCAAAAATTCTGATATATCCAGCCTATCAACTTCACCTGCACTAAAATTTTCTTTAAAGTCTAATTCTTCTCGCAAATAATCATATAATTGATGCAGATCACTGTCATATTCCTTAATTGTAAGTCTGGAATAACCTTTCTCTATCTCAAGATATTTTTTAAATTTATTTACTGCCTGTAAAAAATTGAGCTGAGAAATATTAATCACTTCCTTTGTTTAAGTTTATATTTGTTTATTTAGTAATTTAATTTTATGCTTGCCAAAAAGCACATAAAATTATACATTTTATTTTTATTATATCTTATTATATCTTATTATATCTTATTATATCTTATTATAAATTATAATTATAATTATAATTTTATATTGATTGGGATAATATATTTAACCTATATATCAATTATTCAATTAAAGATCCGTAAATCCTTTTTATATTAACTCTTGACCTTCTCTGACCTTTATATTATAATATTTATAGAAATTAAAAAATTGTATATAAATTATTAAGGGGGAATAAAAATGGATATGGAAAACTTTACTCGAAAAGCACAGCAGAGTTTGGTTGAGGCACAAAATATTGCCAAAGACTATCAGCATCAGGAGATATTCCCTGCCCATTTATTTCAGGCATTATTAAATCAGGATGATGGTATTGTTATTCCACTTCTACAGAAGTCGGAAGCTAACCTGACGAAACTTAAAGCAGAAAATGAAAAGCTGTTAAAAAGATTACCTCAGGTCTATTCTGAACAGGGTGGGCAGGTATATATGTCATCACAGTTAAATGATATTATGCGTGAGGCAAAAAAAGAGGCAGAAGGTATTGGAGACCAATATATATCTACTGAACACTTTTTGCTGGCAATGTTAAAGGATAGAAAAACTAATTTAGGTAAATTACTTTATGAGCAAAATATATATTACAATGAAATGAAGCAGATCATTAAAGAATTCCGTGGAGGAGATAAAATAGATTCACAGCAGGGCGAAGATAATTTCAATGTTTTAGAAAAATATACAATTGATATTACTGACCAGGCTAGAGAAGGTAATTTAGATCCAGTTATTGGACGAGATAATCTAATTAGAAGAGTAATGCAGGTTCTCTCAAGAAGGCGCAAAAATAATCCTGTTTTAATAGGGGAACCGGGTGTTGGTAAGACTGCAATTGTAGAAGGGCTGGCACAGAGAATAGTAAACGGTGATGTCCCAGAAAACTTAAAAAACAAAAAAGTGATTTCTCTTGACATGGGGTCATTAGTTGCTGGAACAAAGTTTAGAGGGGAATTTGAAGAGAGGTTAAAATCAGTTTTAAAAGAGATTAAAAAAGCTGAAGGACAAATAATTCTTTTTATTGATGAAATGCATACACTGGTTGGGGCAGGTGCTACAGAAGGATCAATGGATGCTGCCAATCTTTTAAAGCCTGCTTTAGCACGTGGAGAACTGCACTGTGTTGGAGCAACTACTTTAGCAGAATATAAAAAACACATCGAAAAAGATGCAGCATTAGAAAGAAGATTTCAGCCGGTACAGGTTTCTGAACCTAATATTGAAGATACTATTTCAATTTTAAGAGGATTAAAAGAAAAATATGAAATTCACCATGGAATTAAAATAACAGATAATGCAATTGTTGCAGCTGCTAAGCTTTCTGATAGATATTTAACCGAAAGGTTTCTGCCTGATAAGGCTATTGATTTAATTGATGAAGCTGCCTCTAAAATTAGAATTGAAATTGATTCTATGCCAATGGAAATAGATGAACTGGACCGCAAAGTACGCAGGCTGGAAACAGAAAAAGAAGCTCTTAAAAATGAAAATACAGATGAAGCTCAGGAAAGACTAACTGAAATTGAAGAAAAACTCCAGGAATTAAAAGATCAGCGTGACCCACTTCGTTTAAAATGGAAAAACGAAAAAGATCAACTGGCAAAAATACAGGAACTTAAAGAAAAAATTGATCAGGTTGAATATCAGGCTGAAGCTGCAGAAAGAGATGCTAATTATGAAGAAGCAGCACGCCTGCGCTATGGTGAGCTTAATGAGCTTCGCAAAAAATTAACAGAGGTCAGCCAGAAAGTAGAAGAATCGCAAAATGAAGCCGGCCATTTGGTTAAGGAAGAAGTAACAGAAGAAGATATTGCAGAAATCGTTTCACTCTGGACTGATATTCCTTTGCAGAAACTGATGGAAGAAGAAAAAGAAAAGTTGATTCATTTAGAAGATCATTTGGAAAAACGTGTTGTCGGGCAGCATGATGCTGTTAAAGCAGTCAGCAATGCAATTCGCCGTTCACGCACAGGTCTTCAGGATTCAAATCGACCACTTGCTTCCTTTATGTTTATGGGACCAACCGGAGTTGGTAAAACTGAACTTGCCAAAACACTGGCTGAATATCTTTTTGATGATGAACGGGCTCTGATTAGAATTGATATGTCTGAGTATATGGAAAGACATGCAGTTTCTAAGCTAATTGGTTCACCTCCAGGCTATGTTGGTTTTGAAGAGGGTGGACAGCTGACAGAAAAAGTAAGACGCAACCCTTATTCTGTAATTTTATTTGATGAAATAGAAAAAGCTCATCCGGATGTTTTTAATATTCTGCTGCAGATACTTGATGATGGTGTTTTAACTGACAGTCAGGGTAAGGAAGTTGATTTTAGAAACACAGTAATTATAATGACTTCTAATGTTGGTTCACAGTATATTCAGGATTTAGATGATGAAGCTAAAATTAAAGAAAAAATTGATGAAGCACTTAAAGTTCAGTTTAGGCCCGAATTTTTAAATAGAATTGATGAAAAGATAATTTTCCATTCTTTGAGCAGAGAGGATATATTTAATATTATTGATATTCAAATATCTTATCTGCAGGAAAATTTATCTGAACAGAATATAGAAATTGAACTAACAAGAACAGCAAAAGAAGAACTTTTAGAACTTGGTTTTGACCCTGCTTATGGTGCTCGTCCTTTAAGGAGAGTTATTCAAAATCAGATTAAAGATGAATTGGCTATGCTCTTATTGGAAGAAAAAATTAAAGAAGGAGATATGGTAGAAGTAGATTTTGAAAATGGTAAATTTAAGTTCAATTTAATACAAGAAAAAGTTATTTAAACAATAAAATTATCTACAGTTAATAAATTTGGCAGATCAAAAGAAGAGCAGGTCTTAAGACCTGCTCTTAAGTAATTTATAATAGAAATTACCAGTATTCCTGCTCATATATATTTTCACTTAGATTTAATTTTATCAAATTGCTATTAAAAATATACGTACTATTTGCTGTTTAGAAAAAGATGTGTAAAAAAATTACAAAAAAATGGGAATAATCTTTGATAAGATAAGTTGACACCTGACAATATATCTGCTAAACTTTTATTAAATTCAATAAAATATTGAATTTAATAAAATGAGATGGAGGATGAGAGAATGAATAAGAAGAGTGGAGAAGAGAACAGGGAAGGATTTTTTGGTGATTTTGGAGGTAGTTTTGTACCTTCAGAATTAGCAGTTGTTTTAAAGGACTTAAAAGATGCATTTTATGAAATTAAGAATAAAAAGGATTTTCAGGATGAACTTGCCAATTTATTTAAAGATTATGTCGGTAGACCAAGTCCTTTATATTTTGCCAAAAATTTAACTGAAGAAATTGGTGGAGCAAAAATTTATCTAAAAAGAGAAGATTTAAATCATACAGGTGCCCATAAAATTAATAACTGTATTGGTCAAGCATTACTTGCTCGGGAAATGGGTAAAAAAAGAATTATTGCAGAAACCGGTGCCGGTCAGCATGGAGTAGCAGCTGCAACTGTATGTGCTTTATTTGGTATGGATTGCATTATCTACATGGGTGAAATTGATATTAAACGACAGCAGTTAAATGTTTTTAGAATGGAGCTTTTGGGAGCAGAAGTAAAGGCTGTCAGTGCTGGAGATGGAACTTTAAAAGAAGCTGTAGATGAAGCTTTAAAAGATTTTGTAAAAAATGCTGATAATACTTTTTATATGCTAGGATCTGCAGTTGGTCCGGATCCATATCCAACTATGGTAAAAGAATTCCAGTCAATTATTGGAAAAGAAGCTAGAAAACAAATTCAAGAAAAAGAAAATAAATTGCCAGATTATATAGTTGCCTGTGTGGGTGGTGGCAGTAATGCTATAGGTCTGTTTGCACCTTTTGTAGATGATAAAACAGTAAATATTTTGGGTATTGAACCAGGTGGTAAAGGTGTTAAAGCCGGTGAAAATGCTGCACCATTAAGCTATGGTAAACCTGGTGAACTGCATGGTTTTAAAAGTTATGTTTTATATGATGATGATATTGTTTCACATACGCATTCAATAGCAGCAGGTCTGGATTATCCTGGAGTGGGTCCGGAGCACAGCTATCTTAAAGAATCAGGTAGAGCTAAATATACTACAGCAAATGATCAGGAAGCAATAAATGCATTTCATTTATTATCAGAAAAAGAGGGTATTATACCTGCTTTAGAGAGTGCTCATGCTGTGGCTGGAGGTCTTAAAGTAGCTGCTGAATTAACAAAGGATCAAATTGTTATAATTAATCTTTCTGGACGGGGAGACAAAGATGTAGTCCAAATTAAAGAATTACATGAAAAAGGAAAAATAAATTGATTAAGTTTAAGAGGTGATATTAGTGGAAAAAGCAGAATTTAATCAGATTTTAAATGATTATAATATTGTTTTACCTGGAGGAGTATTTTTAACAACTAAATATAATGGTGAAGTAAATACAATGACTATGGGATGGGGAACGGCAGGATTTGTTTGGAATCAAAATATTATAATGGCGCCTGTCAGAAAGTCACGCCATACACATCAGCTTATAGAAAATAGTGATTATTTTACAATTAGTGTACCATTGAATGGCCAGTTTAAAAAGGAACTGCAGTTTTGTGGAACTAGATCCGGTAGAGATCATGATAAAATTAAAGAATTGGGTCTAACACTGATGGAAGTTGAAGAAACTAAAGTTCCAATTATAAACGGAAATGATCTGCATTTTATATGTAAAATTAAATATCATCAGGATATGATCAAAGAAAATCTAGATGAAGATATTTTAGAAAAGAAATATCCAGATGAAGTTATGCATACATTTTATTATGGAGAAGTTGTGGCAGTATATAAAGAGTAATAATAATTGAATTAGATGTAAAAATGTAATCTATAAATTATTTTAAATAATAACTTCGTAAAATTATTATTTTACGAAGTTATTATAAATTTGGGAAGTATTATGCTAGAAATTATATATGTTATTAAAATTAGAAATATCCCATAATCTTAAGTAAACTTAAGATTATGGGATATTAAAAATAAAAATCAAAAGTTTGTACAGTCAAATTTTTGGTAGGCCGTTTTTACTATTTTAGTTTTTACTATAATATATAAATATTTTTATATAAATATTTATATAATTTTCATTTTTCAACTTTATTTTAGCTTTATTTTAAGCTGTTTTGCATAAATTCTCTATATCTTCTATGTACAGTTGATTTTGATACATCATATCCCAGTCCTCTAAGTGTTGCTGCAATATCTTTAAAACTAAGTTCAAGTTTTTTTAAACGAATTATTTCTTCAATAGGAATATCTTTTCGCTGTCTTCCTCCTTTATCAGTGTTTTTTAAATTATCTGCGGGATTAAATCTGCTTTCATTTATTTTTTTTCTCATTGCTCTACTTATTTTTCTGTTTGTCAGTTTTTGCTGATATGTTTCAATTACAGATAAAATTTCCAGAATCATATTTTCCAAATCATTTAAAGCAATAGCACCTTTATCAGCATAAGAAATGATTTTCCCGTCCATATTTAATATTTGATGTATTAAAGCCATTTTTGCATTTCCTCTCCCCAATCTACTGCTGTCCTGTATGAGGAGAGTGTCTGCCTTTTTATCTCTTATCAGCTCTAAAACCTCCAGCATTCCCTTTCTTGTTTCATCAAAACCGCTTTCTTTTTCTTCAATAATTTTTATAATTTCCATATTATTTTCGGATGCATAATTTATTAATTCTTCTTTTTGCCTTTTTAAACTGCCTGCCTGACTATCTTTTTCTGTACTGACTCTTGTATAAATTACTGTTTTTTGTTTGTTAGTCATTATAAAAAATCCTTTCTAATTAAAGATGTTTTCTAATTTATAGGGAGAATTATCTGTTCCCCGGGTGATATTATAGAATTATCTAAATTATTCACTTTTTTAATTGTATAGATTTTTTTTCTCAAATCAACTTTATTACCATAATGATTATCTGCAATTGACCATAATGAATCTCCTTTTTTGACAATGTATTGATTATATTCAATTTCATTATTCCCGGAAGAAATTAGAGTAAAGATCACTGTTATTAATACTAACAGGATAAATATTGTTACTAGTATAAAAGTCAGTTTTAATAAAACATTTTTACCTCTGTCTGTATTATACTGTTTCTTTTTTCTAATAGAATTAGCTGTATACATAATCAACTCCCCCTTTATACATACAAATGTACTAAACACATGTTCTTTAATGTAATTATAACAATACATATGTTCATTGTCAAGAAAAAGATGAACGATTGTTTGTTATATTTAATATCATATGGTATAATATATTATAGTCAGGAGGGATTTATTAATGAATGAATTATCCGACCGTCAAAAGAGTATATTAAAGTTTATTATGAGAGAAATAGATGAAAAAGGTTATCCTCCATCTGTGAGAGAAATTGGAAGTGCAGTTGGGTTAAAATCTCCTGCATCTGTTCACAGCCACCTAAAAACATTAGAAAAATTAAAATATCTGCGCAGAGATCCTTCTAAACCCCGTGCTATTGAAGTGATTTATGAGAATGATAATATAGAAAAGGATAAAAAAGAAATGCTAAAAATTCCAGTTGTAGGTAAGGTAACAGCAGGTGAACCTATCCTGGCTGAAGAAAATATAGAAGATTATTTCCCTTTTCCGGTTGATTATCTAAAAGTTAGAAATAAAGAAATTTTTATGCTTCAAGTTAGTGGAGATAGTATGCACGATGCAGGTATTTATGATCATGACTATGTAATTGCACAAAAACAGAATCATGCAGAAAATAGAGATATTGTAATAGCTTTGCTTGATGATGAAGCAACTGTAAAAAGATTTTTTAAAGAAGACGATTATATACGGCTGCAGCCAGAAAATGTTGCATATGAGCCCATTATTTCTAAAAATGTAGTTGTTTTAGGAAAAGTTATTGGCCTTTATAGAAATCTCAGTTTTTAATTTTAATTTTGTAATTTAAATAAAAAATTCTCCATCTATATAGATGGAGAATTAATAATTTACAAACTTCCGCTGCTTTTTAATTCTTTTATTCTATCAGCGGATTTTTTTATTATTTTAAAATCATGCCAGCTGTATTTTTTCATTTTTTTGTTGCGCAAAAGATAGGCTGGATGAAAAGTAGGGAGAATAAAATACTCTCCTCGCTGGATCCACTTCCCCCTCAATTTCGTTATAGAGGCATCTGGGTCAATTAAAAATTTCAAAGCTGTTGATCCCAAAGGAACTATAACTTTTGGTTCTATAAGATTAATTTCAGCCATTAAAATTGAAACACAGGATTCGAACTCCTCTTTTGTTGGGACTCTATTCCCTGGAGGCCTGCATTTAACAATATTGGTTATGTAAATATCTTCTCTTTTTAAATTAACCGCTTCTAGTATTTCATTCATCAGTTTGCCGGCTCGTCCTACAAAAGGTCTCCCCAACCTGTCTTCATTTGCACCAGGTCCTTCTCCAATAAGCATTATCTTGCCGGTTAAACTGCCCTCTCCCATAACCACACCATTACATTTTTTTCGCAAGAGGCATCTACTGCATTTTAGTGCTTCATTTTTTAATTTATTATAATCATTATCTGGATAGGAAAAGAGCTGTACAATATTAAAATTTCCTTCCTTGTCAAAAAGCATTCAAAAGCCTCCTAAATATTAATTCCTTTCAAGTAGTGAATTTACAAGTGAACCTGCCTGAGAAGCTTCAAAAAAAGCTTTAATTAAATTATCTTTTTCATAATATATAACTGCTTTTAGTAAATGTGAATAATTATTGTCTTTAATTTTTAAAGCAGAATTGATATATTTAAAAGCATTATCATAATCTTCAAGTTCTAAATATGCTGCAGCTATATGATTTCTTGTCCACTGATTTTTGGGATCATTTCTAATAACAAATTTAAAAATATTTATTGCTTCATTATAATTTTCATTAATTACTTCTTTAAAAGCAGCATAATTTAATAATAAAATATTTTGAGTATCAGAAAATTGGTCAAGTGGTTTAAGATAGTTCTGAACGGCAGCATTGAATTCTTCTCTATTAATACTACCGTCAAAACTATTTATAATATCATATGCTTTATCAATTTGCCCTGTATTTGCATAAGAAAGAGCAAGATTATAATTTGCAATAATATTATTAGGAGCGGTTTGTAAAATGTATTTGCTGTTGGATTTTAATAACTTCCAATTAAAATTGGAATAAGCACAGGCATTTAAGGAAAATATAGATAAAAATATTGTAAAAATAATTATTATTAATATTTTTTTTTTCAAAATTATCAACTTCCTTATCAACTTCCTATTTAAAGTAGAATATTTATTTAATCATCTTCTTTAACAATTTCGAGAAGTCCACTTATCTTTTCAACAGGTGCAATAGTAGAAATAGCATGTTTATAAATCATCTGATCTCTTTGATCACTTTTTAATATGATTGTGAAATTATCATAACCTATAATTTCGCCTTTTAATTGATAGCCATTAACAAAATAAACAACTACTTCAATATTATTTTCGCGCACATGATTAAGAATTTCATCCTGATAATTCTTCTTATTATTCATAATTATGCAGCCTCCTATTATTATATATTCTTATACTTAAAAATTCAATATATAGGTCAAAAATCCTGCAAAGTTATAAAATTATAAAAATATTTAAGCCGATAATAAAGATCATTGGACATTCTTACCTCAAAGGACATTCTTACCTCAAAAAACCAGTTTAAACTGGTTTGGGATTTTTTTTATTGATAGTTATGTCTTTCATCTTATTTACTGCTCCTTTATTATATCTAAAATATTATTTTTCATTTCTTCTGGAGAATTTTTATCTGCATTTAATTCTATCAAATTATTTTCTTTTCTCAGCCATGTCAACTGGCGTTTGGCAAAATGTCTTGTCCTTTTCTTTATATTATTTATGGCTTCTTTTAACGAAATTTTTTTGTTAAAATATTCTATAACTTCTTTGTAACCCAGTGCCTGTTTTGCAGTTTTACTTAAATCATAATTGTCCAGCAGGTATTTTACTTCATCTATTAAGCCAGATTCTATCATAAAATCTACTCTTTGATTAATTCTATTGTATAGATTTTTTCTCTTCCGCTTTACAACAAATTTTACTGAATGATAGCGAGGAGGTTTTTTTTTCTGCATTTTTTTATAGTAAGTTTTTGTTCTGCCTGTCTGCTCAAAAATTTCTATTCCTCTGATAACCCTTCTTAAATCATTGGGATGGAGTTTTTCTGCAAGTTTGGGATCCCTTTTTTTTAAAATACTGTGAACATGTTCTGTTCCTTTTGATTTTGCCAGATAATTTAATTTTTTTCTTAATTTATAGTCAGGCTCTATATCAGGCAGCATAAAACCTTCCAGAACAGCTTTAATATAAAGAACTGTTCCACCAACAATGATAGGAATTTTATTTCTTGCCCTAATATCCTCTATTATTCTATCAGCATCTTTCTGAAACAAACTGACAGAATACTCTTTATCTGGTGTAATAATATCTATTAAGTGGTGTGGAATTGTACTGCGTATTTTTTTATCTGCTTTAGCGGTTCCGATATTCATATCTTTATAAATCTGCATGGAATCAGCAGATATTATTTCACCATTAAGCACTTCAGCTAGTTTTATAGAAAGATCTGTTTTTCCTACAGCTGTTGGACCTGTTATTACTAATAATTTATCCATTATCTCCCAAGACCTCTTTCTATTTCTTTTTTGCTAATTTCTATCATTATTGGACGACTATGAGGACATCTATACGGATTTTCTGTGGTTAAAAGATCTTTAATTAATTTGATACTTTCATTTTTATTGAGCGGCCTCCCTGCTTTAATTGCACTTCTACAGGCTAGATACTTAATCATTACCTCTTTTTGTTCAGCTATATTAAGAGTTTTTCCTTCTTTAAGTAAATTACCTATAAGATTTTCGATTATATTTCTTGTTGATTTATCTTTTAATAATGATGGAACTTCCTCAATAAGTATTGTATTACCACCAAAATCAGAAAATACTATACCAAGCTTGTTAAGAGATTCTTTATATTTATTTACTATTTCTTTTTCTTCTGGTGATAGATCTATTTTTACCGGCAGCAGCAGAGCCTGATTTGTGTTATTTTTACTATTATATTCTGCAAAAAGATTTTCAAAAAGGATTCTCTCATGGGCATTGTGCTGATCAATTATTTTTATTCCTGTTTCAGTTTCTATAGTTAGATAGCTGTTAAAAATTTGACCAAGATATTTAAATTTTATATTTTCCTCACTTACATAGTGTTCTTTTGAATATTCATAATTATCTTCATAATTCACTTGTTTTTTATAAGGTGGATTATTTTTAATATTTTTTTTCGAAATATAATTTGTATATTGCTTATTTTGATAGCTGCTGTACCTGTCATGAATAGAATTTTTATTATTTAATTGTTTATTATTAACTGTGCTTAAAAAAGTATTTTGATCAAAAGATTGCTGAATTTTTTCAGGGCTGATTTTAGGCTGACTATTATTTTTATTAGTATTGTTTTTGTTAACATTAACAATTGGAGTTGGATTTTCATTTTTTAATATTTTTCTTAAACCTTTACTTATAACATCAAAAATAATTTGATTACGGCTGAATTTAACTTCTTTTTTTGCCGGGTGAACATTAACATCAACTAGAATAGGATTTACATCAATAAATAAAAATACAACTGGATATCTACCTGGATCGAGCAGTCTTTTATAAGCTTTTTCCACTGCACTGGTTGCAGTTCTGTTCAATATTGGACGTTTATTTACAAAAAAAAGCTCATGGCTTCTGCTGGCGCGGGATATATTAGTATTACCTATATATCCATTTAATTTTATATAGCGGTCTTCTATATTCACTTCAATTAAGTTATTTGCAATTTCTTCACCATAAATAGCAAAAATAGTATCTTCTAATTTACCATTACCCGGTGTTGTAAGTACATTGTTTTTATTGTGATTAAGTTTAAACTGGATTTCTGGATATGCAGCAGCTTCAGCGCTTACAATTTTGCTTATATGTCCAAATTCTGTAGATGTAGTTTTTAAATATTTATATCTTGCCGGTGTATTATAAAATATATCACGTACTGTAATTTCAGTTCCTATCTGACAGCCTACTGGTTTTTTAGATTCTATTTTGCCGCCGATTATTTTTATTTCCATACCGGATTCTTTACTTTTATGTCGGCTTATCATCTTTATTTTTGCAACAGAAGATATACTGGAAAGCGCTTCTCCTCTAAAACCGAGAGTAAAAAGTGAGTAAATATCATCTATATTTTTAATTTTGCTTGTTGCATATCTGCAAAAAGCCATTTCCATATCTTCAGGAAGAATACCGGTACCATTATCTTTAACATGTATTTTTTCTCTTCCTCCTTCAGAAATGTTGACCTCTATTTTATTTGCTTCTGCATCAATAGAGTTTTCTATTAATTCTTTAACAATTGAAGCAGGTCGTTCAACTACTTCTCCGGCAGATATTTGATTGGCAACATTTTGTGGGAGTTGTTTAATTATACCCATTTTAATTCTCCTTATCATTTAATTCCTGTTTTAAATTATACAAAAAGTTAATAGCTTCCATTGGAGTCATATTAATAATATCTTTTTTCTGCAGCTTTTTTATTACAGGATTATCTTCAGAAAAAAGCTGCAGCTGTTTAACATTCTTATTTTTAGCTTGTTTTTCCAGCTTTCTTATTGGAGTCTGGTTATTTTTTTCTAGACGTTCAAGAATTTTTTGAGCATTTATAATTATCTCATTGGGAAGTCCAGCAAGACGGGCTACTTCTATTCCATAACTATCACTAGATCTACCTTCAACAATACGATGTAAAAAGTGTACCCCATCACTATCTTCTTCTACCAGTACATTATAGTTTTTTACACCTTCACACTCATCTTCAAGACGTGTTAGTTCGTGATAGTGTGTTGCAAAAAGAGTTCGTGCACCAATACGTTCCGGATTGTTAATATATTCGCTGACAGCCCAGGCTATACTGACACCGTCATAAGTACTTGTACCTCTTCCTACTTCATCAAGGATAATTAGACTTTTTTTTGTACTGTTATTGACGATATTAGCTACTTCATTCATCTCTACCATAAATGTACTCTGACCGGTTGTTAAATCATCACTTGCCCCTACTCTGGTAAAAATTCTGTCGCTGAGACCTATAACTGCTTTTTCCGCAGGAACAAAACTTCCAATTTGGGACAGCAGCACTATTAGTGCAACTTGGCGCATATAAGTTGATTTTCCAGACATATTTGGACCAGTAATGATAATAAATCTATTATTTTTATGATCCAGTATAGTATCATTAGGAACAAATTGTTCTTTAAACATTTTTTCAACAACCGGATGTCTGCCATTTTTTATATTTATATGACAATCGTCATTTATTACAGGCCTAGTATAATTATTTTCTATTGCAGCCACAGCAAATGATAATAGAACATCAATTTTTGCAATTATATCTGCAGTTAACTTTATTCTGGCAAATTCTTCTGCTATTTTTTCTCTAACTTGAATAAAAAGATTATATTCAAGTTCATTCATTTTTTCTTCTGCACCTAATACTTGAGATTCTTTTTCCTTTAGCTCTGGAATAATATATCTTTCACTGTTGCTTAGGGTTTGTTTTCTTGTATAATGTTCAGGTACACTGTCTAAGTTTGAGTTTGTAACCTCGATATAATAACCAAAAACTTTATTAAAACCAACTTTTAATGACGAAATACCTGTCTTTTCTCTTTCTATTTTTTGCAGAGATGTTATCCATTCTTTACCTTCACTTACCTGTTTTTTTAATTTATCCAGTTCTTTATTAAATCCTTTTTTTATTATTCCTCCTTCGGTAACAGTTGTAGGAGGTTCATCTACAATAGAATTATCAATTAGCTCATATATATCAGTAAGAGAATCAAAATTATCAGTCATTGATTTTATTAATTCAGCATTAAAATTTTTGAGCTTCTGCTTTATTTCAGGAAGATTAAAAAGAGAATTTTTTAGTGCTGCCAGATCTCTTCCGTTTGCTGATTGGTATGTTATTTTACTCATGATTCTTTCCAAATCATAGATATCCTCAAGTTTTTTTCTTAACTTTTGTAATTCAATAAAATTATCTTTTAATTCTTCAACTGCATCCAGTCGTTCAATAATTTTTTTCTTTTTTATTAGAGGCTGATTTATCCATTTTTTAATTTTACGCCCCCCCATAGATGTAACTGTTTTATCAATAACAGATATCAGTGATCCTGATCTTTTATTATCTCTAATTGTAGAAGTTAACTCAAGATTTTTGCGGGTTGCTGCATCAAGTACCATATAATCTTCCAAATGGTATGACTGAAGTTTATTTAAGTGTTTTATATTTCTTTTTTGAGTTTCTTTTAAATAAATAAGTATTTGTCCAGCTGCATATACAGCTGCTTTCATATCAGCACAACCAAATCCTTCCAAAGATTGAACATTAAAGTGTTCAGTTAATTCTGTTTTAAGATACTTATAATCTTTATTTTTGCATTCATTACAGGAAAATTTATATATATTTTGCAGCTGATCTAGATTAATGTTATTTTTTGTTTTTATATCTATTAATATTTCCTGTGGTATTATACGGTGAATTTCATCTATTAGTTTTTCTTTTTCTTTTAACGGGAATTCAGTAATCAAAAATTCACCTGTAGATATATCTGTATATGCAAACCCTATTTTTCCCTGATAGCTAACTGCAGCAGAAAGATAATTATTTTCATTTTCTTTTAAGATTTCATTTTCTATAACAGTACCAGGTGTAATTACCCGAATTACATCTCTTTTAACTATTCCACTGGTTTCAGAAGGGTCTTCAAGCTGTTCACATATTGCAACTTTAAATCCTTTTTTAATTAATTTTGAAATATATGAAGCAGAAGAATGTGCCGGTACACCTGCCATAGGAATTTTTTCTCCTCCTCCTTTATTGCGTGAAGTGAGGGCAATATCCAAATTTTTAGCTGCAGTTTCTGCATCTTTTCCAAACATTTCGTAAAAATCACCCAGGCGGAAAAATAATACTGCATCCTGATATTTGCTTTTTATATTTTTATACTGCTCCATCATAGGTGTTAAATCTGACAAAGTAATCACTCCATCTTCTAAAAGAATAGAAACCTGAAAGTATAATTCCCTCAGGTTTTGACAATTTCTTATATATTAAGGACTTCACCTTCCAGTGTCCAGCTTTTTGCTTTTTTTATTTCTACTTCAGCAATGTTTCCAATTAGATTTTTATTTTTATCCACAAAACATATTTTGTTAGTTCTACTCCGACCTTCTAACTTTTCCGGATTATTATTACTTTCTCCTGTGATTAAAATCCTTAGTTTTTTTCCGATAAGTTTTTGGTTTTTCTGATAACTAATTTGGTTCTGAAGATCCATTAACTTATTGAGTCTCTCTTTTTTTATTTTCTCTGGAATTTGATTATTTTTTTCTGCTGCAGGTGTTCCTTTTCTGGGTGAATAAATAAAGGTATATGCCATATCAAACTGGACTTTTTTCACCAGATTAAGAGTGTCTTCAAAATCATCTTTACTTTCTCCAGGAAAACCTACAATAAAATCAGTTGAGATAGATGCATCTGGAAGTTTGTTTTTAATTTCTTCTATACGAGAAAGATAATATTCTCTGGTATAACCTCTATTCATCTGTTTTAGAATTTTATTACTACCTGACTGTACAGGTAAATGTATATGTTCACATACTTTATCCAGGATATTGATTTTATCAATCAGTTTGTTGGATAAATCTCTTGGATGTGAAGTCATAAATCTTATCCTCTTGAGCTCTTTAATTTGATTTAATTCTGTCAGCAAATCTGGAAAATCTATATTATTATCCAGATCATTTCCGTAAGAATTCACATTTTGTCCTAAAAGAGTAATTTCCATCACACCATCATCAACCAGTTTTTCTGCTTCAGATATTATAGAATTTAGAGGTCTACTCCTTTCTCTACCGCGAACATATGGAACTATACAGTAACTGCAGAAATTATCACAGCCCTGTATAATTGATATCCAGGCTGAATAGTCAGAATCCCTTCTTGAAGGAAGATCAGGCATTAAACCTTCTGCTTCATCCCAGACTTCAACAACTCTATTTTTATTTTTTTCTATTTGTCTTATTAATTCAGGAATATGGTGAATATTATGGGTTCCAAAAATTAAATCAACATGCTTATATTTTTTGTATATTTCTTCTACCGGATCATTCTGCTGCATCATACATCCGCCAATACCAATAATAAGATCGGGATTTTTGCGTTTATACTGTTTTAGTTCACCCAGTTTTCCATAAACTTTCAGTTCTGCATTTTCTCGAATAATACATGTATTTAAGAGTATTATATCTGCATCTTTCAATTCTGAAGTATATCTGTAATTCAAATTTTCTAACATACCTGCCAGCAGTTCAGAATCATGTTCATTCATCTGACAGCCATATGTTATAATATGATATTTTTTAATTTTTTGAGACATTAAATCACTCCTGCTTATCTAAAAACTTTTCAGCTGTTCTAGATTTTCGTTTTTCCCTATTACAACCAATCTATCTTCTTCTAATATTTTATCATCCGCTCCTGGTGAGATAAATAGTTCCTGACCTCTCTTAATCGCCATTACATTAACATTAAATTTACTCCGCAGAGCAAGTTCTCCCAGAGTTTTTCCTATCATTTTTTCTGATACAAGTATTTCAATAACACCATATTCAGGAGCAAATTCTATGTAATCCAAAACATTAGAAGAAATTAAATTGTTTGCTATTCTGGCTCCCATATCCCTCTCTGGATAGACAACCCTATCTGCCCCAACCTTTGTTAAAACTTTTCCATGCAGTGAATCGGGAGCTTTAACAACCACATAGGGAACATTAAGTTCTTTTAAAATCAAAGTACAGAGTATATTAGCAGATACATTATCACCAATACTAACCACTGCTACATCAAAATTTCTGACTCCCAGTGTTTTTAATGCTTCTTCATCTGTAGCATCTGCTTCTACAGCATGTGTGACTATATCAGCAATTGACTGTACTCTTTCTGGATTCTTATCTATGGCCAGTACATCAAATCCATTTTCAGCAAGGGTTTCTGCAACACTAGCACCAAATCTTCCCAGACCTATTACGACAAACTGCTTCATATATATAATACCTCCTATAAACAAAAACGGCCGATTATTTATAAACTTTTGTGCTAATTATACTATATGAGTATTTAAAAGTAAAGAATTACTAAATCTCTAGAATCATATATTTAATAATGGAAAACTGGGGTTAAAAACCCCAGCTGTTAAAAATTATTTTTCTAAAATTAGTCAAGAGGCTCAAACATATCTTTACCTACACCACATTCAGGGCAGGTCCAGTCTTCTGGGAGATCTTCAAAAGCTGTACCAGGTTCGATATCGCTTGTAGGATCACCTTCTTCAGGATCATAAATATACATACAAACAGTACACTGATATTTTGTCATTAAGAAAATCGCTCCTTCCCAATTATATTTTATTGCCTTAATTATAACATAAAAGCTTAAAAAGTCAAGCAAATAAAAGTGTTGTGCATTACCAATTTAATACAGAAAAAAATTGAAACAATAAATTCCCTATGATGCCTATCAAATCAATAAAAACGCTTAAAATATTCTGGAGAATAAGCTGACTTAAGACCACTTAAATTGGCAGATCGTTCAGCTGTAAGTGCAGCGATCAGTAAAGGAAGTATAAGTGCATAATTATGGGTAAATTCTGCAATAATAAAAGCTGAAGTAAGAGGAGCCCTTATTACTGCACTCAAGACCGCAGCCATACCAACAAGAGCATACAGCTGTATTGATATGCATAAGAATGGAAAAATAATGTTTATAATTTTCTCTATCAACAGTCCATATGTTAAACCGATCAGCAGTGATGGGGAAAAAATCCCTCCTGATCCACCTGAGCCTAGTGTTAAGGCAGTTGCAATTATTTTAAAAACCATTACTAATATAAGGCCTCTCATTAAATAGTTAGGGTGTTTGTAAAGTTGAACAATAATCTGACTTCCAGAACCAAGTATATCCGGAATAAAAAATGCTGTTATACCAACTGCTAAACCACCTGCAGCAGGTTTCAAAATATCTTTAAACTTTAATTTTGAAAAAAGCTCTTCACTTAATTTTAGAGAACATATAAACAAAACACCAGGTATAGCTGCAAACAAACCTATAAATATAGATATAAAACCAAAACGTATGTCAGGGATATTGAAATTTAATTTTGGTAAAAACAAGCTATCTGAGTTTAAGATTATGATCATATCTGCTGAAACAGCACTTATTGTAAGCATTATTAGACGATTTTTTTCTATTTTGTTGAAAAGTATTTCAGTTGCAAACATAATTCCACCTAATGGAGCATGGAATAAACCGGCAACTCCAGCTGCTGCACCACACCCAAGCAGTGTCTGGTAATCATACAGAGTGTAGTTTAATTTAAAACCTATTAAATCACCGATTCCGGCACCAATTTCTACAATTGGTCCTATCCGTCCTGCTGAACCACCAGAAGAAATAGTAACAGCAGAGGCAAAACCTTCTGTTAAAAGATCTTTATATGTCAGATGCCTTTCCCGGCTTTTAATTGAAGCCAGTATAGCAGGTATACCATGTCCTTTTGCTGTAATACTGCCATATTTAATCATATACCCGACTATAAGGCCACCCAGAGCAGGAAAAAATATAGATATTATACGAAATGTAAGTGACTGAAGATTATTCAAATATAAAATTTTTATTATTATATAATCAAGGAATTTATTGTATATTAAAGCAATACATCCTACTATAAAGCCTAGAATTACTGCTATTAATATTTTTTTATATTGATTTTCATATCCATTCTGCAAAAAATCACCACCAAAATTTAAATATCTAACTCATCAGCTAGTTCTGCATTATTAAATATAAATTCTTTTCTCAGCGAAGCATTTGCTCCCATCAGGCGGGTAAAGATATTGTCAGCTTCAATATCATCATCTATTTCTACTTTTTGCAAAACTCTTTTTTTGGGGTCCATGGTTGTTTCCCAGAGCTGTTCCGGGTTCATTTCCCCCAAGCCTTTATAACGCTGTAGAGAAAAATTTTTATCTTTGTTTTGACGATATTCGTTTAGCTCTTTATCGCTAAAAATGTAGGTAGATTTTTTTCTTTCAGTAATTTTATAGAGAGGAGGCTGTGCTATATAAATAAAACCATTTTCTATTAATTTCGGCATATAGCGGTAAAAAAGGGTCAATATCAAAGTTGCTATATGAGCTCCATCAACATCAGCATCTGTCATAATTATAATTTTATGATATCTTAGTTTATTGATATTGAACTCTTCACCAATTCCAGCTCCGAGTGCAGTGATAATTGATGCAACTTCATTATTGTTCAAAATTTTATCCAGCCTTGCTCTTTCCACATTAAGTATTTTTCCCTTTAACGGCAGAATAGCCTGGAAATATCTATCTCTCCCCTGTTTAGCTGAGCCACCGGCAGAATCCCCTTCAACAATAAATAGTTCGCTGTCTTCTGGTTTTCTACTTGTACAGTCTGCTAATTTACCTGGTAGAGAATTGGAATTTAATGCACTTTTTCTCTTTGTCAGTTCACGTGCCTTTTTGGATGCTTTTCTGGCTCTTACAGCCTGAATTGCTTTATCAACAATAGCTTTAGCTACCTCAGGATTTGTATCAAAATATAGACTTAAATAATTATATATTTCTGTTTCCACTACACTTCTGATCTCACTATTTCCTAATTTAGTTTTTGTCTGACCTTCAAATTGTGGTTCAGGCAGCTTAATATTAATTACTGCAGTAATTCCTTCTCTAACATCATTTCCTTTTAATGATGTAATTTTAGAAGGAAGCATATTATTTTTTTTGGCAAAATTGTTAAGTGCTCTGGTCAAAGCAATTTTAAATCCTGTTAAATGATAGCCTCCATCTATTGTGTTAATATTATTGGCATAAGAATAAATTCTTTCACTATAACCGTCATTATATTGAAAAGCTGCTTCTATAGAATATTCTTCTGGTTCTGCCTGAATATATACTATATTATCATGAATAAGATTTCTGTCTTTATTGAGGTACTGTACAAAGGCTTTTATTCCTCCATCATATTGAAAAGTCTTTTTTCTTGCCTCTTCTCCACGTTCATCTACTAGTATAAGGGTCAATTCTTTATTTAAATAGGCGGATTCCTGTAGTCGATGGGATAAATTTTCGAATTTAAATTCTGTGGAAGGGAAAATTTCCGGATCAGGTTTAAAGCGAATAATTGTTCCACTTCTATCTGTTTTCCCCAGTTTTTTTAATTTGTCAGCTGCCAGACCTCTTTTAAAAATTTGCTGATATTTATTACCTTTCCAGTGAGTAGTAAGTATCAATTTTTCCGATAGAGCATTTACCACGGAAATTCCTACACCGTGCAGTCCACCGGAAACTTTATAACTATTATTATTAAATTTACCACCTGCATGTAAAGTGGTCAAAACAACCTGTACTGCTGGCAAACCTGTATCTTTATGTATATCAGCTGGTATACCTCTTCCAAAATCTTCAACTGTTATTTCATTATTTTTATGTATGGTAACTTTAATTTTACTACCATATCCAGCTAAAAATTCATCTATACTATTGTCAACTACTTCCCAGACTAGATGATGTAAGCCTCGTATACCTGTACTTCCAATATACATACCTGGCCTTTTTCTTACCGCTTCAAGACCTTCTAAAACCTGTATTTGATCTGCATTATAATCAGTTTCTGTAAAAAGTGACATAACACTCACCATCCTTCATGTTTATTATTATAACAGAGAGGAGTTTTAAATTCCAGCTAAACCTTGCAAATAAATGTTTGCATATGATACTATCAAAATGATATTATATACTAGCAATTATAAACATGCAAATATTTGTTGAGAGGAGAAATAATATGTCAGAAAAAATATATCCAATCGCAATTGAAGATAAAATGAAGAATGCTTATTTAAACTATTCTTTAAGTGTTATTATAGGTAGAGCTCTGCCTGATGTCAGAGATGGTTTAAAACCGGTACACAGGAGGATACTTTTTGCAGCAAAAGAGCTTGGCTTACTGCACAACAGACCACATAAAAAATCTGCCCGGCTGGTTGGAGAGGTTTTAGGTAAATTCCATCCTCATGGTGATTCAGCAGTTTACGATGCTTTGGTAAGAATGGCCCAGGATTTTAATCAGCGTTACCCGCTTATAGATGGACATGGAAATTTTGGTTCTATTGATGGTGATAGTGCTGCTGCCATGAGATACACAGAAACAAAGCTGACTAATTTTGCTGAGTCTCTGCTGGAAAATATTGATGAAAATACAGTAGATTTTACTGATAACTTTGATGGAAGCCTTAAAGAACCTGTTGTGCTTCCCTCAAAAATACCGAACCTTTTGGTAAATGGATCCAGCGGTATTGCTGTTGGTATGAGTACATCTATACCTCCTCATAATTTAGCTGAAGTAATAGATGCTGTGCTGCATATAATTGATTATCCAAATGCCAGACTGGATACAATTATAAGTAATTATATGCCTGGTCCTGATTTTCCTACTGGAGGAAAAATAATTGGTGATGATGGAATAAAAGAGGCATATCAAAGTGGAAAAGGGAAAATTATACTCAGAGGGAAAACTGAGATTGAAAAAAAAGGGAGACATAAGCAGATTATTATTACAGAAATACCCTATCAGCTTAATAAAACAAAGTTAATAGAAGAAATTGCTGAACTTGTTAATAAAGATAAGCTGTCTACAGTTTCTGATCTTCGGGACGAATCTGATAAAAATGGAATAAGAATAGTGATTGAACTGAAATCTGGTGCAGATACAGACCTAATATTGAATAGGCTCTATAAATATACATCACTGCAGGGAAGTTTCAGAATTAATCTACTGGCCCTGCTTGACAACAAACCAGTAGTAATGAGTCTCTTGGAAATGATATCTCATTTTATAGACTTCAGAAAAGAAGTAATCCGCAATTACACAAAATACAATTTAGATAAAGCTGAAGATAGATTTCATATTTTAGAAGGTTTAGAAAAAGCCGTTGATAATCTTGATCTGGTAATTCATATAATTAGAAACTCTGATTCAAAAAAGGAAGCAAAGAAAAAACTAATTGAAGGTCTGCGTATTAGCGCCAGACAGGCCCAGTCAATTTTAGAAATGCAGCTGCAGAGACTGGTTGGAATCGAGATAAATAAGATTGAATCTGAAAGAAACGAACTGGCAAAAAAAATATCCTATTATAAAAAAGTTCTTTCTAGTGAATCAGAATTAAAAAAAGTTATGAAAAAAGAATTAAAAGAAATTAAAAATAAATTTGCTGACAGAAGAAGAACAGAAATTATTGCGGATGATAGAAAGGCTGTAATTAATAAGCAGGATTTAATTAAAGAAAAATCTGCTGTTATTTCTCTATCATATAGAGGTATTATAAAAAGAAATGACGAAATCTCTAATTTGCGTCAGAGCAAAAATGATTTTATTAATTATATTGTTAGTGGTTCTTCTTTAGATCAGTTGATGTTTTTTACTGATTCTGGAGAGGTTTATAATCTTTCTATTCATCAGATTGAAGAACACCACGGACTATCTACCGGAGAGAGTTTAACTAACTACATCCAGATACCTATACAGGAAAAGATTGTTTCTCTCAATATACTACCCAAAGATGTTAATCAGCGAGAATTCCTTACTTTTGCAACAAGCAGTGGTGTTGTGAAGAGAACTGAAGCTGATGAATATGATACCAACTACACACATATTAGGGCCATAAAAATAAATGATGACAGATTGATCAATGTTCATCAAACTTCTGTAGAAAATGATTTAATATTTATTAGTAAAAATGGATATTTAATAAGATTTAACGGGAAAAGTTTTTCCACTACTGGCAGAAATACAATTGGGAGTAAAGCAATTAAATTAAATTCTGATGATGAAGTTATAAATTTTGAAATATATGATAAGGATAAATTTATTGTATCAATAACAGAATGTGGAAGAGCAAATAAAATTAGAATGAAGGCTTTTAGGTTACAGAACAGAAACGGCAGAGGTCAGAGGATTTATTCAAACAGCAGTTATAAATTAGCAGGTGCAGTTAAAGCAGAAAATAATGATCAGATAGTTATTGTAGATAAAAATAGCAAGCTTTATACTGTCAATGTTTCTGATATACCCGAAACTGCTCCAGGTGGTAATATGTATAGTACTGTGAAAGATGATGAATTTGAAAAAGCTGTTTTCATCAGCAAAAATTTAATAAAAACAGATAATTAATACTTAAATTAAGAAAAGCGGCCTATCTGGCCGCTTTTCTTAATTTAATCTTACTGTAAATAAAAAAGTTCGAAGGATATTTTGTTCATGAGCTTTTTTAATTATTTTAGAAAAACATGATTACCTATTTTAACAACCTTTTTTCTTTTAGCAAAAAACTCTGGATTTTTTGATTTATCAGGATTATAAAAATAAAGGCTTCCTCTGCTCGGATCATTTCCTTCAGCAGCTTCATAAGCAGCTTTATATGAATCACTGCTGGGAGACAAATTAATTTGTCCATTTTCTACTGAAGTAAACTGACCACTCTGATAGACAACTTCTTTTATAGTGTTCGGGAAGGATGGATGATAAACTCTGTTAATTATAACAGCAGCTACTGCAACTTTACCCATATAAATTTCTCCTCGTGCTTCCGCATGAACTGCTTTTGCCAGAATATTAATATCTTCAGTAGAAAATCTGTCAACTGATATGTTGTTTAAATTTTCTGCACTGCTTTTGTCATTATCAGCAAAAATTAACAGAAGAAGCATTAATCCAATACCTGTAACAACATCCTCGTTTTCAATTGAAGCAGCAGCAGCTCTACTGCTGCCTACCCCAGAAAAGAAAAACATAAATGTATTTGTTAGAAGAAATATTATTAATAAAAGTGAAACTCCTCTCCACCTTAAATGCTGCATAAGCTAAAATCTCCTTTAAATTATAGTAATAGGGCCAGCAAAGCCAGTCCTCCTAAAATATACGCAGTATTTCCTGATCCTTTCTTTTCTGCCAGCTTTTGATTTTTTACTTCAAGTTGTTCTTCCAGGTCGGAAATTCTATTTTCCAGCTGATTAATTTTTGTCATAGCAACACTCTGACTATCCTGAAGATTTTGTATGGTGGAGCTTGATGCCAGTTCACCATCAACTCCAATATTTCTTTTAGTTAAAGCAAGTTCCTGTTCTAAATCAGATATTCTGCTCGAAAGAGAAGTAACTTCTTCCTGTAGATTTTTAATTTCTACAACTTGATCAATAATATCTGATACTTCACCTTCCAGTGAAGAAACCCTGTCGTTTACATTACCAATATCTTCATCCTGAATCATATTCTTCTGTTCAACCTTTTTAATTCTGTCCTCAAAAACTTTCTGATTTTGGGCTACTGCAACCAATTCATCTCTAAACTCAAGCGATAATTTTCTAATTACGTCTACATCTTCTTCAGATAATTCCTGAGTACCAGCCTCCATATTGTTTAACATTCTGGCAATAATTTCGGCCAGTTCATATCTGGAAACTTTTTCATTACCCTTAAAAGTACCATCGGAATAAAGTGAAAGATATCCTCTATCTATCAGCTGCTGAACACTGTCATATGCCCAGTGGTCTCTTGGTACATCCTTAATTTCTGCTGCCTGCCCAATGACACTAAATGTGAGCAGTAAAATCATTATTAATACTGTAACTTTAATTTTCATTATTTAGCCTCCTGTTTAATATTCTTAATATCAAGCTGTATTTCATTACCCAAACCATCAAATGCTTTTAGATTATTGACAATAATATTACCAATATTCTCTTCTTTTTTTCTGAAGTGAAGTGTTGCCAGAACTCCTGTAGCTCTGCTAAATGGAAGCTCTTGATTAAATTCAATTAAACCATCCTTTATTTTTTTAGGTTTGTTCCATGGAAGCAGATTTCCTTCGGTCACAAATAAATTGCCTCGAGAAATATAACTTAATCTCAATTTATCAGTGTTATAATTAAAGTTAAAACTTAAATTTTCTGCCTCTGCAATATTGGCTGCTCTAAGTTCAATAGAAATAAAGTTGCTGTCATCTTCTTCTACCACATTCAGATATATAATAGGTTTTAATTCCGGCAGACTAATTTTTTCGACAATTGTTTTTTCATACCCATTAATACCGCTAACCTTAACTGCAAAAGGAAGTTCTCCATCAATTCTTAAAGCCTCTATTAACCAGTTTACTTTTAAATTTTCCTGAGATTGAAGGTAGCCTAGGTGCTTTTTGAGTTTTTCACTGGGACCTGGGACAAGACCAGGTGGTAATATTAGTTCAGCTTCGACCCCATATAGAGATGATTCTCCACTATTACTTAATTTTGCCTGCAGCTTAAAAGGATTGGGCTTCAGCTGACCATTAATTATGCCTACATCTTCCAGTAGTGTAATTTTTGCATTTAATACTGGAGGACCAACAAATTTAACATTTCTTTCTACCTGGTTTGAATCAGTATTATCTGCCTCCACCAGTACTCTGTAAGTTATTTCTTTTGGAATTTCTGAACCGGCTGGTTTAACATCCCATTTAAGCTGAGCAGACTCACCAGCTTTCATATTTCCAAGTTCTCTTGTTATTTTACCAGCTTCAAATGTATCAGGAAGTTCCAGTTTTACTGAAACATTTCTGGCATTTATTTCTGAAGTGTTTTCCAAATAGGCAATAATAGGAAAACTTTCGTTGTCTTTATCCAGTGTTACTTCTGCCGGTGAAGTTACTCCCAGAGAAATAAGTCCAGGGACAATGGTAATTCCACCAAGACCATATTTAGTTATATAAGTTTTACTTTCACCTGCTGGAATTTTTTCCGGCACCCAGAACATAGCAATTGCACTGTCTATTTCATATTCACCTTTGCGAATAAATTCCTGGCCGGGATTAAAGTCAAAATCCCATATACCATCAGCCAGACTTCCCCAGTCAGCAAAATAAACTTTATCAGGTGGGGTAACATCTGGTCCTAAAAAAGTACCTTGTGAGGTAACTTGAGGGGCAGCCAAACTGTCGAAAGCCTGCCAGAAATTATTAAGCTCTTTTTTGTAGTACAATTTATCTGTAGTCACAGCATCAGTACCTAATCTAAAAGGAGCTCCATCATTTTCTCCCAGCATAGTATCCAGCATTATCCTTAGACCAATTTTTTGCTCTTCTTTACTGTTATTAATGATCCTATATTTTATCTGCCCTGTATCCGGAAGTCCGGTGGTAGAACTTTTTACAATACTTAATATCTGTTCAACTATAATATCTCCAAACTTTGAGCGGGTGATAATACTGTCCCCCTCAACTGTAGGAGGAGTTATAATTTCACCATAATTACCATTATTCCCAGCTCTGCGTTCAGTTTTACCGCCAAAAATATATTTTTTGTTATTTATCCAGAGTGTTGTATAGGATGTCCAGGGACTGGGTCTTCCATAAATCAGTGGTTTATTATTATCATTATTTCTCAAAGGTGCTCCACCGGTTGTTTCAATTGCAAATCTGCCCTGGCTGTTTTCCTGCTGGTTAACAACAAGTACAATATAATCATTACCCAGTCTGAGGTTATTATTTTGATCTATATGTTTAAAAAATTTATCCTGGGCCATTACACAGCCTGAAGCTGAACTTAATGCAAGAAATAAAAGTAAAGCTAAGGAAATAGTTTTTCTCATAAATTATTCACCTCCTGTTAAAAATTCAACATTTCCAAGATTAACATCTACCTGTGAATTATCAAATTCATCAATATAGTATTTTACTTCTATTGGTATTACATATGCTTTATTATATGATTTAAAACTCCAGCCTCTTTTTATTGTTAAAACTGCAACCCTGTCCATTGTATCATAACCTGAAGTTTCATTAATTGTGACATTTTTAACAGTTCCTTCAGGGGTAATTTCAACAGTTAATTTAACAGTACCTTCAGCCCTGCTGCCAACTAGATCTTTTGGAAAAGCAGGTCTAACTACTATACTGATTAACTCACCAGATGTAGGTGGTGGAGGTGGGGGTGGAGTCTGTTCAACTTCTTCTTCACCAGGCTTAATATTTTCTGCACTTTGAGCACTATCTTCTGCAGTATTTTGTTCTTCTTCTATTTCTACTTCCACATCACTTTTTTCACTGCTTAAAACTTTAGTTTCTGTATTTTCACTATCATTAGTTTCTGTATCCGTAATTTCTTCCTTTATATCTTCAGTTTCCTTTTTCACTTCTTCAGCTGACGTGTTTTCCTGTGATAATTCTTCTTCTGTAATATCAGATTCCACTTCTATATTTTCTTCAATTTCAGGTTCGTGCTCCGGTTCTGGTTTTTTAATTTCTTCAGGTTCTTCTACTTCTTTAGCTTCTGTATCTTCTTTTTCTTCAGTAATTTTTTCCTGTTCTGCAGTGATTTCCTCTATTTCTTCCTGGGGAACAGGTTCTTCGGTCTGCAGTGGAGCAGGTTGATATTCAACCAATTGAATATAGCCATAATCATTTAAATCAGTGTTTTCACCCCTAACATTCCCCTGCATAAATCCAAAAGGAATAAAATAAAGAAGTAGGAGATGAAGAATTATAGAAAAAACAACATATGCTGCTAATTTATTTTGATTATCATTTCCAGACATAACTTCACCATCCTATTAATTACCTTCTTTTTCTGCCGCAAGGGCCAGCTTATATATTCCTACCTGACGCATTCCATCCATGACTGAAACGACATTTTCATATTTTGTATTTTTATCAGCACTTATGATAACAACTAAAGAATCAGTTTCAGAGTTCCTGTTTTCAGCCTGAGCAACAATTTCAGACAGTGGTAGGTTGTTTCCATCATAAAAATAATTACCATTTTCGTCTATTTCGACTAAAAAGTTTTTGTTTGTTTGTTCGGTAGCAGTGACAGCACGCGGCAGCTGCATATCTATTCCATATGGATTTGATCTAAAAGTGGTAAATAGCATAAAGAAAACCAATAAAAAAAATATTACATCAATCATAGGGATAATATTGATAGAACTTTTCTTTTTAAGAGTAGTTCTGAACATTATCCTCACCTCTGTTACTGCCAACGACATCTATTATTTCAACCATGTTTAAATTCATTTCATGTGCTTTTTTCTCAACTTTTTGGGAAAAATATGAATAAAATACTGCTGTAGGGATAGCTATAATTAATCCCATAGCTGTACTGATAAGAGCAGCAGCAATCCCGGAACTGATCTGAGCCGGATTAGCAGCTCCTGCAGCTGTACCGAGTATATTGAAGCTGCTGATGATACCTATAACTGTACCCAGCAGTCCCAGCAGTGGTGATATCATAGCTATTACATCAAGAATTGGAAGATGCTTTTCCATTTTTTTAATCTCATTTTCACCTACTGCCTGAAGAACTTCCCTTAGTCTGGCCGGGTTTTCACTATTATGAGCTAATGCCGTTGATAGAAGTTTGGCATTTGGTCCTTTTTTTCCTTTCAATTCGTTTAATGCACTTAAAATATCTCCCTCTTCAACCAATATTTCTATTCTTTTTATAAGTCTAAAATTATTATCTTTATGTTGGGCAAAAAATATCGCTTTTTCTATAATAACTGCAAGACTAAAAACTGATGCAAGCAGAAGTGGGATAGACATTGGACCCCCAAGTGAGAAAAAATTCCATATACGACTCAAATTCAAATTGATCACTCCTCTTTATTAATAATATTATAAGTTTGCTAATACATAAGTTCTACATAAACGATTATAATCCTTTCTTTAAATTGAGGATTATAAGGGTAGAATAATAGTAAAAATAGTCTCTTCTTTCTTGCTTTTTACTGATATTGTTCCACCATGTGCTTCCACCAGCTCTTTTGTAACAGCAAGTCCTATACCTGTACCCCCCGTATCTTTAGATCTGGATTGGTCTGCACGATAAAACCTTTCAAAAATAAATGGCAGATCTTTTTGATCTATTTCTGGGCCAGTATTAATTATTTTTACAGCAATATGGTCGTTTAGATTTTTGCTTTCTACATTTATTTTTCCTCCTACTCTATTATATTTAACAGCATTTTCTATTAAATTACTTAAAATCTGTATCATGCTGTCTCTATCTGCAGTTATTGATGTATTTTGTGCAAGGTCTAAATTTACAGAAATGTCTTTGTCTTTTATATTAAATTGATATTTGTTCAATATTTCGCTTAAAATGGAGCTTAAGTCAAGTCTTTCTTTATTTAAATTGATAATTTTATTCTGTGCTTCACTGTATTCCTGAAGCTGATTAATAAGTCTAATTAGGCGTTCAGACTCTTCCTGCAGCTCTTTAATGGTTTGATTATCCATTTCCATTAAACCATCCTCAACAGCTTCTAAATAGCCTTTAATAGTAGTCACCGGTGTGCGCAGCTCATGAGCCAGATCGGATGTAGAGTCTTTTCTTATTTTTTCCAGTTTTTCAAGCTTATCAGTCATTATATTAAATGATTCTCCAAGCTGAGCAAGTTCATCATTACCTTTTATATTAACTTTCTGTTTATAGTTTCCATCAGCAACATTTAAAGCAGAACGATTTAGCTTCAGCAGGGGTCTGGTAATATATTTGGAAAGAAAAAATGCCATTAAACCGGCTGCGGTAGCTACAAATATTCCACTGATAAAAATAGCATTAAAAACACTCTTTTTAAAATACTGATAAATACCTGCCTCTGATTCTGCATTGACAGCAATTTCTTTCCAGTAAATATATGCTTTAGTAGAGTCATTAATTTTGATTTCGTTTATTCTTGTTTTACCAGGAAAATCATCAGGAGAAATTTGACTGTGAATTGGCATATGGGAAGCTCCCATCATCGGCCCCATTCTCCGCATCATATTATTCATATGACCTTCTGTACCTGGTCTGTAAATATATTCTCCATTTTTCTGTTTTGCCAATCTAAGCCAAATTGGAATTCTATTAGCTCTAGTAAAATTATTAATAATTTTATTTAATTCAGAAGTATTAATATTATCTCTGGACAGATAATCTTTTAATATTTCCGCCAGTTCAATTATACTGTCTTCTCTCTGCATGTTCACAAAATCATTGAAGTGTTCTCCGACGGAAAAATTAATAAAAAATCCAGCTACAGAAAGGCTCAGCACAATTAATATAATAAATATAAAAAATAATTTAAAACTGAGTTTGCTCATTAGTTATCACCAACAAATTTATAACCTGCTCCATAAACTGTTATTATATATTCATCTTTGTTTAGTTCCATTTTCTTTCTTATATTTTTAATATGAGCATCAATGGTTCTATCAAAACCGTTAAATTCGAGCCCCATAACTTTGTCAGCTAACTGTTCACGGGAAAGAACCTGTCCTGCATTATTAACAAGTTCAAGTAAAATTTTAAATTCTGTATTTGTTAAATCTACATCTGAATCATTTAATAATACCCTCATTTCTTCAGGAAATATTTTAATTTTACCATCTGCAAATGAAAGTATATTTGCTTTTATTTTATTCATATCTGTTCTTCTTAAAATAGCTTTTATTCTTGCGGTAAGCTCTCTTGGACTAAAAGGTTTGGTAAGATAATCATCTGCCCCATAATCAAATCCTTCAATTTTATTTTCTTCACTACTTTTGGCAGTGAGCATCAGAATTGGAATATCAGAAACCTGCCTTATTTTTTGACAGACTTCCTCCCCACTAATTTTTGGCAGCATAAGATCCAGTACAATAAAGTCAATATTATTATCTGAATGAAAAATATCAAGAGCTTTTCTACCATCTTCAGCTTCAACAGTGGTAAAACCACTGTCTTCTAAATATGTTTTTATCAGTTTTCTGATTTTTGCTTCATCTTCAACAATTAAAATTTTATTTTGCATATGAACACCTTTTTTAGAGATTTTCCAAAAAAACTCTTCTCCAGTTTAAGTATAATATTTTTTCTATTTCTCTGCTTTTATATCCATTTTTATTTAATTTTTCTGCAAGCAGCTGCAGTTTACCGATATTTTCGAAACCAACGGGTGTGTTAGTAATACCATCATAATCAGAGCCAAGTGCTACAGACTCAATACCGGCTAATTTAACTATATAATCAATGTGTTTTATTATATCACTGCCGTCGACATCAGCAGCAGAAGTATTTAAAAATTGAGGGCAGAAATTAATTCCTATCAAACCACCATTTTTAGCAACTGCTCTGATTTGACTGTCATCTAAATTTCTTTCTATACTTCTAATTTTTTTTACATTGGAATGTGAAGCTACAACTGGTTTAGAGCTTAAATCAATAATATCCCAAAAGCCCTCCTGACTTATATGAGAAAGGTCTATAGTAATTTTAAGCTGATTCATAAGTTCTACTGCTTTTTTGCCAAGATCTGTTAAACCTCCACCACTATTAACTGTAAGTCCATCTGCAAGCATATTGCGCCTGTTCCAGGTCAGTGTAATTAATCTAACTCCAAGATTATAAAAGCTATTTATTTGGCTCAATTCCGTTACTGCATCAGCACCTTCAAGACTTAACACAGCAGATATTTTATTTTCCGCTTCTGCTCTTATAATATCTGTGCTATCTTTAATATGAACAATATCTTTTTTAGAAGCTATTGTTTCTCGAAAAATATTAATATAATGCAGAGTTCTTTTTAATGCATTTTCTGGAAAATATCCATCTTCTATAAAAACTGCAAAAACTTCTAAAGCGATATTAGCTTCTTTGAGTTTAGGGAGATCAACATGAAAGTTTTTATTATTTTTATTAAAACAAAAATCTTTGTCTCTATTAAAATTTAAAAGCATATCTGTGTGTCCATCAGCAATTTTATAATCCAATTTAATTCATCTCCTAAAAAGTTCTCTTTAATTTATATTATATAGCTTTTTACTGTAATAAAACAAGCCATAATAAAAAAATCTGTCTGCCTTTTACAGCAAACAGATTTATAGTAATTATTAACGTGGTTCAACAATTAATTTTATTGCAGTTCTTTCCTCCCCATCAATTTCGATATCTGTAAAAGCAGGGATACAAATAAGGTCAATTCCACTGGGTGCCACAAATCCTCTTGCAATAGCTACTGCTTTTACACCTTGGTTTAGGGCCCCGGCGCCGATAGCTTGTAGTTCGGCATTTCCCCTTTCACGCAAAACACCGGCTAATGCCCCTGCAACTTTGTTTGGACTTGAATTTGATGATACTTTTAATACTTCCATGTTCGTAAATTACCTCCCTCTATAAATTAATTCCCTCTATATAATATATTAGTCACAGATGAAATGAATTCCTGCCTTATTTTAAAAATAAATATAATTTTTAATTATTTTTCTTGATTTCCATGATTTGTTTACCTAAAGCTTTGTTTTTATCTACTTTTATTAAAACTCCTTCTAATTTAACTGAACCTGTTGCCACTTCATAATTGACTGGTAATTGGGTTATATATTTTTCAACCATTTTTTCTACTTTCATACCAAGTATGGAATTAACAGCGCCTGTTAAACCTGCATCTGTAATATAAGCTGTTCCACCAGGTAGTATCTGTGCATCTGATGTCTGAACATGTGTATGGGTACCAACAACAGCTGCAACCTTTCCATCAACTGAATGAGCAAAGGTCAATTTTTCTCCAGTAGCTTCAGCATGAAAATCAACAATAATAATATCTGAATTATTTTTAATATCGCTAATTTTTTTCTTAAAAATATGATAGGGAGAATTGTAATTATTCATATATACCTGACCGATTAAATTTACAACGGCAATTTTTAAACTGTTTTTTTCTATAACAGTCCAGCCGTAACCGGGATTGTCAGGAAAATAATTAAGCGGTCTTATAATGCGTCTTTCTTTATCAATAAAATTGAAAACATCTTTGTTATCCCAGGTGTGGTTGCCCATAGTTAAACAGTCTATACCATATCCAAACAGCTCATCGGCAACTTTTTTTGTTATTCCAAATCCACCAGCCGAATTTTCTCCATTGGCAATGACAAGAGATATATCATATTCTTCAATAATTTTATTCAAAAATAGTCTGACTGCTCTTCTACCGGATCTTCCTACAATATCGCCTATAAATAATATGTTCATTTTATCATTCCTCTGTTTAATTTATATATTTTTAATAATATGAATAAAAGGCCCCTCAAATGAGGAGCCCTGTTGTTTTCAGATCTAATTATTTAGCATAATCAACTACCCTGGTTTCTCGAATTATTACCACCTTGATTTGTCCAGGATAATCAAGGCTATTTTCAATTTTCTTTGTAATATCTCTAACCAGTTTACTGGTTTCAATATCATTTATTTTATCCGGTTCAACAATTACTCTGATCTCTCTACCTGCTTGAATTGCGTAAGCTTTTTCTACACCAGAAAAAGATTCACCAATTTTTTCAAGTTCTTCAAGTCTCTTAATATAAGACTCTAAGGTTTCTTTTCTTGCACCTGGTCTAGCTGCGGAAATTGCATCTGCTGAAGCTACCAGAACTGCTTCAATTGAATGGAATTCTACATCACCGTGATGTGCTTCAATAGTATGGAGAACTTTTTCGCTCTCACCATATTTTCTAGCAGTATCAACACCGATTTTGACATGTGGTCCTTCTACTTCGTGATCTATAGATTTTCCAATATCATGTAAAAGTCCACCTCTTTTGGCAAGATTTACATCTGCGCCTAGTTCTGCTGCCATAATTCCTGCTAAATATGAAACTTCAAGTGAATGTTGAAGAACATTCTGGCCATAGCTTGTTCTAAACTTCAAACGGCCAAGTAGTTTAACAAGTTCAGGATTTAAACCATGAACTCCAGTATCAAATGTTGCCTGTTCTCCAATTTCTTTTACATGTTGGTCCAGTTCTTCGCGGGCCTTTTCAACCATTTCTTCTATTCTAGCAGGATGAATCCTTCCATCAATAATTAATTTTTCTAAAGCTATGCGGGCTATCTCACGTCTTATTGGATCAAAACCAGAAATAACAACAGCTTCAGGAGTATCATCGATGATAAGATCAATACCTGTTAGGCTTTCTAATGCTCTGATGTTTCTGCCTTCTCTACCAATTATTCTTCCCTTCATATCATCATTGGGTAAGGATACAACAGAAACAGTAGATTCTGTGACATGGTCTGCAGCACATCTCTGAATAGCAAGAGAAATAATTTCTCTTGCCTTTTTTTCTGCTTCTTCTTTGGCCTGTGCTTCTTTTTCCTTAATCATTTTTGCAAATTCATGATCAAGTTCAGACTCAACTTTGTTAAGAAGATAATCTTTAGCTTCATCCTGTGATAAATCAGAAATTTGTTCCAGTCTTTTTATCTGTTCTTCTTGTAATTTTTTAATTTCCTGTTCATCACGGCTGATATTTTTTTCTCTATCTTTAATACTCTGCTCTTTTCGATCCAGATTTTCAGCTTTTCTATCAAGGTTTTCTTCTTTATGCATCAAGCGATTTTCGAGTTTTTGCAATTCGTCACGTCTTTTTTGGCTTTCGCGATTAGCTTCTTCTCTGATATTATGAGCTTCCTCTTTTGCTTCAAGAGTAATCTCTTTTTTCTTGGCTTTTGCCTCTCTTTCAGCAGTTTCAAGAATTTTTTTGGCTTCTTCTTCTGCTGATTGAATACGAGCCTCAGCAATATATTTTCTAATAAAATATCCTATTAGTAATCCAAGAGGTAGGGCTATTATTAAATACAAAACACCTCCGTTAATATTATTCACCCCCTATTCTATATTCAATTTTTAGTTTTTTTATTTTCATTTACTAATAATATTTTAACTTTTTTATATGTTTCTGTCAAGAAAGTAGAATAAAAGGCGTTTCCTTTAAATTATTTTTTGTAGCATAATTTAAAAAATGAGGAAACTCCTTAGTAAAATAAAGAGCATTATTTAAAATAAAAAAGGACTGTATTTTAAATACAGACCCTGTTATTTACATTAATCTGTTGTTTTATTGATTATATCATATGAAAAACCTTTATTAGAAAGGTAATTTTTAAGTTTTAGGCTGCCTTTATCTTCCTCTTTATGTTTTCTAAGCCATTTTTTAATAAGTGTTTTGGCCATTTCAATTTCCTGTTCTGGGCTTAAATATTTATTTAATGCTTTATCGATTAAACTTCTATTTAACCCTTTTTTTAGCAGTTCTCTATAAATTAATTTTTTCCCCCGCGGATGGTTATTTATTCTGGATCTAATCCACTGTTCTGCAAATCTATCTTCATTGATTAAATCATTTTCGAGCAGATAATTGATTGTCTGTTCAATAACGTCATTATTAAATCCTTTTTTAAATAATCTATCCTGCATTTCCTTTACAGTTCTTTCTCTATATGTGAGAAGATGAAAAGCTTTGTTTTTAGCTTTCTGAATTTCATTTAAATCCATATAATTTAATCCTCTTTTTCTTCTGATTCATCTTCGTTTTCTTTCTCATCACTTTCAGCAAGACCGACTTTTACACGTATTTTATGATCTATTTCTTCTTTGATTTCGGGATTATCATTCAGAAAATCTTTAGAGTTTTCCCGACCCTGACCAAGCCTGACATCACCATAAGAATACCAGGATCCAGCTCTATCAATAACTCCAATTTCTTCTCCCAGATCTATCAAAGATCCGGCTTGAGAAATACCAGTTCCATACATGATATCGAATTCTGCTTTTCTAAAAGGTGGGGCAACCTTGTTTTTAACTACCTTAACTCTGGCTGTACTTCCGATTATTTTGTCTCCATCTTTTATAGTTTGAGAGCGGCGGATTTCGATTCTAACTGAAGAGTAAAATTTAAGTGCACGTCCACCTGGAGTTACTTCTGGATTTCCAAACATAACTCCAACTTTCTCTCTAATTTGATTAATAAATATACAAGCAGTTTTAGATTTACTTATTGCACCAGACAGTTTTCTCATAGCCTGTGACATTAGTCTTGCCTGCAGACCGACATGTGTGTCTCCCATATCACCTTCAAGTTCCGCTTTTGGAACAAGAGCAGCTACGGAGTCGACTATTATCAGATCAACAGCATTACTTCTAACCAGTGCTTCAGTTATTTCAAGAGCTTCTTCTCCATTATTGGGCTGAGATATCAAAAGATTATCTATATCCACCCCTAAATTTTCTGCATAACGCGGGTCAAGTGCATGTTCAGCATCAATAAATGCTGCTATACCATCTAATTTTTGTGCCTCTGCTATAATGTGAAGTCCTAGAGTAGTTTTACCAGAAGACTCGTTACCATAGATTTCAATTATTCTACCTCTTGGAATACCCCCCACTCCTAATGCCAGGTCAAGTGGTAGGGATCCTGTAGGAATTGATTCAACATTTAGTGATGTAGTATCACCCAGCTTCATTATTGAACCTTTACCAAACTGTTTTTCAATCTTTTTTAAAGCCATGTCCAGAGCTTTTTCTTTGTCTTTATTTACCAATATAATCTTCCTCCTCAATTGCTGTTAATCGTTTATCTGTATATTTTATATTTCTAATTCTATTATAGAACAGATGTTTAGTTTTTGCAAGTAATTATTGTAATTTTTTGGAAAATATTTTTTTGTATTCTGGACCTGATGGTTTTAATATGCTTTCATAAAGTGTTACTGTATTTAATTTACTAAAAACATTTATATAATTTTCATCCAGAAATTTTGAATTTTTGTCAGTTAGTTTTTTAATTTGTCTGTTATTTTTTTTGCGGGCTAAAGTTAAATGGGGAATAAATTTTCTCTTTTCTTTTTTAAATCCAATTTTCTGCATAGAATTTTCAATACTATTATTTAATCTGATAAGAGAATTTTTGCCCTGGAAAACACTGACAAAAAGAACTTTAAATGTGCCTAGTTCAGGAAAAGCTCCCAGTTTTTTAAACTGAATATAATTGTGCTGGCAGCTAAAGTCTAATTTCTGCAGCTGTTTTATAACTGCATCAGTTTTATTTTTATCATTTTCCCCTAGAAATTTAACAGTTAGGTGAAAATTTTCTTTTTCCACCCATTTTATATTCTCATTAATTTCTTTTTTTAGCTTTGTTACTTTTTTAAAAATAAGTTCTCGTGCACGTTCAGTTAAATCAACTGCGATAAACAGACGCATAAACCAGTACCTCCAGTGAAAATTATTATTGTTTTTCAATTTCATTCAGCAGTTTTCTTGCGTTTGGATATTTATTGTTTAAATGTAAAGTTCTTTTTAATTCTGCTACAGCAGCTTCTTTCATATCAGCACCATAATAGGCTAAGGCAAGATAATAATGGCTTTCGGCATGTTTGGTGTTTTTCCCAACAGCAATGGAAAATTTAGAAATTGCTTTATAATATTCTTCCCTATTCAAATAAATTTTTCCCTGTTCAAGATAGGCATTTACATAATCTTCATTATATTTAATTGCCTGATCATAATAGTCTAGGGCTGTATCATAATCTTCTAATTTTCTATTTATCATTCCCAGCAGAAAATAGGAGTAATAGGAATGACGATTTATTTCTATTACCTGTTTAAGTACATTTTCTGCTTCATTGTACTTTTCTAAAGCTATATAACTTTCTCCCAGACCTACATAAAATGGTGTAAAATTTTTCTGCAGTTTTATTCCCTGTTTGTAGATCGAAACAGCAGCATTATAATTATCTAATTCCTGATAAAGGTTTCCCAGGTTAAGATAAATAGTCTGTCTGGTCGAATCAATATCAAGAGCAGACTCATAATATTTTACTGCTGTTTCTAAATTACCTAGCTCTTTGTTTAATAAAGCGAGATTTAAATAATCATCAACTGTAGGATTAATTGAAATTATTTCTCCATAAAGTTTTTTAGCTTTTTCTTTTTCATTTAATCCAGTATATGCTGCTGCAAGATCTCGTTTAAATGGGATAGAATTCACTCCAAGTTTTGAAGCTTTTTGTAAATTTTCCAGTGCACTGTCAAAAGAAGCACTGTCAAACTGATGATCTTTGTTCAAAAATAAAGCGCCCAGTTTCCAGTAGAGCCTACCGTTTTCATATCCAAGCTCTTTTAATGTATTAATCTGCTCTATTGCAAGCTGTGTATGGTTATTATCTAAAGCAGTTAATGTATAATAATAAAGAGTATCATGTTTAAGTTCATGATTAATGGAGGGATCATTTAGTATTTCAGAAAAAATTGCTTCTGCTTCTGAATATCTTCCCTGATAATATAAATTGACTCCTCCAGAAAAGTTGTTATAGTTTACATTTTGAGCTTCAGCACTAAAACTGAATACAAAAAATAAAATAATTAAATAAATGCAAAGTTTTTTGTTCATTATTTATACCTCCCTGAATAATATGCGTTACGTCAAATCTAATAGTTTTCCAGCAGTTTCATAATTTTAAACAAAATAATCTGTGTTGCATACCATCTATTCAGTTTTCGATTATAATTTTTGTTCAATTTAAAGGAAAATAATCGCGAAAAATATTTAATTCCAACAAACATTGTTCCTGCTTTTTTTCCTTCCATACTGTCCGGGCCAGCAACACCGGTGGTGGAAACACCTATATCTGCAGCAAAAATATCAGCAATATTACCTGCCATTGCCAGAGCAGTTTCATGGCTTACAGCACCATATTTTTCAAGAATATTAGGATTAATTTTTAAAATATTTTTCTTTGCTTTACTGCTGTATGCAATAATTCCACCTTTAAAATAAGCTGAACTTCCTTCCAGTTCTGTTAGTCTCTTGCCGAGAAGACCACCAGTAAATGATTCAGCAGTAGCGATAGTTAAACCACTTTTTTTGAGTCTGTCACAAAAAATTTCCAGCAAAGACATGTCTCCAGTACCATAAAAGTAATCAGTAAATTTAGTGGAGATGAGATTATCAAAAAATTCAATTGTACTTTCAGCATCATCATTTTCCACCTTCAACCTCAGTTTAACCTCTCCCCGGCCTGCCTGGTAGCTTAAGACAGCATTTTCTGGAATGGTTAATTTTTCAATTTTGTCTGCCAGGGTAGATTCACCAATCCCAATAAAATTATATTCTTTAAAAAAAATGCTGTTATTATTTATCTTTTTTAAGTCTGGATAGATTTGTTCTAAAAACATAGACCGCATTTCGGACGGAACACCAGGCATTAAATAAAAAGTTTTATTATTATGATTTAATTTTATTCCCGGTGCAGTTCCATTATCATTAAGTACTGCTTCTGCATTTTCCGGCAAATAGGCCTGTTTTAAATTATTTTTAGTCATTTTAGAGCTGCTGTTTTCAAAAAAAGAATGAAGGCGCTCGGCCAGCCTATCAGAAAATTTGAGTTTAAGATCAGCAGCTTCTGCAAGTGCATCTCTAGTAAGATCATCTTTAGTTGGGCCAAGACCACCTGTTATAAAAATTAAATCAGTATTTTTAGCAGCAAAATTCAGTTTTTCTTTGATATCAGACTTTTCATCACTGCAGACAATTATATTTTTAATATTCAATCCTATATCAGTTAATTTCTGAGCTAAAAACTTAGAGTTAGTATCCTGTACTTTTCCATATAAAATTTCAGAACCTGTCACAATAATTGAAACATCCATAAACTCACCTCTAAATTATTATATCACAGAGTTGAACAAAAGAAAATCGGCCTTTAGGGGCCGATTTGGTTAAAAATATTATTTAAAAAATTTAAATATCCAGTAAACAATATTTAATATAATACTTATAATAAGCATTGATGTTATAGGAAAGTACAGTTTATAATTTTCTTTTTCTATCTTTATATCCCCTGGAAGACTGCCAAACCAGGAAAAAAATGGTTTGAAAAATAGAGATACAGCTCCAGCTGTGATTAATATCAATCCAATTATTATTAGTATTTTGGAAAATGAATTCATTATCAAAATCACCACTGTATTCAACTTCAGTATTTTAAATTTTTTCTAAAAAATATTACAAAAGGCCAGTTATTATAAGATTCCAAAGTATACTGCTGTTTTCAATATAATTAGAGAAAAAATGCCGGCTGCAATATCATCAGCTATAACTCCCCAGCCAGAGGGAAGTTTTTCTAACTTTTTAATAATTAGAGGTTTTGTAATATCAAATATTCTAAATAAAATAAAACCACTAATCAGTAAAGGTATACCTGTATTTAATGTCATAAAGGTTATCAGCTGGCCGGCAGCTTCATCAATAACTATTTTGCCGCTGTCTTTGACTCCAGTCATTTTTTCTTCATAACTGCAGATGAAAACACCAGAAATTGTTAAAAAACTTAAAAAATAAACATTATTAATGACAGGAAAAACCATTATAAGGACTATCATTAATAAAGAACCCCATGTTCCAGGAGCAAAAGGCAGATATCCTGAAAAAAAACCTGTTGCAAAAAAATGATTTATTTTCTGAAGCATAATTTTACCACCTTAACTGTAATCTACATCAGCTGATGCAAAATAAACATATCCAGAGTAAATAGTGATTAAAACTGCTGCCCAGACAAGAGATGTTATCAAAACAGACGGCAGATTAAACAATATAGGATCAATGATTAGTGCTATTATTGTAATAATTTGAATAGTAGTTTTCCATTTACCCCACATATTGGCTGGAATGATAATTCCCTGTCCTGCAGCAACAACTCTTAAACCTGTAACTGCTAGTTCGCGCCCTATAATAACCAGGGCAACCCAGGCAGATATTTTCCCCAGATCTACAAAAGCTACTAAAGCTCCTGAAATTAAAAGCTTATCTGCAAGTGGATCTAAAATTTTTCCCAGCTGTGTAATCATGTTATATTTTCTTGCATAATAGCCGTCATACTTATCAGTAAGTGCAGCAGCTGAAAATATAATTAAAGCTGTCAGATCACCATAAAACGGGAAATTTGCACTGTAAAGTAATAAAGCAACTATTATTGGAACTAAAAAAATCCTCAACATTGATAATTTATTCGGTAGATTCATTTGAAATCTCTCCTATCAAATCATATTCATAAGCTTCTTTTATTTTACAAATAACAAAATCACCAATTTTTAACCTGCTGTGCTGGTTTGAATTTTTTTTAATATAAATTTGATTATCTATTTCTGGAGCATCATACTTAGAACGGGCAAGATAGTATTCATCTTCGATATCTTCAATAATCACCTCCAGAGATTCACCGATTAGTTTGCGATTTTTTTTTAGAGCAATCTGCTGCTGTAATTCCATTATTTCTTCATAACGTTTTTCTTTAACCTCTTCTGATACTTGATCTGAAAAATTATAGGCAGCTGTATCTTCTTCTCGAGAAAATTTAAATACTCCCAATCGATCAAATTCGTGTTTTTTGATAAAATTTTTTAGCTCCAAAAAATCTTCTTCTGTTTCACCTGGAAATCCAACGATTAAAGAAGTTCTAATAACAATATCTGAAATATTATTCCTCAGTTTATTTATTAAATTAGAGATATCTTCACTTTTTCCTCTGCGGTTCATTAATTTTCTTATTTTATTTACAGAATGCTGGATGGGGAGGTCTAAATAGCTGCATAGTTTATCTTCTCTGGAAATAAGATTTATAAGATCATCTTTAATGAATTCAGGGTAGCTGTAGAGTATTCTAATCCAATGGATTCCTTTTACTTTGATAAGTTTTTTTAGAAGAGGAGTTAGTGCAGAATCTCCATAAATATCAACTCCATACTGTGTTGTGTCCTGAGCTATTATAATTAATTCCTTTATACCTTTTTTGGCAAGTTTTTCTGCTTCCGTTACTATATCTTCTATTTTTCTACTTTTAACTGGCCCTCTTATTTTAGGTATACTGCAGTAAGTACAGTTATTATTACATCCTTCTGCAATTTTTAAATATGCAAAATAATCGTTATTAAGCTTCCGCGGCAGTTCAGAATAATATTCAAATCCCGGTTCTGATACACCTTTATTTTTCTTTCCGGAAAGACTGTTTTTAATTACTTCTACAATTCTGTCAAAATTTCCCGTTCCCAAAACTGCATCTATTTCTGGAATTTCTTTTATAAGATCACTGCTGTATCTTTGAGTAAGGCAGCCTGTAACTATTAAAGATCTGCAGGAATGGTTATCTTTGTATGATGCTGCATTTAAAATAGTTTCAATTGATTCTTCTTTTGCATCTTGTATAAATCCACAGGTATTTATAATAATTACTTTAGCTTCCTTAAAGTCATCAGTTTCTATAAATTCACTGTAATCAGATAAAAATCCTTTCATATGTTGGCTGTCAACTTCGTTTTTAGGACAGCCAAGAGTTATTAAACTGTATTTTATCATTAATTTCTATGCTCCTTTGTTTCTATAAATAGAAAAAAGCCCTGGTGGGCTTTACAAATTCTTTAAATGGTCGGGTTGCCGGGATTTGAACCCGGGACCTCACGCCCCCCAGACGTGCGCGCTACCTAGCTGCGCTACAACCCGCTGTCAGTAGACAATATTATATAAGAAAAATAACTTAATGTCAATGTCAAAATTTAGCAGCTAAGAGTTTTTTATATAATTTCTTTCAGATTAAAAAATATTAAATAAAAAATGATATAAGATTTTCAGTCAACAAAGTCTAATTTTTTGAGATAATCCATAGTTTTATCCGGGTAATCTGTTACAATAAATACTTCCTGCAGAGAAGAACTGTTTTTTGCAATTATTTTTATACCACTTGTAGTATTGTATTTTAGCTGCAGGTAAGCTGGAACACCACTTCCCTTTCTTCTACTAATCCTACCTGGAATTATACTTTTAATTAATTTAGAACGAGAAATTTCCAGTAAAAAAGGAAAAATATCTTCAATTATTGTATGTTCCTGTTTTATTTTATTATCTCTGTATTTATTACTCATAACATCACATCCTTATTACATTATAACACTGACAAAATTTTAAGGCAAATAATAACAATATGGTTTCCTCAAATTCATTTTAAATATGTAAAAAAATTTTTATCAGCACCTAAATCTTTAGATTCATTTAAAGATCAATCCCTTTTTTTATCTTTTTCTTTTTTATAATATAAAATATTATAAAACTTTTAAAGAAATAAAGTATTCTGCTGTAATTATTTAAATATATTAATTATTTTAGTAATAATTGATGACAGAAAACAGTTTAAATTAAAGATATTATAAGAAAAATAAAGAATAAAATGTTTAATTTAATTTCAGCACTAATATAAACAAAAAAAATACTTGACCTATCGATAGTACTTGGTTATAATAAGTAGTGCTTGAGCAAAAAGCTCAATAATATTTAGGGGAGTAGCTCAACTGGCAGAGTAGCGGACTCCAAATCCGTTGGTTGCGGGTTCAATTCCTGCCTCCCCTGCCAAAATATAGGCTGATGTAGCTCAATTGGTAGAGCAGCTCACTTGTAATGAGCAGGTTACCAGTTCAAGTCTGGTCATCAGCTCCATTGAATTTTACAGGAGTCGATTTTTTCGGCTCTTTTTTTAATTTATCAGCATTTATTTATCAATCGATTATTTAAAAAATTAAAAGAAAATTTTTCTTATTACTTTATTGTGATTTTAAAGAGAGAAGTTTAAAATATATTTTGTATAATATTAAGTTTTCTCACATTTTTTTATTTAAAATGAGAAAACTATTTTTTTGCAGTATAACTTGAAATAAATTAGATTATGTATTATTATTATAATATCGTAATATCCAAATATAATGATATAAATAAGGTGGTTATAATATGAAAAAGTATGATCTTATTGTTATTGGTATGGGTCCTGCTGGAATGGCAGTAACTGCTATGGCTTCAAATATGGATTTAAATGTTTTAGCCATAGAAAAGCATAAGGTTGGTGGAGAATGTTTAAATTACGGCTGTGTGCCGAGCAAAGCACTTCTTAAAGCCGGAGAAGTAAATGAAATTACCGAAAACTTGCGTCAGTTCGGTATTCAATTTAATGGTGATACTGAAATTGAAAATCCCCTTGAAATTGTTAGAGAAAAAGTGGGAGAAATAAGTGGAAATAAAACAATGAAAGCCTTTGAAAGAGCTGATTTGATAATAGATAAAGGGGAAGCAAAATTTGTTGATAAAAAAATTGTAGAAGTTGATGGAGAAAGATATACTGCAGATAAGATTTTTATTGCAACAGGAACTGAACCACTTGTACCTCCTATTCCAGGTCTTAAAGATGTATCTCTATTAACAAATTTAAATATATTTGCACAGGAGGATATTCCGAAGAAATTAACCATTATTGGTGGTGGGGCAATTGGTTCAGAAATGGCTCAGGCTTTTTCCAGACTTGGTTCTGAGGTAAATATGTTTCAGATTGATGATCATCTTGTTCCTATTGGTGATGAAGAAGCCGGACGGGTGCTGGAAGAAAAGTTTAAAAAAGAAGGTATTGGTGTATATAATAGTACAGGTATCAATAAAGTGGAAGAAAAAGATAGGAAAATAATTATACATACTGAGGCTGGAGTTTTTGAATCTAATGAAATTCTTGTTGCTACAGGTAGAAAAATAGTACTGGATTCTTTAAATCTCGAAAATGCCGGAATCGAATACGGTAAAGGTGGAATAAAAGTTAACCGAAGATTGGAAACAAATGTTAAGGGAATATATGCAGTTGGAGATTGTAATGGAAAAGCTCTCCTCTCACATGCAGCAATGCATCAGGGGATGATTGCTTTAATGAATGCCATTAATCCTACTCCAATAAAACAGTTTAATTATGATGACTTTTTAGTACCCTGGTCTGTTTTTACAAAACCCGAAATAGCTCAGGTTGGAGTTACAGAAAAAGAAGCTGAAGAAAAAGGTCTGGATTATCAGATAGTAAAAGAAAATTATTCTGATTATGGTAGAACGATTGCAGATGGGAAACCTGAAGGTTTTGTCAAAGTTATTACAAATTCAAAAGGAAAAGTCTTTGGAGCTACCATTGTTGGGGAAGCTGCAAGTGAATTGATACATGAATGGATTCTGGCCATACAGCATGATATTGGACTATTTGATATTATGATGACACAGCATTCATTCCCAACTATTTCTTTAATGAATAAGCGAGTTGCAGAAAAATGGATGATGGGTAAAACTAATTCTGGTTTTATTTCTAAACTTGCTAAAAAATTTATATAAAATAAAGTTCAAATAATTTATAATTGGAATTATTAAAAAAAGAGGGGTAAGCTACCCCTCTTTTTTATGTTCAATATTACAGTGCCTGCAGATCAGTATTAAGCTGAGCAAAAACATATATTGGTGCACAGCCAGGATATTCTGTCACAGTTTTTGCAGCTTTCATTGCTTTTTCAACTTCTTCTCTGGACTCAAACTTTTTCCAGCAGTCTCCTACCACAAAAAGATGTTTTCCTTCTGCATCAGTATAATCTAATGATGGAACCCCTCCAGCAATTATTAGTGTCTCTCCTTTTTCTTCCACAAATTTTTTAGTATCAATATCCAGCTTAAAGCTGTCTAAAGCACCGCGGATATATTTATAACAGCCAGGACATGTCTGCTGAATTAAAACATTTATTCCAGGGATAAGGCCAACAGGATTGTTGGCTGGTCTTTTAAAGAATGTTCTTACACTTTCAGCAGATACTCCCTTAACTTTAATTTTATCAAGACACATTTCTCCTAAACCCTCTGAAAAAGCAATCTGAGTGGAAGGAACTTCATGTGGTTCATATCCCATTATATAAGAAGTTAAAGCATCAACTGCTACAGTATCCTGTCCGGCTATAAGTAAATTCATTTCTTTTGGAGTGCCGGCATGGGGACCCTGCCCTTCCATAGCAATAATACCGTCTATTAAAGTTAGGTCAGCTTTTCTTATTCTTAAAAGATCCGAAATCTTCTGGTCTAGATCAATTCTATGGGTATCCTGCTGTTGACCTGATGGATGAACATTGGGAATAATGCCCTGCCAGTTTTTAAGTCCTAAAGTAACCGTTCCACCCAAATGAGTTTTCATTTTGGGAAGATTTATTAGTACATCAGCATCCAGAATAGGTCTAAACACAGAAGCTTTTTTAAATACTTTAGCCATTGGAATATCAACTTCTATTGAAGATTCTTCATCAAAATATAGGACTTTGTCAGCACCACCTCTATAAGCAGCCTGTTCCATTTCTGCTGCTTTAAATGCAGGTCTTGCTCTTCCGACATGTTTACCTAGTGATGGATTGTCTCCAACCCAGACTTCACCTGCTTTAGATTCCTCTTTTAGAAAAGAAACCAGTGCTTCTATTACTCGTGGATCAACTACAGAAAAACTTTCTGGTGGAGCTAAAAAAGCAAGATTAGGCTTAATTAAAACTCTATCACCCTTTTTAATAAGATTATCAATATCTCCAACAGCAAGGCTAATAACTTCTCGCAAAGAATCTTTAATCTCTTTAATATCCTGCTCATGTCTTTCAAAATGGCCGTCTATAAATTCTTTATTACCTTTTAAATTATCAACTTTTACAATAGATACATCTGTACTCATTTTAATCCCCTTTCTAGTTATGTTATTAGAATTTTTCGACAACTAAATATAAAGCAGTATTTATTCCTATTTTCACCTCCCTCTTTAAGTGAAAGAATAAAAAGACATACAACCACACTCATCTTTGTATGTGAAAAACATCAGCAAAAAAGTTTATTCAGTAAAAATTTTACCTTTTTATTAAAGCAAGTAATTCCGGTGAAAAATCAGGTTGATTAAGATAAGAATACTTAATAACATTATATCTTTTGTAATTAAGATCTTTAAGAAAGTTTAAGACAGCTTCTTTTTCTTCTACTCCTCCTCTATGTCCACTGTAGACTACTAAAACTATTATACCACCTTTTTTTAAAAAATTCATACTTTTCTTTACTGCAGTAACTGTAGAAGAAGCTTTAGTTTTAATAGTTTTATCTCCGCCCGGAAGGTATCCAAGATTAAATATAACAGCCGATACATTGGTCTCTTCAAGATAATTATCTATATTTTCATGACTGTCATTAAATATCCTAACTCGATCTAAAAAAGAATAATCATTAAGTAGTTTAATAGTGTTTGCAACAGCTTCATCCTGAATATCAAAAGAGTAAACTGTACCTTTTTCTTTAACTAATTCTGCCAGAAATAGAGTATCATAACCATTTCCAGCAGTTGCATCTACAGCAGTGTCTCCCGGCTGAACATGTTTATTTAAAAGAAAATGAGAAAATTCTACCGGTGTCAAAAAATCATTATTCATGATTTTCACTTCCCTTTCTGTAGTTTTTCAGAAAGTTTTCTTGAAGGTAAATCAACTGCTTGCTGTCAGTTAAATCAATTTTCAGTGGGGTAATAGATATATTTCCGGATAAATAGGCTGCAATATCAGTTCCATCATCTTTTATATCCTTATTACTTCCTGACAGCCAGTAATAAGTATTGCCCATTGGGTCAGTACGTTCATCGAATGTATCACTGTAAAGGGTTTTACCCAATTTTGTAATGCAAATTTTACTGTTATCATCAAGCTTTTCTGGGAAATTTATATTCATCAAAAAACAGCTGTTTAATTTAAATACATCCTTTGATTTAATAAATTTTGCAATATATTCGGCAGCTTTTTTGAAATTATTTTCTTCATTATATGCCATAGATACTGCCATAGAAGGATAACCAAGCATCCATCCTTCTATGGCCGCTGAAACTGTTCCAGAATAGAAAATTTCAAAACCAAGATTTGGACCATGATTAATGCCGGAAATTACTAAATCAGGTTCAAAATTTATCAGTTTTTCTAAAGCAAGTTTTACACAATCAGCTGGAGTTCCACTCACTCTAAATAATGGCACATCAGGAAGAGCTGATCGCACAATTTTTCTGGCACGCAGGGGGTCGTTAATTGTTATTGCATGACCTGAAGCACTTCGTTCTCTGTCCGGTGCCACAAGCACAATAGTATGTCCTTCATCTACCAGTTTTATTCCTAATTCTGTAATTCCATCAGCATAAATACCGTCATCATTAGTTAATAGTATTTTCATTTTACCACCTCACTCCAAATATATCGTTAATTTATATTTTGAGATTAAAACATGAAATATTATGGTGAATATTTATTTAAAACGGAGTATAAAAGATTTTATTTTATATAAAGATTAAAAAAAGCAAATAAATACAATTGACGAATTTATTTATTTAATATATACTAATTCATGTGCTTACGAAAAAAAGATTGCCCTCATCGTCTAGGGGTCCAGGACACCAGGTTTTCATCCTGGCGGCAGGGGTTCGAATCCCCTTGAGGGTGCCAATATGGAGGGGTGCCCGAGTGGTTAAAGGGAGCAGACTGTAAATCTGCCGGCGATGCCTACAAAGGTTCAAATCCTTTCCCCTCCACCATTTTAAACAAAAAGAACACCTTTAAAAATGTGGTCTTTTTTTTAATGAACAATTTTAATGAACAATATTTAATCACGAAGATTATCAACTGTTATTTCTCCATCTTTTATTTTTATTTCAGCTTCAGCAATTTCACCACTACCGCCCCAGGGACCGTAGTCTGTTCCTTCAACTTCAGCTGTTACAGCTGCACCATTACCAATTTTTATATATAGATTATCATTAGGAAAAAATTTTCTTTTATCTCCTTCTTTTAACAGACCTCTAAAAATATTTTCTCCATCAACATCTACCCTAACCCATGCTAAATCTGATGCTTTAATTATAACTGGAAGTTCTAATGTTTTATCTGTTATTTCTGAATCAGTAGTTTGCTGTTCTTCTAAATTAAGCTGGTTTGTGTTATCAGTACTGCTGACAGCGGTTTCTTCATTTACGGCAGTCTCTTCAGTTTTTGAAACTGTTTTTTGATCTGTAAGCAGTGTTTCATTTTCACTATTTTCTACACTATCTTCAGTATTTGTACTATTTTTACCATCGGAATCCGTACTTTCTTCACTTTCTTCCGGTATTTTCTGTGGATCAACTATATTTAGCTCATTTAAGCTGCTCTCTTCAGCAGCTGAGGGAGAAATGGTTTCTTCTTCCGATATGTTATTAGTACTGTCATTTGATTCAGAAACAGTATACTGACTGCTGTTTGACATATTATTAACAACATTATTAATACTATCCGAAAGAAAAAAATACTGATATATAAAAAAGGCGGTAGCTGCCGCAAAAAGTGAAATAAATATTATGATTATAATTTTTAAAAATTTTGATTTTTTCTTGTTGTGGAAGGGCTGATATTTAAATTTTCCATCTGGTAGAAGATCTTTGTTGAACGATGTATCAGCTTCACTGTTTTCCTTTAAAATTTCGTATTCTTCTATTAAAGAACTGTAGTCAAGACCTACCTGTCTTGCATAGCCTTTTATGAAAACCTTTACATAAACATTTCCAGGTATAATATCGAAATTATTATTTTCTATTGCTTCAAGATATTTTTTGCGGATCTTGGTCTGCTCCTTAATATCATCTAGAGTAAGGCCTTTTTCCATTCTAGCTTCTTTTAATAATGTCCCAAGCTCCAATTTTTAGCCTCCTTCAAAATTATTAACCTATGTCAAAACTTGAATAATTGTGCAGATATCTGTTTTTGTCATTACTGCTGTGATCTGGATTAATAATTTCAATTAAAAAATCAAAATCCAACCAGGTATATTTGCTTTCTCTTACCAGAACATCCGGATGTTCTATAATAAGTAAAAGTTTTTTTTCCAGAATATTTTTTATAAATTTAATATGTTCTGCACGTGAGCGGTGAAAAGTTGTAAGAGCATCGATAATAAAAACAAAATTTTTATTAAGATAATCATCTGAGATTCTTGTTCGTGTTATTTTTCTTAAAAGAGTTGTAGATAAAAGCTGCCAGTATTTATTTGCGTGAACTGAAGCACTTATTGCTGTTTCTGTTTTTCCTACTCTTGGTTCACCTATTAAACCAATAAAACAGGAGTCTTTAGTTTTTAAATGAGCACTTAAAAAATCAATTAAAAGGTCGAGGTCTGTTTTTTGAAAACGGTAATAATTTTTGTTTTCATAAATATCTGTTTTTCTGGAAATGATTTTTTTGCCGTGTTTCATTGCCAAAAAATCATTGAGAGATGGTTTTCGAATTGAACATAAATCTATATTTTTTACGGTTTTTAGAGAATTCATTATTATATTTTTTTGTTTTTCATTTTTAATTTCAATCAAAAATCCTCTTAGATTACCTTCTATACTGGCAATTTTCAGTATATTAATATCCATTAATCCCAGCAGTGAAGCAACATCTCCCAGTAATCCAGTTCTGTTTTTTATAATCTTATATTCTAAAAAATATACTGACATAGAGACTCCTCCATTATTAAATTCTATAAGAAAATACAAATACCTTTTTTAATAAAAAGTTTCCCCATTTTTTAGTTTTAGATGAATTTAAAAATCTTATTTATGACGAAACTTTTTTGTAACTATAAAAATAATTTTCGGGGAACTCTTTTTTGTTTAATATATTGAATTTAGTGTTTGGAAAATTAAAACCGCTATTCTTTTTCATATGATTCTCCATCTGCTGCAGGAGGATTGGCACTACCTATTACCCCTGCCAGGGCCAGTATTGTAAGAATATATGGAGCCATCAGTAAAAACTGCCTAGGAATAAATGATAATCCCATTGTTTGAGCCAGCATCTGTAATGCATCTGCAAATCCAAATAAAAGGGCAGCCAGCAGTGCTCCCTGAGGTGTCCACTTACCAAAAATCATTGCCGCTAGAGCAATAAATCCTCTACCTGATGTCATATTTTCTACAAAAAGATCAAGCAGTCCAATCGAAAGGCTTGCACCTGCCAGGCCGGCAAAAAGTCCACTCATAATTACAGCAATATACCTAATTTTGTAGACATTTATACCAACACTGTCTGCTGCAGCAGGATGTTCTCCTACAGATCTAACCCTGAGGCCAAATGGTGTTTTAAACAGCAGCCAGTAAGAAAATACAACCAGAATTAAAGATATATATACAAATGGTGTATGTTTGCCCAGAATATCTCCTAAAATGGGGATATCATTAATTATCGGCAGAGTCCAGTCTTTAACTTTAGTAACACTTGGAGATTGGCCCGCACTTTCGAACATAACCCTCAGCATAAAGCTTGTAACTCCTGCTGCAAAAATATTGATAGCTGTACCGCTAACAACCTGATTAGCTTTTAAATGTATAGAAACAAAGGCGTGTACTGCTGCTACAAGACCACCAAAAAATACAGCGGCCAATACCCCAATCCATGGGTTTCCAGTTAGATAAGAGCCTACCATAGCCATAAATGCACTTATGAGCATAATACCTTCCAGGGCAATATTTATAACACCTGACCGTTCGGAAAAAACTCCTCCCAGAGCTGCTAGTATAAGTGGAGCTGCCATTCTTAAACTTGTATTCAATAAAGAAATAATATTATTAATTAACATCTGAAGTCTCCTTTCTGTATTTTTTAATTCTATTAGAAAGAAGTGTAAATAAATATTCTGCAGCTACAAAGAGTATAATAATTGCCTGTATTATTTCAATTACTTCTTTTGGAACTCCTGCAATACTCTGCATCAGCATTGACCCCCGCTGCAGTATACCAAAGAGAAATGCTCCCAGGACCACACCAGCAGGATGATTTTTACCCAGCAGTGCAACTGCTATACCTGTAAAACCATAACCAATAAATCCAAAAGGCTGGTAGGCTCTAAATTCCAAACCAAGTGACTGGGTTACACCTGCCAGACCGGCAAGACATCCACTTATAAACATAGCCAGTATCATGTTTCTGGCAGCTTTAATTCCTCCATACTCAGCTGCATTAGGATTTAATCCAACAGCTCTAATTTCGTAACCTAAAGTTGTTCTCCACAAAATATAATAAACTATATAAGCAGCAACAAGAGCCACAATAAAACCTGCATTTAATCTTCCAAAAGGAAGCAGACGCATTAGTTTGGCTGTATCAGCTATTTTAGGAGTAGCCGGCATAAATCCACTTGCTTTTAGTGGACCACCGGTTAAATAAGAGACAAGATATAAAGCTATATAGTTCATCATAATAGTTGTTATAACTTCATGTACGCCCAGCTTTGCTTTAAGTAAACCTGCAAATCCTCCCCACAGTCCTGCTGCTACCATTCCACCAAGTAGAGCCAGAGGAAGATGTATAAATAAAGGCAGCTGAAAGAAAAAGCCCAACCAGGTAGATGCGATATATCCGATTAAAAACTGACCATCACCACCAATATTAAAAAGTCCTGTGCGGAAGGCAAATGCTACCGCAAGGCCTGTAAAAATTAGTGGTGTAGTATTAACAAGTGTTTCTGCAAATCCGTTTAAACTGCCAAACGCACTGTTAAAAAGAACAATATAAGCCTGGACAGGGTCTCTTCCAATTGCAAGCATAAATATAGCACCGACTAAAAGGCCTGTAATAACAGCCAGTACAGGAATAATCATACTGGCCAACCATTTATAATAGCGGTTTTCTTCTTTTTTTTCTGCCACTATTTTATCATTATCGGCCATCTGTATCATCTCCCTTAGCTTTATCATTTTCTGCTCCGGCCATCATTAGACCAAGTTTTTCTTCTGTGGCTTCTTCTTGCTCAAGGATATCAACAATTTCACCTTCATATATAACTGCAATTCTATCACAAAGTGAAAGAATTTCATCAAGTTCCAGAGATATAAGAAGAACTGCCTTTCCTGCATCTCTCTGTTCTATTAATTTGCTGTGGATAAATTCTATTGCACCTACATCAACACCTCTTGTTGGCTGTGCAGCCAGTAGAAGATCAGGATCTCTGGCAAATTCTCTTGCCAGAATAACTTTCTGCTGATTTCCTCCAGAAAGAGATTTTGCCATTACATTTTCACTAGGAGTCCTAATATCAAAATCTTTAATTAATTTTCGGGCAGATGCCTTAATTTTATTGTAATTCATTTTTCCATTTTTTGCATAAGGGAATTTGTAATGATTACCAAGTATTAAATTTTCAAAAATAGTAAACTCCAGTACAAGTCCTCTTTTCTGACGGTCTTCAGGAATATGCCCCACACCATTTTCAATAATATCTCTAGTACTAAAACTGGAAATATTTTTTCCTTTTAATTTTACAGCACCTTTTTCTAGTTTTCTTAAACCTGTTAAAACTTCAGTGAGCTCACTCTGACCGTTTCCTTCAACACCAGCTATCCCCAGAATTTCCCCTTTATGTACATTAAAAGAACACCCATTTAAAGCAGTAAGACCTCTATTGTTTTTGGCATACAGATCAGCAGCCTCAAGAATGACTTCCCCCGGTTCTGCTTTATCTTTATCAACTTCTAAAATTACTTCTCTTCCAACCATCATTTTCGCAAGTTCATTAGTAGTAGTATCTTTAGTATAGACAGTATCTATTAATTTTCCGTTTCTAATTACTGTAACTCTATCAGCAATAGCTTTAACTTCTTTAAGCTTATGGGTAATAAAAATTATAGATTTTCCTTCATCTGTTAGGCTCTTCATTATATCTATTAGTTCATCTACCTCCTGGGGTGTTAAAACTGCTGTTGGTTCATCTAGTATTAGTATATTTGCTCCCCTGTAGAGGGCCTTCAAAATTTCAACTCTCTGCTGCATTCCAACCGAGATATCCTGTACAGCTGACTGAGAATCGACATTTAATCCGTACTGTTTTGAAAGAGAATTAACTTCTTCAACAGTTTTTTTTCGATCTATCATAAAATTTTTTGTAGGTTCACTACCCAGTACAATATTTTCAGCGACTGTAAATGGAGGTACAAGCATAAAATGTTGATGAACCATACCAATTCCATATTTAATTGCAATATTGGGTGAACTTATCTCCACTTTTTTGCCGTTAATAAATATCTGACCTTCATCATGCTGATAAAGTCCATAAAGACATTTCATTAATGTTGATTTTCCTGCACCATTTTCCCCGAGTAAAGCATGAATTTCTCCTTTTTTTAACTGAAAATTAATTTTATCATTTGCTGTGACACCCGGAAATCTTTTTGTGATATTTATCATTTCAACTGCAAAATTAGCATCTTCATGCACTAAAATCCCCCCTCAAAATTGAATTAGATATTGTTAAAATTATCTTCTATTATTTGATCCAGATCATCTTCCTCTATTAGTACTTCACGTGGTTTACTGCCAGCATAAGGGCCGACAATACCGTCTTCTTCCATTTGATCTATTAATCTAGCTGCCCTGGAATGACCGATATGTAATCTCCTCTGAAGCATGGAAATAGAAGCTCTATATTTTACCACTAATTTAACCGCTTCTTCATATAATGCATCCTGTTCATCATCTAAAGAAAGTTCAACATCCTTTATATCTTCAGTTTCTATTTTATAATCTGCTGAAGCCTGATTTTTTACAAAATTAGTGATTTTATTGATTTCTTCATTTGTTAAAAAAGCCCCCTGTATGCGGAGCGGTTTCTGTATTCCTACAGGGGCAAAAAGCATATCACCTTTACCCAGCAGTTTTTCTGCTCCCCCCATGTCCAGAATAGTTCGAGAATCAGTTTGAGAAGATACTGCAAAAGAAATTCTGCTCGGTATATTAGCTTTTATTAATCCAGTAATTACATCAACTGAAGGCCTCTGAGTTGCAATAATCAAATGAATGCCGGCCGCTCTGGACATTTGGGCAAGCCGACAGATATTGTCTTCTACCTCACCGGGTGCAGCCATCATTAAGTCAGACAGTTCATCTATAATGACAACAATATAAGGGAGTTTTTCTTCTTCAATTTCACACTGTTTATTATATGATTCTATACCCCGACTGCCTGTTTCAGAAAACAGCTCATAGCGGCTTTCCATTTCATCGACCACCAGTTTTAGAACATTTGCTGCTTTTTTCGGATCGGTTACCACTGGTGTCAGCAGATGGGGCAGCCCTCTATATGTATTTAATTCTACTTTTTTAGGATCAACCAGCAGCAGCTTAACTTCATCAGGATGCGATCTGTACAAAATACTGCTTATCATTGTATTGATACATACACTTTTTCCTGAACCCGTAGCACCAGCTACCAGCAGATGAGGCATTTTACTTAGATCAAAAACTATTGTTTCCCCATCTATACCCTTACCCAGAGCTAAAGTTAGCTGTGCATCTGCATTTTGAAATTCATTAGAAGCAATTACATCTCTAAAAGATACATTTACATTTTTACCGTGGGGTACCTCTATTCCAACAGCAGCTTTACCAGGAATAGGTGCTTCAATACGTACATCACGAGCCGCTAAAGCAAGAGCTATATCATCTGATAGATTTACGATTTTGCTTACTTTGACTCCTGTAGCAGGCTGTATTTCGTATCTTGTAATTGTTGGACCGTGATTTACATTAATTACTTTTGCATTAACTCCAAAGCTTGCCAGAGTTTCTTCTAAAAGTTTGCTTTTATTTTCAAGTTTAATTTTTTTCTTGCCACTGCTGTTTAATAGTGAAATCCCCGGAAAATTATAATTTCCTCTTTTTTCTCCCTTTTCTTTAATGTTTTTAGACTGATCTTTTGTCAAATCAAAGTCTTCAATCAGTTTCTTTTTTGATAATGTTTTTTTAGGCTTAATTTTATTTTCTTCTTCCATTACATCAGAATTGTTATAAGATTCCAAACTACTTTCAGAAGTATCTTCTGTAATATCTAAACTATCTCTGTTAATTTGATTTTTTTGTCTGTTATCTTCCTTTTTCTTCCTACTTTGAGATATATTTTTAATTTTATTCATTGTATTATAATAAAATATTTTTAAACTGTCGGCTTCATTTAAAAATTTATTTTTTATTTTTGCAGATAATTCTAATGGAAATAAAAATGCTTTTTTAATTTTTGCAAATAAGCTGTCCAAAAATATATCAAACCAGAGAAGTATACCTGTAAAAAGAACTATTGAAAGAACTGTATATGCTGCTGTTTTCCCAAATAATTTAAATAAAAACCAGCTTACAGATTGACCAATAATACCACCACTGCTGTCAGCAGCTTGTTCGATATTATTAAAATTTCTGTCAGTTAAATTTATTATACTAATTACAGCTATTATAGTTATAAAAAAACCGGCAGAACGGAGAGAAAATTTAATTTTTTCCGATTTAATAAATTTAATTCCAAGATATACAAAAATAATGGGAACTGTATAGGCTCCATAGCCGAGCAAATAGTAATATAATCTGGAAATAAAACTTCCGAGCATTCCTGCTGAAGAGCTTAATAGAGAAATTCCGCTGATTATACCCAGGGTAATAAAAAAAATGCCCAGAATCTCGTTTTTTCTTTTTTCTATATGATTTTTGTTGTTGGTGTTTCGGCTCACCCTGAGTCCTCCCTTCTATCAATAATAATTCTTTAATTACTTTAATAATCCTGCAGATATAATTACAAATATACCTATTATCCAGCAGTAATAACTAAAATAGACCAATTTTCCTTCTTTTAAAATTTTTAATAAAAATTTTATGGCAAAAAAGCCTGATAATGCAGCAGAAATAATACCTGCCAAAATTGGGATAACATTTAAGCTGCCCAGTCCAGCTGTAGGAATATCCTTAAGCTGTAAAATTCCTGCACCGGCAATGACAGGTATAGAAATAAGAAATGAAAATCTGGCTGCAGATGTTCTGTTTAATCCCTGTAGAAGTGAAGCAGCAATTGTAGAACCAGAACGAGAAATTCCAGGAATTATTGCACCTGATTGAGCCAGTCCAACAATAACAGGCTGCCAGAATTTAAGATTTTCTATCTCTTTATCACCACTACTGTATTTTTCAGTAATATATAAAATAATTCCAGTAATTATTAGCATAAATCCTGTTACAATAGGATTGGAAAATAAGCTTTCAAAAAAATCTTCAAATAAAATGCCGATAATTCCTGTTGGTATTACTGCCAATAAAATAAAAATAGTTTCTCTGTGTCGATTTTTTTTTAATAATAATATTTCTTTTATTTCAGTCCAAAAAATAATAAAAATTGGTATGAGTGTACCTAAATGTAAAAAAACATTAAAAAGCATCTGCTTTTCTTTTATTTGAAAAAAATACTGAAATAATACAAGGTGACCTGAACTGCTGATAGGCAAAAATTCTGTTAATCCCTGTATTAATCCCAAAAAAACTGCCTGAAAAAATGACATTTATTCTCCAACTCCTCAAAATTTATTTACTTATCTATTATTCTATATTATGCAGTAAATATGTGCAAACATATAAAACCAGCTGTTTTTAAGCAGCTGGTTAAAATCAAAATAATTATACTTCCATTATTATTGGTAAAATCATTGGATTTCTCTTAATTTTCTTATATATATAATTATTTAATGAATTGCGGATAGTATTTTTAAGCACAGACCATTCTGTAATATTTTTTTCTTCACATTCTTTTAGAGAATCCTCAACACGCTGTGTTGCTGCTTCGATTAGTTCTTCAGATTCCCTAATATAAACAAATCCTCTTGTTATAATATCCGGTCCAGCAAGTATATTACCTTTTTTGTCGATTGTAACAACAACAATGATAATACCGTCCTCAGATAAAAGTCTTCTGTCTCTCAGTACAATATTTCCGACATCTCCAATACCAAGACCATCTATTAGAACATCCCCGGACTGAACACTGCACTCTTTACTGACCGAACTGTCAGTAAATTTAATTTTATCACCAATTTCTGCAATATAGATATTCTCTTTAGGTATACCATTTTTCTCAGCTAGGTCTGCATGTTTGTAAAGATGTCTAAATTCTCCATGTGTTGGCACAAAAAACTTTGGTTTAACAAGATTTAACATTAACTTAAGTTCTTCCTGACTGGCATGTCCGGAAACATGGACACCGGATACATTTTCATAAATAACATTTGCTCCGCGCTTAAATAATTTATTTATAGTTTCACCTACAAATTTTTCGTTGCCCGGTATTGCTGAAGCAGAGATCATAACTGTATCACCATCTTTAATATTTATATGGTAATGATCACCTCTTGCCATTCTAGTTAAAGCAGCCATAGGTTCTCCCTGACTCCCTGTTGTAAGCAGTGTAACTCTACTGTCAGGCAGATTTGAACATTCTCTAATATCTACAATCATGTCATCAGGAATCTGCAGATATCCAAGTCGACGGGCAATATCAACATTGTTTATCATACTTCTGCCGGTAAAGGCAATTTTTCTATCATATTTAAAAGCCGCATCTACAACCTGCTGTACACGGTGAATATTAGAAGCAAATGTTGCAACAATAATCCTTTCTCGCGCCCCTCTAAAAATTTCATCTACTGTTTTACCGACAACTCTTTCAGAAAGAGTATATCCTTCTCTTTCAACATTGGTGCTGTCAGAAAAGAGGGCCAGCACCCCCTGCTCACTATCACCAAGTTCTGCAAGTTTGTGATAATCAGCAACTTCACCATCTATAGGAGTCTGATCAAATTTAAAATCACTTGCATAGATAATTGGACCTAAAGGAGTATGAAGAGCCAGTGCACATGTATCAGCAATACTGTGATTTACCCGTACAAACTCTACAGTAAAACTGCCGACATTGATTTTTTTACCTGGATGCACAACTTTGAGCCTTCTATCCTTTAACAGCTGATGTTCTTTTAACTTCCCTTCCAGAAAACCGAGAGTTAATTTAGTTCCATAAACAGGGACATCCAGATCCTTAAGCAGATATGGGAGTCCTCCTATATGGTCTTCATGTCCATGTGTTAAAACAATTCCATTAACCCTGTCTTTATTATCCAGGACATAACTGAAATCAGGAATAACTAGATCAATCCCTAAAAGATCATTTTCCGGAAATTTAACACCTGAATCTACAATTAACATTTCATCCCCGATTTCAAGTACCATCATATTCTTTCCAATCTCTCCCACTCCACCGAGAGGAGTCATCGTAACTTCACTTATTTTATTTTTCTTACTCATTTATAAAACAAAACACCTCCAAAATATTTAAAAAACAAACATTTTCATCAAATTAAAACAACAACTACCATACTTAAAATAAAATATAATTAACGACAAAATAATACATATCCGTTCTCAAAGCGTTATTACTATTATACATTGATGATGATAAAAAAACAAGTGGCCAAATAGTTTTCTTAACTTATTAAATTATTTTCAATTAAGTATTCAGCAATCTGAACAGTATTTAAAGCAGCACCTTTGCGGAGATTATTAGCAGCTATCCAGAGATTAACAGAATTTTTTTGAGAATAATCTCTTCTAATACGTCCCACCAAAATTTTATCTGTTTTTTCAGTATCAGTCTGCAAAGGATAAAGTTCTTTTTCTGGATTATCTACTACTTTAATATTTTTAAAATTATTTAATTCATTTTTTAATTCCTCAAGATCAAATTCGCGTTTAAGTTCCACATTAACTGATTCAGCATGTCCGAATATTACAGGAGTTCTTACACAGGTTGCTGTAATGGACAGTTTGTTCTCATTTAAAATTTTTCTGGTTTCATTTACCATTTTTATCTCTTCTTTTGTATAATTATTTTCCAAAAAATCATCAATTTGAGGAATAGAATTAAACGCTATCTGATGGTTAAAATTTTCTTTTTTAATTTCTTCATTATTTAAAAATGATCTACTCTGAGAAAGCAGTTCATCTACTGCCTTTTTACCGGCTCCAGAAACAGCCTGGTATGTACTTATAACCAGTCTTTTAAGACCATATTTTTTTAATAGTGGCTGTAAAACAACTACCATCTGTATGGTAGAACAGTTTGGATTAGCAATTATTGACACCTTATCAGTAAGTATACTGCCGTTTACTTCAGGTACTACCAATGGAACATCTTTATTCATCCTAAAAGCACTGCTGTTATCAATAACTACACCACCATTTTTTGTAACTAGAGGTGCAATTTCTTCAGCAGCACTGCTGCCTGCACTAAAAAGTGCTATGTCGATATTTTTAAAAGAATTTTCCTCTACCTCTTCTACTATTATATCTTTCCCTAAAAATTCTAATTTTTTTCCTGCAGAGCGGCTGGAAGCAAATAAGCGGAGAGTATTTATCGGGAAATTTCTTTCTTTAAAAATTTTAAGCATTTCTCTGCCAACAAGTCCAGTGGCACCAACTACAGCTATATTATAATTTTTCAAATTATAATTCCTCCTTCTTTAATTTTACAGGTTTTGCAAAATAATTTGTTCCCCAAACTCCAAGTATAATCATAAAAGCACCAATACCCTGAAAGAAATAAAAACTTTCATCTCTAAAAAAAACACCGGCAATTATTGAGACAACTGTAGTTAAATTGGCAAATACAGCAGCCTGAGCTGCATTGATTCTCGAAAGAGTGTAATTCATCATAAAAAATGCAATTACTGATGAAAATATACCAAGATATATAACAGCACTTAGCACCTTTATATTGGTTAATGGAGTAAAATAATTGCTTAAAGAAAAATTTTTATTAACTAAAGATATAAGATTAAATAATATGGCTCCAAACCACATCATAATATAAGTAATTTCTACCGGACGAAAATGTAGTGATAATTTTCGCGAAAGGACATTGTATAAGGCACCTGCAGTAACAGCACCACATAATAAAGCCAGTCCTAAAAAATTACCTTCTATTTTACTGCTGCCTCTGTTTAATACTATAAATAACACACCGGCCACAGATAGTATGACAAATAATATCTGCTTGAAAGTGGGTTTTTCATCTAAAAAAATGGCACCTATTATAGTTACAATAACAGGAATTAGTGCGATCATCATTCCGGCTTCTGAAGAAGTAGTATACATTATTCCACTTGTTTCAAATATAAAATAAAGGCCGGGCTGAAACAGTGCCAGAACTAACAGCATTTTAATATTTTTTCCTTTAAAGCTGATATCAATAAATCCAGCTATTTTTAAAATAGTCAGGGAAACTGCTGCAAGTGCAAAACGAAAACCAAGCAGGTGAAAAGGAGATATTATCTCCAGTCCCTCCTTGGTGAACAAAAACGAAAATCCGAATATTATGCTGAAAATAGAGCCTGAAATATAAGGTAAATATGATTTTATATTTTTAAACAAAATTAAGCTCCTTTCAACTAATTTCTCGGCGGCCAGGGGCCGTAATATTGATAATACTGACATTCTATACCACCATTGTATAGTTTGCGTCGTTTGCTGGCTTTTTTTCCGAAAATATCTTCAAAATTAGAGTGTGATGATAGAATATAATAGGACCAGGTTTCAAGAGGAAGAAGTTTTTCTCCCATCTGACGGTAAAGTTCTTCTACCTCTTTACGTTCTGACAGCCTTTCCCCATAAGGTGGATTACAGATAATATAGCCGTACTTTCGACCTGTAGAAAAGTCTTTAAAATCTTTTTCCTGAAAGTGAATCAGATCAGATACTCCAGCATTCTCAGCATTATAACGCGCTGCACTTACAGAATCCGGGTCACTATCATATCCCATTATTAATCTAGCATCTGCAGAATGGTTTATTTTTTCTTCAGCCTCTTTTCTTACTTTCCCCCAGAGTCCATTTTCAAAGATGGACCACTTTTCTGCTGCAAAATCCCTATTTAAACCTGGTGCAATGTTTTTTGCCATCATGGCAGCTTCTATAGGTATGGTACCTGATCCAGCAAAAGGATCAATCAGTATGCGATCTCTGTCCCATCTGCTTAGATAAATCATACCTGCTGCAATAGTTTCCTGCAGGGGAGCTGCTACAGAAGCTTTTCTGTAGCCTCTTTTGTGGAGTCCTGTTCCAGAAGTGTCAATTGTAAGTACTGCTTTATCTTTATAAAGTGCCACTTCTATTGGAAATTCTGCTCCATCTTCTTCAAACCAGCTGATATTATATTTTTCTTTCATACTGTCTACGACAGCTTTTTTGGTGACAGACTGACAGGCAGGTACACTGTCAAGTTTTGAATCAATAGATTTTCCACTGACAGGAAATTCAGCGTTTTTAGGAAGCCACTCACTCCAGGGAAGATTTTTTACTCCTTCATAAAGCTGATCAAAGTTCTCCGCTTTAAATTCTCCCATTTTAATTAATACTCTTTCTGCTGTTCTCAACCAGAGATTGGCTTCTGCTGCTGCCTTTAGATCTCCTTTAAAAGTTGTTCTACCGTTTTTTACTTCAGTAATTTCATATCCTAATTTTTTTATTTCTTTTTTTACAAGTGCTTCCATTCCAAAAGTACTTGTAGCTGTGATTAATATATCATCCAACAATTAAACCTCCCTCTTTAAATTAACACCATTTTCTTTTAAATCATCTGCATGCTGATTAAAATTTTTTTTATCTACAGCTTTTACAGCCGGTAGAAATATATTTGTTTTAAAATTATTATTTACTGCATCTAAAGCCGTATATTTTACACAGACATCAAATGCAAGGCCGCAGATATCTATTTCTTTAATATTTAATCCCTTTAACAGTCCATTTAAGCCCAGGTCTGTACCATCATTATCCTGAAATGCAGAATAACTGTCAACATCATTTTCGGTACCTTTACGCAGTATATAATCAAATTTATTGCTATCTATATCCGGGTGAAAATCAGCCCCATATGTGCCCTGAATACAGTGATCAGGCCATAGTACAGGACCAATTCCCTTTTCTTTTTCATAAGGTGTAAATGCTTCCATATTATGAGTGGAGGCAAAACTCCTGTGGCCGGCAGGATGCCAGTCCTGTGATGCTATAACAATATTATAACTATTATTAGATAGCAGTTTATTTACAGCAGGATTAATTTTAGATGCTTCAGAAACTGCAAGATTACCATTTTCATAAAAATCATTCTGAAGGTCAACAAGTAATAAGGCTTTACGCAAAGTTTTTCCCTCCCTTTTAATCTGTATCTTGATATTTAAGATTTTGTTTTTAAAATCTTATTTCAAACTGTTCAAATTCACCGAGATTTTCATCCTGAATTTCAATATGCTTAACATCTGCAAATGAAGGTCCTTCTTTAATAAAAGAAATCATCTGTTTTATTTTTTCTTTTTCTCCCTGAATTACTATTTCTACTCTGCCATCACGGAGGTTTTTAGCCCATCCTTTTATTTTAAGTCCGGCAGCCTGACTGCGCAAAAAGGCTCTAAAACCAACCCCCTGTACTCGTCCTGATACAAAAATGTGTTTCTGAACAATATTACTGCTCAATTAATACACCTCCATCAGCTTTTCTTTAATCTATTATAATCAAAAATTTATTATATATGCAAATAAGATTTTAAGATATTTTTAGCTCTATTATACTCTATTTTTTTATCGAATACTGCTAATTTGACATTGGCTTATGCAGATGTTAACATAAGTATTGGTTGATAAAACTAAAAAATGAGGTGAAATAATGGCAACAGTAATGAATCATGCCGAAAAACTGGCAGATGCAATTGTAGAATCAAAAGAATTTCAGGACCTGAAAGAAAAGGAATCTAACATGGTAGAAGATAGTGAGGCAAAAGAAATGTTAGATGAGTTAAATGCCAAATATCAGCAGGTACAGATGATGCAGCAGAATGGTAAGCAGATAACTCAGGATCAGCAGCAAGAATTAGCTGCAATGGAACAAAAAATGCAAAAAAACGAACTTATCTCTGATTTTAATGAAGCACAGAAACATTTTAATCAGTTGATGAATTCTGTAAATCAGGTTATTACTAACAAACTGCAGAATTATGACAAAGAAAATGCTGAATAACTCATGCTGAATATAAAGCCACAGCTTTTTAGCTGTGGCTATTCTTTTGCGTTTCTGCCTGCTTTATAGCCTGTTGAAAAGGCAATCTGCAGATTAAAGCCACCGGTTAAAGCTGCACAATCTATTATTTCTCCTGCAAAATAGAGATTTTTAATCAAATTTGATTCCATAGTCTGAGGATCGATTTCTGCAGTAGATACTCCTCCCCTTGTTATAATAGCTCTGGAAAAACTAAATTTGTCCGTTATTGTTAAATTAAAATTCTTTAGCAGATGAACAATTTTTTCTCTTTCCAATACAGTTATCTGGCTGCACTTTTTATCATATGGAATTTTTGATAATTCTACAAAAGTTGGTATCAGTTTCTGTGGTAGTAGAGCATCAAGACCGTCTTTAAATTTTTTGCTGCCATATTTTTTAAAGTCCCTAATCAGTCTTTTATTCAACTGTTCAGTAGTTAGAGCAGGTTTTAAATCTGCTGAAAATGTGTATTTTGGAGATTTGCTGAAATCAATATACATACTTGCTGACAGAACAATCGGGCCGGAAATTCCACCTTTTATAAATTCCATTTCCCCAAAATCTTCATATATTTTTTCTCCACTGTTGCCGTATACATAAACAGCAGTATTTTTTAATTTTAAACCTTTTAAATATTTTATCCACTTTTCTTGTGTGCGCAGCGGTACTAAGGCAGGTTTTGGAGTAATAATTGTATGGCCTAATTTCTCAGCAGACGCAAATCCGTTACCATCTGAACCTGTTAAAGGATAAGCAGCTCCACCAGCTGCGAGTATAATTTTATCTGCCTTTAAGTAACCTCTTTTTTTTAATTTAACTCCGGCAACTTTTTTGTTTTTTACAGTTATTTCTTCAGCAAAATCATTTATTACGGCAATATTGTTCTTTTTAAGTTCTTTTATTAATATATTTTGAACATCCCTGGCTCGATCAGAAGCTGGAAATATTCTGTTGCCTCGCTCTATTTTTAGTTCAAAACCAAGTTTGGAAAAAAAGGAAAATAAAGAATAAGCATCAAATTCAGCAAGAGAGCTGTATAAAAATCTGGCATTATCAACTATATTGTTTATATGTACATTAATATCCGAATAATTACTAATATTGCAGCGGCCTTTTCCTGTATAGAGAATTTTCTGAGCAGGTTTTTTATTTCTCTCTATTATTTTTACATCACTGTTATTAGAAACAGCCTGCAGTGCAGCCATAATACCTGCTGGTCCACCGCCGATAATAATTATCTTTTTCAAATTAATCCTCCTACAAAATTGCTGTTATTCAGCATATTTTTAAATTAGTCAGCTGTTTATATTAATAACTGCTCTAAATAGTTTAAAGACATCTATATAATCTTCATCTTTTATTCTAATTGTTCTCGTATCTAGTTTTTCAATACCAGGTATTACAGCTGCTCTCTCTGCAAATATTGATTTGCTGAATTCAACATCAAAATTAATTTCTCCTTTTTCCATAGTTGGTTTAAATTCATCTATTTGGGATATTGCTTTAGAAATTCCACTTTTTATTTTTTTAGCTACTGCGGAAAAGTCAGATACTATAGCACACTCTCTGCCCAAAGATTTTTTAACTATTATTCCAATATGATCATTTATTTCACTTTTTGCAGTTCTGATAGCAGATTGATCACCGGTCACAGCAATTACAGGCACAGAAAAATATCCTGCTATCCTGGCATTAATTCCTATTTCGCCCATCAATTTTCCATTGACTTTAATATTATGTATTTTACCTGTATAAGTATGATCTAAAATTGCTTCAGATGTTCCAGCTCGCGCGTGATAACCCACAAAAATTGCACCATCAAAGCTTTCATCTATACCTTCCATCATACTCAGTGATTTTTCATTACCAGTAATTAATTCAGCTGCAGAAGAAAGTTCACTGCGTTTGATGTTTTTCATATCACCATGTGAGTCATTGACCAGGATTTCATTAACCCCTTCAGCCTGCAGATATTCTATTACTTTATTAACTTCTTTAACCATTTTCCTGCAGGCAGCAGGATATTTTTTATTTTCTCTGTATGTCTCATCGCCAGAATTTATACTGGAAATACCCTCCATATCAGCAGATATATATATTTTCATAAAATCATCCCCTAATTTTTTTAACAGCCTTATTAATCCTATCCAGCCCTTTTTTTAAAATTGATCTTGGACAGGCTATATTCATTCTCATAAATCCGCTGCCGCTTTCTCCAAACCAAATGCCTGGGTTGAGTCCAACCTCAGCTTTATTATTGAAAAAGTCAATTAAATTTTCATTGTTTTCAAACCCCAAATCTCTGCAGTCAAGCCAGAGCAGATAAGTTCCTTCTGGATAGATCAATTTTATTTCTGGAATCTCTTTTTTTAAATAATCAGCTGTATAATCCAGATTTCCTTTTAAATAATGCTGCTGATTATTAAGCCAGTTATCCCCTTTATTATAGGCAGTTTTTAGTGCATCCAGGCCAAAAGGACTGTTTCCAGAAGAAAAACCGTGTTTAATATCAGTATATTTATCACGCAGCTTTTTATTAGTAATAATTGTATATGAAGTATGTAGTCCTGCAATATTAAAAGTTTTACTGGGAGCCATATAAGTAATAATTTTTTCTCTGTAATTTTCACCTATAAGTGCGGTAGGAAAGTGTTTGATACCTGGATATGTTAAATCACAGTGAATTTCATCTGATAATATATAAATGTTTTCTTTTTCTGCAATTTTTATTAATTTATTTATTTCGTTCTTATTCCAGACTCTTCCTACTGGATTATGTGGGCTACATAAAATGACCGCTTTGACAGTTTTATTATTATTTTTATAATCATCTATTATTTTCTGCAGATTATTAAAATTCATCTCATATTTTCCATTTTTGTAGATTAGGTTATTTTTTATCAGTTCACAGTGATTGTTATCTACTGCTTCAAAAAAGGGCCGGTATACAGGTGGCTGAATAATAACTCCGTCTGATGGATCTGTAATCATGTTTAGAGTAAAATTAAGTGCAGGCACAACCCCTGTATCAAATACAATCCACTCTTTTTTTATTTTCCAGTTATATTTTCTTTCTATCCAGTTTATAATACTTTCTTTTATTTTGTCATCTGCATAGCAGTAGCCAAAAACTCCGTGTTCAGCTCTGCTTTTCAATTTTTCAATAACCTCTGGAACGGTTTTCCAGTCAGAGTCAGCCACCCACATTGGTAAAATATCATCATTATTAAATATTGACTGGCAATTATCCCATTTGACCGATAAAGTATTTTTTCTTTCGACTATTTTATCAAATTTATCAAAAGAATTCTGCAAATATATCATCTCCCTAAATTATTCAAAAATATTAAATATCATAAAAGTTCTGCATAGTTTTAATTATATAGTAATGATCACTACTTCCACCCATTTCTCTAATAGAATGCATGGCCAGTAATGGGCTGCCTATATCTATGCTTTTTATGTTTACCTGAGTTGCTGCAAGTGGACCAATAGTTGAACCTCCTTTTTGATTAGATCTATTAGCAAATGTCTGAAATGGAATATTATTATTTTTCATAATATCTATTAAAACAGCAGCTGTTTCTGAATTGGTGGTATAATTCTGATTTGCATTATATTTTAATACAGATCCTCTATTTAAAAGTGGTTTATTTGTTTCATCATATTTTTTTTCAAAATTGGGATGAACAGCATGAGCCATATCTGCTGATATCAAAAAAGATTTTTCCATAATTTTGTAAAAATCATCACTTTTATTAAGGCTTTTCAGAATTCTATTTATTGTATCAAGCAAAAAAGGAGAATCTGCTCCCTGACGGGTTCTGCTGCCAATCTCTTCATTATCATATAAAATGAGCATTTTAGAACACGACTGATTTTTACTTTCCAGCAGTGCGGTAAGTCCTGCATGTACCATGGACAGATTATCCTGTCTGCCAGCAGAAATATACTGATCATCTGTTCCACAAAAACTTCCCTTCAGCCTGCTGTACAAAAATAATTCAAAATCCAGTATTTTATCTATTTTTTTATCAATTTTTTCTGCAATAATTTCTTTCAGATAATCAGGATTTTTTTTGCTTGCTAAATCAATTACTGCTCTTAAATCTTTCTGCTTATCTATTTTTATACCATTATTAATATCTCTATTCAGATGAATAGCAAGATTGGGAATTACAGCTATGTTTTTTTCTAAATCAATAAGAGAAACTTCTGCTTCAAAAGTAGATTTCCCCTTTGTTACAACTTTGCCTGCAGCTGATAATGGTCTGTCAAACCAGGTATTAAGTATTGGACCACCATAAATTTCTGTATTAAGAAGAATATAATTGTCACTGCTCTGATATATTGGTTCTGGTTTTAGTTTTAAAGATGGACTGTCAGTATGAGCGGAAATCATTCTAATCCCCTCTTCCAACTCATCTTTACCTATGGTAAAGGCTATTAAAGCTGATTTGTTCCTGCTCAAAAAATAACTTTTTCCCGGCAGTAGATCCCAGTCAGATTCTGGATTCAGCTCAAGAAATCCAGCAGCCTTAAGTTTTTCTTCAGTATTTGCAGCAGCATGATATGCAGTAGGTGATTGATTCAAAAAAGAAATTAATTTTTCTGCATATTCTTTTTTCAGGTTCATAATAATCCCTCCTCTGTTTTTAATAAACCTAAAAAAACATTGAATTTTAAAACCAACTATTTTGCACCAGCAATGTCAATTATTGACTTAGCATAAATTGCAGTACTTTTAATTAAATTATCAATGGAAATAAATTCGTCTTTTTGGTGGGCCAGCTCTTTTTCACCAGGAAATAGAGGTCCAAAGGCAACTCCTTTTTTCATTTTTCTAGCATATGTTCCTCCACCAATTGCAATAGGATCTCTATCATCACCTGTAAATTCTCGATAGGCATTCATTAAAGTTACAATAAATGGATCATCTTTTTCTACAAATAGAGGTTTTGCTTCACTATATTTTTTGACAATTAATTTTTTCGGGATACTTTCTTTAATATCATTAATAACTTTATCTCCATCTGAACTTACAGGATATCTAATATTTACATAAAATTTAACTTTATCAGTATCAAGATCAATAACTCCAACATTAAAAGTAAGATCACCGGAAACCTGATCATTATCAGCACAGCCGATTGACTTACCATCAGATTCTAATCCAATTTTTTTGTTGTAAAAATTGATAAATTCAGCAGCAGGGTTGTCATCATTTACTAAAACAGGCAGTAGTCTTAGTAATCTAGAAATAGCATTAACTCCTTCTTGAGGAGTACTTCCATGGGCTGAAACACCTTTATAGCTGGCAGTTAAAATAGAATTGTTTTCTTCTAAATTTAAAGCACCTTTATCATAATCAAGATCTGATAAAAGATTTTCAGCTGTTTTTTTATCAATACCTTCCAATTTTACTTCACAGAAGTCAGGTACCATATTTCTGGCACTACCACCTTTTATAGATAAAATACTGACACTGGAATTACTTTTTTTCAGGGGGTACGTAAATTCAAGATCAAGTATTCCTTTTTCAGCATATATAGCAGGAAAAGTTGCATCAGGACTAAAGGCAAGGTCAGGCATTTTTTCTTTTTTTAGATAATAATCAATTCCTTTCATTCCTGATTCTTCGTTTGTACCAAGTATAAGTCTTACTTTTTTATTTAATTTTATATCCAATTCATCTACAATCTTTAGTGCATATAATGCTGCCACAGCAGGTCCTTTATCATCTATTGTTCCGCGACCGTATATTTTCCCATCATGTATTTCAGCTGCATATGGCGGATATGTCCAGCCACTTCCTTCTGGAACTACATCCAGGTGGCAGAGGACTGCAAGTATATCTTCTCCTTCACCAATTTCTATATGTCCAGCATAATTATCTACATTTTTCACTTTAAATCCCAGCTCTTCTCCTTTTTTTAAAGCAGCTGTAAGAGCTTTGTGTACTTTCTTACCAAACGGCATATTATCAGCTGGTTCACCTTCAACACTTGGGATTTTAATCCATTCCTGAATAGTTGAAACAATATCTTCACGTAAATTTTCAGCTTTTTTTGTAATTATTTCTTTCATATTAATCACTCCTCTATAATTTTACGTTACGTCAAATCTAATAGTTTTTCTAAATCTTGCGAAAAATAATTTATAAGTCTATTTTGCAAAATGCCTGGCTGAATAATCACAGGCCAGGCACGACATGTTTTATATTAATTCCTTAAGCATTTTTAGATAGTGTTCAAATCGATTTACGGATTTTTTGATAGGATCAGGAACTGTCATATCGACTCCTGCTTTTTTTAAAATATTGAGCGGATAATCACTTCCACCTGCTTTTAAAAATTTTATATATTTTTCAGATGCATTTTTACCTTCATTAGATATCTTTTCTGCCAGCGCAGCTGCAGCTGAATATCCTGTAGCATATTTATAAACATAAAAGTTGTAGTAAAAATGAGGAATTCTGGCCCATTCTACATCGAGTTCTTTATCTGTGGTTAATACTTTTCCAAAATATTTTGTATTGAGGTTTTTATATAAATTTTTTAGACTCTGGGCAGTTAATGGTTCAGATGCTTCTACCATCTCATGGATAATTTTTTCAAATTCTGCAAACATTGTCTGCCTGTAAACAGTACCTCTATATCCTTCTAAAAAGTGATTTAAAAGGTACAGTTTTTCTTCTTTTTTATCGGCATTATCAAGCAGATAATCAACAAGAAGATTTTCGTTTAAAGTTGAAGCCACTTCTGCAACAAATATTTTATAATTTGAATATATATAAGGCTGATTTTTGTTGGAATAATAGGTGTGTACTGCATGTCCCATTTCATGAGCAAGTGTAAATAAATTGCTTATATCTTCAGTATAATTTAGCAAAATATAAGGGTGTACACCATAACAGCCACTTGAATATGCACCAGATCTTTTGCCTTCATTTTCATAAACATCAATCCATCTGCTGTTTAACCCATTTTTAACTATATTTAAATAATCTTTTCCCAGTGGTGAAATACTTTTTTTAAAAATTTCTTTTGCCTCTTCATATTTGTACTGTAAATTGACACTGGAAATAAGAGGTGTATAGGTATCATAAATATGAAGTTCATCCAGATTTAAAATTTCTTTTTTTAATGCCATATATTCATGTAGTGGGTCAAGATTTTTTTCTACTGTTTCCAGCAGATTATTATAAACTTTGACATCAATATTATCATTATCAAGTGATGCAGTTAAAGAATCACTATATTTCCGGGCCTTTGCATAAAAAATATCAGATTTCACAGATGAATTAAGTACCGCCGCAAAGGTGTTTTCCAGTTTTTCATATTCCTGGTGCATTGCCTTAAATGCATTTTTGCGGACACTTCTATCCTGTGTCTTTAAAAAATCAATATATCGACCGTGTGTAAGTCTTTTTTCTTCACCTTTTTCATCTTTAATAATTGGAAATTCCAGGTCTGCATTATTCAGCATACTAAAGATGCTTTCTGGAGCTTGAGTTAAATCACCTGTCAGTGCAATTATTTTTTCTTCTTCTTCAGAAAGGTAATGATCTTTTTGCCTTAAAATATTGTCAAAAAAATGCTGATATAGTTTTAGATCTTCTTCTTTATCTTGATAATTATTTAATTTTTTCTCTCCTAATTCCAGTATTTTGGGAACTAAAAAAGATACAAAGTTAGAAAATTGATTATAAAGCATCATGGCTCTGTTATTATAGTTTTGATATTTTTCTTTTTTAGTATTCTGATCATATTTCATATGTGCATATGTATAGAGTCTGGAAATTCTTTTTTCAATATTAAATATTGTTTCCAGACCATTTAAAAGATTTTTTTCATCAGATATAATGTTTGCTTTTATTTCTGTCGTATTTTTTATATCCTGCTGTAGTGTAGTAAATTCTTTTTCCCACTGTTCATCATTTTTATAAATATCTTTCAGATTCCATTTATATTTTTCCGATAATTCACTTCTTTTGGGTAGTTCTTTAGACAAGACAGTTCTTCCTTTCTAGTTTGATACTGTTTTTTAATTCATGTTTTAAAAGCCATTTTTTTCTCCATACACCGCTTGCATAACCGTGCAGGCTTCCATCAGCTCCAATCACTCTATGGCATGGTATTACAATAGCTATAGGATTTTTTTTATTGGCATTACCAACTGCCCGAGCAGCTTTTGGATGGCCTATAGAACTGGCCACTTCACTGTATGCAGCTGTTTTCCCATACGGTATTTTCATTAAATAACTCCATACTTTCATTTCAAATTCTGAACCATCTAAAATAAGTGGTAAATCAAAAATATGCCTTTTACCTGTAAAATATTCATTTAACTGATCAAAAATTAAATTATAATTACGGAGAAGTCTTTTATCCTGATAAAAGTTCGCCTTACAGTTGCTTTTTATTTCTTTAAGTTTTTCCTCAAAATCAATACCAACCAGCCCATAAATATTAAATTTTATTTTCAGCAGTCCTAATGGTGAAGGGTAATATGTAATGTAATTTGAATCAGTCAAAATATTCACCTCTGATATACTTTAGTCTTTCCGGAGTTTCAAACTGATTTATAAAATGACCTGCCAAAATTATTGCTTCCCGCCCTTGGAGCACAGAATTCTTTTTAAAAACATCTCTAATCTCTGCAGGAATAATGTTTAATTTGTCGGCAAGAGCAAAATAATCTTTTGGATTTATTTTCAGAACAGGTCTACTCATGGCGGCTAATAATAGTTTTAAGGCATTTTGAGATGTTAAATTTCTATTTTTACTCAAAGTTTCCAGACTTCCCGGAACCCATTCATATAATAATTCAGTTTCTTTTCTCTGCATCCCCTTAAGAATCATAGCAGTAAATGTTTTTTCATTAATTTTATCTTCTAATTTAAAATCATTACTATATCCTCCAATACTAATTCCCCAGGATAATAATTCGGTTAAATATGGGAGAACCTTTTCATCGCTGATAAGAGGTTTTTCTTGAGGATATTTTTTTAAATCAATATTTAAACTCTGTCTTATTTTTTCTAATATATTTTTGTCATATACAATATCAATTAGTTCCAAGTTATTTTTTACAGCTTCAGCAGCAGCGATACCAGCCGCCTGTCCTGTATTCATTCCTACAGGGATTACACGAGCACTTGATGCTGCCAGTGAACTATAGCCACTGCTTCTTCCAACTATCATTAAATTATTTATGTTGATAGATAATAATGACCTGAGTGGGACAGCATAATATTCTGGATTAAAAAGCACAAATCCAGGATATTGTTTACCAGAAGCCTGATAATCAAGTGGATAAGAAGCAATGGTAATTGTGTCTTTAAATATCCGCTGCATAAACTGATCTTTAACACTGAGCTGATACCTGGTCAAAAAATGACGACTTTCTCTTCTGTAAAGTTCTGATGGAAAATCAGCCAGAACAGCATTAGAAAACCCAGGCAAATTTTCATTTAAATATTTCAAAATATGGTCTGCTTCTCTGTGGGCTCCTATTTTAGCGTTTTCAACTGATTGAGGATCAAGTGGATTAACATTAAAAAGGAGTAAAGCATTAATATATGCTGTTTTTCTATTTTCAGTAAATACTATATTAAGACCTCTTAATTTCAGCATATCATCCACCGGCATATATTTTTTTCCAAAATCAGGAAAACCCCAGGCGTGATTTTCATTAATATAGGTATCAGAAAATTCTTTATTTTTAATACTTTTATATAATTTATGATAATTTATATTTTTAAATTTTAATATCTGAGTAGAAGCCATTACTCTATTTGGTATATTAATATCTTCCTGACCATAAAAGTAGGGGTTTCCTGCTTCTGCTGCCAGTTTTCCATCTTGAGAAGCATCAATAATTATATCTGCTTTTAGCGTTTTTCGTATACCATTTTTAATTATTACTATATTTTCAATTTTATTTTCTTTTACTGTAACTTTTTTTAATCTGGCATTATTTAAAATTTCAATATTGTTTTCATTATTGAGCAACCTCCAAAAAGCTTTTTCTGCTTTTAGAGGATCAAAAGAAATTTTTCCACCTATCATTTTGTGCCATTCATTAAAAAAACCTTTATTAATATTTTTACCATTTTTATTGTAGTTTAAGTCCAGAAAATTGAGCGCTCCATATGTCATTAAACCTCCAGGATTCTCTCTTTCCATAATAATTATTGTATTCATGCCGGCACGGGCAGATGCACATGCAGCAGCAACTCCTTCAGGTTCTCCCCCAAAAACAATGACATTTGACTTAATAGAGTGATTATCTGCGGAAACTGCTGCTGCTATTAAAAAAATAAATATAAAAACTGCTGTAATAATTAGATTGTAGTTTAATTTATTATTCATTACTTTGGACTTCTCCTGACTAAAATTTTGCATTACCGGGTGTACGGGGAAATGGTATAACATCTCTTATATTCTGCATTCCCGATAAATACATTAAAAGTCTTTCAAATCCCAGACCAAAACCTGAGTGTGGCACTGAACCATATTTTCTTATATCTAAAAACCACTGATATTTTTCCAGATCCATATTTAATTCTTTCATTCTATTTTCCAGAACATCATAGCGCTCTTCACGCTGACTGCCGCCTATTATTTCACCTACACCTGGAACAAGACAATCAACAGCTGCAACAGTTTTATTATCATCATTCTGCCTCATATAAAAAGTTTTAATTTCTTTAGGGTAATCAGTAACCATAATTGGCTTTTTAAAATATTGTTCAGTTAAATATCTTTCATGTTCAGACTGCAGATCTACTCCCCAGTAAATAGGATATTCAAAATCTTTACCTGATTTTTCCAGTATATTTACTGCTTCAGTATAAGTTATATGGCCAAAATCTGAATCAATAATATCGGCAATTTTATTTCTTCTTCCTTTATCAATCCACTTATTAAAAAACTGCATTTCTTCATCTGTTTCTTCAAGTGCATATCTAAATAAATATTTAATGAAATTTTCTATAAGTACTTTCATTTCATCTAAATTGCAGAATGCCATTTCTGGTTCGATCATCCAGAATTCAGAAGCATGTCTTGATGTGTTCGAATTTTCCGCTCTAAATGTAGGACCGAAAGTGTAAACATCACCTAACGCAGATGCCATAAGTTCAGCTTCAAGCTGGCCACTTACTGTCAGACCAGTTTCTTCTCCAAAAAAATCTTCTTCAAAATTAACAAGGTTATTTTCTTTTTTGGGAATATTGTTCAGGTCAAGAGTAGTAACCCTAAAAATTTCCCCTGCTCCTTCAGCATCACCAGATGTTATAATAGGAGAATGAATATAATAAAAATCTCTTTCATTGAAAAATTTATGTACAGCAAACGACATTTTGCTTCTAAATCTATTTACAACACCAAAGGTATTTGTTCTAGCACGCAAATGTGCAATTTCCCGCAGAAATTCAAAGCTGTGTCTTTTTTTCTGGAGAATATAATCTGAAGGAGCTTCACCAATTAATTCAATTTCTTCAGCTTTCATCTCTACATTCTGCTCTCTACCTTCAACTTTGTCAATATATCCATTGATTTTAAGACTGGCACCAGTGTTAATATCTTCTAAAGGGAATTTTTCGGGATCCAGAATTACAATCTGCAAATTTTCCAGACTGCTTCCATCATTAACTTCTAAAAATGCTATATTTTTTGAAACTCTTTTTGTTCTAACCCATCCCATAACAGTAACATCATTATAATTTTCAATATTTTCTTTGAGTATATTTTTTATCTTTTCTTTAGAATAATAATCCACCAAAAACCCTCCTGTTTTTTCTTCGAAATATTTTATTCTCGTAATATATTTTATTCTCGTAAGATAAGATAATTCCTTTTTTATAAGAAAAATTTATCATATCAAATTTAATTTTTATTTTCTTAAAAAAAGATATTAGTTAAAAAAATTGTCTTATCAATACAAATAAAAACCCGGAGCTTTTCTCCGGGTAAGTTTAGTTTTTAATTTTCTTGCAGTTTCATTGGCTGACCACAGCAAACAAGTTCTCCTCCACCTACTTCTTTTACTTCAACTACATTACCACAGACTTCACAGCAATAAACTTCACCAGCTTTTTTTACAGCCATTAAAAATTACCCCCTCATATATTTTAATTTTATTATAATCTAAAAAGTAAATTTTTGCAAAATTTAATAATATTCATTTGTTAATTTTTAATCATTAATTTTATCTAATTCAAACTCTTCATGCAGTATGTTGAGTGCTCCATCAACCATATTCCTTTCAATTAAACATGATATCTTTATTTCTGAGGTTGTTATCATTTCAATGTTAATATTATTTTTTCCAAGAGCTTTAAACATTCGGGCTGCAATTCCCGGTGTGGATTTCATACCGGCACCTACAATAGATATTTTTGCAACTTCTGTATCAATTTCTAAATTGTTATAGTTAAGCTCATTTTTAATATCAGCCAAAACTTTTTTGACTTTATTTACATTATTTTTCTTAATAGTAAAAGTTATATCATTTAGATTATCACGCTGAAGGTTCTGAATAATCATATCAACATTTACACCTTTATCAGCAAGAGAAGAAAACAAAAATCCTGCAATACCGGGTTTATCAGGAACTTTTTCAACTGTAATTTTAATATCTTCAAGATCACAGGTTACACCAACTACATTTTTTTTACCTTCCATATCTTCAACTCCTCTAACTACTGTTCCTCTTTTTTTATTAAAGCTGGAAGCAATATATAAATCTACATTATAGATTTTTGCTAGTTCTACAGCACGGGGATGGAGAATATTTGCACCAAGATTGGCCAGTTCCAGCATCTCTTCATAAGAAATATAATTAAGTTTACTGGCGGATTTTATAATTCTGGGGTCTCCAGTATATATACCATCAACATCAGAATAAATTTCACATCTATCTGCTTCCATAGCTGCCGCTAAAGCAACTGTTGTGGTATCTGAACCTCCTCGACCTAAGGTGGTAAAATCATGATTGTCATTTATTCCTTGAAATCCGGCGACAATAATAATTTTATCCTGATTTAATTCTTTTAAAATGCGGCGTGTGTCTATTTCTTTTATCATTGCTCTATTGTGTTTTTCGTCTGTTTTAATTTCAATCTGGCTTCCTGTTAATGAAATTGCAGGATAGCCTAGGGATTGGACAGCCATAGTAAGCAGTGCTATCGAAACCTGTTCTCCAGTTGTAAGCAGCATATCAACTTCACGCGGGTCAGGATCACTGCTAATTTCATTCATCAGATCTATCAGATGATCTGTTGTATTACCCATTGCAGAAACAACTACAATCATCTGATTACCCAATATGTAATTGCTTACAATTCTTTTTGCAACATTTTTAATTAAATCTGTATTTGCAACTGAACTTCCTCCATATTTTTGTACTATAAGAGACAATCAAAACACCTTCCTTAAAAACTTCATTTTCTATAAACTATTTTTTGAAACATCTAATAATATATTTTTTTATTCCGCTCTGTTAAATATAATTTATTATTCTTTTAGTGGTATTATATTGTTTATAGTTAATACACCATTAATATTTTCAACATATTCCATAAATTTTTCGATTTTTTGAATGGAAATTTTTCTGGTTAAAATTATTAGAGGAAGTAGAGGTGTATCTGAACTTCCATCTTTAAGAATCATGTCAGCAAGATTGCTTTCGTCAAACATGCTTTTAATATTTTTTATTATACTATCATTTTTTTCAATTTGAAGTCTAATATAAAAAGACTGTTTAAAATCAGATTTTCGATTAATTTTTATGTTATTAAATTTTTTGCTTCGGCTTTTTTTATAATCACCAAGTAAAAAGCGTGAAGCTTTTATCAAATCAAAAATTACTGCATTTCCAGTTGGAAATTTACCTGCACCGGGTCCTTTTAAAAATAGGTGATTGAGGTTTTCTGATTTAATTTCTAAAGAGTTATCTGCACCAACTGTAGAAGCAAAATCATCATCTTTTTTGATTAGAAATGGACTAACGAAAATTCTTAAGCCGCTGTCCTCTCTTTTAGCAGCTGCAATCAATTTAATTTTATATCCCAATTCTTCTGCATACATAATGTCATAGCTTGTAATACCTTTAATACCCTTACAGTAAATATCTTCTGGATTAACAGCACAGGAAAAGGCAAGATTGGCCAGAATAACTATTTTGTAAAGAGCATCCAATCCTCCCAGATCAGAACTTGGGTCCTGTTCTGCATACCCTAATGCCTGAGCTTTTTTGATGGTTTCTGGCATACTTACAGTTTCTTTTTCCATAACAGATAATATGTAATTTGTAGTTCCATTTAAAATACCGTGCAGCTCATTTATTTTATCTCCTGCAAGATAGTCCTCTACCATATTGATGACAGGTATACCTCCACCAGTACTTGCCTCGAAAAAAATATGAGTTTTGTTTTTTTCAGCCAATTTTATTAATTCCTTAAAATAATTTGCTACTAACAGTTTATTAGCTGTTATAACAATTTTTTCTGCTGATAACGATCTTTTTATATAATCTAAAGCAGGTGTTTCTCCACCAATTAATTCAATAATTATATCTATATTTTCATCAGCTATAATTTTTTCAAAACTGTCGGTTACTATTGTATCAGAAGAAATCTGCTCTCTATTTTTGCTCAGATCATTTACTAAAATATATTTTATAGATACTTTATCATTAATTTTTTCTTCAATTTTTTCTTCTTCTCTTTTTAAAATTTCATAAAAACCGCTCCCAACTGTACCAAAACCGAGCAGAGCAATGCTAATCACTATTAATTACCTCCTTTTTTATTATCAGCTATAATATTTTCAATAATTTTGTACAGGCTAATATTATATCCTTTTAATATATATTTCTCTGCTGTAACATTATGATCTAAAAATGCTGAAATCATACCATCTGCGATAAGATTTTCATTTGAAGTTGTAACAGCAATAACTGTAGGGCCTGCCCCACTTAAAGATGCTCCAAAAGCACCTTCCTTTTTTGCAGTTTTAATTACATGTTCAAAACCAGGAATTAATTTTGATCTAAATGGCTGATGCAGTTTATCTTCCATTGCTTCTGCCAGTAGAGAATAATTTTTTTCTAAAAATGCAGTAATTAGAAGGCTTATCCTGCCCAGATTAAAAACAGTAGAAGTATAATCCAATCTGTTAGGTAATATTTTTCTTGTTTCTGAAGTTTTTAATTCAAAGTCCGGGATAATTACTATGAATTTCAATTCTTCAGGTATATTTATTTTATGATAAGAAAATCGGTCACCTTTTTTATAATTTATATCCAGACCGCCAAAAATAGCAGGAATTACATTATCAGGATGACCTTCAATATCCACAGCCAGGTCAATGAATTCTTTTGCTGAAATCAAAGATTTTGCATTCCAGGCAGCAGAAAAAAGGCCTCCTACAATTGCAGAAGCACTGCTTCCCATTCCCCTTGCTAGTGGTGAGTTCATTTTTTCTGTAATATCGATTCCATCTATTTTTTTGTTTATGTATTCATAGTATTTTAAATAAGAATTTAAAATAAGATTGTCAGCATCATCAAAGTTTACTTTATTATTTTTAGAAATAACCGAAATATTTATTTTTTTATCGGGTCTGCTTCTTACTTCAAATTTATTGAATAAATTTAAAGCAAGACCTAAAGTGTCAAATCCAGGACCTAAATTAGCTGAAGTTGAAGGAACATTAAAGTTAATCATAAGTATTTCCTTTCAAATAAAATTATTTTCAGAGAATCTGACTTAAAATCAAAAAAAGTCTAAAACATTAAAACTTAATCTTTATCATTTAAAACTGCAGAATTATTTTTAGAGGTCCTTTTTCTTCAGCATATTGAAAAGCTTTTAGTGCATTATCAAAATTAAATATTTTTTCAACTAGTTTATGTAACTTTAAATCATGTAGGGAAAGAAGCCGAATAGCAGCTGCAAAAGGACCACATCTGGAACCTATAATTGATAACTCATTAACTGCAATCTGACTGAGGTCAAGAAAAGTTTTATCAGCAACAGTTGTTTTTAAAACAGCTGTTCCTTCCGGTTTAACTGCTTTTAGAGCATCCCGAATGCCGCTTTTACTACCGGTTGTGTCGATTGCAATATCATATTTTTCCGTATTTTCATTTAATAAAAATGCAGGAATATCATATTCAGCAGCTATAGCGAGTTTTTGTTGATGTTTGCCGATAATACTAATATTATAGCCAAGATGATGTAAGGTAACAGCTGTAAGAAGACCAAGCTTGCCATCACCTAAAACAATTATACTGTCTGTCAATTTAATATGAATTTTTTCTGGAATTTCCAAAACAGCTGCCAGTGGTTCAATAAAAACTGCTTCCAGATCACTCACTTTTTCAGGAATAACGTGTAAATTTTCGCGTTTTATTGTCATATATTCAGAAAATGCACCATCTTTATTTAGCATTCCCACAACTTTCCTGTTAACACAATGATTCTTTTTCCCTGATTTGCATAAATAACAGTCATTACAGGGGATATTAATTTCTGCTGTAACTCTTTTATCTGTAAATTTACAGGAGGGATCTTTTTCCACGATTCCCACAAATTCGTGACCAGGTATCCCAACAAAATTTTTATATCCTGCCTGTATTTCTAAATCAGTTCCACAGATACCTGCCATTTTAACTTTTATTAGGACTTCATCTTTATCAGGCTGTGGAATATTTCTGTTTATAAATTCAAGATTTTCTCCATTGTAAAATAGTGCCTTAATTGTTATCTCCTCCTGTTGTTATTTTTTGAATAAAGAATTGATACTTTCTTTAAATGGTTTTCTGGCTATGCCTTTTTCTGTAATTATACCACTAATATTTTCTGCAGGGGTAACATCAAAAGCCGGATTATAAATATTAATTCCCGCTGGGGCAATTTGAACATCCTCAATATGGGTTACTTCTCTATCAGGTCTTTCTTCTATTTCTATTTCATCTCCACTGTTGATATCCCTGTCAATTGTGGAAAGTGGTGCAGCAATATAAAAAGGAACGTCAAATTTATTTGCAATCTCAGAAAGCATATAAGTTCCAATTTTATTTGCACTGTCTCCATTAGCAGCCACTCTATCTGCACCGGTTAAAATAACATCTATTTTTCCATCTCGAATTAGAGTAGCTGCAACGCTATCTGCTATTAATGTAGATGGAATTCCCTCTTCTACAAGTTCAAAAGCTGTTAATCTTGCTCCCTGAAGACGAGGTCTTGTCTCATCTGCAAAAACCTTAATGTTTTTGCCGCTGAAATGTGCCTCTCTGATAACCCCCAGAGCTGTACCATAATCAACAGTAGCCAGTGCACCAGTGTTGCAGTGAGTTAAAATAACAGCACCTTCTGGAATAATTTTATTTCCAACTTCAGCCATTTGTTTATTTATTTTAATATCTTCTTCAGCAATTTGGCAGGCTTTTTTATAAAGAAGATCTACAATATCCTCAACATTCCTGTCATCATTTTCTTCTGTTAACTGATACATAATATTTACCGCCCAGCTTAAATTTACAGCAGTTGGCCTTGCATCAACAAGGAAGTCTGCCGCTTTTTTTAATTCTTTTTTGAAATTATTTTTATCTAAATTAGAAAATTCTTCAGCTGCAAGATAATATCCATAAGCAGCAGCCGCACCTATGGCAGGGGCTCCTCTTACTACCATATTAGAAATCGCAAATTCTACATCCTTATAATTACTGCATTCAAAAAATTTAACTTCTGTCGGCAGTTTTCTCTGATCTAATAAAATTAATTTGTTTTCTTTAAATTCAATAGTTTTATATCTCATAATTCCACCTCTTATCCTATTTTTTATTATAATTCAATTATATGTAATTTAAAAATTATATCAACTAAAGAAAAAAAGAGAAATAGAATCGAATTACAGGCCATAAAAATTCTAATTTTTATGGCCTGTATGACCAAATCCACCTCTACCCCTATTTGTACTGGAGAGGTTATCAACTTCCTCCCAGTCAATGTCAAAAGTGTGGTGAATAATAAGTTGTGCTATCCGATCATTAAAATTAATTTTAAAATCTTTTTTTCCGTGATTGATGAGTATAATACCAATTTCTCCCCTATAGCCAGGGTCAATAACTCCATCAGCATTTAAAACAGTAATTCCGTGTTTAAGAGCTAAACCACTCCTTGGATAAATAAAAGCTCCATATCCTGGCGGTACAGCAATTTTTATACCGGTTTTTACTATTTTATATTCACCTGGAGAAATAACTGTACTTTCTGCTGAATGAAGATCCAATCCACAGTCTTCTCCTTTATGTTGGTATTTAGGGAGTTTAACATCTTTATTAACTTTTTGAACTTTTATTTTCACTTATATTCACCTCCAGAAATTTGATACTGCAGTTCATCAAATGATTTAATTTTATAATCATTTTTAAAAATCAATTCAGACAGAGGAACAATCTGATATCCTGCTTGGCTGGCAATATTTATCAATGTATTATTATATTCACCATATGGTGGACGAAAAAATACTGCTGTTTCCCCAGGTTCCGTTATAAATATAATGTTAATTTTTTTTGACAAAAAATCACCTCTATTTTGTGAAAACATGTTCCCCTATATCAACTATAACTCTTCTGCTTTTAAACCAGGATTTATTTGCAGCTGTTTTAGGGTTATAGAAATACAATGCTCCTTTTGTAGGATCTTTACCATTAATTGCTTCTCTGGCCGCTCTGAAGGCAGTGTTATTGGGCCTTAAATTAATCTGTCCATCTGATACACAAGAAAACTGCCCATTTTGATAAATTACTTCTGCAAATGTATTAGGAAACTGACTGCTTAAAACTCTGTTAATAATTACAGCTCCAACTGCAATCTGACCTATAAATGGTTCACCTCTTGCTTCACCATAAATAGCTCGTGCCAGCAGATTGAGCTCCTGTTTGCTGACAGTTTTTCCTAAAATTTGATGAGGAGTTAAATTATGTACCGGTAATTTTATTTTTTGACCAATTCTTAAACTACTCTGCTGTAGATCATTTAAAGCCATAATAACTCCAATACTCGTATTAAAATCTCTGGCTAAATCATATAAAGTATCTCCACGACTGACATAATAATCAATTAATTTGTCAGCAGGAATATTTACATCAGGTAGTTTAAAACCTGGATCAACGCGTACAGCAAAATGGCTGTTTGTCTGAAAAGATAATTTTTCTTCAGGTGATTTTATATCAGAAAAAATTTTATACTCCCAGTTTCCATTTTTTTCTTTTATCTCTGGAATTATAAGTTCATCTCCCACTTTTATAACAGTATCAGACTCAATATTATTAGATGTTTTAAGTTTTTTAACTGACATTGAAAAATCTTCTGCTATTTCAGAAAGTGTATCTCCATCCTGTACAACATATACAAGTTTAAATTCTAGAGCAGCAGTATAATTAGAGCTAAAAACTAATAAAAAAACAAAAAATACTGTACTAAAATATTTACCCTTCATCTAACTTTACTCCATTTCTGTCTATTTTTTTGCAGATTTCATCAATAGATAGTTCGTTTATAGGACAACCAGCAGGAAGTGACTGCAGAAAAACTCTACCGTATTTTCTATTTATTATTCGCCTGTCAAATAAAATTATAAGCCCTTTATCGTTTTTAGTTCTGATCAACCTGCCAAACCCCTGTTTAAATCTTATAACTGCTTTTGGTAAAGATAAATTATAAAAAGGATTTTGCCCTTTTTCCCTGAGGCGCTTTTCTTTAGCTTTATAAAGGGGTTCTCCCGGTACTGGAAATGGTAATTTGACCATTATTAGGTATTTTAAAAGAGAACCAGGAAGATCGACTCCTTCCCAAAAACTTGAAGTTCCAAAAATAACAGTATTAAAAGAAGAACTAAATTCTTCAATTATAAATTTTCTGCTCAGTTCTGATTGGGAAAGAATTCTTATTCCATTTTCATTAAATTCTTCTTTTAAATTTTGGAAGCAGTAATCCAGCATTTTATAAGATGTAAATAAAACTAAAGTAGAATCTCTGCTTTTTAAAATCAATCTGGATAAATTATCTTTGACAGTATTAAGGAAATTTTTTTTACCGGGTTCGGGATGTTTTTTGGGAATTATTAATTCAGCCTGTTTGGAGTAATCAAAAGGTGAATCCACCTGCAGTTCAGCACAATCATTAATACCTGTATTATTTTTTATATAATCAAATGAATCGGCAACTGTTAAAGTAGCGGATGTAAATATTATATTGTTCATTTTTTTCCACAGCAAATCGGGCAGAAATTTGCCAACTTCTATCGGGGCTGATTGCTGTACAAGCTGACTTTTACCTCTAAAATATCCAGATTCAATCCAGAAAACATAATCACTATCATCACTGTTTAAATTGAAATCTATTCTATTAACGAGATCCTGAGAACGGTCGATTACAGATGTAAGTTTCATTTCGTTTTCATCAAGATTGTCTTCAAGGTTTAAATAAAGTTTATTATATATGAGCTGAAGATATCCTGCAATATTTTTTATAAATCCTGATAATTTTCTTCCATTTGCAACTATTTCTAGCCACTCTTCACTTTTTTTAATCTTTTCATCAACAATTATTTTCATATTTTTATCCTTAATCAAATTTGAAAGAAAATTAAAGTACTGTGGATAAATATCTCGAACTTTTTGTGTTAAAGGAATAATTTTTTGATCAAGCATATTTCTTAATTTTTCTTTTTCCTGATCAGCTGCAAATAAATTAATGTCCTCACGTATGACTGACAGCAGAGAATTTTTTTCTCCACTTAATCTGTTCAGCCATTTTTCTATAACGGCTGAATAAACACTGTAGCTCAGATGATCTGTTGCAATTTCTTCAATATTGTGTGCCTCATCAATAATCAGGTTGTTATAATTTGGCAGTATTCCTCTATCTACTGAACCTGTTTCCTGCTTAAGTCTTGCATCTGAAAGAAGTAAATGATGATTTACAATCAAAATATCTGCTGTAAAAACTTTTTTTCGTGCATTCATAAAAAAACATTTGCTGAAATAGGGACATTTGCTTTTTAAACACAGATCACTTTCTGAAGCAATATCCATCCAGATATCTGACGGGAGTGGAAATTTAATTTCTGATCTTTCACCACTTTTTGTGGTATTTTTCCAGTCTACAAGCTGAACAAATAATTTATCTTTAACGGAGTTTTCATTTTTATTTTTAAAGTCCTTCTTAAAATTTCTGAATTTTCTTAAACATAAATAGTTGCCTCTTCCCTTTACTAATACAGAATTAAAAGAAAAAGGAAGAACCCTGTTCAGCAAAACAAGGTCTTTATTTATCAGCTGTTCCTGCAGATTAATTGTATTTGTTGATACAACAACTCTGGTGCTATTTATCTTATTCCAAAAAAGAGCAGGAATAAGATAGGCAAAAGATTTGCCTGTACCAGTACCTGCTTCTATAAAAGAATATTTGCTGCTATTAAAAGAATCAATAACTTCAGCTGCTGTCTGCAGCTGCTGTTTCCTTTCTGAAAAATTAGTTAGATTATCAGATAGCTTACTGTTTTTTTTAAAAAAAGATAGAATTTCTTCCTCGTTTAGTTGGTTAATTTTTTTTGCTGTTCCAGCTTCTACAACTACATAAATGTTGTCTGCACTATTATTAATTATAGCAAATCCAACTTCTCGCTGAGCCATTCTTGAAGCAAGTCTGATATCTGCAGCTGAAGGTGTTAAATCTCCAGAGGGGTGATTATGAATAATCATTTCTCCAGCCATAAGATTGTTAATTACTGCTGGAGCAGAATAACTATTACCACGTGCCAGCACTTCAAAATCCTCTATTATATCTTTTTTTTCAGATAATTTAGCTCGTATAAAGATTTCATTTCCAGATGCATTATCAATTTCATTTTTAATTTTACCTTTTACATTAATTAATAGTTCAGAGCTGGCCTGCACTTTTATTCCTCCTGACTTTTATTAAGATTTTTTAGAAGAATTCTATCTTCATCAGGTCTATCATTAAACCATGGGGTTTCTAGATTAAATGGAATATTCTTTAATTTAGGATGATTTATAATATTTGCAGATCCATTTCTGCCTATTTTTCCCTCACCTATATGAGCATGTTCATCTTTGTTTTCTCCAATACTACTTCCTGCCCCGGATACATTTTCCAGCATTATTACAGTACTGCTGTTTATTCTTTGTTTTCTAACTCTTTTTTAGCATCTTTAAGTGATAAATTAATTCTATCCTGATTATCTATTTCAATAACTTTCACAGGAATTTCATCTCCGACCGAAACAACATCTCCAACCTCTTTTACATGGTGGTCAGCTAATTTAGAAATGTGAACAAGTCCTTCTTTATTTGGCAGAATTTCTACAAAGGCGCCAAAGTTCATAATTCTTTTAACTTTACCCTGATAGATTTCACCAACTTCAACTTCTTTAGTCAGACGTTCAATCATTTCTTTTGCTTTTTCTCCACTTTCCTGGTTATCAGTCATAATTTTTACCAGGCCGTCATCTTCTATATCAATACTGGCTCCAGTTTCATCAATAATTTTATTAATCATCTTTCCACCAGGACCTATAACAAATCTAATTTTTTCTGGATCAATGTTCATAGTAATAATTGCAGGAGCATTTTCTGATAATTCTGGACGAGGCTCTGGTATAACCTCTAGCATTTTACTCATAATATACATTCTACCTTCTTTGGCTTTTTCCAAAGCTTTTTTTAATATATCAAAGGATAATCCTTTGAGTTTCATATCCATCTGCAGTGCAGTTATTCCATCTTCAGTACCGGCTACTTTAAAATCCATATCTCCATAAAAATCTTCAAAACCCTGAATGTCAGAAAGTATTGCTACATTATCTCCTTCTTTCATAAGTCCCATTGCAATACCTGCTACAGGTGCTTTAATTGGAACACCAGCATCCATTAAAGATAGAGTACTCCCACATATACTGGCCTGTGAAGAAGATCCATTTGATTCTAGCACTTCTGACACAATTCTTATTGTATAAGGAAATTCTTCTTCTGAAGGAATAACTGGAAGCAGTGCTTTTTCGCCAAGAGTACCATGACCAATTTCTCTTCTACCAGGTGATCTCATTGGACTGGTTTCTCCAACACAGAATGATGGGAAATTATAGTGGTGCATATATCTTTTTGTTTCTTTTTCGCCCAAACCAAATAAAATCTGTTCATCACTTGAAGCTCCTAGAGTTAAAACACTTAATGCCTGTGTTTGTCCTCTTGTAAAGACACCGGAACCGTGAGCTCTTGGCACAAAACCAACTTCTGACCAAATAGGTCTAATTTCATCATATTTTCTTCCATCAGGTCTGATACCATCATCCAGAATAAGACTTTTTACTGATTTTTTAATCATTTTTTCGAATGCCAGATCAATCTGAGAATCAATATTTTCATCTTCTTCTGGATTTAATTTTTCTTTAAGTTCATTTTTTAATTTACTGATCATATCATTTCTTTCTATTTTTTCCTTTATTTGTACAGCTTCTTTTAAGCGTCCGTCAAGAATAGATTCTACTTTATCCTGCAGATCTGCTTCAACAGTTGGTTCTTCAAAAGGCATTTTTTCTTTTCCAGCTTCTTTTCTCATCTGATTTTGCAGTTCAATAACTTTTTTGATTTCTTCATGTGCAAGTTCCATTGCCTTTAAAATAATTTCTTCATCTACCTCATTTGCACTTGCTTCTACCATCATAATTGCATTTTTGGTTCCAGCAACTGTTAATTCGAGATCACTAATTTTGTTTTCTTCTTCATTTGGATTAACAATTAATTCTCCATCTACAAGACCAACTTTTACTCCACCAACTGCTTCTGCAAAGGGAATGTCAGACAGCATAAGAGCTGCTGATGCTCCATTTAACGCCAGAATTTCAGGGTCATAATCATCATCTACAGAAAGAATTGTTGCAACTATCTGCACATCATTTCTAAAACCTTTTGGAAATAATGGTCTTATAGAGCGGTCAATAACTCGAGCGGCAAGTGTCGCTTCATCACGGGGTCTTCCTTCTCTCCGGAGAACACCCCCAGGTATTTTTCCAATTGCATAAACTCTCTCTTCATAATTAACTAACAGTGGGAAAAAATTCATTCCCGGTCTTGGTTCATCCATAGTTGCCGTGACGAGAACCTGAGTGTCTCCACAGCGAACTACAACAGAACCATTGGCCTGTTTGGCCAGTTTGCCAGTCTGAATATTTAAATTATCACCGGCAAAGTCTAAATTCCATTCTTTCATATTTTTGCCTCCTTATTTTGTAACCATTACGTCAAATCTAATAGCTTTTTTAAAAATATTAATGGCAACAATTATATTTTATTTGACGTTATCTTTGTAAAATAAAGTTATATTTATTAAATTAAAGAGCGGGAGTCCCCCGCTCTTTAAAAATTCGCCATTATCTGCGAATACCAAGTTCTTTAATTAAACTACGATATCTTTCTATATCATTGTTCTGAAGATATCTCAATAATTTTCTTCTTGTTCCAACCATTTTTAAAAGACCACGGCGAGAATGAAAATCACTTTTATGTTCTTTTAAGTGGTCAGTTAACTGAGAAATTCTTTTTGTCAGCAGTGCAACCTGTACTTCAGGTGAACCAGTGTCACCTTCTTCTCTCTGATATTTTTCAATAATACTTTGTTTTTCTTCTTTACTTAACATTAAAAAATCACCTCCTGGATTATTTATAAACCATAAGCCAAGAAATACGTTGGAGGTACGCATACCTAGCAAATGGTAAATTAAAACTTTCTTTATTATTTTAACACAAAAGATTTCTTGTGTAAAGAATATCCTCTTTCATCTGCTCAATTAAATCATTTCTAGAATCAAACTTAATTTCTGGTCTAATAAATTCAACAAAATCAGCACAAATTCTTTTATTATAAATAGTTTTATTAAAATCAAGAATATTTATTTCAAAATTTATATTTTTTTCTTTAAAAGTTGGATTAAATCCAAGATTTGCTGCCCCTGCATAAGTTTTATCGTTTATATAAACTTTTACTGCATATACACCTGCAGGAGGTAGAGAATAATTTGTTTCAAGAGAAATATTGGCTGTAGGAACTCCCATTTTCCTGCCTCTTTTTTTTCCATGATGTACTTTTCCACAAATTTGATAAGGACGACCGAGTAAATTTTCAGCTTTTGTTAAATGTCCTTTTTGAATCAATTTTCTAATTTTTGTACTGGATATTCTGTCATTATTTGCGTTAAGTTGAGATATTATTTTTGTATCAAAACTATAAATTTCTCCCATTTTTTTTAAGACTTCTACATTTCCTCTGTTCAGATGACCAAAACGAAAATCCTCACCAACAACAACACAGGAAACATTGAGATTTTTTACAAGTACTTTTTTTACAAATTCTTCAGCTTCAAGCTGAGCAAATCTTGGTGTAAATTCCTGCTCGAAATAATAGTCTACATTTAGTTTTTCCAGAATATTTATTTTCTGCTGTCTGGAAATAATAGCAGATGGTATATTTTGACCCGATATAATTTTGAGTGGATGTGGGTAAAAAGAAAAAACACCAGAAACACCCCTGTTTATTTTTGCATTTTCAACAGTTTTATTAATTATTAATTTATGTCCTTTATGCAAACCATCAAATACACCTATTGCTAGATAGGTATTTTTTTTATTATAATTTTTAAAATTGTGGTTGGTAATTACTTTCATTACATATCCTCCATAGCTAAATATCGTTACACTAATATTTGTTATATAAATACTTTTTCTGGTTGATAGACTAATAGATCGTCTTTGTATATTTTTCTGTTAATAGATATAAATTCATCTGTATCAGAAAAGACCAGCAAATTATCATTGATTTTTAAAGATTTGGGAAGTTTTTTAAAATCATTTTTGACAAGAAAATTACCATTAACTGCTTTATTGTGTGCAGTCTGTTTTATTACTGCTTTGGGAAAATCAAGTGGTAAATAAATTGGTTTTAAAACTTTATCCTTTTTATTTAAATCAGAAATTATATGTGAGTCTGCAATATGAAATTTACCTGATTGTGTTCTGAGCAGAAAGGTCATTGTTGCTGAGGAATTTAGAGCTATTCCTATATCTCTTACAAGTGATCTTATATAACAGCCTCTGGATACTACCACTTTAAAGCGTATGACAGGTAATGATATATTTATTAATTTAATATTATAAATTTCAATTTCTCTTTTTTCTCTTTTAACATATATTCCTCTGCGTGCCAAATGATACAGCCGCTGGCCATTGTGATGTAAGGCAGAAAACATTGGTGGAATCTGTTTATGTTTACCTTTTAAACTGCAGAAAAGACTTTCTATCCTATCAACAGTCAGATTACTCCAGTTTAAGTCCTCTTTTATTACATTTCCTTCCAGATCAAGAGAATCAGTTTGAAACCCAAGCTCCATTTCACAGATATAAGTCTTTATACTGTCATCAAGATATGGAATAATCTTTGTTGCTTTTCCCAGACAGATACCGAGTACACCGGCTGCTGCAGGATCTAATGTTCCAGTATGTCCAACTTTTTTTTGATAAAAAATTTTTTTTATAATTCTTATCACAGAAAAAGAAGTTATACCTGGTGGTTTTAAAATATTTAAGATTCCACTGCTGTTAGACATATTTTCCAGCTGCCTTTATTACTTCATATATTGCTATTTCAAGAGGACGATTTATTTCTGCACCAGCAGCACGTGCATGGCCACCACCATTAAATTCTGCTGCCAGTTTATTAACTTCAGCATAATAATTTGAGCGAAAACTAACTCTGGTACTTTTAGGTTTTTCTTCACTAAAGAAAATTCCTATCTCCACACCTTTAATGTCTCTTGCATAATTAACAAGGCCTTCTGTATAATCTGAACCAGCCTCAGATATCATGGATTGATCTACATAAAGCCAGGCAATTTTTCCATTTTTAGTGAGGGTCAGTGTTGACAATGCAAGCCCTTTTAACAGAAGTGATTCATAGGAATAGGAACCAAAAAGCTCTTTGTTTATTCTGTAAATATCTACTCCATTGTCCATCAGTTCAGCCAGTATTCTCAGCACATCTGAACTAGTATTTTCATACCTTAAAGCTCCTGTATCAGAAATAATTGCAACAGCTAGAGCATCTCCAATTTTTTCATCTTTTAAATCTGCATTAATAAATTTTGCCAGATCATATATTATTTCACCAACTGCTGCTTTGTCCGAATTAACCAGATTAATATCTGCAAAATGTGTATTATCTGCATGATGGTCTAAATTAATTGTTAATTTAGCTGTTTTAAATATTTGTTCTTTTAATGCAGCCCTATCAAGTGTACCAGAATCCAGTGCAATTACAACAAGATTATTTGTATTGAGAAAATCATCATCAAATATTTCATCTTTTTCTGCTTTCAAAAAAGAAAAAGAAGCCAGAGATCTGTCATCAAGATAAGCTCTGACATTTTTATTTTGCTTTTTTAAAATTCTTGTTAAAGCAAGCACAGAACCAACACTATCACCATCAGGATCTATATGCCCGGTAATAATAAAGTTCTGATTATCATGCAATTTTTCTGCAATTTTCTTCAAATTATCCTTCATTATTAGACTCCTTGATTTCTCCCTTTTCTTTTAAATCATCAATTATTTTTGATATATGCACACCGTGTTCTATAGAATTATCATATCTAAAAAACAGTTCTGGAGTGTGATAAATTTTAATTCTTTCTCCAACCAGTTTTCTAATAAATCCGGTTGCTTTATCCAGCCCTTCCATTGTTTCTTCTTTTTCCTTATCAGAACCGTAAACACTAACAAATACTTTTGCCTGCCTCAAATCACCTGTGACTTCAACATCTGTGACAGAAACAAATCCAATTCTGGGATCCTTCATCTCCCGCAGAATTATATGGCTTATTTCTTTTTTTAACAATTCTCCAACTCGAGCAGTTCTATTTTTTGCCATAATTTTTCACCTCTATAAGGACCTTTTTATTTCCTTATAAGTATAGAATTCTAATATATCTCCTTCTTTTATATCATTGTAGTTTTCAATTCCAACACCACATTCATATCCGGATTTAACTTCTCTAACATCGTTTTCGAACCTTTTGAGAGAAGAAATTGTCCCTTCATGAATTACAACACCATCACGAATAAGTCTTACTTCATAATTTCTGTTTACAAGTCCATCAGTAATATAAACTCCAGCTATTATACCAGCTCCAGGTACTTTGAATGTTGCTCGAACTTCTGCACGGCCCTTAACAACTTCTTTTAATTCTGGATCCAACAGACCAGCCATAGCATCTTTTATATCTTCTAACGCTTTGTAGATTACTCTGTATAATCTAATGTCAACCTGTTCCTTATCTGCCATAGCCAATGCATTGCTGTCAGGTCTTACATTAAAACCAATAATTATCGCATTAGAAGCACTGGCCAGATTAACATCTGTTTCATTTATTCCTCCAACACCAGTGTGTATTATGTTGAGTGTTACTTCATCTGTTTCCAGACGGAGTAGGGACTGTTTTACAGCCTCAATTGATCCCTGCACATCAGCCTTCAGGATAATGTTGAGTTCTTTTACGTCACCTTCCTGAATTTGCTTATATAGATCTTCTAAGGATACCTTTGCATCCTGCTGAATTTCTTTCTGACGTTTATCGTTCTGCCGCTGATCAGCTATACTGCGTGCCTGTTTTTCATCTTCAAGAACCTGCACAAAATCTCCTGCTTGAGGAACATCATTATATCCCAAAACTTCAACTGCCTCTGCAGGACCGGCTTCTTCTATATTTTCTCCTCTTTCATTAAACATGGCTCTAACCCGGCCATAAGTTGATCCAGTTAAGAGGGCATCTCCAATGTGGAGAGTTCCATTTTTAATCAGCACAGTTGCAACTGCTCCTCGTCCTTTGTCAAGCTCAGCTTCTATAACAACACCTTCTGCCGGTCTATGGGGGTTTGCTTTCAACTCTTCCATTTCTGCAACAAGCAGCACCATTTCCAGCAGTTCATCTATATTTTCTTCCTGCAGGGCTGATACTTCCACACATATAGTATCTCCACCCCATTCTTCAACTACAAGACCGTATTCTGTTAATTCCTGTTTTACTCTTTCCGGTTGTGCATTTGGTTTATCTATTTTGTTTACAGCAATGATAATTGGTATTCCAGCAGCTTTTGCATGATTTATTGCTTCTACAGTTTGCGGCATAACTCCATCATCTGCTGCAACAACAAGTATTGCAATATCAGTAATTTGAGCTCCTCTGGCCCTCATAGCTGTAAAAGCTTCATGGCCTGGAGTATCTATAAAAGTTATTTTTTTGTCATTTACTACTGCTTGATATGCACCAATATGCTGAGTAATGCCACCTGCTTCTCCTGCAGCAACTTTTGTTTTTCTTATAACATCAAGCAGTGTTGTTTTACCGTGGTCAACATGACCCATAACAGTTACTATTGGCGGCCTCATCTGTAGATCTTCAGGCCTATCTTCTATCTGTGGTCCAACTCTTTCTTCTGTAAAATCTTCTTTATCAGTTTTATAGATAAAATAAATTCCAAGTTCATCAGCCAGCAGGTCAAGCACTTCTTCATCAAGTGGGTGATTTACATTGGCCATTATACCCAAATTCATAAGTTCAACAATTATATTATTAGCATTTTTATCAATTTTTTCGGCAAGTTCTCTAACGGTTATTGGTGTTTCTATTTCTATAGCTTTTTCTTCCTCTCCATCTTCTGTTTTATCATTATTTTCTGCTGTATTTTTTTCATTACTTTCTTCATCAGACAGATCTTCTTTGTCACTGTTTTCTTTTTTATCCTTATACATTCCTAATACAAGTTGGGCTGTTTCTTCAGTAATTGTACTCATATGGCTGGATACATCTATATCTAAATCTTTTAGCAGTTCCACCAAATCCTTACTGTCCATATCTAATTCTTTTGCTAAATTATATACTCTTATTTTTCCCATACTTACACCTCCATAATATTCTGCTGTCAATTAATCATGTTTGATCTCCTCCGAAATTTTTTCGTAAATTTCATCTGAAATCTCAAATTTTAATGCATCTGATAGTTTGTTTTTAGACACAGCTTTTTCTAAACAATCCATGTTTGGACAAAGATATGCTCCACGACCGGGCAGTTTTCCGCCTGGATCAATAATAATTTCTCCTTTATTATTAACAATTCTCAATAATTCAATTTTGTCTCTGCGGTCACCACAGCCTACACATTTACGAATAGGTGATCTTCTCTGCAATCTTAATCCTCCTTAAGATTTTTTTCTTCTTCAGCAGTATTTTCTAATTCTTTAACATTTAATTCTAATTCTTCAGAACTGACTTCAGCTGTCTCTGCTTCCAGATTAGCTGCTGTTTCAGATACAGAATCTTCTTTATCATCAAATTCAGATTCTTTTTTAATATCAACTTTCCAGCCAGTTAATTTTGCAGCAAGTCTGGCATTTTGTCCTTCTTTTCCAATAGCAAGAGAAAGTTGGAAATCCGGAACAACCACTTCTGCAATTTTATCCTTTTTATTTATTGTAACATCAACTACTTTAGCAGGATTTAAAGCATTTGCAACAAAAACAGCTGGTGAATCATCCCATTTTACAATATCAATTTTTTCATTGTTTAGCTGATCAACAACAGCCTGTACCCGCATACCTTTAGGACCGACACATGCTCCAACCGGATCAACTTTTTTATCATTAGTAGAAACAGCCATTTTTGATCTATGTCCTGCTTCCCTTGCAACAGCTTTTATTTCAACTATTCCCTGAAAAATTTCCGGTACTTCAATTTCAAATAATCTTTTCAGCAGACCTGGATGAGTTCTAGAAACAAGAATACGTGGACCTTTAGTTGTGGAACTAACTTCAACAACATATAATTTTATTCTTTTCCCAATCTCATATTCCTCACCTTCTATCTGTTCAGAAGGTGGCAGCAAAGCTTCAGTTTTTCCCATGTCTATCAATATATTATTGTTGTGAAAACGCTGAATAGTACCTGTAATTAATTCATCTTCTTTTTGTTTGTATTCTTCATATATTACATCTCTTTCTGCTTCTCTAATTCTCTGCATTACAACCTGTTTTGCCGTTTGAGCAGCTATTCTGCCAAAATTAGCTGGGGTAACTTCGATTTCAACAATATCACCAAGCTCATAATTTGGATTTATTTTTTCTGCTTTTTCTAAAGCGATTTCTGAATGTTCACTGCTGACATCTTCTACCACTTCTTTTCTGGAATAAACTCTTACATCTCCAGTTTTGGCAGAAATATCAACTCTTACATTATCTTTTGAACCAAAATCTTTTTTATAAGCTGAAACAAGTGCTGTTTCAATTGCCTCTATTAAAATATCCTTACTAATTCCTTTATCCTTTTCGATATCATCAAGGGCCTGAATAAAATCTACATTCATTATAACCCCCCCTTTATTTAAATTTCAACAGTCAAATTTGCTTTTGCAATCAGTGAATAATCTATATCTAATGTTTTACCATTTTTTAATTTTAGCTGTATTTTTTCGTCATCTGATTTCTTAAGTATACCTGTAAATTCTTTTTTGCTGTTAATATTTTTATATGTTTTAACATAGATATATTCTCCATTAAATCTCTCATAATCTTTTTTATTTTTAAGTGGTCTCTCCAATCCTGGAGAAGAAACTTCCAGTATATAACTATCTGGAATTGGATCTTCCTCATCTAGAATATTTCCCAGGGCCCTGCTTACTTTTTCACACTGTTCTATAGTTAGATCTCCATCACTGTTTTCGAGAAAAACTCTCAAAATCCAGCTGTTTCCTTCTTTTAAATATTCAACATCAATAAGGTCTAATTTTTCACTGTGAGCAATTGGGAGCACAAATTTACTAACTTTATCAGCTATTTTACCCAAAAAAATCACTCCTCTCTAAATATTAAGTTTTTATTTATATTACTGCTATAATTAAGGAGTGGGAAGCCCCACTCCTTTTTCATCATTATAAACAAATTTTCATTACTTATATAATTTTATCACAGCTTTTTTTTTCTTGCAAGTTAATAATTTTTAAAAGGAGTTTCCCCATTTTGCAACTCTAAAAATAATCTTACTCCAGATATCTTAAACTTATTAATAAAACAGTATTTAAATTAACCAAGAGAAATATCTAAAAACATCATGACTGCAAAACCCAACATTAAACCTGTCGTAGCTAAATCACTGTTGCCTTCTGAGTTAGCTTCGGGTATTAACTCTTCTCCTACTACAAAAATCATTGCACCGGCAGCAAAAGCTAAAGCATAAGGAAGTATAGGTCTAATATAATAAACTGCTGCTGCACCTAAAATTCCTGCTATAGGTTCAACAGCTCCCGAAAGCTGACCATACATAAAACTTTTCTTTGCAGAAAGGCCTTCTCTTTTTAAAGGAATAGATACAGCTGCTCCTTCAGGAAAATTCTGAAGTCCAATCCCCCCTGCCAGTACAACAGCACCAGCAATTGTAGCAGACGGAATACCCGCTGCAGCTGCCCCAAAAGCTACTCCAACCGCAAGTCCTTCTGGAAAATTATGTAAAGTAACTGCTAGAACCAACAAAACACTTCTCTGCCAGTTAGTTTTAATTCCCTCAGGTTCACTTTTAGCTAAAGCTGGATGCAGATGAGGCAAAACCATATCAACCAGACGTAAAAATATTCCTCCCATTAAAAAACCAATTACAGCAGGAATCCAACCTGCTACTCCCTGACTTTCGGAAATTTCTATTGCAGGAGCAAGTAAAGACCAAAAACTTGCTGCTATCATTATTCCAGCAGCAAACCCAAGCATGCTGTCAAGAAGTCTGCGATTAACATTTTTAAAAAAGAAAACTACTGCTGCCCCCAAAGCTGTAACAAACCAGGTAAATAATGTTGCCAGTAAAGCCTGCATTAGGGGTGATAGATCAATTAAAAAATCAATAATCATTATCTCTCCTCCAATATTCTATTGCGTTACGCCAAATCTAATAGTTTTTTAAAAAATATTAATAGTTATCATACTTGTCAGGTTAGTGTACCTGCATAAAATGCAGGAATCCCTCCTCTGGTCTTGTGAATAATAATTGAGTAAGAAATTTTAATATTCCTTTATCTAATTTTGTACAGCATAATTTAAAAATAGGTAACTATTTTAAAAGAGTGAGAGCTGATTTTTTTCGGGTAATCCATCCAGAGAACCATGTTCTCTGAGCTTTTCTATTACAGTTTTAGTAACAGAAGTTCTATTTGAAAGGTCTTCAATAGAAGTGAAATCTGATTTTAACCTTTCTTCCACAATACTTTCGGCAGCACTACGCCCAAGACCCTGCAGACTGATTAGAGGTGGAAGTAGTTTATTATCTATTTTTTTAAATTTAGATGCATCTGATTTATAAATATCAACAGACATAAACTCTATTCCCCTCAGCATAGCTTCTAACACAATTTTTAGTACTGTAAGAGTTCCACTTTCTTTGGCAGTCATATCATTTCCCTTGTCTTTCAAATCTCTAATAGTTTTTTCAACTTTTTGGCGCCCATTACAGGCGAGCTGTGCATCAAAATCATCAGCTTTAGTGCTGAAATAAGTAGTATAAAATGCTGCTGGATAATGTACTTTAAAATATGCAATTCTAAATGCCATTGTGACATAAGCAGCTGCATGTGCTTTAGGAAACATATATTTTATTTTTTTGCAGGAATCAATATACCAGCTGGGAATGTTATTATTTTTCATTATACTTTCTTCTTCTTTGGTCAGTCCTTTTCCCTTTCGAACATGTTCCATAATCCAGAAAGAATCCTGGGGATCAACACCTTTCTGAAGTAAATAGTTCATAATATCATCACGCACAGATATTACCTCTGAAAGTTTAGCTTTTCCTGATTTTATTAAATTTTGAGCATTATTTAACCATACATCTGTACCGTGAGAAAGTCCACTTATTCTAACCAGTTCTGCAAAAGTGGTCGGCCTTGTATCTTCAAGCATCTGTCTTACAAATCCTGTACCAAATTCAGGTATACCAAGAGTACCAACTTCTGTTTTTAAGATATCTGAATTAAGATTGAGAGCTTTCTGATTAGAAAAAATGCTCATAGTTTTTTTATCATCAAGTGGAATAGATTTGGGGTCTATACCAGTTAAATCCTGCAGCATTCTAATTGATGTAGGATCATCATGTCCAAGTAGATCTAGTTTTAAAATTCTGCCGCTGATTGAATGATAATCAAAATGAGTTGTCCTGACATCTATTGACTGGTCATTGGCAGGATGCTGAATGGGAGAAAAATCAAATATATCTTTAGATTTTGGTACAATCATTAGTCCGCCCGGATGCTGTCCGGTCGTTTTTCGCACTCCCGTACATCCATCTACCAATCGATTAATTTCAGTCTGATTAACTTCTATTCCCCTATCATCTAAATAATTTTTAACAAAACCAAAAGCTGTTCTTTCAGCAATTGTAGATATTGTACCTGCTCTAAAAACATAATCACGGCCAAAAAACTCTTCTGTATAATGATGTATTTCACTTTGATATTCACCGGAAAAATTGAGGTCAATATCAGGAACTTTATCACCTTTAAAACCCATAAAAACCTCAAAAGGAATGTCAAAACCGTCTTTTTCATATTGAGAGCCACATTCCGGACATGTTTTTGGAGGCAGATCTACACCTGTACCTATTGATCCATCTTCAATAAATTCATTTTTAAAACATTTAGGGCATCTATAGTGTGGTGGCAGAGGATTTACTTCAGTAATTTCACACATAGTGGCAACAAATGAAGAGCCAACTGAACCTCTGGAACCAACTAAATATCCATCTTCAAGTGATTTTTTAACAAGTTTATGTGATATTAGATATATCACAGCAAACCCATTATCTATTATAGATTTCAGCTCTTTTTCCAGCCTGCTGACAACAAGTTGGGGCAAATTTTCTCCATAAAGTTTGCGGGCCTTTCTGTAAGACATTTTTCTTATCTCCTCTTCTGCACCTTTTATTTCTGGAGTGAACAGCCCATCCGGAATAGGCTGCAAATTATCAATCTGTGCAGATATTTTCTGAGTATTAGTAATAACAACTTCTTCAGCAGCCTCTTTCCCAAGATAGGAAAATTCATCCAGCATTTCTTCTGTTGTTCTATAGTATAATGGTGGCTGCTGATCAGCATCAGGAAATTTTTGTCCTACCTGCAGAATTTTTCTAAATATACTGTCGTGTGGATCAAGAAAATGAACATCAGAAGTTGCTGCAACAGGTTTATCCAATTTTTTGCCAAGGTTATATATTTTTTTATTTATATTTTTCAGATCCTGACTAGAATTAACTTTATCAGGAATTAAAAATTCATTATTTCCTAAAGGCTGTATTTCAAAAAAATCATAGAGAGTAGATATTTTTTCTATTTCATTGATAGGTCTGTTATTAACAAGTGCTTTAAATAGCTGACCTGATTCGCAGGCAGATCCCACCAAAAGTCCTTCCCGATACTGAAGAAGCTTGCTTTTTAAAATTCTTGGTTTTTTATAAAAATTATTTAGATGTGAAATAGAAACCAGTTTATATAAATTTTTAAGTCCTTTTTTATTTTTAGCAAGTAAAACTGTATGAAACGGTCTTAAGTCTTTCCAATCTATTTTGCTGATATAATTATTTATATCCATTAAACTATCATTTTTATCTTCTTTTAAAAGCTTCAGCAGATTGGCCAGTATTTCTGCTGTAGCCAGTGCATCATCAAGAGCACGGTGATGATTTTTTAAGTCAACAGCAAAATAGTCTGAAAGAGTATTTAATTTGTAATTTTTAATATCTTTAACCAGTGCTCGCGAAAGTGATAAAGTATCTAAAACAGTAAACTCATCTTTTTTAATATTCAAATTCTGCAGTGCAGATCTTATAAAACCATAATCAAAATCAGCATTATGGGCTACCAGAACAGAATTATCCGCAAATTCAAGAAATTTATTAACCGCTTCTTTTAAAGAGGGTGCGGCTTTAAGCATCTCTTCTTTAATACCTGTAATTTCAGTTATTTTGGATGGTATTTTATTTTTGGCGTTTACAAATGTATTAAATTTGTCTATAATTTCACCATTTTTAAATTTCACTGCCCCAATTTCAATTATTTCATGCTGAGAAGGATTAAGACCAGTTGTTTCTAAATCAAAAACTATAAATTCCACTTCATCAATTTTTTCAGGGAAAGGTTTGGTAATTATTGGTTCACCATCATCAACTAAATATGCCTCTAAACCATAGATGATTTTAACACCATATTTTTTACCGGCTTTATAGGCATCTGGAAAAGATTGAACCACACCATGATCAGTTACAGCAACAGCATTATGACCCCAATCTGCTGCTCTTTTAACAGCATCATTAATATTAAGTACTGAATCCATAGCACTCATCTGTGTATGGAGATGTAATTCAACTCTTTTTTTTGGATTATTATCCTGTCTAGTTTTTTTATTTATTTTCATCATATCATTAAAGAGAATATTCCAGTCTCTGCTGTATGGATCAAAAGTAACTTTCCCTCTAAGTTTTATCCAGTCACCTTTATTGAGTGATTCAATTTTTTCAATTTCATCATCAGAAAAAACTTTGGCAGAGATAGAGCTTTTGTAATCTGTGATCTGTAATATGTAGAGCAGTTTGCCTTTGCGTGTTTCCTTTTTTTCAACTGAAAAGACTGAAGCTTCTACCACAGCAGATGATATTTCTCTATTGAGCTGATCCAGTGTGTGAGTAGTTTTTTGCTTTATCTTACGGCCGCATATTATATTGGTTTTATTTCTATTTTGTTTATTTTTCTTTTTGTAAGATTTTTTATTGTTGATTTCAGCACTAACACTGCTGCTGTCATCAGTATTATTTTTGTTCATTTCTTCGACAATAAGAGTTTTTTCTTTAATGTCGTCCAGAAAATCGCCATTATGAACAGTAACTTTTTTTATCTGTGGAAGATATTTATTTATGTTTTTTTCCAAGAAAACAATTACTTTTTTCTGAGCGAGAGCTTTTTTTGCTACTTCTGTTTCCATTTTTAGCATCAATTGATTATCTTCCACAAAAATATGGGCTCTTTTAAGCCAGTTAGTAGTAAAACAAAATTCATCTTTAAAATTCCGAATTATATGTGGCCATATCAGTGTTATTTCTTCTTTAAGGCTTAAATTATCTATCACTTCTATTTGATATTTTCTGGTTAAAAAATCTAGTTTTTTTTCTATCAAACTTTTAATTTCTTCTGAAGATACTTTTTTTGTTGATAAAAGCATAATTTTACTATTTTTTTCATCACATAAAATATATTTAAAAGGAGTATTGTTATTGTCTATATTGCAGCATACTGCCTTGTTCATTAAAATACCTCCTAAATTCATAACTCAATTAAATAAATTAAGAAAAAAAGTTCTTATTATATCTAAATACATTTTTAATCTTTTTACAAATCCCTTTAAAAAGCCGAATTTCTTTTCTTTTTTTACATGGCTTACATTATTTAGTTTAACCTGAAAAGATCTACCGTAGTTCTTTACATATTTATTTAAAGCTAATTCAATTCCAAATCCTGATTCTTCTAAATTTTCAATCTGATAAAAGATATGTTTTTTTACTGCTCTTTGCCCAGATAAAGTAGGTGTAATCTGCTGTGCAATTTCTGCAATACTGCTGCTGTTTTCTAAAATACCCACACACATATCTAAATCATCATTTAACATAGGTTCTACCAGTTGATCAATATGTTCTTTTTTTAAGCCGATCAGATCAGCATCCAGCAGAACAACAATTTCACAACTTAAGTGTTTAATTCCTTCCATTACAGCAGCTGCTTTACCTCTATTTTCCTGAAGGGTAATAACTTTTACTCCAAAAGAGGATGCTATTTCGGCAGTTTTATCTTTTGAGCCATCATTTACTACTACAATTTCTTTGAGATAATCAACTTTAATTAATGTAGTTAAAACACCAGATATTTGTTTTTCTTCATTGTAGGCGGGTATTAACGCTGAAATGTCCACAAAAATCACACCTTATACCTAATTATAATTGTCAATTTTGTTATATAATTCTTTAATTTCTTTTAATAATTGTCCAGATTTATCACACAATCTTTATAAGGAGTTTCCCCAAAATTTATTTTCAAGCTGCAAAAAGGGGGCTTTAGTCATCAACGAAATTTTTAGATTTATCTAAAACTCAATTCGGATGTGAAATAGGGCACACTAATCAATGAGTCCTCCTGACTCATGATTAGCTCACTCCATCCTGCAGTTCAACCCTATTTCTTCCTTCATTTCGTTAAGATTCATTGACTAAAAATTTCAATATTCCTGCATCTCCCCTTTTTGCAGCAGTATATAAAAAATGGGGAAAGTCTATAATCTTTATTACTTGACCTTAATTTTGCTTCAATTATTTCTGCTTCAGAAGGCTCTTCTTTTAGGGTTGGTAGATATAATTTTAACATTCGCATATAAACCGTTTTAATTCAGTTAAATATTTTCAATTTCTTTTAAAAGCTCTTCTGAAAGTTTTTCTTCTGGAACTTTCTTTATAACTTTTCCTTTTTTAAAGATAAGTCCCTCCTGTTTCCCTCCCGCTATACCTATATCTGCTTCCTTTGCTTCTCCAGGACCATTGACTGCACATCCCATTACTGCTATTGTTATATTTTTATCAATATGAGAAGTCAATTTTTCCACCCGTTCAGCCAGAGGAATTAAATCAATTTCTGTTCTTCCACAGCTTGGACAGGATACAATCTCCACTCCTTTTTCCCGCAGCTTGAGAGATTTTAATATTTGCCAGCCAACACGAACTTCTTCTTCTGGTTCAGCAGTCAGCGAAACACGGATAGTGTCACCCAATCCACAGCTCAGCAGTGATCCTATACCTATAGAAGATTTAATAGTACCCCCCCAGGAAGTACCAGCTTCAGTAATACCAATATGGAAGGGGTAATCTACCTTTTCAGCCATAAGAGAATAGGCCTCTATTGTTGTAAAAATATCGGTTGATTTAAGTGATATAACAATATCAAAAAAATTATTATCTTCCAGAATACGGATATTCTGCAGAGCACTTTCTACCATAGCCTCTGCTGTAGGACCACCATATTTTTCCAAAATTGATTTTTCTATTGAACCAGAATTACTGCCAACCCTTATCGGTATTTTAGCTTTTTGACAAGCTTCTGCCACTTTTTTTATATTTCTTTCTTTCCCAATATTTCCTGGATTTATACGCAGTGCATCTACACCTGAATTAACTGATTCAAGTGCAAGTTTATAGTCAAAATGAATATCAGCCACGATAGGAATATTAATTTCTTTTTTTAGCTCTTTTATAGCTCGTGCACTTTCTATATCAGGTACTGCTGTTCTAATTATTTCACAGCCTAAATTTTCTAATATTTTTATCTGTTCAGCAGTTGATTTAATATCAGAAGTTTTAGTATTTGTCATTGACTGAACAGATATAGGGGCATCACCACCTACCGGAACATCCCCAAAATAAACTTTTTTGGTTTTTCTTCTCCTATACATCGATTAACACCTCTTCTGACTTTCTTACTAAAATAAACTCCTCATAATATCTTTATAAATAATAAATATCATAAACATAATTAAAATTGCAAAACCTATTAAATGTACAAAATTCTCTTTTTTGGCATCAACAGCTTTTCCTCTTAACATTTCAATTATTATAAATAATATTCTACCTCCATCAAGTGCAGGAAAAGGAAGCAAATTAATTATGCCGAGATTAATACTTATTATGGCTGTCCAGTTTAAAACATTTAATATTCCAACACGAGCCGCTTGACCGACTATCGATGCAATCATGATTGGCCCACCAATGTCTGATGCAGAAGGCTCTGAAACCATCTGAATAAAACCAATAATAGTAAACTGTATTATTCTAAAAGTCTGCAAAATACCAAGTTTTATTGATTCGAAAAATGATATTTTTTCTCTGATTAGCTGTGGATATATTCCGATTATCCCTCCATTAGAATCTTTGCTGTATTCAGGTATTAAAGTTACCTGCTTAATTTTTCCGTTTCTTTCAAATTCAATTTTTATTACTTTAGAAGGATTTTCTCTAATTAATGATGCCATTTCCTCCCAGCTTTTTACCTGTATTCCATTTATAGATATTATTTTATCATTTGGCTGCAGACCTGCTTCAGCAGCTGGTTTTTCTGGAATAATTTCTCCCAGTACAGCTTCATTTGAGCTTGATACAGGAATACCGAAAACAGAAAAAATTAAGATAAATATAAAGCCGGCCAGCAGAAAGTTCATTACAGGGCCCATAAATATTACAGCAAAACGCTTAAAAGCTGATTTTTGATGAAACAGCCTGCCATTTTCTTCTGCTTTTTTGTAAGTTGTTCGTTCCTTTTCTTCCATATCTTCATCATCAGCAGGAAACTCACCAGCCATATTGCAAAATCCACCCAGGGGGATGCTCCTTATGGAATAAACTGTTTCTCCAACTTTTTTAGAAATTAATTTTGGGCCAAAACCTAATGCAAATTCTTCTACTAGTATATCAGATTTTTTTGCTGTTATATAGTGCCCAAATTCATGAATAAAAATTAGAACTCCCAGTACAACAATAAATGTAAATATCGTTAAAACCATTTATTAATAACCTCCAGAGCTGTTTTTCTGGCCCATCTGTCAGCAGCAATAATTTCATCTAAATTTGGATTGGAAATATTTTCGTGCATATCCAGTACAGACGCAGTAACTCTATTTAAAGCTAAAAAAGGAATATTCCCCTGCAGAAAATGTTTTACAGCAACTTCATTGCTGGCATTTAGCGCAGCTGGAAAAGTTCCACCTGCTCTACCGGCAGTATATGCATAATCAAGAGCAGGAAACTTTTCTGTATCAGGTTTATAAAAATCAAGTATTCCTACTTCTTCTAGCTGCAGATCGTCAGTCATAACTTTCTGCCTGTCAGGATATGTTAAGCAGTATTGAATGGGTATTCGCATATCTGCGGCACCCATTTCTGCCATTATAGTGCCGTCAGTGAGGCGAATCATAGAGTGGACTATACTCTGTGGATGAATAAGCACTTTTATTTGATCGTAATTTACATCAAAAAGCCAGTGAACTTCTATCACTTCCAGCCCTTTGTTCATAAGTGATGCCGAATCGATTGTTATTTTATTACCCATTTCCCATGTGGGGTGATTTAATGCATCTTTTACTGAAACATCTTTTAACTGTTCCTGTGTAAAAGAAAAGAATGGCCCACCAGATGCAGTTAAAATAATCTCTTTAAGATCTTTTTGATGATTTTCCATAAGCTGGAAAATAGCATTATGTTCACTATCGACCGGCAGAAGATTAACATCATTTTGTTTCACAGCTTCAGTTAAAATATTACCACCAATAACAAGACTTTCTTTATTAGCCAGTGCAAGATCATTACCTGCCTTTACAGCAGCTATAGAGGGTTTAAGCCCAGCTGCTCCAACAACGGCATTTAAAACCAAATCTGCATTTTCAGAAGCAGCATCAATTAAAGCATTTTCACCTGCTAAAATTTTCGTTTTTACGGTTATTGTCTTTTTTAATTCTACAGCTGCTTCTTTATCGACTACAACAGCATATTCAGGTCTGTATTTTTTGATCTGTTTTTTTAACAGTTCAGTATTTTCATATACAGCAAGTATTTTAACTCTCCAGTTATCCAAATGATCTATTACTTCTAATGTCTGAGTTCCCACAGAACCGGTAGAACCCAAAATAATAATTTCTTTCATCTTTTCACTCCTTTATATCTATAAGTTCAGAGTCAATAATTGCTTTAATAAGTACTAGAAAGGATGGCCCAACAACAACTCCAATTACACCTAGAATTCTAAATCCCGAATATATAGCAGTCATAGTAGCTAAAGGGTGTAGACCAAGATTTGTTCCCATTATTTTTCCCTCTGAAGCTGATCTAATGCCGGCAATAAATGCATGTAAAATAACAAGACTTACAGCAAAAGAAATGTTCTGCATCAAAAAAGAAATAATAATCCAGGGATAAAACAGCATAGCAGGACCAATAATCGGAATAAGATCCAGAACTGCAGCAGCTACAGCAAAAATTACTGCATATTGATTTCCAAGTAAAGTCAGGCCCAAACCTGTAATAATACCGGTGATTGAAATTAATATCAGCATTGCCCTAATATACCCAATAGCAGAAATATTAAGCTGTGAAAAGACATCGGCAATTTTGGGCTGTACTTCCTGAGGAAATAACTTCACAAGAAAAGTTTTGATTTTATCTCTATCTTTACTTATAAAAAAAGTAGCAATAAAACTAATAAACAGAATCATCATCATATTTGGAAATCTGCTCAAAAAATCAAGTAAATTATTTATAAAAGATATAATGGTATTCCTTATTCCATCATAAATCATCTGAAAATTGCTGTTTATAGCATCTTTTACAGGTTCTGATATATCCAGATTTTCCAGAAAAATTTCAAACTGTTTATTCTGATTTACTATCCACTGAAATCTGGTGCCGATACTTTTATAATCAGGCAAATTTTTTAAAAGACGAGTTAATTCTAAATATATTTGAGCACCACCAATTATAAGCATAGAAATAACTAAAATAAGTACTAAAGCAAGAACTAAAATAACAATAAATCCCCTATTAATTGGAATCAAGCTATCAAAGTAATCTACCACTGGATTTATAAGACTGGATAAAACAGCAGCTATGATAAAAGGTGTAAAATAGATAAAAATATACTTAATAATAAACAGAGAAATAAATAAAAATACAAACATCAAAAAATATCTGATATACCATTTTTTTACAGCCATAAATTACACCACCAAAAGAAAATAAAGAAAATAATAAGTAGCCGGTGCCGTAAATATAAAACTATCAAATCTGTCAAGAATTCCGCCGTGACCGGGAATTATGTTTCCGGTATCTTTAACTCCTAAGTTTCGTTTTAAACATGATTCAAAAAGGTCACCAATAATTGCAGCTGCCGGCATTAAAAATGAATAAATAACCCAATAAAAAGAATTTATATTTAAAAAATAACCCACCAAAAGAATAAAAATGGCAGTAAATAATACTCCACCAATCCCACCTGCCAGAGTTTTATTAGGGCTTATTTTAGGAGCAAGCTGCTTCTTTCCAAAGTTTTTTCCTATAAAATAAGCACTTGAATCCGTAATCCAGGTTGCTATTAATACAAACCACAGTGCAAAAGTGTTCTGAAAAGGTGCAAAAGGAAAATCTCTTAAAAAAACAGCAAAAGACATTCCACCTGCAATATATATTATTCCAAAAAATTCACAGCTTAAATTTTTAAGAAAACTTTTGTCATCATAATTAAACAGCAAATCTAAATAAAGTAAAATTGCAATTACAAATAAAATAATTCCATAGGGTAAATTAAAAAAATTATTGACTGCAAAATAACTGTTAATAACCAGCAAAAATCCAGAAAAATACATAACTATCCTGCTGGATTTAATATTAAAAGGTATCATTTTACAGTATTCTTTTAGACCAATAAATACTAATACTGAAACTGTAATTGTAAAAATTAATGAACCATAAAATATAAGCAAAATTAATAGTAGTATACCAATTACAGCACTTACTACTCTTTTCTTCAGCATCATATATCACCATCATTTTTTAGACCACCAAAACGACGCTCTCTAGTTTTAAATTCTTCAACAGCAGCCTCAAGGTCTTTTTCTGAAAAATCTGGCCAGTACTGATCAGTAAAGTATAATTCTGCATAAGCAATCTGCCAGAGCAAAAAATTACTGATTCTTTTATTTCCACCAGTTCTTATTAAAAGATCAACATCCGGCAGATTAGGCACGTACAGATTATCAGCAAAAATATTTTCATCAATTTTATTAAGCATTTCTGTATTTTTAGAAAATTTATTAATAATATTTTTTGCAGCATCAATAATTTCTGCTCTTCCACCATAATTAAAAGCAATATTTAAAGTTAATTTTTTATTTTTTGCAGACTTTTGCTCAATTAATTTTATTTCTTTAATTAATTGAGCAGGAAGATCATGTTTTCTTCCCAAAAAATTAACTTTAACACCATTATCAATCAGTTCCTGCTTTTCCTCCCGCAGTGTTTTTTTTATTAACTGCATAAGAAAATTGACCTCTGTTTTTGGCCGCTTCCAATTTTCTGTAGAAAAGGCATAAACGGTCAGATAGTTGATTTCCGCTTCAGCAGTATATTTTACAATATTTTTCAGAGTTTGAACTCCTTTTTTGTGGCCTTCACGTCTGGGAATACCATTGTATTTAGCCCAGCGTCCGTTTCCATCCATAATAATTGCTATATGATTAGGATTACTCAATGAAAATCATCCCTTCACAATTAATTAATTACCCCCTCATGAGAGGGGGATACTAAAATTTGATAAAAATTATTTAAGTTATTAATAATACTGATATGACCAGATAATTAAATAATGATCTTCCCTTTTTTTTATATTTATTACTCTTTTAATCCCTTTTTCTTCCCTTTTTCTGACCTTGGTCTGCACTAATTTATATTCTATATTATTTGTTTTTAAAAAATTAATTATTTCTGATAGAGAACCGCCCAAAAAATCATCGAAATTAAATTCCATTTTAAACTTCCATGATTTCTTCTTCTTTTTTATTTGTAATAGAATCTATTTTATCTATATATTTATCGGTCAGTTCCTGAACGTTATCAAGACCTCTGTGCATGTTATCTTCAGAAATTTCCCCATCTTTTTCATATTTTTTTAACATATCATTTGCATCACGTCGTATATTTCTAATAGTTATTCTTCCCTTTTCCGCCTTTTCGTGCAGAATCTTTACCAGTTCTTTTCTTCTCTCTTCTGTCAGTTTCGGAATATTAATTCTAATAACATTTCCATCATTATTTGGGTTTAAACCGAGGTTTTCCTGCATGATTGCTTTCTCTATTGCTTCAATATTGTTTTTATCCCAGGGTTCTATTACTATTAATCTAGGTTCTGGAGCAACAATTTTTGCCATCTGCTGAATGGGAGTAGCTACACCATAATTGTTAGCTTTAATATTCTCAACTAATGAAGGGCGGGCACGGCCTGTACGAATTGTGTTTAAATCTTCTTTAGTGGCTTCTAAAGCTTTCTGCATCTTATCTTCTGTATCTTTCATAACTTTATTTAACATACTCAAATCCTCCTTAAGTAAGATTAACTGACAGATGTACCGATTTTTTCACCCAGTACTACTTTTTTAATATTACCTTCTTTTTTAACTCCAAAAACAATCAGTGGAATTTTGTTATCCATACATAGTGATACAGCAGTAAAATCCATTACCCGAAGAGATTTATTTAATAAATCAATATAGCTTAACTGCTCATGTTTTTCTGCATCTGCATTTACAGCAGGATCTGAATCATATATTCCATCAACATTTTTTGCCATTAAAATCGCATCAGCCGAAATTTCTGCAGCTCTCAAAGCAGCAGTTGTATCTGTGGAAAAAAATGGATTTCCAGTACCGGCGGCAAATATTACCACTCTGCCTTTTTCCAGATGGCGAATTGCTCTTCTTCTAATATAAGGTTCAGCAATTTGCCTCATTTCAATAGCAGACTGGACACGAGTTTCAATACCAAACTTTTCTATTGCATCCTGTAAGGCCATAGCATTAATAACTGTTGCCAGCATGCCCATATAGTCTGCTGTACCTCTGTCCATACCGCGTGCACTTCCGGCAACTCCTCTAAAAATATTTCCACCACCAACTACAATTGCCAGTTCAACACCTGTTTCATTTACAACATCATGAATTTCTGCGGCAATTTTTTTTATCATGTCCGGATCAATTCCAAAACCATTTTTCCCGGCCAGAGCTTCTCCACTGATTTTGAGAAGAATTCTCGAATAAATCGGATTTTCTGTCATTATCTAATTAACCTCCATTAAATAATATTCTCGGAATTTTTTCAATATCCTTTAAATAAAAAGGAATATCTTAAAAAAGAGAACACTCTGTTAAAGTGCTCTCTTTTTTAATTATTATTGGCTTTTTCTGGCTTCTGCCATAACTTCAGCAGCAAAATCTTCTTCTTTTCTCTCTATACCTTCACCAATTTCAAAGCGCACAAACTCATTAACAGACATATCTTTTTCAGCTAAAACATCTGCAACACTTTTTTCGTCATCTCTTACAAATGGCTGTTCTAATAGACAGACCTGGGTATAATATTTATTCATTTTACCTTCAACGATCTTTTCTATTATATTTTCTGGTTTGCCTTCATTCAGCATCTGTTCTTTATAAATTTTCTTTTCTTTTTCAATATCACGCTGGCTTACATCTTCCCGGCTTAAGTATTCTGGCTTTAGTGCTGCAATATGCATTGCAATATCTTTTGCAGTTTGTTCTTTTTCTTCAGAAAATTCACCATCAAAATCTACCATAACACCTATTTTACCACCAAGGTGAATATAGCCGTAAAGAAAACCATCACTTTCAAATCTTTTAAATCTTCTTAGATTAATATTTTCTCCGATATTTGCAATAGCTTCCTTTATAATGTCATTAACTGTTTTATTATTATCAAGATGCCATTTTTCTTCTAATAATGTTTCTACATTATCTGACTCACTCTGCAGAATATGTTCGGAAATTTTATCTACCAAACCCTGAAATCTTTCATTTTTAGCCACAAAGTCTGTTTCACTATTAATTTCAACAATAATCCCATTTTTCCTATCTTCAGTAATTTTAAGATTTACAAGACCTTCTGCAGCAATCCTACCGGATTTTTTAGCAGCATCAGCCATTCCCTTTTCTCTCAAGTATTCAACTGCAGAATCAATATTTCCATTCTTTTTATTTAGTGCTTTTTTACAGTCTAAAACTCCAGCACCGGTGCGGGAACGCAGTTCCTTGATATCTTTCATACTTACACCCATCAAAATAACCTCCTTTTTAGTATAAAAAAAGCGCGGCAAAGCAAAAACCTTACCAGCGCTTTATATAAATCCTATTATTCATTAGATTCTACTTTATCTTCCATTTCTTCTTCATCAGCAGTTTGCTGCCCCTGTTTACCAGCAAGCACTGCATCAGAAATAACACTGGTAATTAACTTAACAGCTCTAATAGCATCATCATTACCAGGAATGACATAATCTATCAGATCTGGATCACAGTTTGTATCTAAAATAGAAACTATTGGGATATTAAGTTTCCTTGCTTCAGCAACTGCTATATCTTCCTTTCTTGCATCTGTTATAAAGATTACATCCGGAAGACCATTCATATTACGAATACCGCCAAGGAATTTTTCGAGTTTATCATGTTCTTTATTAAGTTCAATTACTTCCTTTTTGGGCAGTACTTCAAATACTCCCTCTTCTTCCATCTGTTCAAGCTCTTCTAATCTATCAATACGCTTTTTGATTGTCTGGTAGTTTGTTAACATACCACCAAGCCAGCGCTGATTTACATAAGGCATTCCACATTTTTCTGCTTCAGTTCTTATAGTTTCCTGCGCCTGACGCTTTGTACCTACAAATAAAACGGTTTTTCCTTTAGCAGCCTCTTCCTTAACAAAATTATAAGCTTTATCAATTAATTTAACGGTCTGCTGAAGGTCAATAATATAAATGCCATTTCTTTCTGTGAAAATATATTGCTCCATTTTGGGATTCCATCTTTTGGTCTGATGTCCGAAATGAACACCCGATTCTAGGAGTTGTTTCATGTTTACAACTGACATAACTCCTGCACCTCCTTTCCTGGTTTGTCCTCCGACAGTATCAACTCCAAACACAACTATATTTTTATACAGCACCAGTGTTTAGATCAACTGCCGTGTGTATTTTGCCACAAAAAAGTATACCATAGTTTTAAAGAATAATCAACAAAATTTATAAAAAATAAATGTCCTCCAAAATTGAAGGACATTTCAGCTTATGCTTTTAGCTTATCTAGTTCTTCCAGCAGATAATCATTGAGAACTTTAATATAAGTTCCCTTCATACCTAAAGAACGGGATTCAATAACTCCAGCACTTTCAAATTTTCTCAATGCATTTACTATAACTGACCTTGTTATACCAACTCTATCAGCAACCTTACTAGCAACTAAAAGTCCTTCCATACCATCTAACTCATCAAAAATATGTTCAATAGCTTCTAATTCTGAGTAAGAAAGTGTATCAATAGCAATCTGTACAGCAGCTTTTTTTCGGGCTTCTTTTTCTATTTTTTCACTTCTTGAACGTATAATTTCCATACTAACCACAGAAGCACCATATTCTGCAAGCACAAGATCATGATCGTTAAATTTATTACCATATCTGGCCAGAACAAGTGTACCCAAACGGTCACCGCCTCCAATAACAGGAACAATTGTAGTTAATTTATTTTCAAATAGGCAGTCTTCATTTTTTGCAAAAACACACTTTCCTTTTTTTTGCTCTATGTTAGACCTTGTTTCCCGAATTCTCAGCAGGCCTTTGTTATAATCTTCCGGAAATTCACCTTTATCTATTACTTCATTTTCCATAATATCACATTCAAAATCATCTAGAAGACTGTATCCTAAAATTTTTCCCTTTCTACTTGTTACATAAACATTACAGCTTATAGCTTCTTTTAAAACATATGCCATATCATTAAAATCTACAGACTTTCCTCCGGTTCTCTGCAGTAGTCGATTTATTTTTCGGCTTTTTTCTAATAAATTATCCATTTAAATTACCTCCATTTCTAATTTTTATTACAGGATATATCTGCTTAAATCTTTATTTTGCACAACATCCTTTAATTTCTCATTAACATAGTCAACATCAATTTCAAAATTTGATTTATCCATATCAGGTGCTGCAAAAGATAAATCTTCTAACAGCTTTTCCATAATTGTCTGCAGTCTGCGTGCACCAATATTTTCTGTCTCTTCATTTACATCAAAGGCAAAAGCTGCAATTCTTTCTACTGCTTTTTCTGTAAAATTAATTTTTATTCCTTCTGTTTCCAGAAGTGCAATATACTGTTTAATAAGAGAATTTTTGGGAATTAATAATATATCTTTGAAATTTTTCCTGCTTAAACTATTTAAATTTACTCTAATTGGAAATCTTCCCTGTAGTTCAGGAATTAAATCCGAAGGGCTGGAAACATGAAATGCACCAGCAGCAATAAATAGAATATGATCTGTTTTTACTGAACCATGTTTTGTAACTACTGTAGAACCTTCCACAATAGGAAGTATATCCCGCTGAACACCTTCGCGCGAGACTTCAGGGCCTGAGCCGGATTCTCTACCAGCAATCTTGTCTATTTCATCTAAAAAAACGATTCCATCATTTTCTACTTTATTTATAGCTTCAGTTTTAACCTGTTCCATGTCGATAAGTTTTTGAGCCTCATATTCTTTCAAAATATCTTTAGCTTCTGCAATAGATACTCTTTTCTGTTTTTTTTGTCCTGGAAAAATATTCCCCAGCATATCTTGAAAGTTCACTCCCATTTCTTCAACACCAGAACCAGAAAAAATTTCTAACATTTGGGGAGAACTTGCCTCAATTTCAATTTCTATTTTTTTATCATCAAGTTTTCCATCTTTAAGGTTTTTCAGCATTCTTTCTCTTCGCTTTTCTATTCTATTATCAATTTCCGCATCATCTGAGGAAGAAGTATTATCTGAATAATCTTTTTCATCCATTAAAAAGGAAAACGGTTCCTTTTTTTTCTTTTTACTTCCAGGCAGTATTTTATCTACAATTCGTTCTAAAGCAAGCTGTTCAGCTTCTGCTTCTACTTCTTTCATTTTTTCTTCCTTTACCATCCTAATAGCAAATTCTGTAATATCTCTGATGATAGATTCAACATCACGACCAATATAACCAACCTCAGTAAATTTTGTTACTTCAATTTTAATAAAAGGAGCACTGGCTATTTTAGCTAATCTACGTGCTATCTCAGTTTTTCCAACTCCAGTTGGTCCAATCATAAGAATATTTTTGGGAATAATTTCATCTCTTAGATCATCTGCTACCAGTTTGCGCCGATATCTATTGCGAAGAGCAATTGCAACTGATTTTTTTGCTTCATCCTGCCCAATAATAAATTTATCGAGTTCCTTAACTATTTCTTTTGGGGTATATTCTTTATTTATCATTATTATTCTTTTCTTCACCTCCGGTCAAAAGTTCCAGAGTTATATTATTGTTGGTATAAATACAAATAGAAGCCGCTATGTGCAGTGCTTCTCTGGCAATATCTCCGGCATTTAAATTATCAGCATGGTTTAAAAGAGCAGATGCTGCAGCTCTAGCATAAGGACCACCAGAACCAATTGCAGATATCTTTCCATCTGGTTCTATAACATCCCCATTTCCGGAAATAATCAAAATTTCATCCAGATTTGCAACTATTAGCAAAGCTTCAAGTTTTCTTAAAAATTTATCGGTTCTCCATTCTTTAGCCAGTTCCACTGCTGCTCTCTGCAGATTACCATGATATTCTTCCAGCTTTCCCTCAAACTTTTCAAACAGAGTAAAAGCATCAGCAGATGTGCCGGCAAAACCAGCTAAAACTTTATCATTATATAAGCGCCTTACTTTTTTAGCTGTTCCTTTCATAACTGTATTGCCGAGTGTTACCTGACCATCACCTGCCAGAGCAGTACAGTTTTTGTGCCTAATAGCAACTATAGTTGTTGCTTTAAAATCTGTTACCGACAATTTAGAACCTCCTTTTCTTATACTTCTTATAAAACTTATTTTTAAATTGTCATATGATTCAAAATAGTTTTAATCTATTTTTTTAATATTAACATGGATTGATTATAAAAGTCAAGTTTACGAGATAATATTCACAACTTTAAACAAACCAAAAAATATCATATAATACCAGAAAATCATATGATATGGATTATTTGTGAATGAAATTTATTATTCTTCTGCTTTTTCCTCATGACCACATTCCTTATTAGTACATTTATAATATTCACCTTTTGATTTTGACCTTTTTTCTACCATTAAACTGCCGCATTCAGGACAGGGTTTTTTAACAGGTTTATTCCAGGTCAGAAAATTACAGTCAGGATAATTGCTGCATCCAAAAAAGGTTTTCCCTTTTTTAGTTTTTCGTTCAATTATTTCACCATCTTTACAGTCAGGGCAGCTGACTCCTGTTTTAACTACAAAAGGTTTAGTGTTTTTACATTCTGGATATCCCGAGCAGGCCAAAAATTTACCATAGCGTCCATATTTTACAACCATCGGTCTGCCGCAGACATCACAGATTTCATCTATTTCTTCTACAATTTCTATTTTTTCCATATTTTCTCGTGCATATTCTAATCTTTTATAAAACGGTTCATAAAAATCTTTTAATACCTTTTTCCATTCTTTATTTCCATTTTCTATTTCATCAAGTCTCTTTTCCAGTTCAGCAGTAAACTCTATATCAGTAACATCTGGAAAATATTCAGACAGCAGTTCTGTCACTGTTTCTCCAAGTTCTGTTGGATGCAGATATTTACCCTTTTTTTCAACATAATTCCGTGAAACTATTGTAGAAAGTGTTGGCGCATAAGTACTTGGACGGCCAATACCTTCTTCTTCCAGAGTTTTTACCAGACTCGCTTCAGAATATCGTGGTGGTGGACTGGTAAAGTGCTGTTCTGGGATATATTCTTCTGCTCTATATTTATCTCCTTCTTTTAATTCAGGTAAATCAATTACGTCTTCTGTAGATTTCCCTGTTAAAATAAGATGACCAGGGAAAAGAAGTCTTGATCCACTAACTCTAAATTTATATTTATCTCCACTTTTTAAAACAGCAGAAACTGTCTCATAAATTGCAGCACTCATTTGACTTCCTGTAAAGCGATTCCAGATAAGTTCATATAGTTTAAACTGATCATTATTTAAATATTTTTTCATCTTTTCAGGGGTTCTATTTACATCTGTCGGTCTAATTGCCTCATGTGCATCTTGTGCGTTTTTATTATTTTTCTTTGCAGAGGATTTTCGCAAAAATTTACTGCCAAATTTTTCTTTTATAAAATCAACAGCACTATTCCTGGCTTCGGCAGATATTCTGGTGCTGTCAGTTCTGATATAACTGATTAAACCAACTGTACCTTCACTGCCAACATCTATTCCTTCATACAGCTGCTGAGCTAAAAACATTGTCTTTTTAGCAGTAAAACCAAGTCTGTTTGCTGCATTCTGCTGCATTGTACTTGTTGTGAAAGGAGACTTTGCATTCCTTCTTCTTTTGCGTTCTTTAACTTTAATAATTTCAAAATTTTTATCTTTTATATCTGAAATTATTTCATCCATATCTTCTTTATTATTAATATTAAATTTTTTATTATTTATTCTGTAAAGGTCTGCAGTTATTTTATCTTTTCCATTTTTTAGTTTTACTTTTAAAGTCCAGTATTCTTCTTCTTCAAAATTTCTAATTTCTTTTTCACGCTGACATATTATCTTTACAGCAACCGACTGTACTCTGCCGGCACTTAAGCCCCTGCGCACTTTTTTCCATAAAAGAGGGCTTAAACTATAGCCAACCAGTCTATCAAGAAGTCTTCTAGCTTGCTGTGCATCTACCAGATTATAATCAATTGTGCGGGGATTTTTAATAGCTTTCTTAATTGCTGATTTTGTAATTTCATTAAATTCAATTCTAATATTATCTGTATCATCAAGTTTAAGTGCTCTTGATAAATGCCATGAAATTGCTTCTCCCTCTCTGTCAGGGTCAGTTGCAAGAAAAACTTCACTGCTTTTTTTTGATTTTTTTCTTAATTTATTTAATATTTTACCTTTTCCGCGGATAGTAATATAATTTGGTTCAAAATCATTTTCAATATCTATCCCAATTTTACTTTTTGGTAAATCTATAACATGACCCATTGAGGCTTCAACATTATAATTTTCCCCCAAAAATTTGGATATTGTTTTTGCTTTTGCCGGTGATTCAACTATTACAAGATTTTTATTTTTTTTATTTGCCATTAAAGTACATACCTCCAGTAAACATTAGTTTACTATTTGATAGTTAAGTTTCCCATCTTTAAATTCACTTATATTGTCTGCAATATAAATTAACTTTTCTGGTTCTTCTACAACTTCATTTATTAACTGCCAGATTCTATCTGTTTCTAAGAACTCAAAAACTGCTGACTGCATCATTTTTGTAATCAGCATTTCTAATTCATCCGGGGACAGAATCTTAAGATTGTTTAATTTAAAAATAATCCCTTTAGCTATACTGTTAAAATACATTTTTTCTGTTTCTGTAAAAACTCTATTATAACCACTCTGCATACTGCTGTCAAAATAAAAATCACTATCATCAAAAAGTATAGAATTATCAAAAATAAAAGAAAATGCTTCATCTATATCTTCCATATCATAACCAAGATACTGTAATTCTTCAATGATTTCATCTTGATTAAAAAAAATATCTTCATCATCCAGTATTTTTTTAATTAAAAAGCTTATAATTTCAATTAAGTTTTTATCCATTTTATTACAGGTAATATTACCTGCTGTTCTTCCTCCCTCTTTAAATTAAAATCTATAACTAGTATTATATTATATTGGTTTTAATAGATTTTGTAAACCCTTATATATATATTTTTTTCCTTTTTTATGAATTATTAGATTCTTAAATTCCAAACTTACCAGTGTTCGATCCAGTATATCACTGTCAAAACCACTTATACTTTTAATTTGATTGTAGTTAATTTCTACTTCATGCTGAAAAATCTGTAGAAGTTTTTTCTCATTATAATTTAAATCCGGATAAATATCGTCCTTTTTATCTCTGCTGTTTTCTTTCTTTTTATCATATTTTTGTATATATAAATTTAAATGGTCAAGCACATCCTGTACTGATGTGATAACAGCAGCACCATCCTTAATTAATTTATTAGTACCTCTGCTTGTAGGTCTATCAATATTCCCAGGTAAAGCCATTACATCCTTTCCCTGCTCTAAGGCAAAATTTACTGTAATTAGTGAGCCGCTCTTTTCTCCTGCCTCCATAACCAGCACAATATCTGCCAGACCGCTAATAATTCTATTTCTTCGGGGAAAGTTACCTGGAGTAGGACTAATATTTGGGTTAAATTCACTGACAAGCATACCGTTTTGTTTAATTTTCTGGGCCAGCATCTTATTTTCTGAAGGATAAATATATTCAAATCCAGCACCCATAACAGCAGTTGTTTTCTTAAAGTCAGATTTTAAAGCACCTCTGTGTGCAGTCGAATCGATCCCTTTAGCCATTCCACTAATAATATTAATATTTTTATCTGCCAGTTTCCTGGCAATATTATAAGTTACTTTTCTGCCGTATATTGTTGAATTTCTCGACCCCACAACTGCTGCAGAAGGAAGGTCAAATAAATTTTTCCCTTTATAAAATAATACAGGAGGTGGGTCATAAATTTGATGCAGTTTCTGTGGATAATTATCGTCTATAATAGTAACATAGTTAAACTCTCTATTTTTAAAACTTCTGTAAATCTTATTTATGTCCAGTTTTTTTCTGGTTTCAATAAGCTTTCTTTTTTTTCTTCCCTTTATACCAGTGTGCTCCAGTTCTCTGCTGTCCATCTCCCAGAGATACTGGAGTTTAATATTTTGTTTGAGAATCGAATTAATTGTTTTGGGGCCAAATCCGCTGATCCCATTTAATATAACCAGGTAAAATGATTGATCAATATGCACAAGTATTCCCTCCACTGATGTTTTAACACCATTATAAAGGTAATAATTTCCATATGCAAGTTATTTTTACAAATATTTTATTTCTCCAGTTATATCTGTTTTATATCCATCCATTTTTAATATTTTATTTTTAAACTTATCAGAATTAATCAAATTCAGCAGTTTTTCTATTTTTATATCATTTATTTTATTTTTACGAAAAACAAAATCATATCTTTCTTCTTTAACTGGAATAAAATCTAACCCCATAATATCGGCTGCTGCTTTAATTCCCAGTGCAGCATCAGCACCTCCACTTGCTACAGCTGCTGCCGCAGCTATATGTGTATAGACTTCTCTTTTGTAACCATTAAGATTCTCTTTATTAATATTTTTTTGTTCAAGAATATAATCGAGAAGAACTCTTGTTCCTGCACCCTTCTGCCGGTTGATATAATTGAGATCTTTTTTGATTATATCTTCCAGTTCAGAAATTTTATTAGGATTACCCTTTACTACCATTAAGCCCTGTTCTCTTTTTACAAGGTTTACTATTACCATTTCTTCATTATTAAATAGTTTTTTAACAAAACTTTCATTATAACTCCCTGTTTCTGTATCCAGAAGATGTGCCCCTGCAATTTCTGCTTCTCTTCTTTTTAGAGAAGTTAATCCTCCCATACTGCCTGATGTAATATATTTAAAATCAAGACCACTGTGTCCTGAAGAAAATTCATTTTTTATAATATCCAGGGTGAGGTCATGACTTCCAGCTAATAGAAGGCTGTTTTTAATTTGCGCTTCTGATTTAAGAAGTATCACCGGAAGATTTCCTCCAGCTTCTATACCTTCTTTACTACTTTTTATCAGGGCAATTCCATCAGATTTTATAAGAGAATCCATTGCAGCTGCACCACTTTTGCCGGGGATTGATATTAAGTCATTTCCTTCATAACGAAGCAGAACTCTTTTTAATTCATTATTACCAACAGAAGACGAAAATTTTCGACGGGTGATACTGTTTTTAAATTTTATATTAATTTTTTCTTTTGTACAAATATATTTTATTATGCTCTGGCCAAAATAATAGAATGTAAAGATTGCTGAAAGTGGGTATCCCGGTAGTCCAATTACAGGTTTTTTATTAACTGAAGCTAAAATAAGTGGTTTTCCCGGCATCATATCTATTCCATGAGTTAATATTTCACCTTTATTTTCTATAACTTTTCTGCTGAAATCTTCACTTCCTGCTGATGAACCAGATAATATAACAGTTAGATCGTATTTTTCATTATACTCATCAAAAATTTTATTCAACTTATCTTCTCTGTCAGGTATAATATCAGAAATCTTGACATCTGCTCCCCATTTTTCGGCCATAACTTTAATCATCTGAGAATTAAAATCGACAAGCTGTCCTACCTGAGGAGTTTGTTCGGCATCTACAAGCTCACTACCTGTAGGAATAATTCCAATTTTTAATTTTTTATAAACATTTATTTTTGCGACTCCTGCTTCTAAAAATGCACCTATATGATAAAATTTAAGTTGTGTATTAACCGGAGATATTAACGTATCTTTTATAACACTTTCACCTACCATACGAATATTCTGCCAGGGAGAAATAGATTTTTCTATTATTACAGTTTCAGAATCAATTTTATTTATTTCTTCTATTTTTATCACTGCATTAAACTTATCCGGTACAGGATCTCCAGTATCTACCCAGGTGAAATCATCTTTCTTTAAAGTAACAGGGTTTCTTTCATCAGCTCCATAACTATCAGCTGCATTAACAGCAATTCCATCCATTGCAGAAGCATAAAAATTTGGAGCTGATCTTTCTGCATATACTGCCTGAGAAAGAACCCTTCCGTCAGCTTCTGTAACTCGTATTTTTTCTGTATCTAATTTATAATTTTTAAATTTCGCAAGCCATTTCTGCAGCGATTTTTTTGTTTCACTCTTTTTTAAATAAATGTTTCTTTTCATAAAAAGTTATCTCCTTTCAGTATTCAATTAATCATATATTTTCAATCGGTATTTCTGTAAAATTATATATTCACTAAATAAATTTAATCTCTATTCCCTGCCTGCACCTGCCAAAATCTTAAAGGAACTAAACAATTATTCTAGAATAATTATATTAGAAATTTAAATATATCACTTACAGGTGGTGCCATATGTACAGATATAAAAAATACAATACCATATTTTATTATTTAAGTTCTCTGAGTCTGATCTTAGGAATAATAATTATAATTCCCCTCATCTTATCTTTTTATCTTAATGAAGGAAATCAAATCTATCGATCATTTTATTATACATCATTAATTTCTTTTTTTGCTTCAATTTTAATGCGTCTTCCTACTAATAAAGATAAAATATATATAGACCTTACAACTGCAATGCTCCTATGCTCTTTGGGCTGGATTATTGTATCTTTACTTGGTTCTATTCCTTTTATTATTGCCCTTAACAAATCATTTATCGATGCTTTTTTTGAAGCAGTCAGTGGTTTTACAACAACTGGTATAACGGTTTTTGTTAATTTGGATACAATGCCGAAATCAATTTTATTCTGGAGAAGTCTAATGCAGCTTTTGGGTGGGTTGGGTATTCTAACCTTTTTTCTTCTTATATCAACCAGATCTAAGGGACAGATTTGGCAGCTGTTTAGTGCTGAAAGCCACAAAATCAATGTATCCAGACCGGTACCTAATATTTTTAAAACTGTAAAAATACTCTGGTCTATTTATCTTGGATTTATTTTTTTAGAAACTCTTATACTAATGGCCCTTGGACTGAGTGCATTTGATGCACTTACACACAGCTTTACCTCTCTATCTACAGGTGGTTTTTCAGCTTATAATGAAAGTATTGGTAGTTTTGCACAATTAGGTTTTCAAAACTATATTTTAATAGAATATGTCATTATAATCTTTATGTTTTTAGGTGGAGTAAACTTTTTACTGCATTTTCGACTTTTTACAGGAAATTATAGAGAAGTCATAAATAATACAGAATTTAAAACTTTTGTTAAAATTATTTTTTATTCAACATCTATTATAACAGGATTAATAATAATATTAAATACTGCTGCAGAAATTTCAGCAGAAGAAATATTTAGAAAGGTTTTATTTCAGGTTGTTTCCATTATTACAACAACAGGATTTGGTACTCAAAATATTAATTCGGAATTTTTCCCGGCAGCTTCCAGACAAATTTTTCTTGTATTTATGCTTATTGGAGGCTGTGTTGGATCAACCGCAGGTGGATTTAAAATTATGAGAATTAATATATTATCCAGACTGTTTAAAGGAGAGGTTAAAAAAATATATTTACCAGAACGGGCAGTTTTACCTGTAACAATAGATAAAAAAATTATCAGCAGTAAAGAAATTAATAAGGTGTCAGGTATATTTTTGATCTGGTTGATTTTTATTTTAATTGGAGGTCTTATAACTTCTATTTTCTCTGATTTAAACGGCTGGCAGGCTTATTCGGGTATGTTTTCTGCTGTAGGTAATATAGGTCCGTTTTTCTTTTCTGTTCCCAAAATGGCCTCTCTGTCTCCTGTAATTAAGTTTACATATATAATTGGAATGCTGGCTGGAAGACTTGAAATATTCCCTATAATAATATGATTGTAACACAAAAAGCATATAATATTTTCCAATTTACATGTTTCAAATACTAAAATAAGTCTTCTAAACACAACAATAAAAGCATTTAAAAC
>NZ_QPJE01000002.1 GCF_003337245.1 Halanaerobium sp. MA284_MarDTE_T2
AATAATTTCTTTAACTACTTCATAAGCTCTTTTAGCTTTCCTTTTTGATTTCGTCATTACCACAAAATCATCAGCAAATCGCACCAGTTTATACCATCTTGCTGTCATTCCAACCCTAATCACACCCTTAAATCCAGCCTAGATTGCATGGTTGTTATGCCGGCATTGAGCTTCTTCGATTTTTTGGCGAATCGCCATTTACAGATGCCACCTCTGGTTCACATAATGTTTTGGACTAACAGCACGTCTCAGACTCTTCAGATTCCACCTCACGGTGAACACCCTGTCACTGTTGACTTCTACATGATACATGCCACAACATAGATAGGACTTTCACCTATTATCAGAATAATTTACGGAGCACACAAAAAATTAGCCCGGCGGTAATGCCGGGCAATAAAACATCCTTAAAATTGTCCTTTTCGTCAATATTTATTTTTTAAATCTAAATTATTCAATATCTATTGTGCGGGATTTAACTGATGTTTTTTCTTTTTTAGGAAGATGAACTTTCAAAATTCCATCATCATATTCGGCTTTTATCTCATCTTCATTTACATTATCCAGATAGAAACTGCGGGAATAAGTTCCTCTTCTTCTTTCGCGCCGGATATATTTATCTCCTTTTTCTTCTTTACTTTCTTCATTGCTTGCAGTAATTGTCAGATAATCTTCATTTATTTCTAAATTGATATTATCTTTCTTTATACCAGGCATTTCTGCTTCAATTAAAAATTCATCATCGTTTTCCTTGATATCTGCTCTAAATCCGCGATCCGCAAAATCCATCACATCACCAAAAAAGTCAGAGACAATACGATTAAATGGATCATCCTCGCGATCGATTAAATCTCTTCGATTGCGGTTTCTAAAAGGTACAAGATCAAACATAAAACCACCTCCGAATTTTTCTTTTAAATTATTTTTCTTTTAACTTTCTATTATTATTATAGTCAAATAGTCAGAAAAGGTCAAATTATTAAAAATGCCGAAAATGACATTTATCTCTCTTTAAATCAAATTATCTCTCAAATACTCCTTTATTTTTATAAAATATTCCCTATTTAATTTATAAGGTTTTCCCCCGTATAAAAGTTTTTAGAACCTCAAATTTTTTATTTAGAAGAATTAGATCTGAAAAATAGTTTTTTTCTATTCTACCTGTTTGATGATCAATTCCAAGTTTTTTGGCAGGATTTAAAGTCACCATTCTAAAAATTTCAGGAATACTTAAATCGGTTATACTCATAACATTTCTGACAGCCTTATCCAGAGTGAGCACACTTCCTGCCAGCTGACCACTTTTTAGCCTGGCTGCTCCCTCCTTTACAAATACTTCCTGTCCACCAAGCTCATATTTTCCATCTTCCAGCCCTGCTGCTTCCATAGAATCTGAAACCAGAATAACTCTATCAGCACCTTTATATTTTATAGTAAGTCTATCAACTGCTTCATGATGGTGTATCAAATCGGCTATCAATTCTACTGTCAAATCTGAATCCAGTGCAGCCCCCACAAGACCAGGTCGGCGGTGGTGCAGTCCTGACATAGCATTATATAGATGTGTAAAATGATCCATTCCTGCCTCTCTGGCTGCCTGGAAATCTTCATAATTAGCTGCAGAATGCCCGGCTGCAGCAGTAATATTATTCTTTTTTAATTCCTTTATTAAAGTTAATGCTCCCTTTTTTTCTGGAGCCAGTGTAACTATCTTTATTACATCATAATAATCTCTAAGCAGATCAGGATCTGGATCAAGAATATAGCGGCTGTTTTGAGCACCAATATATTCTTCACTTATAAATGGACCTTCTACATGGGAACCTGCTATTACTGCTCCATCAGTACCTCTATCTGCTGCCTCTCTGACAGCAGATAATGCCCTTTTTATTTGGTCAGGGCTCATAGTCATTGTTGTCGGCAAAAATGCAGTAACACCATGTTTGGCAAGTGTTTTACTAATAGAATTTAATGCATTATAATCAGCTTCCATAGTATCTCGACCTGAAGCTCCGTGTGTGTGAATATCTATAAATCCTGCTGAAAGATATGCACCTTTACCATCAATAACTTCCAGATCAGAACTGTCCTCTAAAATATATGGGACAATTTTTTCTATTTTTTCTCCAAAAACAATTGATCCACCACAGATAATTTTATCGTTAGTTATAATATTTATATTTTTAATTAATTTTTTCCTCATTTTTTCAGCTCCTAAAGTTGATCCTTCTTAAGACAGACCCGTGATGTTTGTCAGCAGACTTTAACTTCTATCATTCTCTTCTAAAGATTCCTCAACTTCTGCATATTCTTTTAATACTGCTTTTACTTTTTTGTGCACTTCATCTGCCGGTGTATCCAGCATGATTTCCAGTGCCTGGTCTATCTTTTCAACACTGTACAGATGGAATTGATTATTTTTTACCGCATCTAAAACTTCATCATTTAACATCAGATTATCTATATTTCTCTCAGGAATCACAACACCCTGACTTCCGCTCAATCCCTTTGCCCTACATACTGCAAAAAAGCCTTCTACCTTTTCGTTGACTCCACCTATCGGCTGTACTACTCCCTTCTGGTTCATAGAACCTGTAATAGCAATATCCTGTCTAATAGGTATATCTGATAGTGAAGAAAGAAGTGCCACAACTTCAGCACAGGTAGCACTGTCACCATCAATACCACCATAGCTCTGTTCAAATGCTATGGATGCAGTTAAACTAAGTGGGTTTTCTTGAGCATATTGACCACCAAGATAGCCAGTTAAAATTAATACACCCTTACTGTGTATCTGCCCACTCATTTTAACCTCACGCTCTATATTTATAACACCTTCTTTTCCAAGGTATGTTCTGGCAGTTATTCTGGAAGGCCGTCCAAAAGCATAATTTCCCGCCTGATAGACGGAAAGTCCATTTATCTGACCAACTTCCCAGCCGCTTACATCTACCAGCAGTATATCTCTATCTATTCTTTCCTGCACTTTCTCCTCAAGCAGGTTGGAGCGCTTTTCTTTTTCTTCTATAGCTTTTAGTACAAACTCATCTGTCACATATGTGGAATTACTTCTTTCTGCCCATGCATCAGCCTCATAAAGAATATCTATCAGCTCATTAAATTTAGTAGATAATTTTTGTCTGTCCCCTGTTAGACGGGAACTAAAATCGACCATCTTTGCCACAGCTGAGGCTGTAAATGGTTTTAAATCATCTCTATCAATAACTGTAGAAATAAAAACAGAAAATCTATCTATATTATCAGAATTTCTGTCCATTTCAGTATCAAAATCTGCTTTAATTTTAAAAAGCTCAGAAAATTCTTCATCATAATTATATAATAAATAATAAATATAGGGGGAACCAATCATTATTATTTTTAAATCCAGCTCTACTGCCTCAGGCTTCAGTGTAATAATGGGAACACTTCTGTACTGCTCACCAATGTTTTCTACTGTAATTTCCCCATTGATCAGACTTCTTTTTAAAGTCTCCCAGGAAAATGGGTTTGTGAGCAGATCATGTGCATGTACAATTAAAAAGCCACCATTAGCTCTGTGAAGAGATCCGCTTCTTATCATTGTAAAATCTGTCGTAATAGTACCAAACTGACTTTTACCTTCTATCTTTCCAAACAAGTTATAATAAGTTGGATTAGTTTCGTAAACCACAGGAGCACCTTTTGTATCACTGTGATTAACAAACAAATTTATATGATAACGTTTAAAAAAACTGCCGTCTTCATCTATTTCAAACGGAAACATCTGTTTCTGATTATCATCACTGCTGCGAAAGCGGTTTATATTTTCCGCAATATCATCCTGAACTTTCTGCAGATAATTAACTATTTCAGGAACATCACCATATTTATCCTGGAGATGACAAATAATAGGCTGTACTACAGAAATACCTATTTTCTTTTCCAAACTTCCCAGCTCTTCCTGTGCTTCTTCTTTGATAGATCTTACCTGGCGCATAATCTGAGAGATTTCTGTCTGAATCTCCTGAATTTCTTCTCTAATTTCACTTTTTTCTTCTTCAGACAGCTGCTGATAATCTTCACGTGAAAGTGGTTCTCCATCTTCATCTAATGGAATAGGAACAAGTCCCTGAGGGGTATTCTGCAAAAGGAATCCCCGTTCTTTTACTTCTTTTTCAAATTCTTCCATCAATTTAGTGGATTTTGGCTGATACTGGTTTATTATTTCTTTTCTCTCTTCATCATATTCTTCTCCTTCAAAAGCACGCGGTATCTCTTCTTTGAGTTCTTCTATTATTTTTTCCATATCATTTTTTAAAGAAGCTCCCGTACCTGCCGGTACATACATTACCTTTGGTTTTTCGTATTCCGAAAAATTAAAAACATAAAGGATATCTTTTGGGCATTCCATATTTTCTGCTTTTTTTTCTGCCATTTTTTCAGCATAAGTTGATTTTCCTGTACCGGACTGTCCTGCCATAAATATATTATAGCCTGGTTTTTTTACATGCATGCCAAAATCAACTGCTCTGGCAGCCCTATCCTGTCCTATTATCTCTCCTTCCATAGAATCAAGCTCATCTGTATTCTTAAAAGAAAAATTTTCGAAATCATATTTAAATTCAAGTTTTTCATCTGTTATTTTATATTTATCCATCAATATTCCTCCTCGATTATGTTATTCTTAAACAAAATTTTTTGCCTTAAATAGGCAGGTAACCCTCCCCATCTAAAACTTCAGAGTTCATTCCTTAATTATTATTTCTGTAAATCTTCTTTTTATCCTGCTTGATATAATTATTATAGTAAGATAAAATATAATTGAAGATTGTTATATTTTTTACAAACTATTAATTAAGGAGAATCTGTTATGGGAAAATCAACTGAAAAAATACCCGAAATTATTATAAACAGACTGCCTTTATATTATAATCACCTTAAAATGCTCCAGGATTCCAGCAAAGAATATATATCTTCAGAAGAACTCTCAGAACTCACCGGACTCAGCAGTTCTTTAATAAGAAAGGATTTAAGTTATTTTGGCACATTTGGCCGCAAAAGTTATGGATATGATATTGACTGTCTGTTTCAGCAGATAAGCATTATAATGGGATTTAATTACACAAAAAAAATTATAATTGTTGGTGCAGGGTATCTGGGCCAGGCACTGGCTTACAATCGAGGTTATGAAGAAAGAGGTTATAAACTAACTGCAATTTTTGACAAAAATCCAAAATTGATTGACCTATATATTAATAATATAAAAACTCAGCCGATGGAAAATCTAGAAAAAGTTATTAAAAAAGAAAAAGTTGCTATTGCAGCACTCACAGTTCCAGAAGGAGCTGCCCAAAATATAACCGACCGCCTTGTCGCGGCCGGAATTAAAGGCATCTGGAATTTTGCTGAAATTCCTCTTAAAGTACCAGATAACGTATTTTTACAGGAACAGCATATCAATCAGGGACTGTGCAAATTATCCTGTTTTTTAAATCAGGAGATCAGTGATCCTCGCGAAAAAAATCTGAAGTGCTGGCAGGAATAAATTTTCCACTTCCTTTTTCTGCTGTTTTATTTTCAGCAAATATTATCTGACCTCTTCGCAGTGTCATATATACCGAGCCTTTTACCTCAAAATTTTTATATGGACTGTAACCAGCTGCAGAATGAAGATTTTCTGCAGTTAATTTTATGTTTTTTTCTGGATCAAAAACTGTTATATCAGCATCTGTTCCTTCCTGCAGTGACCCCTTTTGAGGATATAAACCAAAAATCCTGGCAGGATTATAAGCAAGCATTTTTATCATTTCATTTAAAGAAAACTTTCCACTTCTAACTCCAAAATGATGTATCAAAGCCAGCAGAGTCTCTGTACCTGGTATCCCGGGCAGGATATCAAGAGCTGATTGAGACCTAAATTTTTGACTGGGAGTAAATGAACAGTGGTCTGTAGCAATCACCTGAAAATCACCTTCTGCTGCACCGTTCCAGAGTATTTCATTATCATATTTTGTTCTAAGAGGGGGAGTCATTAAATAAAGCTGTGCTTCTTCCTGTCGAAGATAAGACTGATCCAGCAGAAGATAATGGGGTGCTGTCTCTGCTATAATTTCCGCACCTTTTTTCCTCAGTTTTTTAATTTCCTTTAGCCCATATTCGGAAGAAACATGAACAATATAGAGGGGAATATCTGCCCGCAATGCTTCTTCACCCATATCTTTAACTGCCAGTCCTTCTGCAACTGCAGGCCGAATGGAAGGATGCATGTCAGCAGATATTAAATTATGCTTTGAATATATTTTCTCTAAATCTTCAATAAGCTTATCTTCCTCAGCATGTACAGTAGGAAGCAGTTTGAGTTCTTTCAGTCTTTTTAGTACATCCCTCCATCTGCCGCGCTCTATCACATAGCCTTCTCGTCTATATGTTGTAAATAACTTAACACTTGCAATTCCAATTTCTTTTAAAATTTTTAATTTTTTAGATATTTCCTGATTAAAATCCTCAATTACCTGATGAAAATTGTAATCGATAATAGAATCAGCTGCTTTAAGACATCTTTTTTCAAAAGCACTTTTAAAATCAGCATCTGGAGGAAAATCAATATAATCAATTACAGTTGTTACCCCACCTGCTGCAGCAGAAATACTGCCTGAATAAAAATCATCTGCAGTAATTGTATTTCTGGATTTTAAATAATAATGTGTATGTGCATCTATAATACCGGGAAATATGTATTTACCATTCAGATTAATATTTTTTAAATTTTCAGCTTTTTCTACCTGAGAAAAACTGCCTGGTTTCCCGATAGAAGCAATTTTTTCTCCTTTTATAAGCACATCAGCTTTCTGAGATCTTTTTTCATCTATCAGCAGAGCATTTTTCAAAAGCAAATTTTCCATAGAAGAACCACTCCTCTTTTTATTAAGGGAAGTTTCCAAAAAATTATTTTTAGAGTTGAAAATGGGGAAACTCCTTATTATTAGTTCTTCATTATTAGTTCTTCATTAAAAGTCGATAATCCTGCTTTGAACTGTAATAATTATTATCATTCTGATAGTGCAGACCTTTAATCGGGCCGCTGTACTGTACAGATCCTTTTTTGAGTACAGTTATTTTTTCAGCCAGACTTCTTATCTGGTTTTTGTCATGTGTCACCATAACCACAGTCATTTCCTCTGTTACAAGTTCTGCAAAATGTGAATTAAAAAATTCTATACTTTCTTCATCAAGGTTGGTAGTTGGTTCATCAACAAAGACAATTTCCGGTTCAGTTATTAATGCTCTCGCTATAGATACTTTTTGCTTTTCTCCTCCTGAAAGGGTTGCAGCTGACTGTTCAAGCAGATTTTCTATTTCAAGTCTTTTAGCTATTTCTTCCGTTTTTTTGAGATATTGATTTTTATTTAGACCACGCAGTCTGAGGGGAAGGCTTATATTATAAATTACACTACCTCGGTAAAAATATGGATTCTGCCAGATTACAGAAAATCTTCTTCTGAGCTTAACTTTATCAGTTTTAGGACCAATAGTCTGATTTTTATATATCAGATCACCACTAAAATCATCATCTACAAGAGATAATATATTTAATAATGTTGTCTTTCCACTTCCATTATGCCCGATAATAAAATTAAACTGACCCTCATAAACATTAAACTCCCGCAGATTCAGTATATTTTTCCCTTTTATATTTTTTTTTATATTTAAAGCCTTTAAAATAATTTTATCGCTGCTCATATTCTTTCCCCTCCTGCAGAGAATATACACCAATATTGATTATAAAAGCAAGAAGAAGCAGTATCAGCCCCAGGGCAAGCCCAAATCCAAAACGACCTTTATTTGTTTCAAGAGCCATTGCAGTAGTAATTGTTCTGGTAACTCCTTTAATATTTCCACCCAGCATCATAGAAATTCCGACCTCACCTAATACACGGCCAAAACCTGTAATAACAGCCCCCATAATTCCATATCGGGCTTCCAGTAATAAAAGTTTAAACTGCTGAATTTTTGTTGCTCCAAGAGAAAGAGCTGTTTTGTAGAGCTTTTCATCAAGTGAATAAATAGCATTTCTTATTAAAGCAGTTATCAGTGGGACAATTAAAATTATCTGACCAATAATGATACCTCTAAAAGAAAATAGCATCTCATATTCTCCCAGAATTCCTCTTCTAGAAATAAGGGAATACACAAATATTCCCACAACCACAGTCGGCAGGCCCAGAAGAGTATTTAATATTATATTTACTATTTTTTTACGTCCAAAATTAGTCCTGCCGATAAATATACCGGCAGGAATTCCTATAATAGAGGCAAAGAAAGTTGATGTAATAGAAAGACGCAGTGATGTTGAAACCACATTAAAAAGTTCTCTATCAAATCCAATGATTAAATACCATGCTTCCTGAAATGCTTCTATTATATAGTTCATCTTTCTTCACCTCTATCTATAATAACATAATACTACTATATTATTTATTTTGGAGAAAATATCTTTAGTTAAAATTTTCCGGTGTTATTGCAGATGGATTAAACAATCTTTCACCATATTTAGTATAATTATAAATCATCTGCTGACCTTCCTGAGAAGTTATATATCCTACTAAGGCCATTGCTTTCTGATAATTAACATGTGTATGGTAGGCTGGATTTACAGGAATTATTCCATATGGGTTAAACAGCAGCGGATCCCCACTTACAAGTAGTTCAAGATCTATATCTCCACTGTAAGCTAAAAATGTACCTCGATCGGCCAGAATATATCCTTCTTTTTCATTGGCTACATTGATGCTTGCCCCCATACCCTGTCCTGTTTCCATATACCAGCTGCCAGATGGTTTAACTGATGCTTTTTCCCAGAGGCTTAACTCTTTTTTGTGTGTTCCTGAGTCATCACCACGAGAAATAAAATTACTTTCCGAATTAGCAATTTTTTCAAGTGCTGCTACAGCTGATTCCATACCCTTAACTCCTGCAGGATCATCTGCTGGACCTAAAATAACAAAATCATTATACATAACATCTCTTCTGTTAACACCATAACCAGCTTCTACAAAAGCATCTTCTGCTGCTCTTGCATGTACAAGTATAATATCTGCATCTCCATTTTCTGCAAGACTAATGGCTCTACCTGTACCAACTGCAATAACATCTACTCTAACATCAAATTTTTCTTCAAATGTAGGCAGTATTTCATCGAGAAGTCCGGAATTTTCTGTGCTTGTTGTTGTTGCCAGAATTAATCTGTCCTGAGCCAGCGCCATACCACTAAACACCAGAGTAATCATTAAAATAATTAGAAAAATTGATAATTTTTTGTTCATAAGAAACCCCCCTTTATATTCTGAATATTGTTAAAAATATAAATAATCTTAACAATAAAAAAAACAATAAAAAAACCTTCCGTATAAATAATTTACCGGAAGGTAAAAGGTGGGTCTACACCATTAAATTCAAACAAAATCATCACTCCTTTCCAATCCGGGAGGTCAGAATGTTTCCCTACTGACCCTATCGGTATTTTCTCCATAGATATATATTCTATACATCCTTAGGAACAAAATACTCGGAGTTATATAATTTTTATCTCATAATTATTTTACCTAATTTTTTATTTAATGTCAAATAAAAACCGGAGCCTTACAGCTCCGGTAAATAAAACATCATTTTACAATTGATTCTTTTTTAATAACCACCATTCATGTAATAATCAACTAAAGCTTTGCTTTTAAGTTTATCATATCCTCTGGCGTCAATTTCTTTTGTCTTAACATCATTTTGAAGTTGCTTATACTTAAAGATTGTCATTTTAAATGCCCCTCCCTTTAATTTTGGATTTTGGTAAGGGAACATTCTCGCTACACGTCTACTTTGTTCCTTTTTAGTAAACAAAACGACCACATAAACAAACTAAGTTTCTCTCTCTGTTGGTTCAATTATATTATACTATATGAGTCTTAATTTAACAAGAAAATATATTATAGAGTTTTCAGAAAATTATTTTTAGAGCTGCAAAAAAAAGATTTTGTCATAAATAAATTTTTTACATTAGCAGTTTAACTGAATAAATTTTATCCTATTCGATTTTTCTGACAATTCCACTTCCGTCAACTTGGAAATATTCTGTTCCTGCACATGATCTGCACAAAATTCTACCACCATTTTTCACTGATTTGGAAGCCATAATTTTTTCTCCACATTTTTCACAAAATTGATCTTCAAAAATGGGTGCATATTCTGGAATATCTATTTCTATATTCTGATAAATGTTAAAAACATTTTCTGCTTCTTTTTCTATAATCTCAAAAGCTATAGTTTTCCATACCTCTTTGAGCCTTTCTGCTTCAGTATCTGTACCATCTCTGCGGGTAATTACCTTATTGAAAAGTTCTTTTGCCTCTGGATAATTATCCTTTATAAAATCTTTCTCATCTTTTAAAATATATCTGATATTACCTCCATTTCTTTTTGCAAATGTAACAGCAGTTTTACCCAGATCCCTATATATAAGCCCATTGTTTCCAAAAGTTGAACCACTGATATACTGGATTCCATCACTAAAACAGCTGTTGGTCTCAACCACTGCCAGCATTTTTTCCATACCATCATTTGTTACATCTAATTTACGCACTCCATCAACAGCTGCCACAACTCCTAAAGCAAGATAGGGGCAGAAATGTCCATGAAGTTCTCCTGCCTTAAGCAGCAGCTCATTCATATTTTTATATTTAATCATCTTATCAATTTCATAGCGTGGGTTTTCTTTCTGCATTGACAGTGCCGGGGTATCCATAAATGGTGTATAGGGCTTAATATCTATTACAGGTGTCATATCTATTGCATCAAGTCCATAAACATGAATTTTATTGTCCTCTATTTTTAATATTTCTACTGTAGTCATTCCTATTGAATTGGGGCGGCGCGGACTCCGAGACGCAAAAACACCCCGTTTGGGCCCCATTCTTCTTCTGCTTACCAGATCAAAACCTTCTGACTTATGGAGGTAAAATAAAACCTGAATATAATCATATTCATCCAGCTTATCAAGCCCCTGTTGATACTCCTCTTTTACTTCAATTATACTTCTTGCTTTTTTCATTTTATCAGGTCCAACCGGTTTTTTATATTTGCTTTTTACATATCCTATCTCTATTAATTCCAATAATATCACTCTCTCTATTATTATTCTCTATCCTCCAAAGCCTTTATGTTGACAACAGTCAATTCCCCATGTTTAACTCCCTTGAGTGCAATAAGTCTTCTTGTAACCTCATTCAGCTTTTTCATCTTACCTTCAACAACAATTACTTCCAGACAGTAATCATAATTTAAATGAATATGAAGATTGCTCTTAAACATACAGTGATAATCATGCTGCAGCTGATTCATTTTATCGGTTAAAGCGAATTTATGGTGGTCATAAATAAGTGTTAAAGTTCCCACTACGATTGATTCATCTGTCTTATTTTCTTCTTCTATTATTTTTTCTCTAATCAGATCTCTTATTGCTTCAGACCTGTTATTATATACTCCTTCATTAATTTTATCAAAATGCTCAAGAAGTTCCTCATCTATTGAAACGCCAAAACGCTTTAAACTGGACACAAAAACACCTCCTCCTTTATATAGTAGCACGAAAATGCAATTCGTGCTACTATATAATACTATTCTGTATTTAATTAAAAAAACCTTTTAAAAAAGAAAAAAGTGCCTGTTAGATGAAAAAACCAGGCACTCAGCACTTATTTTGTTTTTATATGCTTTGATGTGTCCACAAAAAGGGTATTTGCGGAACATTAGGCATTTTTCGTTAATCAATCTTAATGAGTTAGAGACGCAAATATCCTTTTTGTGGGAGAACCATGCTTTTTATTTGTTAAAACCATTATTCAGCTTCTCTTTTAATCAAATCATAAACATCTTTAAGTGGAATATCATTTTCTTGTGCCAGCTTTCTGCAGTCTTCATATTCTGGAGCAGATTTAATTTTCTCCCCATCCAGATAAGCAGATTTAATTTTTACTTTTCCGAGAGAAGAATCAAATATAAACTGTTCTCTCTTCAGAGAGCTTCTTTCAACAAAATATCTCCTTATACCTAAAGTTGTTGTTTCATTAAAGATAATTTTTTCCAGTTTTTCTCGTTTTTCTTCTGTACAGAGAACACTAAGTTTCTGGGCAGGACGATTTTTCTTCATATATATATTTGTTAAATAAACATCCAGAGCTCCGGCGGTAAACAATTCTGGAAATAAATAAGAATAAATCTCCCCACTCATATCGTCAATATTTGTTTCTAGAATCAGCAGTTTTTCACTTTTTTTTTAGATTTTTCAGCCAGATAAAGCCTCAGCATATTTGTTATTTCCAGATCTTTTTTTCCTGCACCATAGGCAATTTTCTTAATCTTGACCTCAGGCAGAGGGCAGAACTCTTCTGCCAGAGTTTTTATAATAGCAGCACCGGTTGGAGTTACAAGTTCACTTTTAATACCAGACGCATATACAGGTACATCCTTAAGAATTTCTATAGTTGCCGGAGCCGGTACTGGTATATTCCCATGGGCCACATTTACAAAACCAGAACCAATTGGAACTGCTGAAGAATAAATATAGTCAGCATCAAGCATATCTATCAGTATTGCAGTACCTACAATATCTACAATAGAATCAACTGCTCCGACTTCATGAAAGTGAACTTCATTTAAAGGCTTACTGTGCACTTTTGCCTCTGCTTCGGCTACATAGCTAAAAATCTTTTTGCTCAATTCTTTTATGTTTTCATTTAACTCACTTTCATCGATCAGTTTCTCTATATCACCGAGATTGCGGTGATGATGTTCTCCACTGCCCGGATGATGATGGCCTTTATCTTCTTTATGAACATGATTGTGATTTTTTTTATCATAATTATGGCTGTGCTGGTCATCATTGTGATTATGGTCATGATAGTGTTCGTGATCATGATGACTGTGCTCATGATCACGACTATCTTCATAAATATGGTCAGGATGTGCTGTGTTGTTCAAAAGCACTTTAAAATCAGTTCCTGTAATTCCATTTTTCTGTGTTTTCTTTATCTCTATTTTATAACCGGATAAATTAAGTTTTTTAAGCTTATTTAAAAATTCCTCCTGATCCAGACCTAAATCCAGCAGTGCAGCAATTGTCATATCACCACTAATTCCTGAACTGCATTCAAAATATAGTATTTTTTCCATTTTACCTTCCCTCTTTTCCTGCATTTTCTATCTGCATATTAATTGTAGCCGCCAGATAGGCAGCTCCAAATCCATTATCAATATTTACAACCCCAACACCACTTGCACAGCTGTTGAGCATAGTAAGCAGAGCCGAAACACCACCAAAATTGGTCCCATAACCAACACTTGTAGGTACAGCTATTACCGGTTTATCCACCAGACCTCCAACAACACTGGCAAGTGCCCCTTCCATTCCAGCAACTGTTATAATCACACTGGCTTCATTAAGCTTATCCATATTTAATAAAAGACGGTGGATTCCAGCCACTCCAACATCATAAAGTCTTTCCACACTGTTGCCGAGCACTTCTGCTGTAATTGCTGCTTCTTCAGCAACTGCTAAATCTGATGTGCCACCTGTAACTACAATAATTTTATTCTCTGTTTTTTTCAATTCTCTTTTCTTAATAAATATAATTTTTGCTCTTTCATAATATTCTGCTTCCGGCTCAATATCTTTTATTCGGTTGTAGACTTCTCGGTTTGCCCTTGTTGCAAGAATATTATTTCTTTTTTTCATCATTTCCTTAATAATACCTTCTACCTCATCAAGTGATTTGTTCTCACAGTAAATAACTTCCGGAAATCCATTGCGAAGACTTCTGTGATTATCAATTTTGGCATAACCCAGATCCTTGAAGGGAAGATCTTTAAGTTCATCCATTGCAGCATCAATTTCTATTTCTCCACTTTTTACCTTTGTTAAAACAGATTTTATATCTTCTTTATTCATCAGTACCTCCTTTAAGCATCCGATTCATACTGCCCGATCTATATCCAGCTAAATCAAATGTGACATATTCAAATCCCAGTTTCTTAAAATATGCCTCAACAGCATCTATTAGTTCTATATCCATAAATTTCTCTCTTTCATCAGCACCAACTTCAATTCTGGCCAGATTATTATGATCTCTCACTCTAAGCTGTTCAAAACCCCTTTCCATAAGAAATCCTTCTGCCGCTTCTATTTTATTCAATTTTTCTTTGGAAATTTTGTCTCCATAGATAATTCGGGTGGCCAGACAGGAAAGTGAAGGTTTATCCCAGGTAGGAAGTCCCAGGCTGTATGACAATTCTCTAATTTCTTTTTTACTGAGATCTACCTCTAATAGTGGACTCCTAATTTTAAGTTCTTTTAAAGCTTTCAACCCGGGTCTATAATCACCTATATCATCAGTATTGGAGCCTTCAACAATAATTCTTCCCCCGGCAAATTTTTTAATCTCTCCAAATATTTTTTTCTTACAGTAATAACATCTTTCCGGCGAGTTTTCCACAGCCTCCCCCAGTTCCTCCAGCTTTAACTCAATTTCTTTATGATTTAATGATAGTTTTTCTACAAGTTCTTCAAGCTCCTCGATTTCCTTTTGGGGAACAAATGGTGTTTTTACTGTAAGTGCAGTAAAATCAGCACCTGCATCCTGAGCTGCTGCTGCAAGAAATGTACTGTCCACACCACCCGAAAAAGCAACTACAAAATTGCCCAGTTCACTCAGTATATTTTTTAGTTTTTCGTATTTTTTTTCAGTCTTCATAGATACACACTCCTGTATTTAAATTTTTTTTATATCTTTTTTGTATTAATTTATATACTTAAATTAGCACATAAAGTACTGCAGCTTATTTCCCATCCCCAGTCTGTTTTAAAAAATTATACCTTTTTGTGGGAGAACCATACCTTATTTAAAAAATAAAAATATTTTAAGAACTGGAGCTGGGTTTTATAAGAGCTTTTTTATCATAGCCGATCAAATCTTCCCTGCCGGCTCTTTTTAACGCCTTTTTTACAGTCTGATAATTGCTTTTTTTATGATACTGCAGCAGTGCTCTCTGCATTTTTTTCTCTTTTTGACTTTTTGCCACATATATTTTTTCCATTGTTCTTGGATCATAACCACTATAATACATAGCAGTTGACATAGTACCAGGTGTAGGATAAAAGTCCTGAACCTGTTCTGGATGATGATTAATATCCCGCAGATATTCTGCCAGACTGACAGCATCTTCAAGTCTGCTGCCTGGATGACTTGATATAAAATAGGGAATAATATACTGTTCTTTATCGATTTCATCATTTATCTCATAAAATCTTTTTCTAAATTTTTCGAATACATCTATTTTTGGTTTACCCATTCTGTAGAGCACTTCTTCTGAAACATGTTCTGGAGCTACTTTCAGCTGACCGCTTACATGATGTCTGCACATTTCTCTAAAAAATTCCTCATTATTATCTTCCAGCAGATAATCAAATCTAATCCCTGATCTTATAAATACTTTTTTTACACCTTTAAGATTCCTCAGCTCCTTTAAAAGCTCCAAATATTCAGCATGATCAACCTCCAGTTTACTGCAGGGTTTAGGAAACAGACATTCTTTTCCTTTACACATACCTCGCGAAAGTTGATCTGTACAGGAAGGCTGTCTGAAGTTAGCAGTAGGTCCACCTACATCATGTATATACCCCTTAAAATCCGGCATATTAATAAGTTTTTGAGCTTCTTCTACCAGTGAATCTCTGCTGCGTGAGGTTATCATCTTTCCCTGATGAAATGCAAGTGCACAAAATGAACATGATCCAAAACAACCACGTGAACTAATAAGACTAAATTTCACTTCTTTTATGGCAGGAACACCACCCAGATCCTCATATACAGGGTGATAATCTCTCTGATATGGCAGTGAATAAATGTGATCCAGCTCTTCCCTGTTTAAGGGGTCTACCGGTGGATTCTGCACAAGAAATTTATCTTTATGCTGCTGGACAAGAACTTCTCCTCTAATAGGATCCTGTTCTTCATATTGAAGTTTAAATGAATAAGCATATTTCTTTTTATCTGTTCTTACCTCATCATAAGTCGGAAGCAGCTTATAATTATAAAGATTATCCAAACTGTCAGCAATAAACACAGTTCCAGGAATATGAGTTATATATTTAATATCAAGTCCTGAAGCCATATTTTCGGCAATTTCCAGAATCTGATGTTCTCCCATTCCATAAACAAGCAGATCTGCACGTGTATCAAACAGTATTGATCTCCGCACTTTGTTATCCCAGTAATCATAATAGGCAAATCTGCGCAGACTGGCTTCAATACCTCCTAATATGACAGGTATACTTCCATACACTTCTCTAATTTTATTTGTATATACTATTGTAGCTCTATCTGGACGCAAATTACTTTTTCCACCTGGTGAATAATTATCATACCTGCGCCTATTGCGACCTACAGTGTAATGATTAACCATGGAATCCATATTCCCTGCAGTCACTAAAAAAGCATATTTAGGTTTCCCCAGTTTTTTAAAATCCGATGTATCTCTCCAGTCTGGCTGGGCAATAATCCCGACTCTAAAACCTGCATCTTCCAGTACTCTGGCAATTATTGCAGTTCCAAAAGATGGATGATCTACATAAGCATCTCCACTTACAATAATATAATCAAGCTTTTCCCAGCCCCGTTTTTCCATATCATCCCGACATATCACCATAAACTGATCTCGAGAATTATCAACTTTCTGCTCACTATTTTTATTAGAATTCTGTTTTGAACTTTCCATTTAATTTATCAGTAACTCCTTTTTTTGTTCTGTTTACAATTCCATATTTGTTTCTTTAAATTTATTAATCTATTCATTATTATAGCAGAAAAACCTCACTAAATCGAATCTAAGCACAAATCATTATTTTCACAACCTTTAAAATCGAAAAAACCCCTATCACTTCAGCAGAAATCACTCTCTGCTGAAGTTTACAGGGGTTAAAGCAGTACAAAAGCTTTATCTAAGATGCTAGATTGGCAAAGAGAAAAATACTTGCCATATAAAAAAGATAAAAAGCAGAAGCCGCTACTGCTATTTTGTTAAAGGTCTTTATTTTGCTGCCTTCTGTATTTCCTGCCTCAATTTCTTCTACTGTAGGCATTACTTCCGGAAGACCTTTTCTACCTGCATCATATTTATTAAACAGAACTGACATAACAATTGTCAGCCCAAAAGCAGTAATAAGTAAAATAACTACAGAATCTATTCCCAGAGCATATAAGATTAATGTCATCACTGTAGCTCCAGCTGCTGTTAATGCATAAGGAATCTGTGAACTTACATGATCAATATGATCAGACCCAGCAAAAATTGATGACATTACTGTCGTATCAGAAATAGGTGAAACATGATCTCCAAAAATAGCTCCGCCAAATAAAATACCCATTAAAACAGGTACAATACTGAATCCAACCAGCTCATAACCTGTAGAAACAGCAATTGGAGTTAGAATTGCCATCGTACCCCAGGAAGTACCTGTGGTAAAGGAAATAAACATAGCAGCCAGAAAAATAATTATCGGCAGTGCTCTACCCGGCAGACCCATATTCATCAGAATATTTACTACATATTCTGCTGTACCAACCTGATCAGTTGCATGACCAATTGTCCAGGCTAAAATAATAATCGCAGCAGCAATAATCATTGTTTTAAATCCATCAATAATTGCATCACTGGCTTCACTTAAGGACATCGTTTTATAAGCCAGAGCTCCGACAAGAGCAAAAAAGACAAAGGCAAAGGAACCATAAAGCAGTGCCAGTGCTATATCAGTCTCCTGAAAAGCCTGAGCAATACTAACTCCGGCCTGATAGCCGTCACCAAGCCACCACATAGAAAAAACACTTACAGCAAGCAGAGAGAATATAGGCAAAAAGAAATTGATCAGCTTCGGATTTTTACTGCTCTGTTCACCTACATCAGTACTTATATCTGACAGTGCCTCTGCTCCATCCCTCATTAACTTACCTTCCTTACGAGATCTCCATTCTGCATCAAGCATCGGACCATAATACCGCTGACTTATTGTTATAAAACCAACTGTAAAAAATGCCAGCAGGCAGTAAAAATTCCATGGAATAGAGCGCAAAAATACTGCATATGGAGTAACTCCAATCTGTTCTGCAGTGATTCCTGCTGCAGCAAATCCAGCAGCAATCATCGAAACCTGATAACCAATCCAGTTTGAAACCGGGCCAAAGGTTGTCACCGGAGCTGTTGTGGAGTCTAATATATAGGAATGTGCTTCTCTGGATGTTTTATTTTTGATACTCACATCCCGGGTTGCATTTCCAGTTACAATTGTACTGGTATAAGAGTCGATAAAGATAAACATCCCAATCATCCAGGTTAAAATCTGTGAATCCCTTGAAGTTCTAACGGCACTGCCCATCCAATTTTCCAGGGCCAGCACACTTCCCGATTTGTAAATTAAGGCAGCTCCAGCTCCCATCAACATAATCAAAATTAAAAATTTAGCATTCCAGGGATCATTAACAGTATTAACGATCCAGCGCAGAGATAATGAAGTCGCAGAAATTGGATTCCAGCGACTAATAATTAATGCAGCAGACCAGACACCTGCAAATAATGATATAAGAACTTCTCTTGTGTACATGGCAAGCAAAATAGCCAGTATCGGCGGTATAATAGATAAAAATCCAACAGTTTCTCCAGTAATTTTAATTACCTCCTTTTAGTAATTTAACTAATTAAATTATAAATTAATTTTATCCAATTTTTTTGATATTGTAAAGTATACCCCTTACAAAAGAAGTTTCCTCAAATTCTTTTTAGAATTTACTCGACTGTTATTCTGCCTTCCAGTTTAGGTGCTACCGGTGATCTATTTTCTAAATACTCCATAACTACTTCTTCCAGTCCACCGGCTTCTTTTACTATTGGAGCATCAGTAAACATAGTATATCCATCTCCACCTGCAGCCATAAAGTCATTTGTAGCAATAACGTAATCTCTGGCTGGGTCCAGCTTTTCACCTTTAACCCATACTTCCTGAATTCTTTCTCCAGGATTTTTATCAGGTTCAAAGGTAAACTTTATTCCAGAGACCTGTGGAAAAAGACCTTCTTCAGCAGGGTATTTGGAAACACCATGTTCTAAAGCAGCCCTCAGATCAGAACCTTTAACTCTAATCGCCATTGCTGTATTTCCAAAAGGAAGAACTGTAATCACCTCTCCTTTTGTTATTTCTCCTTTATTAATTGAAGCTCTGATACCACCTCCATTTGTAACAGCAGCATCTGCATCAAGTTTAATTTTTATTGCATCAGCAATCATATTACCGAGATTGCTCTCTCCAGTACGCACAACTGCTCGGTCACCCTCAAGTTCTATCAGAGCAGCACCTACAACCTGAGAAGTAATCTTCTCATTGGCTGCATTCATACTATCAACGACCATTGAGATTATTTTATCGGGTTTAACATCTTCTGCCATCTCTTTACTTATCAGAGATGCTTTTTTGGATTTTAGATTACCATTCTCAACCACCAGATCAATCACACCCAGATATTTATCATATTCACCTGCCATTGTAATCAATGTGTCATTAACCATCATACCTTTTTCCAGTGTGTGGTGGCTGTGTCCATCAACTATTACATCTATCCCATCAACCTGTTGTGCTACCATTTTACTTGTATAATTACTTTCCTCACTTAATCCCAAATGAAAAAGGCCAATAATTACATCAGTTTTTCCTTCCAATTCTTCAACCATATCTCTAGCTGATTTAACCGGATCTGCAAATACAAGTCCTTCTATATTTTTAGGATGAGTTTTATAAGCTGTTTCTGGAGTTGCAAGGCCAAAGATTCCAACTTTAACTCCATCATATTCTTTAATAACATAATCATCTGCCAATGGAGAATCTGTTCCATCTTCTTCTTTTAGATTGGCAGCCAGCAGTGGAAAGTCACTTATTTCTTTCAGCTCTCTGAGGCGCTGCTGTCCATAATTAAAATCATGATTTCCAAGTGTCATTACATCAAGGTCCATGATGTTAAATATATAGGCTATTGCTTCCCCTTCATTCACATTTGCTATCACCTGGCCGTGAAATGCATCACCAGCATCAAGATAAAGAACATTATCCATTTTTTTTCTGCCTTCTTTAACCAGAGCGGCAATTTTAGCAAAACCCATACCTGCATAACTGCCTTCTTCTACTCTCGCATGTGTGTCATTATGGTGATAAATACGAATATTGACCTCTTCAGCAGCTGCCACCACAGTTAATCCCATTACCAGCACTAAAATCAGAAAACCAGCAAATAATCTTTTAGTTATCAATAAATCCACCTCCATATTTTTTATATATAACCATATATATTAAATATTAAATATATATTATTATTTTCCTTCCTATCAGACAAAAAAGCCTTTCCTTATTTTTCAAATTAAGCTGTAAAAATTATTTTGGGGAAACTCTATTCAGATAAAAATATTTGAGGTTTACTTTACCTGCTGGTAAATAATTGCGAAAAATATGTATCAGGAAGGAACAGGCAGTTTGAAAAAGAAGTAAAATACAATAGAAATTAAATAAAGTATAAAACTTAAGCAAAATGAAGGGGAGATAATATGAATAATGATATTACAGCTGTAGATGGAATAAAGGTAGGAAATGCAGAAAACATAGAAGGAGGAACTGGCTGTACAGTTATCATCTGCGGCAATAATTTTTCTGCTGGCGCTGAAGTAAGAGGTGGTGCCCCAGGCACACGAGAAAGTGCTCTTCTAGCTTCAGAAGCAGTAATACAGAATATAAATGCAGTTTTGCTGACAGGTGGAAGTGCTTTTGGACTTGATGCTGCTGCAGGTGTTATGGATTATCTGGAAGAACAGGGTACAGGTTTCCAGACCGGTAGTGGATATGTGCCAATAGTTCCTGCTGCAGTGATATATGATCTGGAATATAAAAGTTCTAAAATCAGACCTGATAAAAAAATGGCCTATCAAGCCTGCAGAAATGCTGATAATTCCCCACTTGAAAATAAAAGCATTGGTGCTGCTGCCGGAGCAACCTGTGGAAAAATAAATGGCATGAAATATGCCCACAAAACAAAATTAGGCCATGCAGCCATAAAAATAGGAAAACTGATAGTTGCAGCTCTGGTGGTGGTAAATGCATTTGGAGATATCAAAGATTATAAAACAGGAAAAATAGCTGCAGGGGCTAAAGATGAAAATGGAAATTTTATTGATACTGAATCAATTTTTTTAAATAAACCTGAGCTTAATACTGGTCTTAAAAGAGAAAACACAACTTTAGCAGTGATAGCTACCAATGCCCGTTTAAACAAAAGTGAAGCAAATCGTGTATCAATAATGGCACAGGATGGACTTGCCCGCACTATTTATCCTGTCCATACAATGCTTGATGGGGATACTGTTTTTACTCTTGCTTCAAATAAAATAAATGCAGACATAAATCAGGTAGGTACTGCAGCTGCAGCTGTGGCTGCAGAAGCTGTCTGTTCTTCTGTGTAAATCTCCTCCCTCTATAAATTACAATCAGGATTTACACAAAATTTAAAAAACTTTAAACATTAACAAAACTCTATATCAAAAACTAAACTATAAACAATAAAAGGGCCGGCTGGCCCTTTTATCTTCTATAAGTGAGCATCTCCCGTAAATCAAAATAAAAATTTAGGGAAATTTTTTTAACATTTTTAATAAAATTATTTTTAATATTTAACTCTTTTACCAGTGATTAAAAAAATAGTTTCTTCACCAATATTTGTGGCGTGATCTCCTACTCTTTCCAGGGATTTGGCAAGATTTAAATATTTAACAACCTGCTGAATATTTAGCTGTTTTTCATTCTTACTCAAAAGTTTTATACCTTTATCATAAACCTGATCATACATGTTGTCCGCTTTTTCGTCCATTCTACAGGCTGCCTCAGCAAGGTCTGCATTTTTTGTTGCAAAAGATTCCAGTACAACATCCAGCATGTCGGTAACAATATCTGCAAGTTCCGGTATCATCACGATAGGAGTAAGTCTTTTTTCATTTTTTAATTCAAGCAAAATCTCCGCAATATTAGTTGCATGGTCTCCTATTCTTTCTAAATCGGAAGCTATCTTTACCATTGCAATGGCAAACCATGTATCACTTGTTAACGGCTGTTCCATGGTAAGTAAACGTGAAACTTCTTCTTCTATTGTTATCTTATAATTATCAAGTACATCATCTCTGTTAATAATATCTCTGGCTGTATCTACATCCATTTTATCCAGGGCTTTAATAATTTTTTGCAGCATATCTTCTGCAACTTCACTCATATCACTGAGATCATTCAGCAGCTGTTCACGTTTTTCCACATACACTTGTTCCATTTGGAATTTCACTCTCCCTTTTTGATTTTAAACTCACATAAAGTTATAATAAATATTCTTGACATACCTCCAAAATCCTGCCTTAATTTAAAATATTTGTGATTCTACAGTCCAGTTGGCTAGTCCTGTTATTGATAATTCTTCATAACCCGGCAGATATGTTTTTAGTTTTCCTGAAAATGGATCTATCCATTTTTTTGTTATTGTTTTTGGATCCATAACAGCAATTATAGATCCAACCTCACCGGCATTGCAGTCCACATCCAGACCACAGCCTGCCAGTATTCGCACAGCCCTATCAAAGCTATTATCACAATAATACAGGGCTGTCACCACTGCTGCCATATTTGGATATGTATGAATCCAGTTATACTTTTTAAACTCATGCTTGATTTTGTTCCAGCTTTCTTTTGCACTATTATTATTTTCACAGGCTTTTAAAACTAGTTTAAAATAGTGGTAAAACTCACTTCCTACAGGAATATAATCTTTGGACCTGTAAATTATTTCTCTGGTATTATTATAATTGAAGGCAAGTGATGTCATTACAGCACTGTGTATACCCCCATAAATTCCATTTTTCTCATGAGAAACACTGCTGTCCAAATATGCATAATAAGCTGCCTTTAATGGATCAGCAGGAGCAGTAAAACCACAAATCATTGTCCTCATTTGAGCACCTATCCATTCAGAGAAAAAATTATTAAAGCTGCCTGATAACGGAGGATATAAACCTCTTTTTAAATTTTCAAGGGCAAAATATTCGGCAGACCAGCCAAAAGGAATTAATTCCAACCATTTATCTGCTATATGATCTGATTCCAGTTTTGAACCATTTTCTGAAAGTGCTTTTAAAAAAGCAATCTGAAATGTAATATCATCATTATAAGTATCAGGTTCACTTACATAATAGTTGAGCTTATCTCCATAATGTTTTTCCAGAGTTTCCCCTGTATATCCTTCCAGAGCAGTTCCATATGCACCTCCGGCAATCTGGCCCTGCCAGCCGGCAAGTATTTTTTCCTCCAGCTTTTCTCCTGCAATTTCAATTTTTTCCGGATCACCTTCAGCCTTCATAGCTTCTCTGATTCCAGCCCAGCTGGTAGGATTTTCATAACGCCAGTAAGAATGATCATCATCAACTGGAGCTTCACACAGTTCTTTCATAATTCTGGCAGAAATAATTTCCAGTTCCCTCATTCTGCCTTCAGCAAGTGCATTAAGACCATCTTCAATATATTTTTCAGCTTCTGATACGTCATAACCTCTATTGGACCACGCCTGTATCATTTCTATAAAAAGCGCTTCTGGAGCCTTCGACCCAGGAACCTGACTCTGCCAGAACATTGCCAGCAAATTTTCCCTCTGCTCCATCATTTCTGCAAATCCAAACCAGCTTTCTTCAGCATCAGTTAATGGCACAGGCTCAGCTTCTTTTCTTTTTTCAAACTCATACTGCCATGCTTTCATTTTTACTTTCCCCCTTAGACTTCTTTTTTTCTCGTGAGTAAAAAAACAGTGCAGCCAGTGTGGCCAGATATGGAACCATCTGAGTAAACTGTGAAGGAATAAAAGTATTTTGAAGTGCTAGACCTAATCCATCAAAAAAGCCGAATAAAAGCGCCATAAAAAGCAGTCCCAGAGGTCTACCTCTTGTCAAAATAATAACTGCAAGTGAAATCCATCCTCTACCATTTGACATGTTTTCTGCAAATAAATTAACATAACCTAAAGATAAAAACACACCGGCCAGACCACAGTAAAATCCGGAAAGCAAAATAGCTTTGCTTTTTATTATATCCGATTTGATACCAACAGAATCTACTGCTGCATCATCTTCCCCTGTAGCCCGAAGCCTGAGTCCAAACTTTGTTTTAAAAATATGTATTTCAACCAGAACAGCGATTAGAAATGTTATATAAACTAAGAAAGGATAACCACTTAATAGTTCACCCAGTACAGGTATGTTTTCTATAATAGGTATATTCCAGTCAGGTAGTGGAATTATTTTGGAAGAAGTAAAAGCTCCTTTGACAGAAAATATCTGCCTTAAAAAATATGTGGTTCCTCCCAGAGCAAATAAATTGAGTGCAATTCCGGTTACAAATTCATCTGTTTTGAGATAAACAGCAAATACTGTAAAAATTAAAGCAGTAAACAAACCACCTGCAATACCACTTAAAATACCAATCACCCAGGAACCGCTGAAAAAACTTCCCAGCACAGCAGTAAATGCACCAATAAGCATCATACCCTCCATAGCTATATTAAAAATATCAGCATAATAAGTATAGGTTCCACCCAGACTGGCAAGTAATATTGGAACAGCGGCCAGAAAAGTTGAACGAATTAGTTCAATCAATAAATTCATCTTCTTTTATTCCACCCCCTGATTTAATATTCTTCATCCTTAATAAAATATTAATTCTATTTAACAGCAGATGTGCAGATTTCCTGCTGGCAACCACAAATAAAACTGTTATTGACTGTAAAATTAAAACAAATTCTGATGGAACAGAAGTTTCAAGTTCCATCCCCATGGCTCCAGTTTGAATCATAGCAAAAAAGAAGCTGTAAAAAGCAGTCCCAATAATACTGCTGTCTGCAACTACTGCTATCATTACCCCATCCCAGCCATAATTTGCACCAATACCTTTAAGAAAACGGTGCTGTACTCCACCCATAACAAGCATAGCACCTGCCATGCCTGCCAGTGCACCACTTATTAGCATAATTTTAAGATAATTCTTGTCTATATTTGCTCCACCAGCTTTTGCAAACATCTCATTACTTCCCATAACCTTCCACTCATAACCAGCTTTGGTATGATGCCAGATAAAATAAATTATTATTAACAGTATGATGCTTATAATAATTGTACTATCAAGACCGCCGAGATCAGGTAGCCACCCACTTTTATTTATAGGTCTGGTCATCGGTGAAAACAATTCTTTATCAAGCAGTGGACCACTAATAAGATACATTGTAAAATACTGGGCTACAAAATTAAGCATTAAAGTAGTGATAAATTCATCCATATTAAATTTAAGTCTTAACCAGGCAGCAATTCCAGAATATAATGCCCCTGATAATAAAGCAATAAATATAAGCAGTGGAATCATAACTACAGGTGGAAGATCTATATATAATCCTGCTGCAGTAACACTAATACCACCAATTAAAAATTGACCAACCTGACCTAAATTAACAGCATTACTGCCAAAAGCTACTGCTGCTGATAATCCTGTTAGAATTAAAGGAGCTGTTTTGGCAAGTGTGCTGAAAAAAGAAAACTTTGAAAAAAGGCTGTAATTAAAAAGCTGATAATAGCTATCAAAAGCAGGATATCCCTGAACAGCCATAATTATTAATCCAACCAGCAGAGCAGTTATGATACCAACTGCGGATGTTAAAATTTGCCTTTTCATCTGTAATCACCTGCCTCTGCTCCGAGCATATATGCCCCTATTTCTTCTTTGTTTGTTTTTGTGGGATCTTTATCAGCTATAATTTTACCTTCATGTATTACCAGCAGACGGTCAGAAAGTCCAAACAGCTCATCTAAATCAGCTGAAATCAGCAAAACTGCTGCACCCTGATCACGTTTTTTTATGATCTCCAGCTGGATAAATTCTATAGAACCAACATCCAGACCTCTTGTTGGATTATCCAGCAAAATAAAATTATCTGACAGCATAAATTCCCTTCCTACAATAAGGCGCTGCTGATTACCACCTGATAGTGATTTTATAGGCTGACTTTTACTTTCTGATATTACTTCAAATTTATTTATCAGTTTATCTGTTAAATCTCTGGCACCTCTGCGGGACAAAATATAATCTCTTGCACCACTCAGATTCTTATTTATTCTGTGGTGTGTCATGATACTATTGTCTACCAGACTGAGTTCCTGTGCACTCCCTGTATTTTTTCTATCCTGTGGTACATAAGCCATTTCTTTTCTTCTGTCTAGAATATTCAATTTATCTATTCGCTTATCATTAATTTTAATTTCCCCACTGTCTGGAGTTAAAAGACCGATGATCGATCTTACTAATTCATATTGACCATTACCTTCTATACCAGCAACTCCCACTATTTCACCTGCTCTGACTTCCAGACTGATATTATCCAGTAATTTTATACCCTGCTCATTTTTATATTTTAAATTTGAAACAGAAAAAACCACATCTTTTGGTGAAGCTTTATCTTTTTTAACAGTAAACACAACATCGCGTCCTATCATGGCACGTGCCAGATCTGCCTTTGACAAATTTTTGTTTTCTAAAGTTGTAATTTTTTTACCCTTTCTCATAACCGTTATAATATCAGATAAATCCAGAACTTCATCAAGCTTATGGCTGATAAAAATAATAGTTCTACCTTCATCTCTCAATTTCTTTAGACGCATAAATAGGTCCTCTATTTCCTGAGGAGTTAATACAGCTGTTGGTTCATCTAAAATTAATACATTAACATCTCTATACAGGAGTTTCAGTATCTCTACTTTCTGCTGAGCTGCAACAGATATATTATTTATAATTGAATCAAGCTGTAAATTTAAATTATACTCCTCAATAAGCTGTCTGACCTTTTTTCTTGACTGTTCTTTTTTCAGTATATTAAATCTGCCTACTGGTTCAGTGCCAAGTATTACATTTTCATATACAGTGTAGTTCGGTATCAACATAAACTCCTGATGAACCATTCCTATACCTGCATTTACAGCTTCCTGAGGGTTACTGAAATGAGTTTTTTTGTTATTTATATAAATCTCTCCATCAGTTTTGGCAGTAAGTCCATATATTACTTTCATTAAAGTTGATTTGCCGGCTCCATTTTCTCCAATAACTGCATGAATTTGACCGGAATTAATAACTAAATCAACCCCATCAACAGCTACTGTTGATGGTGGATATATTTTCAAAAGAGATTTTATAGAAATAATTGGATCTGCCAACAGTTACACCTCTTTTCGTTAAATTTATAAAAGAAGAGAGGGTTTATCCCTCTCCTTAACCTTTTCTCTGTTTAAATAAATTTCAGCAGTTAAGCTAAATTATATATTTACTGATATCTCTCAATAACAATTTCTCCTGCAGATACTTTTTCATTAATAGACTTTATCCTCTCAATCTGTTCTGCAGATAGAATATCCTCAGTATATTTGTCTATTGCCAGTCCAACTCCACCTTCTTTTAATCCATATTCCAGAACTTCACCCTGTTCAAACTCATCATTAACAATAGTTTCGAAAACAGAGTAAATAGCATCTCCAACATTTTTTAAATCAGATGTAACCACATGGCCTGGCTGAATTCCATTTTGATTTGAGTCAACACCTATTGCATATTTTCCATTTTCAGCTGCCGCTTCCAGTACTCCACTTCCAGTTAAAGAAGCAATCTGGAACACAATATCTGCTCCTTGAGAATACAGCTGATTAGCAGCCTGTTTACCTTTAACAGGATCTGTCCATGTGCCTGCATACACCGTTTTAACCTCTATTTCCTCATCAATATAGTGAGCTCCCTGCTCATATCCAAAAATAAATGAATTTACAACCGGATCTTCATCACCACCAACAGCGCCAATTATTTTTTCTTCATTTACTCCTTCTAATGAAGTATCTTTTGTTACAATTCCAGCAGTAACTCCTGCCATAAATGCACCTTCTTCTTCAATAAAATCAATACTGGTAATTGTATTTTTATCATTTTGAACAACTGTATCAATATTAACAAAAATTTTATTCGGATATCTATCTGCATACTGTTTCAATAGATCTTCAAATCCATAAGAAATGATAAAAATTACATCTGCATTCCACTGTACTGCTGACTGAAGTGACTGCTGATATTTTGCTGTGTCAAAATTACATTCAATTGTAGTGGTCTTGATCCCATACTCTTCTTCAATTCTGTCAATACCTCTCTGCCCAGAATCATAAAAAGACTGATCACCAAGTCCACCGTTGATAATATAAGCTACTCTCTGTGGAGTAACTGCTCCTGCAGAAAACGCCAGCAAAAATATCAAACCAACAGTTAAAAATAAAATGAATCCCTTTTTCATGAACCTAACCCCTCCTTTTTTATTTTCATAATCCTAAACTTTTCTGACTTACAATCTTCAATTGCAATATCTGCATCATCTTAAATCTATTTATGCAGTCGAGGATCCAGTGCATCTCTTAATCCATCACCAACTAAATTAAATCCAAGTACCAGCAGTGCAATTGCTACCCCCGGAAAAGTTGCAATCCAGGGTGCATTACGCAGAAAATCCTGCCCATTACTCAGCATTGCACCCCATTCTGGTGTTGGAGGCTGGGCACCCAGACCGAGGAAACTTAATCCTGCTGCATTAATTATTGCACGACCTATACTTAGTGTAGTCTGAATAATAATAGGAGCCATTGAATTTAAAAGTACATGTTTTAAGATAATTCGGCTGTCATTTGCACCTAACGCTCTTGCTGCAATTACATATTCTTTCTTTTTAATAGAAAGAACAGAACTGCGAACTATGCGAGCATATTGAGGTACATATACAATCCCAATAGCAATCATAGCATTATATATACCCGGCCCCAAAATAGACATTATTACCAGGGCCAGCAGTATGTACGGAAAAGAAAGCATCAAATCCATAATCCGCATAATCCCCATATCTATCCAGCCGCCATAATAACCGGCAATAAGTCCCAAAGCAACACCAACAATTAAAGCTATAAACACAGCAATAAATCCAATCTGAAGTGATATCCTGGCCCCATAAATAATGCGGCTGAAAATATCTCTTCCAAATTCATCAGTTCCTAAAAAGTGCTCAGATGAAGGTGCGCGAAATGATTTGATAAAATTCTGATTAAATGGATCATATGGTGCAATATAGGGAGCCAGTACAGCAATTAAAGTAAAAACTATAATTATTATTATTCCTGCAATTGCAGTTTTATTTTTACGGAGTCTTTTAAAAGAAATACTCCATAAACTTTCACTTTTTACTTCATTTTCTTCTGGATTTTTTTCCAAATTATTCAAATTTCACACCTCCATTTTAAGAATAATGTATGCGTGGATCCAGATAGGAATATAATAAATCCACTATTAAATTAATAAATACAAAAAATGTTGCAATAAAGAGCACTGCTCCCTGTATTACCGGAAAATCTCGCCCTAAAATACCATTAATCAGCAGCCGGCCAACACCGGCTCTGGCAAAAACAGTTTCTGTTAAAACTGCACCACCAAGAAAACTTCCAAACTGAAGGCCGATAATTGTCACCACAGGAATAAGTGAATTTTTCAGAACATGTTTTGTAATTACAATTTTTTCTGGTAAACCTTTTGCACGAGCAGTTCGTATATAATCCTGATTCAAAACCTCTAATGTGGTAGATCTTGTCATTCTTGCAATCATAGCCACCGGTATTGTTGCAAGTGTAAGTGCCGGCAGAATAAGATGTGATATAGTGCTTTTAAAAGCTGCCCAATTACTTGTAATTATACTATCTATAATATAAAAATTAGTTATTACATTAAGATCTGCCATTCTGGATATTCGTCCTGAAATAGGCAGCCAGCCCAGCCTCGAAGCAAAAATCAGCATCAGCATCATCCCAACCCAGAAAACTGGCATAGAAATACCCAGCAGAGCTGCAACCATAGTGACATTATCTATTAAGGAGTACTGTTTTATGGCAGATATTATTCCGGCTATAACACCAATAACGCTGGCAACAATCATACTCAGTATTGTTAATTCAATTGTTGCTGGAAAAGAAGTCCCGATTTCATTAATAACCGGATTTCTATTTCTAATAGATCTTCCTAAATCTCCTTTTAGCAGATTAGATAAAAACTTAAAATACTGTACATGTAGAGGTTTGTCAAGTCCCAGTTCTGTTCTCAATCTGGCAGCATCTTCTGCTGTTCCTTTATCTCCAAGCATAATCTGCACAGGGTCACCTGGTATTAAATGAATCATAAAAAAAACTACAATTGAAATTGCCAGTAATAATGGAATTAAAAATAGTAGTCTTCTAAGAATATAATTTAGCATATTTATTCACCTCAAAGCATTTTAAAGGGGCGGTGAAATACCACCCCTGATTACTGTTTGTATTATTGATCCAGCCATACTTTATGGAAATATTTGTTGTTAGTTGGATATAAAACATAATTTTTTACATTACTTCTTATCGGAATCTGCATTTTCATATGATTTAAGAATACAAATGGGGCATCATCAACAATAATACCCTGTACCTCTTTATATATTCTTTCTCTCTTATCTTCATCAGTAATCTGCTGTGCCTGTTTTAATAATTTATCTACTTTTGGATTGCTATAAAAAGCCCGGTTTGTTGAACCCTGATTGGCAGAGTTAAAAAATACATTTAAGAAGTTATCCGGGTCACCATTGTCAGCAATCCAGCCAAAAAATGCAGCTGTATGTTTACCTGCTTTACCTTCTTCTATATAGGTACCCCATTCCAGCTGTTCTATATTTGCCTTAATTCCTACTTCACTTAGATACTGCTGTACAGCTGTAGCAAGTCTTGATCCAACTGGATTATAGGCTCTTGGTGCCGAATAGGTGCGGAGAGTAAATTCAAAACCATCACCATATCCTGCTCCTTTCAGCAGAGTCTTTGCTTTTTCTGGATTATATGGATAACCTTCAAGGCTGTCATCATAGGCCCAGATTGTTGGCGGTAGAGGTCCTTTTGCAGGTGTAGCCTGACCACCCATCAGATACTTACATATTTCCTCTTTGTTTATTGCATAGTTCATAGCTTTTCTGACCATTTTATTATCAAATGGTTTTTTTTCATTATGAAGAGCTATATAACCAATATTAAGGCCTGGGGCTTCCAGCAGATCCAGATTGTCATTTTCTATTACCCTCTCAACATCGGTAGGATTTAAACCTTCCATAACATGAATATTACCCTCTTCAAGTTCAAGTAAACGTGTCTGGTTATTTGGAATTACCGTAAAGATCAGTTCATCCAGATAAGGACGTCCATCCCAGTAATCTTCATTTGCTTCCAGAGTAATATGGTCATCTCTTACCCATTCCACAAACTTAAATGGTCCGGTTCCTACAGGGTGCTTAAAGATATCCTCACCGTATTTTTTTACTGCTTCTGGACTGGCTATCATAGTAGCAAACATGGCCAGATTTTTTAGAAATGGCGCATATGGATTTTCCAGAGTGAATTTAACAGTATATTCGTCCACTGCTTCCACTTTCTCAATCATTCCAAGTGAAAATCCAGCATATGGATAAGCACCTTCCAGATAATATGGATGGTCTGAATTAAGCTGTCTTTCAATATCAAATACTACAGCCTCTGCATTAAACGGAGTTCCATCATGAAATTTTACCCCTTTGCGTAAATGGAAAACATACTCTAAACCATCATCAGATACTTCCCAGTCAGTAGCCAGGGCAGGTTCGATTTCTGTAGTGCCGGGCTTAAAGCGGACCAGGCCATCAAAAACATTGACTATTACATCTGCAGAGTTACCTAAAGTTGTCATATGTGGATCCAGTGCATCGGCATCTGCTCCCTGTGCATATATAAGAGTACCTCCATATTCAGGATCCCCGTCTTGAGCCAGTACTAAACCTGCAGTTCCTAAAACCAATGTCACAACCAATAAAACTGTTAAAAATCTTCTCAAAATTATCCCTCCTCTTATTTTGTATCAAATATACCTACTATTAAGTACACTCTTCTTAAAAAATCCTAATAATATACATAACCTAATAATATACATAATTAGGGAGCTATATTATATTATATTCTTTATAAAAGACTTAAATCCTGCCTGCACAATATTATTGTTTGAATATTAAGCAAACATTTGTGAAGCAGTTTTTTCTATAGTTTTAACTGCATATCTGATCTGATCCCTATCAACATCAAGATGTGTTACTGCCCTCAGCAGTCCCTCCATCCTGCTCACCCTGACACCTTCTTCTAAAAGTCGATCTGCAAACTCATCTGCTCTACCATCTGCCACAGAAAATAATACAATATTTGTATCTACACCTTCCAGATCAATATCAAGACCGGGTTGTTCCTTAATGGTTTCTGCAAGCATTCTGGCATGTTCATGATCTTCTGCAAGTCTTTCTATATTATTTTCGAGAGCATAAATTCCACCTGCAGCTATAATTCCTGCCTGCCTCATTGCTCCACCCAGGCGCTGTTTCCAGAATCTTGCTTTTTCAATAAATTCTGCTGAACCTGCCAGAACAGAGCCAACCGGGGCTCCAAGGCCTTTACTCAGATCAATCCATATTGAATCAAAATACTGTCCATAATCAGCCGGATCAACTCCTGCAGCTACTGCAGCATTAAGCATCCGGGCTCCATCCATATGCATTTTTATACCGTGTTGTGCTGCCACTTCAGCAATCTCTTTAATTCTCTCTAAAGGCCAGATTCTGCCTCCACCAAGATTAGTTGTCTGCTCAATAGAAACAACACTAGTCTGAGGGCTGTGATAATCGTTATCTCTAATGGCACCTTCAAAATCTTCTGCAGTAAATATTCCACCTTCTCCGTCCAGCATTTTTATAGATGCTCCGGCAATAACTGCCGCAGCACCACTTTCAAAATGAATAGGATGTGCAGTTTTGTGCATCACAATCTCGTCACCTTTCTGACAGTGTACTGCATAAGAAATCTGATTTGCCATCAAACCAGAAGGCAGATAAACTGCATCATCTTTATCCAGTATTTCTGCAACCATTCTGCAGAGTCTATTTACACTTGGATCTTCTCCTAACTGCTCATCTCCTACTTCTGCTTCAGCCATAAATTTACGCATTTCTCTTGAAGGTCTTGTACCTGTATCACTAAAAAGATCAACTTTCAATTCCATTTTCTCTCACTCCTTGTATTGTGTTATTTTATAATTTAAAATTGATTAAAATTAATTTTCCCCTTAAATGTGAACCTCTCCACCTGAAGCAAAAATAAGATTTAGATGGAGTTTCCTTGGCTGTTTTAGATAAATTAAAGAAATTTTTTAATATACTTTTTTATATAATTATAGAGTTAATAGACAGCAGATTATATTAAACTTTGAAAAAATAAATAAGAAAAAAATCCACCTATAACTGTTAAAAAAATATTTTTCGTTTTTACGGCAATAAAAATTGTCGGAAAAAAGGCCAGCAGAGAAATATTTTTAACAGATAAAAATAATTCTCCATCCTTAAGTAAAATACCTGGAGCCAGCAGTGCTGAAAGTACAGCTACAGGTATATAGCTTAGCCAGCGCACAATTCCTGAAGAAAGGTCCCTACGGCTGAGAAGAATAAGAGGCAAAAAACGCGGCAAATATGTAACAAAAACCATCCCAGCTATTAATATAAAGTAATTATTCTCCTCCATCCATATACACCCCCAGCAGAGCAGCTAATCCAGCTGCCAGGATTATATTCCAGCTTCCACCAATAACAACAGCAAAAAATAGTGAAAGTACTGCTGCGGTAAATGCTACAAAAAGATCTTTTCTGCCCGATATCTGAATTAAAAGCAGTACTATAAACATTGCCGGCAAAACAAAATCTAGTGCTCCTCCAGATTTAAAATTTATAAATTCACTTAAAAAAGCACCAAATGCTGAACTAAATACCCAGCCCAGGTAAGAAAATATTCCCAGAGCCAGATAATATTCCTTTTTGTGGTCAACATTATCAAATTCTGCCATGGCAACAGCAAATGCTTCATCCGTTATAAAAAAGCCAAGTATCGGATACCAAAAAGAAGGTAAATTTTTCAGATGAAGACTCAAAGAAGCTGATAGCAGAACATGGCGCAAATTGACCAGAAAAGTCATTGCAACTATTGCCAGAATTGCTGCATTTGATGCAATCATTTCGAGAGCAACAAGCTGAGATGAGCCAGCAAATACAAAAACCGACATAAATACAGCATATACAGGCTTAATTCCCTTGTTTACTGCAAGTATTCCATATGCAGTACCAATCGGCAAATATCCCAGTATTATCGGAAGAGCACTTTTTATACCAAATTTGAAGTCTTTAATTCTACTTTCTCGGCTGCTTTCAAACATCAAATTATCATCCTTTTCTTTTTTAATCAAGCTGTCTGGGATCAAGCGCATCTCTCAGAGCATCCCCCAGCAGGTTAAAACTTAACACTGTAATAATAATTGCCAGACCTGGAAAAATAGACATCCAGGGTGCTGAAGTTAAAAATTCCTGTCCCCGATTTAACATTGTTCCCCAGCTTGGAGTAGGCGGCTGTATCCCAAGCCCAAGAAAACTCAAACCTGCCACAACTAATATAGAGATACCTATCCTGAGAGTTCCCAGTACAATTAGTGAAGAAATTGAATTGGGAAGAATATGTTTATATAGAATTCTTATATCAGAACTCCCAAGTGCTTTAGCAGCAGCAATATATTCTTTTTCTTTTATCTGAAGAACAATCGACCTGGTCAGTCGAGAAAAATTAATCAGACCGGTTACACCAACTGCTATAATTAAGTTTAACATCCCTTTGCCAAGTGCCGCAATAATAGCCAGAGCCAGCAAAATAAAGGGAATAGAATTCCATATTTCTACTAATCTCATAATTATCATATCTGTTTTCCCACCATAATAACCTGCTAGAAGTCCAAGTGTAATACCAAGTAGCGCATTTAAAAAAACTGCTGAAAAACCTATTCCTAAAGCTATTCTGGTTCCATAAAGCACCCGCGAAAATATATCTCTACCAAAATCATCAGTGCCAAACCAGTGGGCAGCAGATGGTGGAGAATAGTTCATATTGCTGTAATCAATCTCAAGAGGAGAATATGGTGCAATAAATGGAGCCATAAATGCTGCATAAAAAATACATAACAGCATCACTGCAGCAATCTTTCCACCCAGATTTTTATTAAATTCCTTCCAGGTTTTTTGAAAAAGATCATTCTCTTTTACTGAGGAGAATAGGTCTGATTTAAATATTATTAACATCAGCAGTAATATAACAAATACTGAAAATAAAGTAGCTGCTTTTAGCTCAAGACTGTTCCAAATCTTATTTTTGACTATCCAGTTCTGATAGTTTATATACAGCTGTATAATTAAAAAAATAGAAGATATAACTTTCTTTTTCATTCTCACACCTCAATTCCTTAATCTACCTGTCTAATTATATGTTATTTTGGGATTTATAAATCCATAAAGAAGATCAACCAGTAAATTTACTAAAACATATATAAAAGATAGTATTAAAATCGAACCAAATACAAGCGGCTGATCTCTAAATTCGACTGCTTTTACTGCTAGTCTTCCCACTCCAGGCCATGCAAAAACAGATTCGATCAAAATAGCTCCTCCAAACATCATGGCAAGCTGGTTCCCTATATTTGTTATAATTGGAATCAGAGCATTTCTAAAAGCATGTTTTAAAATTACTGTTTTCTCTTTTACCCCTTTAGATCGAGCTGTGACCAGATAGTCTTCTTTCATTATATCAAGCATCGCTGAACGAGTTAAGCGGCTGGTGCTGGCTATCATAACAGTACTTAAGGCAAAAGCCGGCAGTATAAGATGCGATATACCCTCTGCTGTCCAGAATGGACCTCCATAACCTGAGGATGGAAAAATTTTAAAATATACAGAAAATAAATAAATGAATATAATACCAGTAAAAAAGGCAGGCACAGAAATTCCTATTGTTGCAATAAACATACTTATTAAGTCAAACACAGAATTTTTCTTTACTGCGGCAATAACTCCTGTCGGGATTGCAATAATTACAGCAATTATAAGTGAAAGTGTGCCCAGCTCAATTGTTGCATAAAGTCTATTACCTATAATATTAATCACCTGATCTTTATAATAAATCGATTCTAATTCACCATTCAAAAAATTCTTGAGCATTAAAAAATACCTTATATGAAATGGTTCATTAAAACCAAATTTCGCATTTAATGCTTTAACCGCTTCAGGTGTAATATTTGTTCCCAGCATTATAGACGCTGGATCACCCGGAACAAGCTGCATAATTCCAAATAAAATTAAAGAAACTCCAATCAAAACTGGAATTATCCAGAGTAATCTTTTAATAATATATGCAAACAATAAATTCACCTCTTTCTAAAAAGAGTATGCAAGCAGACTTTTCTGCTTGCATACCATAATCTAAATTTTTAGTAATAACTAAAGTTATTTAGAATTCATCTTTATTTTAGAAGACCATATTTTAATCTTCAAAATATGATCATTTTATTTTTTATAAACATTTGCAGTTGGAGTAACAAGAGGAATTAATAGAGAGTTTCCTGGCTCCAGTTCCATAACATTATCCTTCATTACATAAATCTGATTAGAATGTGCAAATGGATAAAATACAATATCTTTAGTTAAAACCTTTCTCAGTACATTTACATAAAGTTCTGCTCTTTTTTCCTGATCAGAAACAACTCTTGCCTCTTCCAGCCACTGATCTACCTCTTCATCTTCATAAAAAGCTCTGTTTAGAGAACCATCAGATTTAAAGAATCTATATAACCAGTAATCAGGATCGGGATCAGAAACAAATCTCAAGAAGAACATTCCGATTTCACCCCGGCCCAGCATATCCCACATTGTGCCAAATTCCATAGCATTAACTTCTGCAGTTAAACCCGCCTGGTTTAATGCAGTTACCATTGCTTCTGCTGTCTTAACCTGAGAAGGCCGGCTATTGGAAACATATATTTCGGCAGTAAAATCTTTAGGGATAACTCCATTTTCTTTTAGTTCAGCAAATTTCTTTCTGGCTGCTGCGGGATTAAATTTAACTGTATTTTCTTTTAAGTATTCTCTATCATCTGGCCATAAAGTTGGTGGCAGCATAGAATAAGCATTTTGACCCAACATTCCAAATATTTGTGGAACCATTTCTTTAAATGGTACTGCCTGTATAACAGCCTTTCTAAATTCCAGATTATTATATGGAGCTATATCAAAGTTAAAACCCATAAAGTTTATTCCGGCACCTGGTGCTGACTTAACTTTAAAGTTCTCATTATCAGCAAAGGACTGCAGTTGTCCAACATCAAGGTTAACAGCAAAGTCTATTCCTCCACTGCGGAGTTCCATAGCTTGAGTGGAAGATTCTGCTATAGGCCTGATAATAACAGTCTTTAATTTAGGAACCTTATTCCAGTGATCTTCAAAAGCTGATAACTCTATTTCATTTCCAACTTCCCAGTTTTCCAGTTTAAAAGGGCCAGCTCCGATCGGATTTCTCGAAAGAACATCTTCTCCATTTTCTTTTACATAATCTTCTGGAACAATGCCAAATGTCATTGCCAGTATAAAAGGAGAATATGGTTTTTTTAACTTAAATTTAATCTTATAATCATTTAAAACTTCTATGCTTTCTATACTTTCTATCTTGGCTCTTAAACCAGAACCTGCTTCAGGATCAAGAATCCTTTCATATGTGAATTTAACGTCATCTGCTGTTAATTCACTTCCATCATGAAATTTTACACCTTTACTGATTGTAAATGTGTATTCTGTTCCATCTTCGCTAATAGTCCATTCTTTTGCTATACCAGGAACTATTTTATTTTTTTCTCCATATTCCACAAGTCCATCAAAAATAAGTGAGGCAACTCTCTCATTAACAGATATTGTAGTAAACCCGGGATCAAGATTGCTTACTTCATCTTCAATTCCCATAACAAAAGTTTCTTTATCCTGGGCCTGTACAGAACCCAACAGAGAAATAGTCAAAATTGAAGTTAAAATCAAAATAAATAGTGTTCTCTTCATAATTTTTCCTCCTCTTTATTTCTTATTTTTATTACTATCAGCAAAGTTAATAAAATCTTCAAATATTCTGAGCTGCAGCGAATCACGAGCAGACATCATCTCAGGATGCCACTGTACACCAAAAAGGTAAGGATAGTTTTGATCTTCCACAGCTTCCACAATACCATCAGGAGCAACTGCATTAACAGTAAGACCTTTTCCTACTTTTTCTATTGCCTGGTGATGATAACTATTAACAGCAATTTTTTCCTCTTTTTCTATTATTTTTGCCAATCTTGTGTTTTTCCTGATTTCAATAGAATGTGTCTTATAATATTTGGGAACCATCAAGGCCATATGTGGTATCTCACTATCAACATTATTTCCACATACATCAACTTTAAGTCTTCCACCATAATATATATTTATTAATTGAAATCCGCGACAGATTCCCAAAATAGGTTTTTTCAATTTTTTTGCTATTTCTAAAATTTTAAGTTCCCATCTATCTCTTTCTGGGTAAATCTGGCCCAGATTTTTTTGCGGATAAGAATTGTATAAAGCCGGATCAATATCACTCCCACCAGGAAGAATTATTCCATCAAATCCACTGATAAGTTCCTCAATATATTCTTCATCACTCTCTTTTGCTGCAATATAGGGAAGAATAAAAGGATAACCACCTGCTGCAGTTACAGAATCAGAATAATCCTGAGTTAAAAGACTAAAGTCTACTCCACCTAATCTGTACTGTTCACTCATCTTTTCTGTCGGCATCTTAAATGATGCAATCAGAATTTTAGGTCCCATTTTCACCCTCCAACTGTTCTAAAATTTTGTTAATTATATCAGAAAATTTGTTTAAAGTCAAAACTAACATATATCTGACATCACTGCCAGATAGTCTAAAACGTTAAATTAATTGAATAAAAATTTCAACATTACCCCCACAGACCCAGCCTATTTCTGCGGCTTCTTTTCTTGTTAAAGAAATCTCTACCTTGCTGGATTTTCTGCAGTCTTCCGAAAAAAGCTGAAGTGCTTTATCTATAATAATTTTTTCGTCTTTCCCTCCACCTATTGTTGAAAATGTTTTTCCATCAGAAAAAATCAGCATTTCATTACCTACATTTCTTGGTGAAGAGCTTTTGGAATCTATTACAAAAGCTCTGGCTATTTTATTTTTATCATCTTTTACTTCTAATATCTTTTCTACAATTGATTTACGCACTCTTATCCCTCCTGACAGAAATTAGTTCAGCAGCAATTGCTACAGCTATTTCCTCCGGTGTTTCACTATTAATTTTTAAGCCAATAGGAGAATGTACTCTGGACAACTCCTTATCAGAAACCTTATCCTTTTCTCTCAATTTTGTGTAAACTTCATTTATTTTTTTGGAACTTCCTATCATACCAATGTATTTTACATCTTCTCTGATTAATTCTTTTAAAACTTCATAATCAAACTGATGACCCCTTGTTACTATTACTATATAATCATTTTGTCTGGCCTTAAAGTTTTCGAAGTAATCTTTATAAGGCAGACAGATTAAACTATCAGCACTGGGAAAATTATCATAATTTAAAAACTCCTCCCGGTCATCAATTACAGTAATCTCAAAATCCATCAAACTTGATATTTTTACAAGTGGTGATGCGATATGACCAGCACCAAAAACCAAAAGCCTCGGATTGTCTAACACAGGTTCTATAAATAGTTCTATCTTATTATCTTTATTAAGCTCAATGCTTTTTAATTCAGCTTCTTTTGTGTTAGTTAAATTCAAAATCTCCCTTTTCATCTCTTCTTCCAAAATATATTTTCTAATCTCTTTTTCCATTTTCTCAGATGAATATTCAATTCCACCATCTTCATCAACCATCATCATCTCACCAATTAAATTTTCATCTATTTCGCTGGATTCAAGATCAGTTAATACCGCAGTTATTACTTTATTAGAACTATTAAACTGCTCAGAAATTTTTCTAAAAAAGTCTTTCAACCTTATCACTCTCCCCATATATATAGTTGTAGTTGCGTCAAATTTTATAAATTAGCGTTGTGTGTAACCTCATATAACCCTGATATTATATTAGAAAATAATATATTGGAAAATTTTGATAAAAAAAAGCGCTAAACATTATTTTACCCCTTTGGAACCCAGATGGAATAACCTTCTCCTGCACTCCCTTTAACCATAAATTCTCCACTGCCATTTTCATCAGTTTTAACTGTATCTTTAATATTTCCACTAAAATCATAATATTCTGTACTGGCTTTAGCAGAATTAATTATTTTCCTTATTATTTCTCCACTATCATGTTGAGTTATCATCATAATAAGACCACTTCCGGGATGTTCTTTATCACCTGTCCTTATATAAGAATAGGTGTTTTCATCATTTGAATCACTTTCTAATCCATCTCCATAGGCAAATTTCTTTCGGGCTTCAATTATCTTGTCCAGCTTATCTTTCATTCCTCTGTTATAATAATCTTTCCAGAAAATAACTGGAATACCCTCTCTGCGCATTAAAATATATGTATATGCCTGATATTTCCTGCTGCTAATTGAGCTTGTTCCATATTCACTATCAGCATCTCTATCTGTATCATGATTGTCCACAAAGGTAACTGCATAAGAACTATAATCATCTGTATTGACAAGACCTCTGTCACCAAACCAGCGCATATCTAAATTTCCATGCATCATTTCCACAAAAGCCTGCCTTAATGGAAAATCAAAAACATGAAGCTTTTTATTGTCAATTTTAGTTATATAATTTTTTAAAGATTCAGTATCATTTACCCATGACTCCCCAATAAAAAAAAGTTCTTTATTAGAAGCTTCATCAGTTTCATTTATAAAGTTCGCTAAAAATTTATCATCAACATGTTTGCTTGCATCAAATCTAAAACCATCAAATCCAATTTCATTAATAATCCAGATTCCCCAGTTGATTATGTCTTCTCTTACAGCCTGGTTTTCATAATCCAGGTCTGCACCCATAAGGTAATCATCTTCAAAAGAATTGTCCCAGTTTTTATGTTTAAAAAGAAATTCTCCTTCTTCATCACTTCTTTCATTCCAATCCACACCATCAAAATTGGTCCAGTCAAGGCGCAGACTGCTGTATTTACCCTTTCTGCCGGGAAAATTAAACTTTGTCCAGACCTCTGCTTTTTTTCCATCTTTTAAAATAACACTTTCTTTTTCGTCAGCACCCATACGGTGATTTAATACTGCATCATAAAGAGTTCTAATACCATTATCATGCAATTTTTTTAAGGCATTTTCCAGTTCTTCCTTTTTCCCATATTTTGTTCTGATATTACCTTTTTGTTCAAATTCTCCTAAATCCCAGAGGTCATATGTTCCATAACCTACATCCAGTGCTCCGGCAGCTCCTTTGTTAGCAGGTGGAAACCATAAAAAATCAAAACCCGTTTCTTTAAATTCTGCTGCTCGGTCTGCAAGCAGATTCCACAGCCCTGATTCTTCGGGAAATTCATCTGCATATCTGCCTGTATTCATTTCCCAGTAAAATGCCTGCATTATTATTGGATTTTCCATACTGATCCCTCAACTTTTCTATTTCATTATTTTTAACCTGTTGTGCAAAACTATTAAACAATATGAACCATTCTCTCAACACAGCAGCTTTTAAAACTTCTGTCTGTTTCAAAGAGCAGAGACAATAATTTAAAAAAATTCCCAAATCGACACAAATAGACAGACATTTTAGCTGAATAAACTACCTACTTTGAACGTATTAGATTTGTTTTAGGAGTTTCCCCATTTTTTAATTATACTGCAGCGAAAAATTTACGGGAAACTCCCTATTGTTTTTTAATTTAAGAAAAAGTATAAAACAAACACAATACCGAGAACATATACCAGCCAGTGTACATCTTTACCTTTTCCGGTAAATAGTTTAACCAGTGGATATACTATAAAACCCAGTGCAATACCATTTGATATTGAATAGGTAAGCGGCATGGTGATCATTGTTACAAAGGCAGGCAGTATCTCTGTAAAATCATCCCAATTCAGATTTGTAATATTTGTCATCATCATCGTACCTACTATAATAAGTGCAGGTGCAGTTGCAGCTGCCGGCACTATACCAATTAGTGGCTTAAAAAATAACGATAAGAAAAACAGTATTGAAACAACTACACCTGTTAATCCTGTACGTCCACCTTCAGCAACACCAGAAGCAGACTCTACATATGTTGTAACAGTGGTAGTACCAAACAGTGCTCCTCCTGTTGTACCAATGGCATCTGCTAAAAGTGCCCTGCTGGCTTTGGGCAGATCTCCATTTTCATCTAAATATCCGGCCTGCTGGCTAACTCCTACTAAAGTGCCTGCTGTATCAAACATATCTACAAATAGGAATGAAAGCAGTACTCCAACCATACCAAAACTTAAGGCAGAATCAATATCAAGCTGTAGTAATACTTCTGACCAGTCAGACATATGTGGTACTGCAATTACTCCTTCAAGTTTGGGAGTAACCCCATTAATCCAGCCAAATGCTGTCGAAGCTAAAATCCCCCACAGGAGGGAACCTTTTATATTCTTAGCATGTAAAATACCTGTAACAACTAATCCAAATATCGCAACAAGTCCTGTTCCTTTGAACACAGAACCCATGGCAACCAGAGTAGCCTGATCAGCTACAACTATACCGGCATTCTGCAGTCCAATAAAAGCAATAAATAAACCAATACCAGTACTGATACCAGTTTTTAATGCCATTGGAATACTATTAACTATCATTTCTCTAACAGGTGTTACACTTAAAATAATAAATAATATACCTTCAATAAAAACTATCCCTAATGCTGTCTGCCAGGGAACCCCCATTCCAATAACAACAGAATAGGCAAAAAATGCATTAAGACCCATTCCAGATGCAAGTGCAAATGGGTAATTGGAAAGTAACGCCATCGTAAGTGTACCTAAAATTGCACCAGCAATAGTAGCAATAAATACTCCATCAAATGGCATCCCGGCTGCTTCCAGTATTGATGGATTAACAAAAATAATATATGCCATAGTCATAAATGTTGTTATCCCTGCAATTGTTTCTGTCTTCACATTAGTATTATTCTGCTTTAATTTAAATACATTATCCAGAAATCCCTGTTCTTCCATTATAATTTTACCTCCTTTTGTATTAAACGCTTAACAACAGCACAACTTATCTCTTATCCCCACCTCCTATTTTTAAATATTTTTAACCAGAGGGACATTTTCAAATTTAGAAACTGAAAAAAGTCCCTGATCTGTTAATTTAAGTTCTGGTATTACTGAAAGTGCCATAAAAGATAAAGTCATAAATGGCCCATCTCTTGTAATACCTAAAGAAGATGCCAATTTGCGCAGTTTTGTCAGCTTTTCCGCAACATCTTTTAGAGATCGGACAGCCATTAAACCTGCAACAGGCAGAGGAAGACTATCAACCAATTTCCCATTAGCTACAATAACTATTCCTCCCTTTATTTTTTGCAGTTCTTTAACAGCAGTATACATGTCATTTTTTTTAAGACCAGCCACAATAATATTATGGGCATCATGACCAATAGAAGTTGCAACAGCTCCTTCTCTGAGTCCAAAACCTCTTAAAAGCCCTATTCCAACATTACCACTTTTATGATGTCTTTCTACTACAGCTAACTTAACAAGATTATGACCAATCAATTCTGTTATTGGAGGTTCTCCATTATAGTCTGCTTCAGTTATATATTCACCTTCACGAGTTACGATCTTATCTTTTAATAATTCTATAACCCGGTAAATTTTACCTGCAGGAAGCGCAAAATCTTCTTCTTTTAAATCAGCTATCTTGATAGAATTAAAAATTTTATCTTCAATTTCTGGATTAATATCTTTTTTGTAATCTAAATTTTTATCATGATTTTCTTCTTTGTTTTTTATTAATGTACCATTTTCAGCAATTAAACACCCGTCTTTGTAAACAGCTTTTATATTAAAATCAATTAAATTATCTATTAGCAGTAAATCAGCCTTATAACCTGGAGCAATTGCACCAAGATCTTTAAAACCCAGAGCCTGAGCAGCATTAATTGTAGCCATCCTTATAGAACGCAGTGGAGACAATCCATACTGAACTGCTTTTTTTACGGCGAAATTTATATGTCCCTCTTCTATTAAATCACCTGGGTGACGGTCATCTGTAGCAAAAAAGAAGCGGCTGCAGTTGCTGTCATTTACTGCAGGAAGTAAGTTAACTAAATCTCTAGTTACAGAACCTTCCCGAATCATAATGTACATACCTTTAGAAACTTTCTCTAAAGCTTCTTCAGCAGTAGTTGCTTCATGATCTGCTTTTATACCAGCCAGCAAATAAGCATTTAGATCTTTCCCCAGTAAACCAGGAGCATGTCCATCGATAAAGCGGTCTTCCGATATTTTTATCTTTTCCCATATTTTTTTATCTCCATTAATTACTGAAGGATAATCCATTACTTCTCCCAGACCAAAAATTCCTTTTTCTTTATAAAGAGGAGATAAATCTTCAGCAGATAATTCTGCACCAGAATTTTCGAACTTACTTGCCGGTACACATGAGGGTAACATCAAATTAAAGTTCCATGGCTGTTTTAATCCCTGTTTTAACATATATTTAATACCTGGAACTCCAGCTACATTGGCAATTTCATGTGGATCTGCAACAACTGTGGTTGTCCCTCTAGGTATGACTACACGGGCAAATTCTCCTACATCTGTCATAGCACTTTCAAGATGAAGGTGGGCATCAATAAAACCAGGTGTTACTATCTTTCCTCCGAGATCTATCTCTTTAACCCCTTCATATTCACCTGTACCTATAATTATACCAGAGGAAATTGCCAGATCACTTCTAATTAATCTTTCATTAAAAACATCCAGTATCAGGCCGTTCTTTAAAACAACTTCTGCCCTGATGTCTCCTCTAGCCTGTTTTAATAATTCACGCTTATGCAAAAAATTCCCCCCTCTCCTTAAAATTTTTATTTTGTATATTTTTAGTCAACAACTGGATATCTATTTCGATTTAGTAAATTTTATTTTAAAGAAAAGCTATTAAAGCTTTAATGCATCAAAATTACATCTTGTAACACAAAGACCACACCCTGCACACCTGTCTTCTTCGATAACAATAACATTTTCATCATCAAGATAATTTGCATCATAGACACAGCTTGTAATACAGAGTCTGCAGCCAGTACATTTTTCTCTAATTATTTGTGGAACTTTTGTTTCGAAATTTGCCTTATTAGTTATTTTTTCCTGGGCCAGCCCTCTTATTTCTTCCAGACTGTTATACCCATGTTTATCAAGATATTCTTCAATCTCAGCAGCAATCTTTCCATACACACCAGGCCCTCTTATAATAGCAGCAGTACAAACCTGAACAGCCTCTGCACCAGCCATAATCATTTTGACTGCATCTTCTCCTTTAGATATACCTCCAACAGCCAGAACAGGAATATCCACAGCATTAACTGCTTCATAAACAGCTCTTAAAGCTAGAGGAAAGATTGCTTCTCCGGAAAGCCAGCCATATCCGTTTTCACTTCCCATAAGAGGTCTGCCTGTTTCAATATCAAAATCCAGAGTTGGCCCAAATGAGTTGATCAGCACAAGACCATCAGCTCCTGCCTTTTCGGCAGCTTTTGCAAATTTTGGAATATCAATCTGTGGGCTTAATTTAACCATTACAGGCAGATCGGTAGCTCCCTTTGCCGCTTTTATACTTTCTATAACTGGAGAAGTGTCACTACCTAAATAATGTGTAGAAAGCTCCAGAGCATCAGCATATTCTTCAACTTCTACAGATAATTTTTCTATCTCATCTGCTGTATAACCAAGACCAACAATAACAGGTAGTTTTGTCTTTCTAACTGCAGGATATTCATCTTTAAGCCATTTTTCAGGTGGAAGTTCGGACCAGAGTTCTGTATTCATAAACCCACCTCTTACCTGCGCCATATTAGGACGTGGTACCTGAGCCGCTTTTGTCGAAATTGTTTTAGTTACAATAGCACCAGCACCACCTTCTGCAGCTGCAGCAGCAGCCTTACCATCTTTGACCGGTGGCCCAGCAGCAGGCATAACTGGATTTTTCATCTCCATTCCAAATAATTTAACACTAATATCAGCCATAATTTAACACCTCTTTTAGTTTTTTTAAGAATTTTGTAAAAACTTCATCTCTATTTTCTTTTTCAACTCTTAATATTTTAATATTATCTAATTGTCTTATTTTATTTAAAAATCCATTTTCCTCATTTTTAATTACCCCAATAGTAACTTTTTCACTTTTTAGAATCTTAATTATTCTGTTTCTGAATTTTTTTGCTTTTAATTCAAACCTGCCCAGCTCATCCATTAAAACAGGTTCTTTACAGTTTTCCAGCAGTTCTAATCCATATGTTTCGAAAATTTCTGGTCTGATTATAAAATTAGAATCTGCATCTTTTCTAAAAGCAAAAGTATTATTTTCATTTTTATTTTTTATATCAATTTCTACAAACTTTCGTCCAGATAGTAGGAAAAAAGCGGTACAGTTTCCTGCAGCTCTTTTTTCCCTCCCGACAGTAAAACCGCCGGGAGTTATCTTTAATTTTAATAAAGCATTTTTTATAATAGTACTTTTACCTGTGCCTTTTTCTCCTGTTAAAAATATATTATTTATTTTCTTCATTTTTCTCTTTTAAAGCTTTTTTTATTTTGGAGGGAGTTATCGGCAATTCATAAAAGCGAACTCCAATTGCATCATAAACAGCATTTGCAATAGCTGGAGAGGCAGCAATCAAAGTAGGTTCCCCCACTCCTTTTGCCCCAAAAGGTCCTTCAGAATCTTCATCTTCTATAAAGGAGTGCTCAAATTTGGGGATATCTACACTTGTTGGAACCAAATAATCTGTCATACCAGCATTGAGGGTTTTACCCTCTTTAATAATCTGATCTTCCATAACAGCCATACCCATTCCCTGTACAGTTCCACCTTCAATCTGGCCTTCTACATTTTTAGGATTGATGGCTTTGCCGAGGTCCAGACCAGAGTAAACATTAAGCACCTCTATTATACCGGTATCTGTATCTACTTCTATTTCAAAAACCTGTGTCAAAAATGTATAAGCAACATAAACTTTATCTGCCTGACCTGTCTTTTCATCCGGTTCATAAGTTACCGGGAAAAAACTTGCTTCAGCCTCTAATCTGTTTCCTGATTCTTTTACTCTTCTGGCCAGCTCCCAGTAAGTTATATAATCATCGGGGTCATCATACAGAAATATCCTGCCATTTTCTACACCTAATTCAGGATGATTGCTTCTGAATTCAATACTGCCATAATGGTAGATGTTGGCCAGAAGCTCTTCAGCAGCCTTTTTAACAGCACTTCCAGTAAAATATGTCTGCCTTGTAGCTGAACTTGATCCAGAGTTTTTAGTTTTATGAGTATCTCCCTGAATTACCTCAAAGTTTTCAGGATTGATTCTGAGTATTTCTGCAGCTATCTGAATAACTGTTGTAATTACACCCTGCCCAACATCTGCAGCTGCAGTTTTAATCTGTATTCTTTCATCCTCCATTATTTCTATAGAGGCAATAGAATGGTCTGGAAAACCCTCTCCATATCCAAAGCCAAACATTATTGATGCCATTCCTTTTCCATATTTTTTCATTTACTATTACCTCCCTTCCAGCCGCTCAACTCTACTGCTGATTCTATTGTCTCTCTGGCATTTACACTGTGGTTTAGCTGCTGTCCATTAGGAGTTGTAGACCCAATCTCGTATATATTTTGTTTTCTGAATTCTGCCGGATCCATCCCCAGTTTATGTGCAATAATATCGATCTGTGATTCATAAGCAAAAGCAGCCTGTGTTGTTCCAAATCCTCTCATTGCACCACAAAAGGTATTGTTTGTGTATACAGCATGAGAAACACCTCGCACATTCTCACAGTTATATGGACCGGTGCAGTGGTACATTCCTTTGTGTACGACAGCTGGCCCACTTGAAGCATATGCTCCTGTATCTCCAATAAACTTTGTCTCCCAGGCCTGAAGATAACCATCTTTACTTACACCTGTCTTCGCATAAATTGTAATTGGATGCCTCTTAGACTGTGTAATCATTGATTCTTCTCTTGTATAGGTAAACTTAACCGGCCGACCGGTTCTAATGGCAGCAATAGCAAGGTGAATATGAACAGATACATCCTCTTTTTTGCCAAATGCTCCACCAATTGTAGGCTGGATAATCCTAACTTGATTTTTAGCCAGCCTTAAAGATTGTGCTACATCTGCCTGAATATCATGGAGCCACTGAGTTGAAGCCCAGATATTTACAACTCCTTTTCTCTCATCATAAAAAGCTGCACCTGACTCATTCTGCATGGGAAGCTGATCGATAAACTGAGTCTGATATTTATTTTCGACAATTATATCAGAATTAGCAAATCCTTTTTCTACATCACCTTTATCCAAATGATGTGTAATTAATATATTTCCATCTGGATGAATCGAAGGGGCATCATCTTCCATAGCTCTAAAAGGATCTGTAATAACCTCAAGTTCTTCAACCTTTACTTTAATTAAATCCCTTGCTTTTTTAGCAGCCTCTTTACTCTCAGCAACTACCACTGCAAGAGCATCACCTAAATACCTCATTTTTTCTCCTACTCCAACAAGTACAGGCTGATCGCGAACAATTAATCCATACTGCCTTACTTCAGGTATATCTTCTGCAGTAATAATATCTACTACACCGGAAACCTTAAGTGCTTTACTAATATCAATATTTTTTAAAACTGCATGAGGATGAACCGCTCTTTTAACTTTTATATGCAGCATATCATCAAAGCTAATATCATCTGGATAAACCGCATCACCTGTTACTTTATCCCATGCATCTGCCTTTAAAACATTGTGGCCGACAAAACGTTTACTCTTCTTTCTTCCTTCTGTTGAACACCTTGTTGTATGTTTACAGTAATAATCTTTTACATTATATTTTTTACCCATCCTGATCACTCTCCCTGCCATCCATTTTTTCGGCAGCCATCATTACTGCATCAATTATTTTTGCATATCCTGTACAGCGGCATATATTTCCCGAAAGGCCAAGTCGAATTTCCTCTTCAGCAGGATGTGGATTTTCATCCAGCAGTTTCTTGCTGGCCAGAATCATACCGGGAATGCAGAAACCACACTGAACTGCACCTGTTTCAACAAATGATTCCTGTATAGGATGAAGATTATCTCTACTGCCCAGTCCTTCGATTGTCAGTACTTCTGATCCATCTGCCTGTGGTGCAGGCACAAGACATGATGCCACAAGCTCACCGTCCATAATTACTGTACAGGCACCACATTCTCCTTTTCCACACCCTTCTTTTGTGCCGGTTAAACCAAGATCTTCCCGCAAAAGATCAAGCAGGCGTGTATAAGGTGTTATTTCAACCTCTCTCAGCTGTCCATTAACTGTTAAAGATATCTTCACTACCCACTCACCCTTTCTTTCTCTATTTTTTCCAGTGCATTTACCATAATATCTGCTGCCACATCTTCCCTGTATTCTTTTGTTCCTCTCAGATCATCTATTGGAGAAATTCTATTTTTTACTTCTTCAGCTATCTTCTTATAATCAAGCTGAGATAATTTTTTCCCAAGCATTTTTTCTTCTATTTTCTTCAGCCTTACTGGTACAGGTGCAGCTGAACCCACTGCCAGACCTGCTCTTTTTATTAAATCATTTTCAAATTCTAAAACAAGGTTTAAAGTCAGAGTTGAAATAACAAGTGCTTTTCTTCTGCCAATCTTTTTCCAGAAAGAATAAACTTCAGCATCAGAAATAGGAATTTCTATTCCTGTCAGCAGCTCACTATCTTTTAAAATATTCTTTTTTGGACCTGTAAAAAATTCATCAGACTCAACAATTCTGCTTTTCTTTCGAGAAGACAGATGAAATTTAGCTTCATAAGCAAGCAGTGGCGGCAGAAGATCACCAGCAGGAGAGGAAGTACATATATTACCACCTATAGTACCCCTGCTTCTTATCTGTGGTGAACCCACCTCTAAAGCTGCTGCACTGAGTGCTGAAAAATGTTTGTTAATTAAATCCGATTTTATAATTTCAAGATGTGTCACCAGTGGACCTATAAAAATACTTTTTTCCTTTTTCTCTATCTTTTTTAAATCCTCAATCCTACTTATATCAAGCCAGTTTTCTACCTCATGCAGTTTTTCGTTATATTGAACAAAAATATCTGTTGCACCAGCCACTAACTTAACTTCAGACCTATATTTATCCCTAATCTCCAGTGCCTCTTTTAAAGAACTTGGCTGAAAATAATTTTTAAAATCTGTTCCAGAAATCGGCTGATTGTTTTCTTGTTTCATAAGCGATTTTCTCATAATCAAGTATCTTCACCTCCTGATTTTCCATCAAAAACTTACCTCCAACAATTGTAGTATCTACCATTCCTCCATTAATTCCAAATAATATATGTGCAAAACTGTTATCTGAATTAATTTCTGTAGGAGGGTCATAATTTACAGCAATAACATCTGCTGCTGCTCCTTCTTTTAAAACACCAAGTTTTTGTTTAAAAGTTTTTTCTGCTATTAGAGCATTATTCTTGAATACCATTTCAGGTATTTCAGACCAGCCTGGTCGTGGATCACTATTGCCGTGCTTAATTAGTAAATCGGCAACTTTTAAACTTTCAAACATATCTGTGGTATAGCCATCTGTACCTAACCCAACTATCAGACCTTTTTCTAAAGCTTCTTTAACTGGTGCTAGTCCTACAGCATTATTCATATTAGATTCTGGATTGTGGATTAGATATGATCCACTGTCTTTTAAAATCTCCATCTCTTCTTCCTGAAGATGAACTCCATGTACTGCAATTGTTCCACTCCGCCATATATTATATTTATCAAGTCTTTTAACAACACCATTAAAACCTCTAAAACGGCTGTCTTCCAAATCTGCCCTGCCTTCAGCAGCATGGATATGGAACGATGAATTATATTTATCTGCTATATCTCTCACCTTTGTCAAAGTTTTATCTTCAAGTGTAAACGATGCATGTAAACCAATTCTGGACGATAGATAGGAATCTTTTTCTACTTCTTTTAAAAATCTTTCACTTTCTTTTAAAGATTCAACGGATTTTTTACTTCCATTTCTATCAGAAATTTCGAAAGCTAAATCTGCTCTAATACCACTTTCCCTTACAGCATCAGTAATTATACTCAAACTCTGACCAATCTTTCCATAACTTGCATGATGATCAAAAATAGTAGTTGTCCCCTGCTTGATTCCACACAAAATTGCATAAATTGCACTATAATATATATCATCCTTGTTCATCGAATTATCCAGACGCCACCAGAGCTTTTCCAGTATTTCTAAAAAGTGGCGTGGAGATCTGTCAGTTTTAAGATCCATCCCCCTTGCAAATGTACTGTAAAAGTGCATATGTGTGTTTATCATTCCCGGCATTATTATTTTTCCTGAGTAATCTTTAAAAACAGCATCCGGATATTTTTTTTTCAATTCTCTGGTCTTTCCCAGCTCTTTAATTCTTTCTCCATCTATCAACAATCCGCCGTCTTTAATAACTCGATTTTTTTCGTCATGGGTTATTAAAGTACCTCCACCAATTATATACAACGATTTTAACCTCCCTTTAGCAGTGATTACTTTTAGTAGTAATTATCTCTAAAATTACATTGAATTATAAAAATTTAACTGCCGGCAATCATTTTTTTGGATATTTCATTTGTCCTGCTGATAATTTCTTTCTCATCAACATTTGTTAATTTTCCATTTTCGACCACTATTTCCCCATTGACAATTGTATAATCGACTTCCTGGCTGTCACCTGTATTTATAATTGCTGAAACAGGATCATAAAGTCCACCAGCAAAGCCGAGTCTTTCTGAACTAATCATAAACATATCTGCTGCTTTTCCTTCTTCCAGACTGCCTATTACTGGTTGATTTAAGATATCTCTTCCTCCATTTGTGGCAAGTGAGAGTACACCTTCTGCTGTAATAGAGTTCATGCCATGAATAAGCCTGTGCATTAAAAATGCAGCCTTCATCTCTAAAATCATATTTGAAGAATCATTACTTGCACTACCATCTACTGCAAGTCCTACTGGAACTCCTAGAGAAATCATTTCTGGCACTTCTGCTGCACCAGAAGAGAGCTTCATATTTGACACAGGGCAGTGTGCTACACCAGTTTTTGTTTCAGCCAATTTTTTAATCTCTTTGCTGTTTAGATGTACACCATGGGCATACCATACATCTTCTCCAATCCAGCCCAGTTTTTCCATATATGCAAGTGGTCTCATGCCAAATCTATCCTGCACATATTTTTCTTCATCTTTTGTTTCAGCCAGATGGGTATGACACTGAACTCCATATTCGCGGGCCAGCTTTATCGACTCTATCATTAAATCCTCAGTTACAGAAAACGGAGAACATGGTGCAAGTACAATCCGCTTCATGGCAAAAGGACTACTGTCATGATATTTTTCTATCAGCCTTAAAGAATCATCTATTATTTCCTTATCTGTCTGAACAACATTATCGGGAGGCAGACCGCCATCCTTTTCACTCAGAGACATACTTCCTCGACAGGCATGTAATCTAATACCAATATCTTCTGCTGCATCAAACTGATAATCAAGCAAATTATCAGGCTGATTTTTAGGAAAAACATAGAATTGATCACTTGCAGTTGTACATCCAGTTTTTAATAATTCTGCAGAGGCAAGAAGTGTACTGTAATATACCGCTTCTGGAGATAGGTTGGCCCAGATAGGGTATAAATATTTTAACCATTCAAAAAGTTCTGCCTGCTGTGCATCAGGCAGGTTTCTTGTAAGTGTCTGATAAAAATGATGATGTGTGTTTATGAGACCGGGAAAAAGATAATATTTGCTCCCATCAATTACCTTATCAACATTTTTTTCCTCTATGTTTTTGGCAATTTTAACAATCTTATTATCTTTTATCAGCAGACTGCTGTCTTTTAGCCGCTCTCTATTATCATTCATAGTTATTATCTCTTTTAAATTTTTGATTAAAATTTTGCTCATCCTAGTTCCCCCATTCAGCTGCTGCAGCTTCTACTGCATCAATAATCTGCTGATATCCCGTACAGCGGCATAAATTCCCTTCTAATGCAGTTTTTATTTCTTCTTTACTTGGATCTGGATTTTCATTAAGCAGAGCAAGAGCTGACATCAGCATACCCGGTGTACAGAATCCACACTGTACAGCCTGATTGTCTATAAAAGCTTTCTGCAGAGGATGTAATCCTCTTTTACTCTCAAGCCCTTCCACAGTTATAATCTTACTTCCATCCACCTGAGCAGTTAAAACCATACATGAATTAACAGCTTTATCATCAACTATAACTGTACAGGCACCACACTCTCCTACACTGCACCCTTCCTTTGTACCGGTCAGTTTAAGCTGTTTTCTTAAAGTATCTAATAGCCGTTCTTTAGCTGTAACCTCAACTTCGTATTTTTCCCCATTTACAGTTAGTTCAACATTTACTTTATCCATCATAACCAGCCTCCTCCTTAACACAGCTCAGTGCTCTTTCCGCCAATTTACTCAGGGCAGGTCTTTTATATGGTGTTGACCATCTTTCTCCTGTTATTTCTACCATTGCATCTGCTGCCATTTTTCCTGTTTCAGCTGGATCTATCTCTGCCAGAAGCTTTCCTTCCAGATAATCATCAATTTTCTTAAAAGGAGTAGGATATGGTGTAGCAGCTCCAGGTACTAAATGAGCTTTTTTTATTACACCATCTTCTATAACAGTCAGAAAAGCCAAACATAACCGAGAAATATTTAATGCTTTTCTGCGGCCTATCTTCTGAAAATTACAGTAATATTCTCCTGCTGGAATTTTAAACACAACTTTTTCCAGCAGTTCATCATTTCTAATATGTGTTTTATATGGTCCTTTTATAAAATCTGTTATTTTTAAATTTCTTTTCCCTTTTTGTGATCTCAATACTACTTCTGACTCAAGTGCCAGCAGAGGTGCAAAAAGATCGGCTGCAGGAGATGCATTACAAACATTTCCACCTACAGTACCTCTATTTCTGATCTGAGTTGACCCAATATCTTTAGCTGCCGCAGTTAAAAACGGAATATTTTCAGCAAAAAATTTATTTTTGAGAAGCCGGCTGTGTGTAACAAGACTCCCAATTTCCACTTTGTCTTCAGCTATTTTTATCTCCTTTAATTCTTCTATTCCAGAGATATCCAGCAGATAGTCAATCATTTCTAAGTCTCTGCTTTCTTTGTGCAGTTCTACCAGAACATCGGTGCCACCAGCAATGATTTTAACATTATTTTTATCTGCCAGTATTTTAAGTGCTTCTGCAGCCGTATTTGCTTTAATAAACTGATAATCTATCACAATTACTTACCTCCTTTGTGGAGAGCTCTACCTATTAAAACTCTTTCTAAATTAAGCGGCAGTGATCTAATTCTCCTGCCTGATGCCTGAGCCACCGCATTTGCAATTGCTGCACTTCCCAACTCCAGAGTTGGTTCTCCTATTGATTTTGCACCAAATGGCCCAACTGGATCCGGATTTTCTACAATAATCGGTTCTATCTCCGGCATATCTTTTATAGTTGGAATCAGATATTCATCTAAATTGGTATTTTTAATTTTTCCTTTATTAACTTCAACCTCTTCCATTATTCCATAGCCAAGACCCATCACTACTCCACCATATACCTGGCCTTTAACATTGGCCGGATTGATTGCTCTCCCTACATCATGTGCAGCTGTCATATTTGTTACCGATAACTCGCCTGTTCCTGTATCAACTTCTACTTCGGCAATCTGGCAGCCGTAAACATATGTGAAATAGGGATTACCAGTTCCTTTTTCTTCATCCCAGGAAATTGCAGGCCCTTTGTACCAGCCATATGCTGATAGCATAATACCCTGATTTCCCATTTCGCCCACAATATCTTCAAATGTGGCGAGGCGGTTTCCTTTTCCATCATAGATAAATCCTTCTCTTATATCAACATCATCTAAATCTAAATCAAATTTATCAGCACAAAATGCATCTATTGTGGCTCTCAACTTTTGTGCTGCATCTTTAATTGAATTTCCTCCTACTAAAGTTGCCCTTGAAGCAACTGTTGAACCACTGTCAGGAGTAAAGGTGGTATCAATTTCCATATAATCTATATTTTTCATTGTTATTCCTAATACTTCAGCTGTTATCTGAGAAAAAATAGTTTTTAATCCTTGCCCATTTTCGGCAAGTCCACTGTAAACCGCTACACTTCCATCTTTATTTATCTGTATTAGAGAAGCTGCTGCATCAATAGCTTCAGCACCAAGACTGCAGCCTCTAAAACTTACTGCAAGACCTATACCTTTCTTTATATCACCCTTCTGTTCTTTACTGTATTCCAAATATTTTTCTTTATAATTTGATTTCTCCACTGCTTTTTTTATTACTTCTTCTAAACTAACTGTATGTGTGTCAAGCTTTTGCCCACTGGCTGTAATTGAATTTTGTCGATAGATATTTTTTAATCTCAATTCTAAAGGGCTGATATCTAATTCTTTAGCAAGTTCATCCACTAGTGATTCCTGAGCAAAAATAACCTGAGGAGAACCATAACCCCTCATTGCTCCTGTATAGGGATTATTGGTATAATATCCATAGACATCAGTTTTAACATTTTCTAACTCATATGGTCCTGTAGCCTGCACCACAGAACGCCAGGTTACAAATGGTGTCTGACATGCATATCCACCACTATCGGCAACTGCTTCTATTTCCATCGCTGTTAGTTTACCATCTTTTGTTGCCCCAACTTTATATTTAAGCTGATATGGGTGACGTTTATAACTTTCAGTAATAGATTCTTCACGGCTATTTACCATCTTTACCGGCTTTTTTAAATCAAGTGCCATTACTGCTGCTCTGGCAGCCATTGCAGAAACTACTTCATCTTTCCCACCAAAAGATCCACCAATATGATTCTGTATAACTCTAACTTTACTTAAATTAGTATTTAAAACTACAGCAACAGCAGTCCTTGTTGCATATGGGTTCTGGATTGAACCATAAATTGAAATAAGATGATTTTGATCTTCTGGAACAGCAACAACGGCTTCTGGCTCTATATAGCTGTGTTCTATAAACTGTGTTTTATATTCCCTTTCTAAAATTATATCAGCTTTTTCAAAACCATTTTTTACATCACCTTTCCTTAATGGATGATGTATTACCTGATTATCTTCCTTGTTCTCATGTAATTTTTGTACACCTTCTGCTCTTGCATCCACTGGATCAAAAATCCCTGGAAGTTCTTTATATTCAACCTCAATCTTCTTTAATGCTTCTGCCGCCTGCTCTTCAGTTTCTGCAGCCACCATTGCAACCCCATCACCAGCAAGTACTACCCTGTCTTTTGCCAGCACCTGCTGGTCCTGAACAATTACGCCAAATAAATTATTGGGAATGTCATCGGCTGTATATACTCCTTCAACACCCGGCATTTTCTCAGCTTTAGAAACATCTATTGCTTTAATCTCCGCATGTGGATATTCTGATCTCAATACTTTAGCATAGACCATGTCTGCAAATTCTAAATCTGCACCAAACTTTGCTTTTCCTGTGACCTTTTCATATGCATCCACTCTTTTTACACCTTTATTAACATACTCAAATGCCATTACTGCACCTCCATAATTAAATAATTTCCAAAGTTAATCCTGAACAAAACTTTCAATATTTCTCTTCAAATTCAAACTTTTTTCTTTATCTAAATTTTTATCCACATTATTAAACAGAAGAACTTTCTCCATTTTTGCCTCAAGACGAGGCATTTATCTCAATTACAGTTGAGAGAAATGTTAAAATGGAAAAAGTCCATACATTAAAAATTTACTATATTCAATTCTCTATTATTTATTATATAACAAAATATTTTTAATTAACAGATTTTTAGTATAATTTTTTCCACCTGCCAGCTGCTAGCAGATTCTTTCCTCATCCTTCTGAGGCAGCAGTAAGTTTAAGACAATTGCAATTATTGCTCCCACTGTAATTCCAGAGGATAAAACTGTAGAGATAACTTCTGGCAGCTGAGCCACAACATCAGGTCTAAAGGTTACACCAAGGCCGAAACTTAAAGCAATAGAAAGAATAAATATTTTTCTATCTGTCAGTCCTCCTCGAATTACTATTTTCATACCTGATGTTGCAACCATACCAAATAATGCAATTGTTGCACCACCTAAAACTGGAGAAGGCATAACACTTACCAGTGCACCAATTTTAGGAATAAATCCAAGTAAAAATAAAATTCCTGCTACAGCAACACCAACTACTCTACTTCCCACTTTGGTAATCTGTATAACTCCAATATTCTGACTGAATGTTGAATTAGGCAGAGAATTGAATATTGAAGCAATTGCACTACCTACTCCATCTGCAAGAATCCCACCGCTGAGCCTTTCAGTATGAATTTCTCCTTCTACTGGTTCACCTGAAACCTCTGCAACTGCAGTCAAATCTCCAATAGATTCAACTGTTGTTATTATATAGGCCATAACCCAGGGAAGAAGATGACCCCAGCTAAATGACATTCCATATTTAAATGGCATTGGAATTGTTATCCAGCCTGATTCAGCTACCTGTGTTAAATCCACCAGACCCAGTGGAATAGAAACTATATAACCTGCAATTAAACCTATTGCTACAGCTCCAACTTTTATCAAACCTTTTCCAAATCTATTTGCTATAATTATAATCACTAAAACAAAAGAACCTAAAAGTAAATTCTGAACAGCTCCATAGTTTTCTGCTCCTGCTCCACCACCAAAATCTGTAATTCCTACTTCCATAAGCCCCAATCCTATAAGCATAACAACTGTTCCTGTGACTACAGGTGGAAATAATTTTTTTGTCTGCTTGATAAATCTACTTAAAATCATTTCAACTGGAGAAGTTGCAAGTGTCATACCTAAAACAAGTGGTAATCCACCAGCATTGGCAGCAGAAATGGCCATTGGTACAAATGTAAAACTTGTTCCATGTACACCTAAAAGGCCTGACCCCACTGGCCCAATTTTGGTTGTCTGAATATATGTTGTAACCCCTGACACCATAAGGGCCATACTTACAAAAAAACCTGTCTCTGCAGAGCTTAATCCTGCTACACCTGCAATAATTAAAGGAGGTGTTATAATTCCTACAAACATGGCCAGCATGTGCTGAAGTCCAAGTAAAAGAGTTTCAATAAGTGGTGGGTTATCCTCTAATCTGTAGACGGTTTCTTCTTCTACTATCTCTTTACTCATATCTTTATTATTCTGCAAATTTAACCATCTCCCTCTAGTTTTTTAAATATTCAGATTAAACGGGATTAAAAAGGTCGACCTACTTCTATTATCGACCTTTTCAATAAAGTAAAGTACTTACTAAATTTATAAATTTATATTAAAAGTAAAATAACATATCTACTATTTCTTACCCGCTGTAATTATTTGCCTCCCATTGTTACTGTCATAACCGCTTTTGCAGTATGTAGTCTATTTTCTGCTTCTGTATAAACTATCGAGTGCGGGCCATCTATTACAGAATCTTCCACTTCATTACCTCTATCAGCAGGCAGTGCATGCATATACATAACATCTTCATCAGCTAAAGCCATCATCTCTTCCGTACACTTCCAGTGCCTGTTTGCTTCCAGCAGATCATCTATTACAGCATCATCCTGATTTGTAACCCAGCTTCCCCAGTTTTTAGGAATTACTATATCAGCATCTTTGTATGCCTGCTCCTGGTTATGAGTTATTGTTAATGTTCCATTATGTTTTTTAGCATTTTCTTTTGCCTGTTCAATTACCCATTCCGGCAGTTCATATCCTTCTGGATAGGCAAGTGTGACATCCATACCATAGCGTGGAAAGAGCAGTACCTGGGTTAAAGGAACAGAAATAGGTTTTTTATGGCTTGTTGCATAAGCCCAGATCACCGAAACTTTTAAATTTCTTGTATCTTTTTTCTTTTCGACGATTGTCATCAAATCAGCTAAACCCTGCATTGGGTGGTAAAGGTCACACTGTAAATTCATTACTGGTACTTTAGCCCATTTTGCCAGACTGCGCAAATATTTATTACCTATCTCCCAGAAACAGTTGCGGCAGGCTATTGCATGACCATAGCTGCCAAGAATAATACCTGTATCTTTTGCCACTTCACCGTGAGATACCTGCATAGTACTTGTATCAAGATAGTTGCCGTGTCCACCTAATTGAGCTATACCTGCTTCCATTGAATTTCTGGTTCTTGTTGACTGTTCAAAAAACATTAAAAATGCTGTTTTGCCAGTTAAATATGGAGTAGGTACCCCCATCGCAAATTTTCTTTTCAAATCAAATGATACATCCAGTAGAGTATCAATTTCGTCTTTTGTCCATTCCTGAAGTGTAATAAAGTCTTTACCAGTTAATTGAGTTTCCATCAATAAATTCCTCCTTGGATTATTTTTGTGTACCGGGTACAAAATATGTCTCTCGTACCTGGTACAAAAAAAGGGTTTTTGTACCAGGTACCGACTCTACAATTCTAGTCTAAAAGATTTTCTGTTGTTTCCGGCATTTTATCTGCATATTTATCAATATAAATTCCAGGAATCGCCGCATATACAGCTGCAGCTTTTACAAGCTCTGATTTCCATGTTTTTTCATTAGGTGCATGTGCCTGATCTTCATGTCCTGGACCAAAACCGATACAGGGGATACCATGTCTACCCATTATAGAGACACCATTTGTAGAAAAAGTCCATTTGTCAACAAGCGGCTCTTCATTAAATAATTTTTTATATGCATCAACTGCAGTCTGACACACCGGATGATCTTCTTCTATTAACCAGGTCGGAAAATAAGAGTCTATTGGATAGACTAAACCTGTGTAGGAAGGCCTTTCATAAGTATACATTTCAACTTCTGCATCTGCTGCCTGAACTGATGGGAGGTTTTTGATCTGCTGCAGTGCAAATTCCCAGCTTTCTCCAGCAGTTAACCTGCGGTCAATAGAAATACTGCATCCATCTGCTACTGCACAGCGTGATGGTGAGCTGAAGAAAATTTCCGAAACAGTTAAACTACCTTTTCCAAGAAATTCATGTTGAGTGAGGTTTGGATGCAGAGCTTTAAGTTCATTGATTATAGGTGCCATTTTGTAAATTGCATTTTCTCCTCTTTCGGGAGCAGAACCATGACAGCTAACTCCATGTGTGGTAACTTTAATTTCCATTCTTCCTCTGTGGCCCCTGTATATATTGCAGGAACTTGGCTCTGTTATAACAACAAATTCTGGTTTAATCCCATCTTCTTCCAAAATATAATGCCAGCATAAACCATCACAGTCTTCTTCCTGAACAGTACCTGTAATTACAAGTGTATAATCATCTTCAAGGCCTAAATCTTTAATGATTTTACCGGCATAGACCATAGAAGCCATTCCACCTTCCTGGTCACTAGCCCCTCGTCCAATAATTATTTCATCATCTTCATAACCTTCAAATGGATCATAATCCCATAGAGATTTATCTCCTACACCGACAGTATCAATATGTGCATCCATAGCTATTACATGGCTGCCGCTGCCAATATAACCAAGTACATTTCCCATCGGATCGATTTCTACTTTATCAAAACCCACTTTCTCCATTTCTTCTTTTATACGCTCAATAACTTTTTCTTCTCCACAGCTTTCACTGGGAAGTCTTATCATATCCCGCAGAAAAGAACTGATATCATCTCTATACTCTTCTGCTTTTTTAAGTATTTCTGCAAATTCCATTTTTGTAGGCACCTCCAAATTTGATTTACTCTAAATTCAAAACACCGGAGCTTAAGAAACTATTATAGACCAAATATCCTAAATATTATTTAATTAATATCTTTCTAACTTCCTGTAATAAAAATGTACAGAAAACATTTTTTTATCTGCATTCCTGACGATAATTTCTAAAAATTTGGTGGAGTTATGGCCGAGATAAATACCAGATCATTTTCTCCTACACTGGTTATTTTATGAGGAAGACTTGCTTTATAATATATACTGTCTCCTCTGTTTAGTTCGTATTCTTTATCACCAATTTTTATATGCATTTTCCCCTGAATAACTACAGTACATTCTTCTCCAGTATGAGAAAGCGGGTCATCTGAAGTTTCTGCCCCAGGTTCAAGTCTGGCTTCGATTACCTCCATATCTCGCTTCAAGTCTGGAGACAGAAGTTCAAAAGTAAGGTGTGAACCAGGAAAATTGAGTACTCTTCTTTCTTCCTTTTTTACAACAGAATTGTGAACTTCATCTTCTATCAGAAAGTAGAATATTGGCACGTCAAGTGCTTTAGCTATCTCTCTTAAAGCAGTAATTGAGGGTTCTGCAAGACCTCTTTCAACCTGACTTAAATAACTGGATGTTTTGCTTATCATATCTGCCAGCTGAGCCAGACTTAGACCTCTTGCAAGTCTCTTTTTTCTTATTTTTTGTCCCAGTCTTTTGTTTTCTGACTTCATACTGTCACCCCATTTTGCTTAAAAATTTCAGCCAATTTCTTAATATCAGCATCTACTACAATAGGGGCACCGGCAGCTTTTTTTCCATTTTCTACATCTTTTAGCCCATTGCCAGTTATAATAGCAGCAGCTCTCTCATTAGATTTTATAATATTGTTTTTTACTGCCTTTTTGAGACCTGCCAGTCCTGCAACTCCTGCTGGTTCTCCAAATACACCTGTTTTCCTTCCAGCAGTTCTCATCATCGCAAGAATATCTTCATCACTTACATTTATCATATCACCTTTAGAAGCTTTAACTGCACTGACTGCTTTAATCCAGTTGCGGGGCTTCCCAACAGCAATACTATCTGCCAGGGTATTTTCTTTTTCTACTGCAAGTTTGTTACCTGTTTTAAAAGATTTTGTTATGGGGGCACATCCTTCTGCCTGTACACCAAGCAGCCTAGGTATTTTATCAATAAAACCAATTTCCTTTAAATCGTAAAGTCCTTTATATGCCCCAGCTATAGTGCATCCATCTCCAACCGAAAAAATAAGCCAGTCCGGCATATCCCAATTTAACTGTTCAGCTAATTCTAAAGAAACTGTTTTTTTACCTTCAACCAGATAGGGATTGATTGCTGCATTTCTGTTATACCAGCCCCATTTTTTTATTGCTTTATCAGAGAGATAAAACGTTTCTTCATATGAACCTTTAACTGAAACAACTTCAGCACCATAAATTAATAATTGAACAAGCTTTCCACCTGGAGCTCTATCTGGAACAAAAATAACCGCTTTCATTCTTCCACCCATTGAAGCAATATTGCCGGCAAGAGAAGAAGCTGCATTGCCTGTTGATGAACAGGAAACCGTTTTAACTCCTGCTTCCTGAGCTTTAACTACTGCCAGTGCTGAAGCTCTGTCTTTCAGTGAACCTGTTGGATTTAATCCATCATCTTTTATAATGAGTTCTTCTATACCAATCTCTTCAGCAAGAGCAGGAACATTATAGATTGGAGTATTACCAACACTGAGTTTTGGCTTTTCTGTATCTGGCTCGATAGGAAGTAGTGGTTCATAACGCCATATTCTCTTATCTATGTTTTTTGACAATTCATTTTTACTCCACTCTGCTTTTATCATTTCATAATCATATTGAACATCCAAAATACCATCTTCTCCACAATCATCACACATGTATCGGTCCGGGTCTGCCTTATATGTTTTTCCACAGTTTATACAGACAAGATTATCAACATACTTCATTGGTTACACCTCATATAATATAAGTTATAGATAATAAAATTTAATTTTATAATTCTTTTAAAAGCCCTGTTCTATCATTAAACTCTTTAATCAATTCATCAATTTCTGCAGCCTGTTTGTGTAATTTGCCCCAGTAATTATCATAATCATACCACTGAGCATTTAATTCTTCTGAACTTTTGCCCTGCTGTTCTACCCAGGTATAATATTTAAGATTGTGGACTCTCATTCTTTCCTGATAACCCATCTCTAAAGTATTTTCTGTATTAATACCTTTTAGGTATTGATGATAATCTTTAATGGCATCTTCTCTTGTATATTCTCCCATTTCTTCATTCATCTCTTCTAGTCTGGATGTATATAATTCTAGAGAATCTGTTAAAACAGTAATCAACATATCATTAGCATCAAGCTCATAATATTTTGCCATCTTTATAGCTCCAACTAAATTTGCAATTCCAGAAATACCTAAAAGTTCAAGTTTAGAAATGAATTCTTCTGGAATACCCTTTTCTATTAAATAATCTCTACCTGCTTTTTCGTTAAATAATCTCAAAAGTGCCATAGTTCTATTATCATCTACTGCAACAGCCATATCTGTATTCTTAACATTATGAATCCATGGTATGTGTTTATCTCCAATACCTTCAATTCTATGTGCACCAAATCCATTGCTCAGAATTGTCGGACACTGAAGTGCTTCCCCAACTGCAAGCTTACTTGTAGGGAATACATCTTTTAGATAATCTCCAGCACCTAAGGTCCCAGCAGAACCACTTGTTGCAAAAAAGCCAAAATATCTATCATCTTCACCCATCTCATTGTTTATTACTTCTTCCATTGCAGAACCTGTAACCTCATAATGCCAGAGGTGGTTGCCCAATTCTTCAAATTGATTAAAAACAGTAATATTTTCTCTTGTTTTTCTTAGTTCCCAGACTTTATCGAAAATTTCTTTTACATTACTTTCTGTACCGGGAGTCGGTATTACTTCTCCTGCAACTTTTTTTAGCCAGTCAAATCGTTCTTTACTCATGCCTTCAGGTAAAATAGCTATAGAATCACATGCTAAAAGCTGAGAATTATATGCTCCTCCACGGCAGTAATTTCCCGTTGAAGGCCAGACTGCCTTACTGGAAGTTGGATCAAACTGTCCGGTAACTAACTGTGGAGCTAAACAGCCGTAAGTTGCCCCTACTTTATGTGCACCTGTAGGAAACCATTTTCCAACAATTGCAAAAATTCTGCTTTCTACTCCAGTTAATTCCGGGGGAAATTCTATATAATTAACTCCATCATAAAGACCACCATCTTTTACTGGCTCATTTTTCCAGGTAATTCTAAAAAGATTGTAGCTGTTTATATCCCATAGACCTATATTTTTTAATTTTTCTTTTATTTTTTTAGGTATAAGTTCGGGATTTTTCATCTGTTCAAATGTAGGCAGAATTATATTGTTCTCTCTAGCCCTTTTTATCACCTTTTTTAGCTTTTCCTCATTGATATTAAGATTTATCATCTAACTTTTCTCCTCCTCACATTAATTGTGAATTATTGTAAAATTATAAAAATTATTAAATGAAACTTAACTCTTATAATATATATTCAATGTTATTTAATAATTTCCTGCAGGAATATTTATTTTTTTTAAAAATTGAGCAGGAGAGAAATAATTAGTTTATTTCCTGACCTCACACATAACTACAGCATACCGTTTGATACAGGACGGTTCATTCCTTTAATTGTTATGCTTTAATTTTTTCACCACAATGAACACCCCTCTCTTCAGCCAGTGGTTGGCACTGCCCTTATTACCCCCCCCTGCATCAGGCTTTTACTAATCAAGCCAATATTCATGCCAGCAAACAACATAAAAACCCGGTTTTAACCGGGTTGAAAGTTAAATATTTTCTATTTCATAGCTTGAAGTAATCTCGGCATTTAAAGAACTTCTTGCTGAGCAATATTTTTCCTCTGACAATTTAATGGCTCTTTCAACTTTTTTTTCATCAAGATCTTTACCTTTTAACTTATAAGTAATATGAATTTTGGTAAATCTTTTTGGGGGCTCCGCTGCTCTTTCACCATCAATATCCATCGAAAAAGATTCTATTTTCTGCTTCATTTTATCGAGAATCATAACTATATCAATTCCAGTACATCCACCCAGACCTGTTAAAAGCATTTCCATCGGCCGCGGTCCTTTATTGTGACCTCCACTATCTGGAGATGCATCCAGAGTAATACTGTGTCCGGACGGTAAACTGCTCAAAAACTCCATATCTCCCTGCCAGTCAACATTAATTTTCATTTAAATATCCCCTTTCTTCTTTTTCATTAAGCATTTTTGAATTTTTTAGATAATCTTTTTGTGGGAAAACCATATTTTAATTTTTGCAAAAAAACATATTGTTTTTATAATACTATATTTGTTCATAATCTTAAGTTATCTGGTTAACAGCTGTATTAAATAAACACCAGTAAATTTAATTCTATATGATAATTAATGTTGTTTTACAAAAAACTAAATATTAATTCTAATACCTTAAAATAAAAAAGGGTTTTCTTAAGAATTATAGAATATATTATTTGAGATAAAATAATATATAAATTTAAATTACAGGAGGCGAATTTTTATGCCATTAGCAAAATTTTCAGTTACTTCAAAAAGTGAAAATTCAACTAAAGTTGTAGCAGAAACAAGAACAGGTTTTAAAATTATTGTTGATGAACCAAAAAATCAGGGTGGCACAAATGATGGACCAAATCCAGTAGAATATGTCCTTGCTGCTTTGAGTGGATGTCTAAATGTAGTAGGACATCTTGTGGCAAAAGAAATGGGTATTGAAATGAAAGGAATAGAGTTTGAAATCAGTGGGAAACTGGATCCAGCTAAATTTATGGGCCAGTCAGAAGAAAAAAGAGCAGGATATCAGGAAATAAATGCAACTGTAAAGCCTGACTGTGATGCAGATGAGGCAGCTCTAGAAAAATGGATTAAAGCCGTAGAAGAAAGATGCCCTGTAAGTGATAATCTTACAAATGAAACACCTGTTAATATAAGTCTTTAAGCTGTAAACAAAAAGTAATCAATTCGGCAGACTATTTCTATTTTTCTTTCTGCTGTTAATAATTATACTTTAAATTTCAATGAAAAATAATAAAGACTTTCCTCTTTTTTGCAGCTCTAAAGATAATTTTGGGGAAAGTCTATAAAATAATTTATTGCTGAAAAATCCTCTAACTAAAAAAGTTAGAGGATTTTCTTTAATGTCCAGGAAATTACACCAGATGGTTTATTGTGGATAAAATTTATGCATTCATAATTTCCGACATCAACAAAATTTAACCTTACTGTAATAAAGAAATTCGAAGGACATTTTGTTCATTCTATGATAGAAATCTGCCTCCACCAGTATAACTTTCATTAGGGAATATAATTCTCACCTGATAGGGAAGCTTTTCTCCAGTCATGGTATCTATATACTGTTTTTTAATCAGAATAACCTGAAATTTTACAGCAGGACTATCTATATAATATATTTTGTCATCTCCAGCCGGCCCAATCCACACATCATTAACTCGAGCCTGGATCTCAGTTTTTCCATAATCACCTACAAATTTCACTTCTGCATCATCTCTAATCTCAACATGCCATCCAGGTTCATTACCCACTGCCCGAAAATCAACTCCATTTTCTGCTGCTATTTGCCAGGAGTCATAGATTTTTTCATCAGAAAAAGATACCAGTTTTCCCCTTATTTCCAGCAGTCCATCATTTCCTTTAGACCAGAACATAAGGTCATCTTTTTCGTATTTAGCTCCTGAAGCAGAAACTGCAGAATCCAGAGCTATCTCCTGATCACCATTATTTATTATTAATTTTCCGTCTACATACAAAAGCTCCAGATCTATTAGATCATTTCTAAAAAGATATCTCTCTGAAGCCTGTATTCCACCTGCTAAAACAAGCATTAAAAACAAAGTTAAAATAAAAACCGAAAAAATTTTTTTCACTTATTAAACCTCCCATTAATTAATTATAATATTATATTACAGAAAACAAGTTCATGTTCATGTAAATTAAAAAATTAAATCTATTAAACACTAATTAATAAAATAGAAGCAGCTGTAGAGATGCCCCACAATTTAAAAATATAATTATTTAGATGTGTAAATTTATAGGTGATATGGTTCATTATTATTTATTTTAAATGCTCTATAAATCTGCTCCAGTATAATTAGCCTTATCATCTGATGTGTAAATGTCATGGGTGACAGCGAAAGTCTGTAATCAGCTTTATTCAGCAAATTTTTACTCAACCCGGTAGCGCCTCCAATAATAAAGGTAAAGCTGCTGCAGCCCCTAAGCTGAAGATTGTGCAGTGATTTTGCAAAACCTTTAGATGTCATTGGTTTCCCCCTTACATCAAGTGCAAATACATAACTTCTTTCAGGTATTTTATCTAAAATTCTTGCAGCTTCCTTTTTGCGTATATTTATTAAATCCTTTTCAGAAAGATTACTCCCTAAATTTTCATTTTTTACTTCAATAATCTTCAGGTCACAAAACCGCTGCAGCCTTTTTTTGAATTCTGAAATCCCATAATTTAAATAATCTTCTTTTACACTTCCCACTCCAACAATATTAATATTCATCAGCTGTATACCTTTTGTCAAGATCAAACAATTCTGTAGGTTTGTTCTGGACAGCACATTCTAAATTAAGATCTCTACCAACCTTTAGCCCAGATTTCTGTAAATTGTTATTAACAGTAATATATGCAATTTTAGGATTATTGTTTTTCTGACTCAAATGGGCAAGTACTACTGTTGGAAAGTTGCTGCCGATCAAATCTGGTAAAATATCTGCTGCAGCATCATTGGAAAGATGTCCAAACTCACTTTTAATTCTATTTTTTAGATAATGGGGGTATTTACCTGTCATAAGCATTTCCAAATCATGATTGGACTCCAGAATGAGAAAATCTGAACCGCTCAGCTTTTTTGCCGCTTCATCTGTCAGCACTCCTGTATCTGTCGCAACTGCGATTTTCTTTCCATCAGCCTGACATATATATCCTACCGGGTCAGCTGCATCATGAGAAATACTGTAAGGTGTAAAAGCAAGATCTCCAATCATAAAATCTTCGGAAAAAATATTGCAGTTTTCATTTTTTATTTTACCTAATTTTTGCTTTCCTTCTGCCCACGTTCCCTGATTAGCATAAATAGGAATATTATAGCGTCGTGACAGAATTCCTGCTCCTTTAATATGGTCATTATGTTCATGAGTTATCAGAACAGCTGAAAGGTTTTCTGGATTGAGATTCAACTTCTTCATTCTCTTCTCAATTTCTCTTCCACTCAGCCCCACATCAATAAGCACAGAATATTTTCCAGAACTTATATAAACTGCATTACCACTGCTTCCACTAGCCAGGACAGCTACTTCAGTTTTCAATTCTTACACATCCATTTCTTCCTGCCAGCTCAAATGATAGATTAAACTTACAATTCCAACGGCAAGATCTTCATTACGAACAACAATATTTTCAGGAATATACAGTCTGGTGGGTGCAAAATTCCAGATTGCCTTAATCCCTGCTGCTATCATTTCATCTGCTACTTCCTGAGCAGAATCGGCAGGAACAGAGATAATTCCTAATTTTATATCTCTCCCCTGCAGAGTTTCTTTAATAGATTGAATACTTTTAACTTCAATACCATTAATCTGGTTTCCTATTTTGCTTAAATCATTATCAAAAACTTCTACTATTTCCAAACCCATCATTTCAAAACTGCCATAATTAACAAGTGCACGCCCAAGATTACCTGCACCAACTATAACAGCCGGCCAGAGCTTATCAACTCCCAATATCTTACCAACAGATCTTTTTAATTCCTGAACATTGTAGCCAACTCCACGTCTGCCAAATTCTCCATAATAAGAAAGATCTTTCCTAACCTGTGTGGAAGGTATCCCAAGACGCCCTCCCAGATCTTTAGAAGAAACCACCTCTACTTCTTCAAAAGTAGAAAGTTTATCTAAACATCTGTAATAAAGTGGAAGTCTTTCTATAGTTGCTTTAGGTATATTATTTCTCTCTTTCACCAGTAATTCCTCCTCCGATAATTCCTCCTATTGATAGTGAAGTGAATAACTAATCCATATTATAATATTACTATACAAACTACAAAAATCCTTTTTTAACTCAAAATCAAATTAGGCCGTCAGCTTTAGACGGCCCTTATATTCAATTTATTTTACCTGACTGCCGTTTGCAATATCTGCACTAACAGTAGATAAAACCATATTACCTTCCGGATCAGATGCAGCCAAAATCATACCTTCAGATTTGACGCCAAATATCTCTGCAGGTTCCAAATTGGCAACTATCAAAATCTTTTTACCGACAACATCTTCAGCAGAATAGTGTTTAGCAATACCGGCAACAAGCTGCCTTTCTTCCAATCCAATATCTACTTTAAGTTTAATAAGCTTATTACTGTCTTCTATTCTTTCTGCCTCCACTATTTCCGCAACTCTAATATCAGTCTTCATAAATTCGTTAAATGAAATTCTATCTTTTATATTCTCCAGCTCCAAGTCATCTACCTGTTTTTCCTTTTTGACTGCAGTTCTTGCTTCAACCTTCTCAAAATATTCTTCTATATCTATCCTTGGGAAAATAGGGTCACCGTTGATAACCTTTCTACCCGGAATTAAGCCACCCCAGACAGCGTCTTTCCACACAGCAGTTTTAATTTCATTTAAATGGCCTAATTGTTCTGCTATTTTATATGGTGTTTCTGTCAGAAATGGTTTTAACATTACCGCAGTTATACGCAGTGATTCCAGCAGATTATATATCACTGTTGACAGCCTGTCTTTCTGGGCGTCATCTTTCCCTAAGATCCAGGGAGTAGTCTGATCTATGTATTTGTTTGTTCTGCGGACAAAGTTCCACAGCTCTTCAAGTGCTGCAGTATAGTGAAGTTCTTCCATCTCTTCCTCAACAATAGATTTAGTCTTTTCTGCTTTTGCAATTAAATCTTTATCAACTTCTTCTACAGTTTTTACTTCCGGAATAATACCAGCAAAATATTTTTCAACCATGGCAACAGTTCTATTGAGCAAATTCCCTAAATCGTTGGCCAGATCGGAATTTATCCTCTGAATCAAAGCTTCTGTCGAATAAATTCCATCTGAACCAAAAGCAACTTCTCTTAATAAATAATATCTAATCGCATCTCTGCCGAAATCATCAATCAGTACAACTGGATCAACAACATTTCCCCTTGATTTGGACATTTTTCCTGATTTGGTTAAAAGCCATCCATGGCCAAAAACTTGTTTGGGAAGTTCCAGATCCAGTGCCATTAAAATTATCGGCCAGATAATTGTATGAAAACGAAGTATATCCTTGCCGACAATATGAAGGTCTGCAGGCCAGTAATGTTCAAATGTTTCGGGATCAGTTTTATATCCAATTGCAGTTATATAGTTGCTGAGTGCATCAATCCAGACATAAATTACATGATCTTCATCAATGGGGACAGGGATCCCCCAGTCAAATGTTGTACGAGATACACTTAAGTCATCCAGCCCCTGTTCAATAAAATTAATCATCTCATTTTTCCTGCTTTCAGGCTGAATAAAGTCCGGGTTTTCTTTAATGTGAGCTAAAAGTTTATCGGCATATTTACTCATTTTGAAAAAATAGCTCTCTTCTTCCACCCATTCCACAGGACGGTGGCAGTCAGGACAGACTTTTTCTCCATTTTTTTCTTCAAGCTGCCTTTCTGCCCAGAATGCCTCACATGGTGTACAGTACCATCCCTTATATTTATCTTTATAAATATCACCTTTATCATAAAGCTGTTTAAATATCTTCTGGACTACCTTTTCATGTCTTTTTTCAGTTGTTCTGATAAAATAATCATAGTCTATATCTAATTTTTCCCATAAATTTTTAAAAGTGGCTACTATCTCATCCACATACTGTTTTGTATCTTTACCTGACTCTTTGGCTTTACGTTCAATCTTCTGTCCGTGCTCATCAGAACCAGTTAAAAACATGGTATCATAACCCTGCATCTTCTTAAATCGTGCTATTGTATCTGCCGCTACTGTTGTATATGCATGACCTATATGTAATTTGTCACTCGGATAATAAATTGGGGTGGTTACATAATATGTTTCTTTACTCAAATCTGATCATCTCCCACTTATAATATTTTACTGCTTATCTATTTTAATAGCCACCGCAACTCTGTAAACTTCGCTTTTTGGTAAATCCCGTAAATCGGCGACTTTTTTTATTGCTTCTTTTTTGCTAAATCCATTATTCATTAAAAGTTTTATATGCTCCAGTATACTAAGATTTTCCCACCCTTCTTCCTCTTCTTTTATTTTTTTTCTGCCGGAAACCACCACTACTACCTCACCCTTTATTTCTCTGCTATTTAATTTTTCAATTATTTCTATTGTATTACCATAAATTTTTTCTTCATGAATTTTGCTCAGCTCTCTTGCAACCATTATATCTCTTTCGGCAAGCTCTGAACTGTAATCAGCAAATTCTTTCAGAGTAGATAAAAGTCTGTAAGGAGATTCGTAAAATACAGCTGTTTTTTCTTCCAGCGATATTTCATCAATAAACCCATCTCTCTCTTTAGTTGACCTCGGGATAAAACCAAGAAAAACAAATCTGCTCAAATCAAAACCAGAAACAACCAGTGCAGAAACGAAAGCAGTTGGACCAGGCACAGGAATTACTTCAATTCCATTTTTAACTGCCATTTTAGTAATTATCTGGCCGGGATCAGATATGCCCGGCATACCGGCATCACTTACTAGAGCGATATTTTCCCCACTCTGAAGTCTTCCCAGTATTTCTTCTGCTCTCCTTTTTTCATTGTGTTCATGATAACTGATCATCCTATTTTTTATGTCAAAATAATTCAAAAGCTGTCCGGTTCGTCTTGTATCTTCTGCCGCAATTATATCAGCTTTTTTTAAAGTTTTTAATACTCTTTTAGATATATCTTCCAGATTACCCATCGGAGTACCACAGATAAATAACTTTCCTTTTTCCAAACTAACAGTCCTCTCCATAAATTTCTTTTACCTCATCAGTATAAAGATTACTCTTTTCTTTGTATATAAATAAAGCAGGATCAACACGTAAACCAGGGCTAGCTCCCTTTTTAGCCTTCATTAAAAATATATCAGACTCTTTTTGAGGCCGAGAATGCACAAATCGCATTTTCTTTGCTTGAAAATTATATCGGCTCAAAAGCTCTATAACTTCAGTCAGCCGCCAGCTTCTATAAACAAGGTAAAAATTCCCACCAAATTTAATTACACGCGATGCAGCTTTTATCACATCTTTTATGTCTGCATGAATTTCATGTCTGGCAGCTGCTATAAATTTATTCTCTTTTGTTTCTCCAGATTGAACTGGTAAATAGGGCGGATTGGAAATTACAGCATCTGCAGAACCGGCAGCAAAAACATCTTCAAGTGAACACAAATCTGCTTCTATTATATTCACACGCTCCTTAAGATTGTTAATCTCCACATTTCGGCGGGCCAGCTCAACCAGTGGTGACTGAATTTCCACACCACTGACTTTTATTCCACTGTTTTTGTATGCCAGAAGCAGAGGTATTACACCTGATCCGGTTCCCAGATCCACTACTTTATCACCAGGTCTAAACTCAGCAAAATTTGCCAGTAATACTGAATCAGTTCCAAACTTAAAATATTTATCATTTTGAATAATTTTTAGCTCATTTTCAATCAAATAGTGAGTCTCTTCCATCGCTTTATTTCTCCTTACCCTGATTTTCCAGCAGATTAAGGCAGAAAAGACAGTTTCCCTTTCTTTTTTCTCCAAAACTGAGCGGACAGACATGATACCCTTCATCATAAATATGAATTAAGTTTATATAGCCCTGCCTTTCAGCCGGTATTTCATCTTCAGCTTCATATTTGAAGATGAGATTCTTTAATTCATCATTTTCTGTACGCAGTTCTTCATTTTCCTGATAAAGCTGATAAGTTATATCTTTTAATTTATGAAATCTAAGAGAAAGGGCTTCTATCTGCTCCTGGAAGTGGGCAAGGGCACTGAGAACTTCTTGATCCATCAGTTTTCCCTTCCTTTCAGTCAAAATCGTATTCATCCAAATCTTCAACCTCAACTTCTATATAATCTTCTCCACCTATATCAACTTTAATTGTTTTCTTGACAAGATTGCGGTCCACAATTTCCCCTTCACCGATTTCTAAATCTACAGTTTCTCCAACTTTGGGCATTATTTCTTTGAGTTTTTTATATGTTTTTGACTCATATTCCAGACAGCACATAAGTCTGCCACATAGTCCTGATATTTTAGCAGGATTAAGTGAAAGGTCCTGTTTTTTGGCCATTTTAATTGAAATTGGCTGAAAATCTCTCAAAAAAGTAGCACAACAAATTGGACGACCACATGGTCCCAGTCCACCCACCATTTTTGCCTCATCTCGAACACCAATCTGGCGCAGCTCAATTCGTGTTTTAAACACACGAGCTAAATCCTTAACAAGTTCTCTAAAATCAACTCTTCCATCAGCTGTAAAATAAAATATTATTTTATTGTGATCAAAAGTGTACTCAACATCTATCAGCTTCATAGGAAGCCCGTGTTTATCTATCTTTTTAAGGCAGATATCATAAGCCTCTTTTTCTAAACGCTGGTTTTCCTCATGTTTTTCTTTATCTTTTAAAGTTGCTTTCCGCATGACATCTTTTAAAGGAGCAACTATCTCTTCTTCAGTCACTTCTTTTTTTCCTACAACAACTTTACCATATTCAATTCCTCTTGCTGTTTCTACAATAACAAAATCACCGGCTTCAAGTTCTATATTACCAGGATCAAAATAATAGATCTTGCCGGTTTTTTTGAAGCTAACTCCTACTACAGTATACATTCAATTACACACCTCAATTTATTTTTATATCTACTTTTGCTCTAATTGGCGCAGTTTAAAAAGCAATACTTCCAAAGCTAAATCCTTGCGTACATTGCTGTCAATATATTTTTTAGCAAGTTCAATATATTCAAGTTTATCCATAATATTTTTTTCTGTGTATTTATCAGTACTCTTCTTTATTAAGTCAAGATAGTCAATGTTTTTGACTCCCTGCTCATAATTCTGTTTGAACATAATTATATCGCGATACCAGTTTGATAGCAAATAAAAGAAAGGAAAATCATTATTAATTAATTTATTAAATTGATCTGCCGCAGAAAATATTTCCACAGTAGTTTTTTTATCAATAGCTGCTATAAAATTATATATACTTTTTCTTTTTTCAAAAAAAGACTCATTTTCTGCAAATTTAACAGCTCTACCCGGACTTCCTTCTGCAAGATAGGATAATATTTCCGCCTTATCCTGTGGCAGATCTTTTTTTAATAAAATATCTTTTATCAGTTCAGCTGAAACATCAGTTAATTTCACTTTCTGACAGCGTGATACTATTGTCGGTAGGAGTTTTCCTTCATCTTCAACAAGGAGTATTATAGTAGCAAATTCAGGAGGTTCTTCCAGTGTCTTAAGCAGGCTGTTTGCTGCCTCTTTAGTCATTAAGTCAGCATCTTCAATAATATATATTTTTCTATCACTTTCATATGGTTTATATGTTATTTCCTTTTTCAATTCTCTAATCTGATCTATTGATATTGCAGATTTATCTTCAGCTTTAACTATAGTCTTTAAATCCGGATGATTACTGTGATCAACTTTGCGGCAGCTTATACAGCTGTCACAGCTGTCCAGTTTTTTATTGCTGCAGAAAACTGCTTTGGCAAATTCCAGCGCCAGCTTCTTTTTTCCCAGCCCACCCTGTCCAGAAAACAGATATGCATGGCTGATACGTCCATTTTTAATTTCATCTTTCAATATTTCTACAGCTTTATCCTGACCACTTACCGAAGAAAAACTCATTTTTGAATTACTCCTTTTTTATTTAAACTTTGATAAATTTTTCAACATTGATAATAAATATTGTTGCTCCTCCAATTTCGACCTCCATAGGGAAGGAATAATAGCCCTCAAGAGAATTGGCAACAGGTGACATAGGTGCTACAGTTTTTTTGCGTGATTTGCAGTTTTCTCTAATTATCTCTATTACTTTATCTATATGTTCTTCATCAGAACCTATCATAAAAGTTGTATTTCCTTCTCTTAAAAAACCACCTGTAGAAGCCATTTTGGTGGCCTGAAAACCTTCTGTAGTTAGTGCCTCTAAAAGATCGGCTGCATCATGATCATGTACTACTGCTATTATCATCTTGACCGTTTTAGCCATGTTAGCTTTTTTTTCCATTATAATAACCTCCTGGAAATAATTTTTTTAATCTGAGCATGTACATTTTCCGTTTCTCCACCAGCATCAACTACTACAAATCTATCTTCTTCTGCCATCTTGAGATAACCTTTTCTAACACGCTGATGAAAATAATCTCCTTCTCTTTCCAGGCGATCTCCTGTCTGATCATTACTAATTGAACGAGCTCTCATAAGTCCCTGTTTGATTTCTATATCCAGGATAAAAGTGAGATCAGGCCAGTACGGATCTACAACCCATTTATTGATAGAATAAACTGTTTTATAGTCCAAGCCCCTGCCATAAGCCTGATAGGCTAAATTGGAATCAACAAATCTATCTGAAAGTATTATTTTACCTTCTTTTAAAGCTGGAATAATATTTTCTTTCATATCCTGTGCTCTATCAGCTGCATATAAAAGTATTTCTGCTTTATAATCCATAATATCATAGTGGGGATCAAGCAGGATTTCTCTTATTTTTCTGCCAATTTCTGTTCCACCAGGTTCCCTGGTATATTCTACTTCTCTTCCCTTTTCTGTGAGAAATTTATACAGCAGTTTAATCTGTGTAGTTTTTCCGGATCCTTCTATTCCTTCAAATGTTATAAAATATCCTTGAGCCAAAGAGTCCAGCTCCTCTCCTTACTTTATTCTATTTGTCTCATTATATAATAATCATCTTTTTTTTGCAATATACGAAAAGCTGCCCTATATTCCTGTATTCTCTAATACAACAGGAAAATTAAGGCAGCTTAAATTACCTTGAGGGTAATATATTTCAATGATCAATTTTTAATTTTTATTGTCTAAATACTTGCCAGCCTGAATTGCTGCTTTTGCTCCAGAAGCAGCAGCAATAATAACCTGCCTGTATTCAGGATCCTGAACATCACCAGCAGCATAGACACCTTTAATACTGGTCTGCTGTTTTTCATCTGTAATAATATATCCCTGCTCATCCAGTTTGATTATATCTTTAAAAAGTTTGGTCCTTGGTGTATGACCAACTGCTATAAACAGTCCGGAAACTCCCAGATCTTTTTCTTCTCTATTTTTGTTATTAAAAATTTTAATTCCCTGCAGTTTATTTTCCCCTAGAAGTTCTTTTACTTCTGTATTCCAGAGAACTTCTATTTTTTCGTTATTCTTTACTCTATCACCAAGTATTTTTGTTCCTCTAAACTTATCTCTCCTGTGCAGTACATATACTTTACTGGCAAACTTAGTTAGAAATGTTGCTTCCCATAAAGCAGTATCTCCACCGCCGACAATGGCAATATCCTGATCTCTAAAAAATGCCGCATCACAGGTAGCACAGTAGGAAATTCCATTACCACGGAATTTATCTTCTTTTTCTAAACCCAGCTGACGCGGTTCTGCACCGGTGGCAATTATTACAGATTCAGCAATATATTCTTCCATATCAGTTTTTATAATATAGCTGTCACCAGAAAAATTGACAGATTCTACAATTTCATAAACTAGACGTGCATCAAAACTCTCTGCCTGTTCTGTTATCTTCTGCATCAATTCAAATCCACCAATACCGCCGGGAAAACCTGGATAATTTTCTAATTCTGAAGTAGTTGTAATCTGACCACCTGGCTCAGGTCCGTTTATTACTAAAGGGTCAAGACCTCCACGGGCAGCGTAAATTGCTGCAGAAAGCCCGGCCGGCCCCCCTCCAATAATGATTAATTTTTCTTCTTTTCTATTTTCTTCAGACATGATAAGCCCTCCTGTTATGGACTATTATTTATTTAATTCACAGCTTATATTATTACTTTTTTATAATTTTGTCTGTAAAACCGGCAACAGCTAATCCACACTGTAGTTGGGCGCCTCTTTGGTTATTGTTATATCATGTGGATGGCTTTCTCTTAGTCCGGCAGGAGAAATCCTTATAAACTGTCCATTTTCACGCAGATCTTCTATATTTTTTGTCCCACAGTATCCCATTCCTGATTTTAATCCACCTACCAGCTGATAGATAGTTTCATATAGTGTACCTTTATAGGGAACACGCCCCTCTATTCCTTCTGGAACAAATTTTTCCGGTTCTTCTTGATCTTCCTGAAAATACCGATCCTTACTTCCCTGTTTCATAGCACCAACAGATCCCATTCCTCTGTAAACTTTATAGCTTCTACCCTTGTAAATTTCCAGTTCACCAGGACTTTCTTCTGTACCGGCAAGTAAACTTCCAATCATTACAGTGTGTGCTCCAGCTGCAAGTGCTTTTACTATATCACCGGAATATTTAATACCACCATCAGCTATAACTGTTTTTCCGTATTCAGCAGCCTTTTTAGCTGAATCATAAATTGCGGTTATCTGGGGTACTCCCACACCTGCAACAACTCTTGTGGTACAGATAGAACCGGGTCCAATACCCACTTTAACCACGTCTGCACCAGCCTTTATTAATTCTTCAGTTGCTTCTGCTGTAGCTACATTTCCAGCTATAATGGGAAGATCCGGAAATTCACTTTTTATTTTCTTTACTATTTCAATAACTCCCAGTGAATGTCCATGAGCAGTATCAACAACCAGGATATCTACATCAGCTTCATAAAGTGCTTTAACTCTTTCCATTGTATCTGTTCCTGTTCCAACTGCTGCACCTGCAAGAAGCCTTCCCTGTTTGTCTTTAGAAGCATATGGAAACTGTCTTGCTTTTTCTATATCTTTAATTGTAATAAGTCCCCGCAAAATACCATTATCATCTACAATGGGCAATTTTTCTATTTTATGCTTCTGCAGGGCATCTTTTGCATCATCAAGTGTAGTTCCAACAGGAGCTGTTACGAGCCCTTCATCTGTCATAACTTCTGAAATTGGACGGTCATAATTTTGAACAAAGCGGAGGTCTCTATTGGTAAGGATTCCAACAAGAATTTTTTCTTCATTTACAATTGGAACTCCAGAAATATGATATTTTGACATCAGTGCTTCAGCTTCATTGATGGTGGCATCTGGCTGAAGGTAAAACGGATCAACAATAACTCCACTTTCAGATCTCTTAACTTTATCTACTTCAGATGCCTGCTGTCTGATGGACATATTTTTATGGATAATACCAAGTCCACCTTCTCTTGCCATAGCAATTGCCATATCACCCTCTGTAACTGTATCCATACCAGCACTAATGATTGGAATATTTAAACTAATTTCATCTGTCAGCTTTGTTCTGGTTTCAACTTCTTTAGGCACAACATCAGATCTGGCAGGAATTAACAAAATATCATCAAAAGTTAATCCTTCTTTAACAATTTTATCCATTTTTCCGCCTCCTATTTAAATTTTAAAATATTTTATAAAATTTCCACTGCAATTTAATGACTTTTTAAGGTATTAGATTCGCATATATTTAAGGTATTTTAACAAAGCCTGAGCACAATGTCAAGCTGCAGAAAATAGGAGTTTCCCCAAAATTTATTTTCAAGCTGCAAAAAGGGGGCTTTAGTCATCAACGAAATTTTTAGATTTATCTAAAACTCAATTCGGGTGTGAAATAGGGCACACTAATCAATGAGTCCTCCTGACTCATGATTAGCTCACTCCATCCTGCAGTTCAACCCTATTTCTTCCTTCATTTCGTTAAGATTCATTGACTAAAAATTTCAATATTCCTGCATCTCCCTTTTTTGCAGCAGTATATAAAAAATGGGGAAAGTCTATGCAGAAAATTTATCAGCAGCAGTGAAATAATAAAGTTTCCCCAAAATTATTTTTAGAACTGCAGAAAAGGGGAAAATCTTAGGTGTAAAATCTTAATGAGCGAAAAGTGTAAAATATTATTTGACATTCATAACTTGTTATATCCTGAAATTTATCATATAATTAAAAATAAGTTTTAATACATTAAATAATTCAACAAGGAGGAATATTATGTCATCAAAAGTATATATAGCTGACATGAAGTCAACAACCAACAGTGAAAGTCTTGTTAAAAAGTTGAGCAAATTATTTTATAAGGCTGGATTCAATGAATTTATAGATAAAGATGATCTGGTGGCTGTTAAACAACACTTTGGAGAACCCGGAAATACTGCTTTTATAAGACCTGTTTTTACCAGACAGCTGGTAAGTGATATAAAAAAAATGGGCGGCAAACCTTTTTTAACAGATGCAAATACACTTTATGTAGGTGGAAGGGCCAATTCTGTTGATCACCTCAACAGTGCCATAGCCAATGGATTTGGTTATGCATCTATTCAGGCTCCAATAATTATTGCTGATGGTTTAAAAGGCAAGAATACTATGGAAGTTGAAGTGAATCTAAAGCACTTCAAAAACATAAAAGTTGGTTCTGAAGTAATGCATGCTGATTCCTTGATAAGTCTGGCCCACTTTAAGGGACATCAGCTGACCGGTTTTGGCGGAACATTTAAAAATATAGGAATGGGACTGGGCAGCCGTGCAGGAAAACAGATGATGCATTCGGCAGTTTTACCAGAAATTGAAGAAGAACACTGTATTAAATGCAAACAGTGTGTAAAATACTGTCCGGAAGATTGTATTACAATTAATGAAGAAAAAAGCTTTATTAATCATGATATATGTATTGGCTGTGGAGAATGTGTTGTAACTTGCCCAACAGAAGCAATTACAATAGAATGGGAAGCAACAAGTGAAGGAGTGGAAGAAAGACTGGTAGAATTCACATATGGAATTGTAAAAGAGAAAAAAGATAAAACAGCATATATAAATTTCATTACAAATGTTTCTCCAGACTGTGACTGTTCAGGATGGAATGACCGACCAATAGTTCGCGATATAGGTATTTTAGCTTCTAAAGATCCTGTTGCTTTGGAACAGGCTTCTCTGGACCTGGTTAATAAAGAAGAAAAATGTTTTGGAATGCTTGTTGATAAAGATATTAAGCCTGGAGAAAATAAATTCAAACATGTACATCCCAGTACTGATGGTGGTTTAAGACAGATAGAATATGCAGAAGAAATTGGTCTGGGAAGCAGAGATTATGAGCTAATTGAACTGTAACATCCAGCTTGGTTAATGGAAATTTACAATATCTACAATTTCCATTAAAATAATTCAAAAGATATTCATAAAATTAATAAAACCCTGTCTTTAGAAAGAAATTCTCTGGACAGGGTTTTATTATTAGCAAATTTTAATTTATAATTCACGGCGTCCTTCCAGTGCTTTCGAAAGTGTTACTTCATCAGCATATTCCAGGTCTCCACCCACCGGTACACCATGAGCAATTCTGGTAACTTTAACTCCAAGTGGTTTTATAAGTTTTGCCAGATACATCGCTGTTGCATCTCCCTCAGCATTGGGATCTGTTGCAATTATTACTTCTTCAACTCCGTTTTCCAGTCTGGGAATCAAACTGCGAATTTTTATTTCATCAGGACCAATTCCATCCATGGGAGAAATAGCTCCATGCAGCACATGGTAAAGTCCATTATATTCTCCAGTTTTCTCCATAACCACTATATCACGGGGACTTTCGACAACACATATCATAGATTGATCTCTACTTTCTGAACTGCAGAATGAACATTTATCATTTTCAGTTAAATGATTGCATACAGAACAGTAATTAATTTTTTCGCGAGCCTCCAATAGAGCATCCGCGAGCTCCTTTACTTCATTTTTGCTGCGTTCCAGAATATAAAATGATAGTCTGCGAGCAGTTTTAGGCCCAATACCGGGTAATTTACTCAATTCACCAATAAGTTTACCCATTGGTCTTGGATATGGATCCATTAAAACATCCCTGGAATATTCATTCCACCGGTAATTTTACCCATTTCTTCATTTACCATGTCCTGTACTTTGCGCATACCTTCATTAACTGCTGCCAAAATAAGATCTTCCAGCATTTCTACATCTTCAGGATCAACTGCATCTTCATCGATCTGCAGATCTACTACCTCCTGTTTACCATTAACAACAACTTTAACAACTCCACCACCTGCAGTGGTTTCTATTGTCTTTTCTTCCAGTTCTTCCTGCATTTTTGCCATTTTGGCCTGCATTTTCTGTGCCTGCTTCATCAAATTATTCATCTTCATTTTAATCTCCTCCTCTTTTTTCCAGAATGTTTTTGTCTACACTTATAATTTCACCTTCAAATAAATCTGCTAATTTTTTTAAATCTTCAAAAGTGTTTTCTTCATTATATTTTTTTTCTTTTTCTACTTTTTTCTCTTTCCTATCATTATTATCAGTATTATCACTTATTTTTTTTTTAAGATTATTTTTTTCTGAAGCACTGCTGTAAATTAAGAATTCAACTTCTACCGGCTGGCCCAGTACATTCCTGACAACTTTATTGATCATTGAACTATTGGACAGTGCTCCCTTGTAATGAAATTTCTTTCCTTCAGGAAAAGCCACTGTAATTGTTTTACCATTTACCTTAACAGGCGTTCCTTCCCTCAGAAGGGCCTGAACTGATATATCAGTTTTTCTTATATTATTGAGCACTTTCCCCCATATTTTTTTAATATCATCCAGTTTTAAATCAGTATTTTTCTTCTGTTTTTGGGGTGCAGCCTCTTCAATATTCCTTTCTGAAGCTCCATCATTTACCTCATCTTTATCTGCAAAATCTTTATCATCGGCTGAATTAATCTTTTTATCTACATTCTTAACGGTTTTATTAATATGGTGTGGCTTATTAACATCATCTTTTGTCTTCTTTAATTCCTCTGTCTTATCTGAAGAAGATGCAGCTAAAGAGTTTTTTAAATGAGAAAGCTGAAATTCAAGTTCTTCAATCCTTTCAGCAAGCATTAAAGGATCATTATTATCGCTGCTGCACAATTTAATAACTGCAATTTCCAGCTGAAGTTTAGGCTGATTACTGTATTTTAACTTCTGATTCAATTCCGAAAAAAGATCTATTATTTCAGTTAACTGTCTGCTGCTCAACTGTGAGGCTTCTTCTGAAAGATCATTTAAATAGCTTTTGGAATACTCCAGTATTCCGGATTCAACTCCACATTCCTTAATAAGCAGAAGTTCGCGACAATATTCTATTAATTCTTCTGAAAATCTTTCTATACCCAGCCCCATAGCGATAATTTTAGAAACCAATTTTAAGGCCTGATCACTGTGCTTTAAACTAACTGCATCCAGAAATTTTTTCAGTTCTTTTTTTTCCACTCTGCCCAACATTTTAGCTACACCATCTGCAGTTAATTTACCATCAGTAAAAGAAATAGCCTGATCAAGCAGACTAATCCCATCTCTCATGCCCCCTCGAGCATTTCTGGCAAGAATATCCAGCGTTTCAGCTTCAACTGAAAATTCTTCCTGCTGACAGATAAATTTTAGCCTCTTTTTAATATCCGAAAGTGATAAAAGCGAAAAATCGAAGCGCTGACATCTCGACATAATTGTTGTAATAACTTTATGTGGTTCTGTTGTTGCCAGTATAAAAACAACACTTTCTGGAGGTTCTTCCAGTGTTTTTAATAATGCATTAAAAGCTCCTTTGGTGAGCATATGTACCTCATCAATAATATATACTTTATATTTCCCCTCACCTGGATAAAATTTAACCTTTTCTCTCAGATCCCTTATTTCATCAATACCTCTGTTTGAAGCTGCATCAATTTCTATAACATCAAGTGAATTCCCTTTTTCTATTCTCTGACAAGAATTGCATTCTCCACAGGGCTCAAAATCCTCTGCAGGCTGGGCACAGTTTAATGCTCTGGCAAATACCTTTGCAGTGGAAGTTTTCCCTGTACCACGAGGACCTGCAAAAAGATATGCATGGGCAACTCTATCATTCTTTATTGCATTTTTTAATGTTTTTACCACATGGTCCTGTCCAATTAAGTCTTTAAATTTGGTCGGCCTGTATTTTCTATAAAGTGAGAGAAAAGACATTAAATTCACCTCTATTTATTTTTATATTTTTATTATATAATATAACAAAAACACCCTCAACTCCGGGTGTTAAAAAAATGACCGCACACCTGCTTCGAATTTTATCTTCCAGGCGTTACCCTAATAGTTGGCTCGAATCAGGCACCCTTGCGGCACATGAAGACACTTATTTACCGCTGCTTCCTCCCGGACCTGACGGGGTTCATAAGGCTCCATTGCGCAAGACCCAATTGTCAACACTACTTTTTAGGGCCAGACCCTGAAAGACAAAACCCTCAGCCACGGCTTCAATCCTGCTATAGCGGGTTGCAGGTTACAGGGTACCGCTACCACCCCATTTAGTGCGGCCAAATCTTATATTTTAGTTTAAATGGCGGAGAGGGAGGGATTCGAACCCTCGGTAGGCGTGAGCCTACACCCGCTTTCCAGGCGGGCCCCTTAAGCCAGACTCGGACACCTCTCCGTAAAGTCTCTACTTTGAAAATTTATATATAATTCTATGAATGATAAAATCTAATGGCGGAAGGAGAGGGATTTGAACCCTCGAGGCAGTAAAGCCTACTCGATTTCGAGTCGAGCGGTTTAAGCCAGACTCACCCATCCTTCCGTTTTCTTAAATCACGGAAAAAATCTTTTAGAAGCTGTGCTGACTCTTCTTCCATAATACCTTCAACAACTTCTATCTGATGATTCATTCGCGAATCATCAAGCAGCTGATAAAGACTTTTTACAGCCCCAGCCTTGGGATCTCTGGCAGCAAAAATAAGCTTTTTTATCCTGGCCTGAAGCACTGCTCCGGCACACATCGGACATGGTTCTAAAGTTACATAAAGCTGGCAGTCTTCAAGCCGCCAGCTGACCTTTTTTTCGGCAGCCTTACGCAGAGCAATCATCTCAGCATGGGCAGTTGGGTCCTGGGTTTTTTCCCGGAGATTAAACCCCTTACCAACAACTTTTCCATTACAAACAACAACTGCACCAATTGGAACTTCATCATACTCTAGCGCTTTCCTGGCTTCTGCCAGGGCCATTTTCATATATTTTTTATCTTCATTAGAAAAAATCATAAAAACTCCTAAATAAATGGTGCGCCCGGAAGGATTCGAACCCTCAGCCTATTGATCCGTAGTCAATCGCTCTATCCAGTTGAGCTACGGGCGCAAGCTAAAACTTCTCTTAAGCAACAATAAATATTATAACAGCTGCTCTTATTATCGTCAAGGAATTTGTGAGAAAAAATTATATTCATTGATCTGACAGCCTTTGTAAGCTGTTTGAGTTAGTAAGCTGTCTTGAAGACAATAAAAAAGGCCATTTTTAAAAAATATTTAGAGTTATTTAAGTAAGATTTCCAGTATTAAAATTTGAAAAGCGTCTGATCTTTTAGGGTATTAACACTTTTAATCCTGCAAAACCCCTTCCGTAGTTTCTAGACTACATTATTTGGGTTGAAAAGTCAAGATTTTTGTTTCTGATTGAATGGTGGTTTTTGACTAAAAGTTTCCATAATTATAGTTTGATTACCTAATTTTACTTTAAACTGTAGTAATCTGTTAATTATATCACAATAATTTGAATATTTCACCTAACTTTATTAACTAGACTTTCCCCATTTTTTATATACTGCTGCAAAAAAGGGAGATGCAGGAATATTGAAATTTTTAGTCAATGAATCTTAACGAAATGAAGGAAGAAATAGGGTTGAACTGCAGGATGGAGTGAGCTAATCATGAGTCAGGAGGACTCATTGATTAGTGTGCCCTATTTCACACCCGAATTGAGTTTTAGATAAATCTAAAAATTTCGTTGATGACTAAAGCCCCCTTTTTGCAGCTTGAAAATAAATTTTGGGGAAACTCCTAACTTTATTAAAGTTAGAGCTTTTCTATTTATGAAAGAAAAAATAAGCTTCCCCCATTAAATTAGACACAAAGTTTAGGCAATTTCCTGTCGTTTTCATAATCTTCTAAACTTTTATAATTTAACGCCGAATACATTCTGATTCTGTTGTGATAAACAGCTATATATTTAAAAATTTCTGTCTTGCCTGGCTTCCTATAGCAGCCGCTATGCTGCCATTGTATTTTAGCTATTTTTAGTTTTAGTTTATAGTTTTTAAGTTATCTTTGACTGGGTTTTCTATCCAGACAGTCATAGAAAGTAGACTGGAAACCTTCTAATACCTGGTATATTTTCGTCACGGGAACACAGGAAATCGCTCTCTGTGGTTCTGGATAAAATCATAGATTGCCATAATTATATTACTATTAATATAAAAAATAAATTACCCAAATGGGTAATTTATTATAATCATAAGCAAATTTTATAAAAATAAAACCTGCTAAAGAAGTAATACTCGATTTTGATGATACAGTCTGTACTGTTTTTGGTAATCAGGAAGGTTCTGCAAATGGATATAATCCAAGATATAAAGGCAGACCTTCTTTAAAAAAAAGTTGGAATCATATCTAAAACTGATGAATTACTTAACCTGACACTGGAAGAAGGTACTCATCACAGCAATCATGAATTCCTTAATTTTTTAAAATCCTGTATTGAAACTCTACCTGAAAGCTGGTATCTAAAAGATCCATATCGAAAACTATTATATCTGCTCCAATATCCATCGTGATCTCTTTCCACTCTTCTTTAATCATTCTGCAGTTCCTAACCAGGTGATCCAAATCTTTAATAAAACATCATCCTTTTTAAGCAGTCTTTTAACTAATTAATACTCGGGTCTGTCAAAATCCTTCCCACTCATTTTATCAATAAAAATATAATCTTTTTCAACACCAGCTTTTAAAAGTCCATCTTCCTATCTGGCCGGATTCTGTTCTTTACTGGAAATTCTAATATAAACATATTTTTTATCACTCATATTATTTCACCTCTATTTCCAATTATTAGTTATAGGAAGATGAAGCAGTTAGTATTGCTATGATATTCCCCAGTACTATTGACGATATGGCCTGGAGTCAGGCAATGTATGATGGAGTTATTAGCTTAAAAGAAGAATTAGGAGAAAAAAAGATTTCAGAAATTTCTTACAGTGAAAACCTATATGATGCTGTGCAGGTTGGTTCAGCTATGCGAGAGTATGCTCCAAATTATGATATTGTTATAGCTCACGGAGCCCAGTATCAAAATATTGTTGATGATGTAGCACGAGATTTCCCAAATACTACCTTTGCTTACGGTACAGCATATAATGCTATGCATAATAATGTCTATGCTTATGATCCTAATGCTGAAGAAGGAGCCTATTTATCAGGAATCATCGCTGCCCATGTAACTAAAACCGGCATAGTTGGCATTGTAGGTCCTGTTGAAGCAGGTGATGCAATTAAATATAATACAGGCTTTATACAGGGAGTTAAATCAGTAAGTTCTAATGTTGAAATAAAAGTTGGTTATACAGGTAGTTTTGGAGATACTGTTGCTGCCAGAGAAATGGCTGAAACCCAGATTTCTGAAGGTGCTGATGTTTTAACTGGTTCAGCTCAGCAGACTGTTGGAGCAATCAAAGCAGCTGAAGAGGCAGGCGTTTACTGGTTATCTACAGATGTTGATCAGAGCAGTCTAGCACCAAATACTGTAATAGCATCTCAAGTGCTTAATTTTAAAGAAGTAGTTAGATATATGATTAATGCGAGAGCTGACGGAGTTTATGGTGGAGAGCATCTATCCTTATCATTTGAAAATGGATTTTTAAGCTATAAGCTTAATGAAAATCTGGATAATCTGATTGATGATGAGCTGCATGCATTAATTAATGAAAATATTGAAAAATTAAAGTCCGGTGAAATAGAAATAGAAATCAATTAAAATCAAAACCCTCCTGGAAGCTTCATCTGGGAGGGCCTATTTGAATTGTTTTAGGAGGCAGATTGATGGATAAAATTAAATCTTTAGAAATGGTCAATATAACTAAAAAATTTCCAGGAGTTATAGCAAATAAAGATGTTCATCTAAAGGTAGAATCTGGTGAAGTCCTTGCTCTACTTGGAGAAAATGGTGCAGGTAAAACAACTTTAATGAATATACTTTATGGGCTTTATCATCCAAACAGTGGTAGAATTTTAATTAATGATCAGGAAGTTAAAATTGATTCTCCTAAGAAAGCTCTGGATTTAGGAATAGGTATGGTCCATCAGCATTTTATGTTAGTTCCTTCTCTAACTGTAACCGAGAACGTAGCCCTTGGAATAAAATTTAAAAGTAAGTTTTCAATGGATCTGGATAACGTTGCTCAAAAAATTAAGCTTTTATCAAAAAAACATGATCTCAATATTGACTCCTCTCTTTTAATTTCTGACCTAAGTGTGGGTGAGAGACAGAAAGTTGAAATAATTAAAGCTCTTTATTTTAATGCCAATATCTTAGTTTTAGATGAACCAACTGCTGCTTTAACCCCTCAGGAAACAGATGATTTAATTAAATGGCTTAGGTCAGTTATTAAGGAAGGCATGGGAGTTATTTTTATCTCTCATAAATTAAATGAAGTCATGAATGTTAGTGATCGAGTTGAAGTTTTAAGGAATGGAAAAAATGTGTTTTCAACCCCAATTTCTAAAACTAATATCAATCAGCTAGCCCGAAAAATGGCAGGTCATGATGTAGAATTACCAACTGTAGAAAGAAAAAATAAATTTGGGAATACAATTATTGAGCTAGAAAATGTATGGGCTAAAAACGAACGCGGACTAGATGCTCTAAGAGGAGTAAATTTAACAATTAGAAAAGGAGAAATCCTTGGTATAGCTGGTGTCTCGGGAAATGGACAAAAAGAACTGGCAGAATCAATCACTGGTCTACAAAAAATTTACAAGGGAGATATAAGATTTAAAGGTGAAAGTATTGCAAATAAATCTGTTCAATCTATTATAGATAAAGGAATGGGCTATATTCCAGAAGATCGCCTACATATGGGAACTATTCCAGGTTTTAAAGTCAAAGAAAATTTAATTTTAAAAGATTATTTACGCAGCCCTTTCAGCAAAATATTTTTGCTTGATAGGACTTATATTAAAGATTACTGTAAATCAACAGTTGATGAGTATGATGTAAGATGTCCTAATATAAATACACCTACTCATGCTTTATCTGGTGGTAATATTCAAAAATTAATCTTATCACGGGAATTAAAAAGAGAACCTGATGCCCTTGTTGCTTCATATCCAATTAGAGGAGTAGATATAGCTGCAGTCCAATATATACATGAGAAGTTATTAGAAGCTAGAGATAATGATATGGGAATTCTTTTAATTACTGAAGAACTTGATGAATTAATAAACTTAAGTGACAGAATTGCAGTAATTTATGAAGATCAAATATTAGATGTAATTGATACAGCTGAAGCAGATAAATCAAAGCTAGGTTTATTAATGGCTGGAATTAAGGAGGGTTCGCGTTGAGAAATAACATCATAAAAATACTTTTTAATATATTAGTTTTATCAATTTCATTCATAGTTGCTTTACTTTTTGGTAGTATAATTTTATTAATTGCTGGTGTAAATCCTTTGGTAGCTTATCAGGCAATGATTATTCGACCAATCAGCAGTGTCTATGGACTTTCAGAAGCCTTAGTGAGATCAATACCACTGATGATGGTTGGAATTGGAATCTCAATTGCTTTCAGATCAAAAATGATTAATATTGGTGGTGAAGGTCAAATTCAGCTGGGAGCAGTTGCAGCTGGAGCTGCTGCTCTGGCAATTCCAGGTGTTCCTAAGGCTATTGCTATACCAATTATTATTTTAGTTGGCTTTACTGTTGGTGGCATTTGGGGTGGGATTGCTGGTTGGATGAAAGCAAAGCTGTCAGTTAATGAAGTTTTAAGTACAGTAATGTTGAATTACATAGCATTTCAGTTATATCTTTTCCTGATAAGGGGTCCCCTGATTGATCCTTCAGAGATTGCTTGGGGTACTGGGGTACCTCAAACTGCTAGAATGCCTGATTCAACAATCTTTGAACGTTTAATTCAGCAGGGACAGAGAATTCACTCAGGTATTTTTATTGCCCTTATAATTGCAATTTTAGTTTATTTTTTATTATGGCGCACTACTTTTGGCTTTAGATTAAGAGCAGTTGGCGAAGAACCAAAAGCGGCAAATTATGCAGGAATAAAAGTCGATAAATATCTAATACTTGCTATGGTACTTTCAGGTGGAATGGCCGGAATTGCTGGAACAATTGAAGTAATTGGAGTCCACCACCGGGTTCTGGAAGGACTTTCAGCTAATTATGGTTTTAGTGGGATTGTTGTTGCTTTATTTGGAAGGTTACACCCAATTGGTGTAATTCCTGCTTCCTTCTTTTTTGGACTTTTATTAATAGGCGCTGAAATGATGCAGCGAGCAGTTAATATACCTTCTGCCCTGGTAATTAGTATTCAGGGACTGGTTATTTTAGCAGTTGTATCAAGTAACCTGCTGCTGGAAAATCCAAAGTATAGAAAGAAGTTTCTCGGCTTTCTTATGCAAAATAATTAAAAAAACTAATTCTGGAGGTTTATTTCATGGCAATTAATGAAATTTTAAATTTAATTTTAAGAATTTTAACTGTAGCTATTGCAGTTTCTGCCCCTTATTTATTTGCCGCTATTGGTGAAATGTTTTCTCAAAAATCAGGAGTCTTAAATCTTGGAGTCGAGGGAATAATGATGTTGGGTGCCTTTGTCGCCTTTTATTTTGCCTGGGCCTATGAGAGTATTTTATTAGGTATTATTTTGGCAGTTTTCGTTGGTGCTTTAATGGGACTTTTAATGTCCTTTGTCAGCGTAACTTTAAAGGCTAAACAAGGAATTAGTGGAATTGGACTTTATATGTTTGGCTGGGGAGTTGCCGGGACCTTATTTCGACTTTTTATTGGTGGAGTGGAAGATATAGCTGGTTTACCTAATCTCCACCTGGGGTTTTTAAGTGAACTTCCAATTTTAGGCAAACTATTATTTTCTCACAATATACTTGTTTATTTAGCTTTTCTTCTGGTGCCAATTTCTTGGTATGTTTTATATAAAACATCCTGGGGCTTAAAAGTTAGAGCAGTTGGCTCTACTCCCAGGGCAGCAGATACTATGGGGACAAATGTAAATAAAATAAGATATCAATGTGTAATTTTAGGAAGTATGCTTGCTGCTTTAGGAGGGGCTTATCTTTCTGTTGCTCAGGCAAATATGTTTGCAAATGACTTAGTTGCAGGCAGAGGTTTTATTGCAGTTGCTTTGGTTTATTTCGGCAGATGGAAGCCTTTTGGAATATTAAAAGGTGCAATGCTGTTTAGTATAGCAAATGGATTTCAGCGCTGGTATCAAATTTCTGGAAGTACTTTCCCCTATGAGGTAACAGTTATTTTTCCCTATCTTTTAATTATTATAGTGCTAGCTTTATCACATGAAAAATTTGCTGAACCTACAGCATTAACTGTACCGTATGACAGAGAATTTAAGGGTTAAAGCAATCTCTAAAAATAAATATTTAAGAATGTATTTAATGGCTACACTACGAAAAGTCTTAATCAGCAATTTTTGAATTTCACAATCCCTATTATGATAAGAGTGTCAAATTGTTAAAATGACCAAAATTGACTTTTCGCAGTTCAATCATTTGATTAAAAATCTAAATAATTAAATATTAAAAGGAGTTATTTCTAAAATGAGCTGGAAAGATCATACTTATTATTTAAAGGAAAGTATTAAAGAAGCAGAAGCTGCTGTAAAACATAATAATATGCCTTTTGGAGCTATATTAGTTGATCAAGCTGGTAATATAATTTTAAGGCAGGAAAATATTGAAATAACTGAATCAGACTGTACTGGACATGCAGAGACTCAGCTCATGGTCCAGGCTTCAAAAAAATATGATAAAAAAATTTTGAAAGAATGTACACTCTATACAACAGTTGAACCTTGTGCTATGTGCTCAGGTGCAATCTATTGGGGAAATGTTGGTCGAGTGGTTTTTGGCCTTTCTGAAAAAAAATTATTAAAAATAACTGGAAATGATGAACAAAATCCAACCCTTGATCTTCCCTGCAGAAAAGTCTTTCAGAGCGGTCAAAAAGATATTGAAGTAATAGGACCAATACCTGAATTAAAAACTGAATTAAGTCGATTTTATAAAGACTTTTTTGGGAATTAAAAAATATATATCAAAAAAACTTACTTGAACTTTTTACTCACCGAATTCAGCGTAAATTGTTTTCTATCATATTTGCAGGAAAGAACTTCATATATCAAGAATAGTTATAATAGCTGCTATTTTAGGGAGTGTCAGGATGTCTGATTAAATATTTCAAATCGGTAATGACAAAGGTGGGAGATATTCAAGCAAACAACATTACCATAAATATAGTTTTAAGTAATCTCAAAAATTTTTTCAGCTTTTTCAATTGCTTTAAGATAATCTTCAAAAATAAGACTGTGGTTTAAAGAAAAATTTTTTAGCTCTTTCCAGTTTGACTTTTCGTAAATCTCAATAATTTTTAAAACATCACCCAGTTTACCCTCTCCAGAAATTAAAGCCTCTTTAAATTCAGTTTTCATTGAAACCTGTTTAAGTATATCTTCTAGATCTCTATCCAAATAGGCATCAATTAAAGAAAACATCCCTAGTATAAATAAATCATCTTCAATTTCTAAATGTGTTTTTAATGATTCAGCAAAATAGGCTCTAACTAATGAAGTTTTTAATAAGATATCTGGTTTATTACTGCTTAAATTTTTAAATGAATAAAGAAGACTCCATTTTTTGAGTCTATCTATTCCTAAAAGTACTATCCCCTGTCTTATAGAATTTATATTATAACCATAAGCAGCAGAATTTACAAGTCTCAAAAGGCTGTAAGTCATAGATAAATCCTGTTTTATAATTTTCTCTATTTTTCGAAAATTCGGGTTATCTTTATTTAACTCTTTTAGTATACTATTATAGCTCATCTGAAGAGGTTCCAGCTTTAAGAGGTTCCAGCTTTTTCCCGGATACAATATCAGGTTTTGTAAAATAAAAGCCCTGGTAATAATCATAATTAAATTTTTTTGCCTCTTCTAAATCAGAATAATCTTCTATTTTTTCTGCTAAAAAATTTACCTGAGAATTATATTTGTTTCTTATCAGTTCCAGAGTTCTTTTTCTTTCTCTTTTAGTTGAATTTAAAAAATCAATTTTTATAATATCAGCTATTTTAATTAAATCAATTAGCGACTCTTTAAACTCAAAATCATCCAGCACTATTTTAAAGCCTTCGTTTTTTAATTCCCTGCAGATTTCTAAAATTTCAGAATCAACTTCAACATCTTCTAAAATTTCAATATAAATTGATTCACTTGACAGAATATCTGGTATTTTACTTTTAATCATTTTAGAGGTGAAGTTAATAAAAGCCGGTTTATCCTGAGTTAAATTACCAAGACCAATAGACTCTAAACTATTTGTTATTACTTCTGCTGTAGCTCTTTCGCCATCATTAATTACATTTTTTTGGGAAGACCTAAATAATAATTCATAAGCAAATAATTTTTCCTTTTTATCAAGAATTGGCTGTCTTCCGACCATTATATTTTCCAATTATCCCACCTCCAATATTCCTAAATCTAATTTATATAATATAAGGAGTTTCCCAAAATTTATTTTTACAGCTGTAAAAATAAATTTCGTCATCAATGATTAATTAAAATGATCACTTTTAATTAATTTTATCAGCATCTACATCTATTTACAAATTTTTGCTCATACATCTTTTTATCAGCTTTATCATAACATTTTCTAATATTTTTAACACCATGATTCTCGCTGTTACAATCTGTTGCTTCATACCCCAATGCAGCACTCAAAGGTTCAGGCAATTCTTCGTTTTTATTAACTTCTTCTATCCTATCCAGAATTCTTTCAGTTACCTCCTCAGCTGTATTACAATTAGTATCAGGCAGAATCACTACAAATTCATCTCCTCCTATTCTGGCAACAATATCTTCGGCTCTTAAACTGCTCTTTATAGCTTCTGCTGTTAATTTAATATACCTATCACCCATACTGTGGCCGTAATTATCATTAATATCTTTCAATTTATTAATATCTCCAACGATAATACTGATCGGATATTTTCTGGAATTCTGGAGACGCTTAAGTTCTTCATTTAGAAATCTTCTGTTATAAAGACCGGTCAGTTCATCATGATTCGATAGGTATTCTATTTCTTCTGCTGCTCTTTTTTCCTGATCTATATCTATATGAACTCCTACAATCCGAATGGCATTTCCAGCTTCATCTCTTTCAGTCACTTTTCCAATATCTCTAATCCACTTCCAGCTGCCTGACTTTGTTTTTAATCGATGCTCATTATAATATTTTTCAGTTTTACCTTCTAGATGATTTTCTAAGTCTTTTAAAGCCTGTTCCTTATCATCAGGATGAACTAAATTAAGCCAGGTATTAAGGTTATTCTCCAGCTCAAAATGTTCATATCCCAGCATCCGGGCCCAGTTTTCATTAAAATGTACTGTATTATTTACAGCATTCCAATCCCAAATACCAATATTACCACCAGAGACAGCTAATTCTAATCTCTCTTTTACCTCTTTTAATTCAAGTTCTTGTTTTTTACTTTCAGTAATATCATCAATCACAGCATAAATTAACTGATTATGTTCTTTATTTTCTAGCTCATGTTTTTGCTGTAGACGGTGAGAAATATCTATAATCTCAAAGATAATTTTCTCATCATCTAATTGAGAGTAACGGAAATTAAAATATTTATAATCACCAGCAGCTGTTGTAATTTTATATGTTCTATCCTGAATATTATTTTCTATGTCATATTGAAAATATTTTTTGGCTTTCTTCCTATATTCCTGATCAGGATAAGCTTTTTTGTACCAGTCTTCCATTGTTTTAATGTCATCCTCTGTATATCCAGTCATCTCTTTTATAGTCTGGTTAGTAAATAAAAGCTGGCCCTGTTTATCAGCTATTACAATTCCGATTGATAACCTATCTATTAAACTCTCCATTAATTGATCATCTCTTCCCATCGATTTTTCATAGATTTTCCACCTCAGACATCATTTTAGTGATAATACTTATATTATTGATTCTACATTAATCTTAAAAATCCTATATTTATTTCTTTAATTTGTCAAATTTTATATAAATAAGAAGTTCAGTGATAAACTGCAGCCTACAATTCACCAGATAAAAATTATTTTCAAAAAAAGCTTGACCTGGAGTTAACTCAAGGTGATAAACTATTAAATAAGAAAATTTGAAATGGAGGTCGTAAAAATGAGTTTTAGAATGGATATAGCAACAAAATTGTTATTTGGATCTGGACAGCTGAATAATCTGCATCAAGAGGAATTACCTGGTAAGAAAGCTTTAATTGTTATCTCAAATGGAACTTCTGCCAAAAAATACGGTTATTTAGAAAAAACAGAAGAACAGCTTAAAAAAGCTGGAGCAGAAACTGTTTTATTTGATCAGATAGAAGCAAATCCCTTAAAATCAACAGTTATGGCAGGTGCCAGAATGGCCGCAGACAATAATTGTGATTTTGTAGTGGCACTTGGTGGAGGAAGCAGTATGGACGCCGCCAAATCAATTGCACTGATGGCTGTTAATGAAGGTGATTACTGGGATTATATTCCCGGTGGAACTGGTAAAGGTAAAGAAGTTAAAAATACTCCACTCCCTGTAGTTGCAATTACAACTACAGCTGGAACAGGATCCGAAGTTGATAGAGGAACTGTAATTACTAATTCAGAAACTAATGAGAAAATTGGATTTGTACATCCAGATCTTCTGCCTAAAATAGCAGTTGTTGATCCAGAACTAATGACCACAGTCCCGCCAAAATATACTGCATTTCAGGGTTTTGATGCCCTATTTCACAGTATAGAAGGATATCTATCTAAATTTACCAATAAAATGAGTGATATGTATGCAATTACCGCTGTTAAAAATATAGCTGAAGGACTGCCAAAAGCTGTAGAAAATGGAGATAATCTGAAGGCAAGAGAAAAAGTAGCCTTTGCCAACACTTTATCCGGTTTAGTAATGGAAGTAGGTGCATTAACAAGTCAGCACTCTTTAGAACATGCAATGTCCGCTTTTCATCAGGAACTTCCTCATGGTTCGGGTTTAATTATGCTAAGCAGGGCATATTTTGGCAAAATGGTAGAGCGAGGAATTGCTGAAGAGAGATTTATTGAACTGGCAAAAGCTCTGGGAAAAGATGATGCCGAAAAAGCAGAAGATTTCCTTATCGCACTTGAACAGCTGCAGCAGAAATGTGGGGTAGCAGAACTTAAGATGTCTGATTATGGAATTAAAGAAGATGAATTTGAGGCAATGGCAAAAAATGCAAGAGAAACCATGGGAGCTCTTTTCCAGTGTGATAGAAGCGAATTAAGTTTAGAAGACACTGTAGATATTTATCAAAAGGCCTATAAATAAGGAGCTTTAATAAGTTCATAAATAACTATTTATGTAATCTTAATAAAAATTGAATTGGTATTTTTACTACCCTTTATCACTGCTCATGCTTATAAACTGCCAGGGCCAGTTTTTTACCTTATGCATATACCGTTTTTTGATGGACTTATTTTGTGGACCACTGGGTGTGATAATTATTCAGTTAATTTTAATTACAATAATAATAGTTTCTGTAAAAAAGTATTCAAACTATAAATTGGAGTTGAATTAAAATACAGGTGTTAGAAAAAGAAATAATAAAAAAATCTATTATAGGAGATGATAAAGATGTTATACAGAAAAATGGGAAAAACAAATGAAAAGGTTTCTGTTTTAGGGTTTGGCTGTATGAGATTACCTGTTATTGATGGTGAGCAAACTAATATTGATGAGGAAAAAGCAACAAAAATGCTGAGATATGCAATTGATAACGGAGTAAATTATGTTGACACAGCATATCCTTACCATGGTACAGGATTTGATAAACCAGGAGAAAGCGAGCCATTTGTAGCAAGAGCCTTAAAGGATGGTTATCGAGAAAAAGTAAATTTAGCAACAAAACTTCCAATCTGGTTAGTTCAAAGCAGAGAAGATATGGATAGATTATTGAACGAACAACTTGAACGCCTGGAAACAGATAAAATAGATTTTTATTTACTCCATTCATTAAATAAAAGCAGTTGGGAAAATTTAAAAAAATTAGGTATAGAGGAATTTTTAGATCAGGCTATAGAAGATGGTCGGATAAAATATGCTGGATTTTCTTTTCATAGTGATATTAATTCCTTCAAAGAAATTGTGGATTCTTATGACTGGTCATTCTGTCAAATTCAATATAATTACTTAGATGAAAATTATCAAGCTGGCAGAGAAGGGTTAGAATATGCTGCTGATAAAGGGTTGGGTGTTGTAATTATGGAGCCTCTAAGAGGTGGCAATTTAGCAGGAGAAATACCAGAGGAAATTTTGAATAAATGGGAGGAAGCACCAATAAAAAGAACACCAGCCCAGTGGGCACTCAGATGGGTAATGAACCATCCAGAAGTTTCAGTAGTTTTAAGTGGGATGACCGCTATGGAGCATGTGAAAGACAATATTAATACTGCCCAAAGGGGAGAGCCTAATTCGCTAACTGAACAAGAAATTGAATTAGTTAATTATGCCAAAAAAGTGTTTAAAGATAAAACAAAAATTAATTGTACCGGATGCAGGTACTGTATGCCCTGTCCACAAGGAGTTGATATACCATATAACTTTGCCATTTATAATAATGCTTATTTATTTAATGATATAGAGGGAGCCAAAACACAATATGAGATGTTTTTATCAGATGAAGCTAAAGCTGTAAACTGTATAGAATGTGGAATTTGTGAGAGCCATTGTCCACAGGATATTCCTATTAGAAAAGAATTGAAAAATGTGAGAGCAGCTTTAGAATAACTCAATAGTAAAAAAAGATAAGAATTAGCAATAAAATAAAAGTAGTAATTAAATACAAAATTTTTTGAGCTAAAAAAGTCATTTAAGGAGTTTCCCAAAAAATGGAAACTCCTTTTTCAATATTTTTGATATATTTGATATAATATAATAGAATAGAATAAAGATATAAAAATATTTTTTAACATGTATTTTAAAGTCATAAATGATTTATATCTAATCACATTCTAAATATTCTGATAATATTTTATCAGAATAAATAAATTATATTGAAAAGAGGTGATAGAAAATGCAAATTTCCGAAGTTAGTGAAAGATTTGATCTAACTAAAGATACTCTTCGCTATTATGAACGAGTTGGTTTAATTCCTGAAATCAGGCGCAACAGCAGTGGTAATCGTGATTATACAGAAGAAGACTGTAACTGGATAGAATTTATTAAATATATGCGTGATGCCGGGCTTTCAATTGATACCTTAATTGAATATCTAAAGCTATACCAAAAAGGAGATTCTACTATTAAAGAAAGAAAAGAACTTTTGACTGAGGAAAGAGATAAACTTGCTGAAAAAATAAACAAAATGCAGCAAACACTTGAGCGTTTAAATTATAAAATAGATGTCTATGAAGAAAAAATTGTTAAAAGAGAAAAAGAATTAATAACCCGAAAAAAAGAATTAGAAACAATATAATATTTACTATTATATTTAAAAATTTATAGACTTCCCCACCAGGGTAAAAATTGATCTAAAATATACGCAAGTGCTGTTTTTCTTCAACATCTTGAATTTCCTTATTCATAAAATATATACCCCTTTCTAAATTATTTATAATATTAAAAGGGCGGTACAATAAATCCACCGCCCCATACAAATACTTTAGATCATAAATTATAATTATTTTTTATTAAGCTAAACAAGTTTATTTACTCTTCTGGCTCATATGCTTTTACCAGGCGCTTGTAGGAATTATAGCGCTCTTTAGCATCTTCTTCAGCTCTTTCAAACAGCTCTTCAGCAATTTCCGGGAATGTCTTCTTAAGAGATGAAAATCTTACCTCACTTAATAAGTGTTCTCTGAAATTACCTTTAGGTTCTTTAGAATCTAGGCTGAATGGATTCTTACCTTCATCCTGAAGTTCAGGATTAAAGCGATATAAGTGCCAGTAACCTGACTCAACAGCATTCTTCTCCTGTGATACACTACAGCTCATACCATCTTTTAATCCATGAGCAATACATGGAGCATAAGCTATAATTAGAGAAGGTCCAGGATAGGCTTCAGCCTCAGCGATAGCTTTGATTGCCTGATTCATATTTGCACCAAGAGCAATCTGTGCTACATATACATAACCATATGTCATTGCCATCTGACCGAGATCTTTCTTTTTGATTCTCTTACCCGAAGCAGCAAACTTTGCAGCTGCAGCAGTTGGTGTAGCTTTAGAAGACTGACCACCGGTATTGGAATAAACCTCTGTGTCAAATACAAGTACATTTACATCATCACCTGATGCAAGTACATGATCTAATCCACCATAACCAATATCATAAGCCCAGCCATCTCCACCGAAGATCCACTGAGATTTTTTAACAATAAATTCTTTTTTATCAACAATTTCTGCAATCACTTCATTGTCACTGTATTTAGCCAGAAGTGGCATCATTTTCTTTTTAAGTTCTTTTGTCCTTTCTCCATCCTGCATATTATCCAAGAATTCCTGCATTAACTCATTTAGTTCAGGGTCTAAATTAAGTTCAATTGCCTCCTGCATAAGATCGGCAATCTTATCTCTGATTTGTGCAGTAGCAAGATACATACCATAGCCATATTCTGCATTATCTTCAAATAGGGAGTTGGCCCATGCAGGTCCCTCTCCTTCATCATTTGTAGTATATACAGAAACAGGAGCTGATCCACCCCAAATGGAAGAACAACCAGTAGCATTAGCTATTATCATTCTATCGCCAAATAACTGAGTTACCAGTTTAGCATATGCTGTTTCGCCACAGCCTGCACATGCCCCTGAAAACTCAAGCAGCGGCTGCTGGAATTGACTACCTTTTATATTGGTAACAGGCATCAGGTCATCTTTAACTGTTACTTCATGTCTAGCATATTCCCAGTTTTCTGCTTCTTTTTCTGCCATCTCTGCAAATGGTTTCATTTCGAGAGCATCTGCCGGACAAATGTCAGCACAAACTCCACAGCCAGTACAGTCATAAGGACTTACCTGAATCTTATACTGGAGTCCTTCTAATTGTTTACCATTAGCATCAACAGTTACAAAACCTTCTGGAGCATTTGCTGCTTCTTCTTCATCAAGAAGGAAAGGTCTGATAACTGCATGGGGACAGGAAAGCGAACACTGGTTACACTGAATACAGGTATCGAAATCCCAGTCCGGAACATCGATCGCAATACCGCGTTTTTCGTACTGTGATAGTCCTGGAGGGAAGTGTCCATCCTCACGTCCAACAAATGTACTTACAGGTAGACTGTCACCTTCCTGTTTATTAACAACTTCAAGCACATTTTTTACAAATTCAGGTGCCTCTTTTTCTTCTTCTTTAACTGATTCCGCATCTGCCCAGTCAGCAGGAACATCAACTTTAACAAGTGCATCTAATGCCTTATCTACAGCTTTATAGTTCATTTCTACAATTTTATCACCTTTATGACCATAAGTGTCTTTAATAGCATTTTTAAGATATTTAACAGCATCATCAACTGGAATAATATCAGCCAGTTTAAAGAAAGCGGTCTGCATAACCATATTAATACGGCCGCCAAGGCCAACTTCTTGAGCAATCTTTACACCATCAATAATATAAAAATTTATGTTATTTTCAGCAATAAATTTCTTCATTTCTGCAGGCAGATTTTCCTCAAGTTCATCTTCTGACCATCTGCAGTTTAATAGGAATGTTCCACCTTCTTTTAGATCTGAAACCATATCAAACTTATCTACATAAGATTCTTTATGACAGGCAACATATTCTGCTTTATCAATAAGATAGGTTGATTTAATTGGTTCATCACCAAATCTAAGGTGAGATACTGTTACACCACCAGATTTTTTGGAATCATATGAGAAATATGCCTGAGCATATTTATCTGTATTGTCACCAATAATCTTAATGGCATTTTTGTTAGCACCAACAGTACCATCTGAACCAAAGCCCCAGAATTTGCAGCGCACTGTACCTTCAGGTGTTGTACTAATATGTTCTTTTATTTCTAAGTTAGTATGTGTTACATCATCAATAATACCGATAGTAAACCTGTCTTTAGGTTCTTCTTTTTTGAGATTCTCAAATACAGCATTAATTTGAGATGGAGTAGTGTCCTTGGAACTCAAACCATAGCGGCCGCCTACTATAACAGGTTTTTCTTTTCTGTCATAAAATAGAGATCTAACATCTTCGTAAAGAGGTTCTCCAACTGCACCAGGTTCTTTAGTTCTATCTAATACAGCAATTTTCTTTGTTGTTTCAGGGAATGCTTTAAAGAAATATTTTTCAGAGAATGGACGATAAAGTCTAACTTTTATCAGCCCAACTTTTTCTCCCCGATTAACAAGATAATTGACTGTTTCTTCAATTGTATCTGTCACAGAACCCATTGCAACTATAATGTATTCTGCATCCTCTGCACCAACATAATTAAATGGATGATATTCTCTACCTGTAATCTCGCTGATATCCTGCATATATTCTTCTACAATATCAGGTACTGCCTCATAAAAACGGTTGGATGCTTCTCTAGCCTGAAAGAAAATATCCGGATTCTGAGCTGTACCTTTTGTAACTGGATGTTCAGGGTTTAAAGCTCTGTGCCTGAATTCACTTACTTTTCCATAGTCAACCAGTTCTGCCAGGTCATCATAATCCATAACCTCAATCTTCTGATACTCGTGAGATGTTCTAAATCCATCAAAGAAATGTACAAATGGAATACTGCTTTTTATTGAAGCTAAATGGGCTACACCAGCTAAATCCATAACTTCCTGTACACTACCAGAAGCAATCATTGCTGTTCCAGTCTGACGAACAGCCATTACATCAGAATGATCACCAAAAATTGAAAGAGCGTGGGTTGCAACCGTACGAGAACTAACATGGAAAACTCCAGGTAATAACTCACCTGCAATTTTATACATATTAGGCAGCATCAGCAGCAAACCCTGTGAAGCTGTAAATGTTGTCGTCAGTGCACCTGCTGCAAGTGAACCATGTACTGCACCAGAAGCTCCACCTTCAGACTGCATTTCTGTCAACTTAACTCTCTGACCAAAAATATTTTTTCGGCCGTGTGCACTCCATGAATCAACCAGCTCAGCCATTGGAGATGAAGGAGTAATTGGATAGATTGCCGCAACATCTGTAAATGCATATGCTACATGAGCTGCAGCAGTGTTTCCATCCATAGTCTTCATTACTTTTGCCATTATAATTTTCCCTCCTATTAGTAAGGTAAATTTATTAGTTTCTTTCTCTTTAAGTATATTACTTTACAGTTCAACTGTCAAATATTTCCCACCTTCTGAAAGGTATCTAAATATATTCGAAATCATTTAAATTAATTAAATATTACCACTATTTTTTAATAAAATGGCAGGAAAAATAATCTCTAAGAAGAATTAGAATATATAAATCTATTGGAAAGGAGTGATTTTGTTGAAGAAATCACTTATATTATTCATTATATTTGCATTAATGTTTACTATATCATCTTATGTTTTTGCTGATAGAGGTTCTATTCCTTTTCAGCCAGCGATAAGAATATTTGAACCCAATCAGCAGGCATTAATCGCCTGGAATGGAAAAGAAGAAATTCTTATTCTTTCTACCAAACTTTATGCTGATCAGGATACAAAAATTCTTGAAGTATTACCCTTACCTCACGAACCAGAAATAAAAAAATCCAGTCGAAATGTTTTGAGAAAAGCAAATGAACTTTTAACTCTAGATCATTCAAAACAGCTGGTTCAACCTATAACACGATCTTCAGACAGCAGACAACTTCAGGGTGGAGAAGTAAAGCAGGAAGTTGTTATTGGCTCACATGATATCACAGTTGTAAAAGTGTTAAACGAAAATACATTTACAAACTGGGTTAATAACTATTTGAAGCAGAAGGGAAAAGATAATCCTGTTATACCAGAAGAATTAAAGAAAACAATAAAAAAATATATTGACAAAGATTATAATTTTTTCGTTTTTGATACTGTAGATGTAGGTCCAAAGCCTTATTTTAATGAAGCTATTTACTATAAATTTAAAAGTGATAAATTATATTACCCATTAGAAATAACAAAGTCTGATCATGGGGAAAGCAATGTCAGTCTGCTTGTACTTACAGAATCAAACTTAATTAACTTTCATGGTATTCAAAGAGATAAAATAGAATTTGAAAAGGGTCCCAAACTAATTAATAGAAGTGATGCTGAATTCATATCCAGTGATATTGCCGATCTTTTTGCCTCTCACTTTGCTAAAAATGATGGTTCAGAAAAAATAAAGTTAGCCAGCTGGAAAATAGTAGATGATCTAACCAATTTTGATAGTGATCTGCTGGCAGATTATACAATTCCTAAAGGTGGAAAAGAATTAATATTTATGGGACATAAATATATCAACTGTGTGACTCATCCAAATTATCCATTTGAAACCGAAAAAACTCTATCTTCTCTGCATGGAAAAGCTGAAATGTATTTGGGGGGGACCCGTTCACTACCCTGGTATGCATATTCATTAAATGGAAAAATATTATTTAATGCCATAACAGGAGAACCATTGGGTTCTTTAGAAAATATTGAAGAAAAAACATTAACTTTTGAAGGTTATTCAGGCCAGGGATATATCTGGTCAGAGAACTTCCTGACCCAGAAAATGGAAGCTGTAGATATCCCTAATGCATTTTTTGTTACCGATATAATTGGATATAAGTTCTATTCTGGATTAAGAGTAGAAGAGGATGGACAAATATCTGGAAATAGAAATTCATTCTGGAAAAAACGCTAAAAAACCCTGACCAGAATTATACCAGTCAGGGTTAGTTGTTTTATTATACAGTTTTACAGTTAAACTCTATAATTTTACAACGTTGGCAGCTTGAGGTCCACGGTCGCCTTCAACGATTTCAAATTCTACTTCTTGTTCATCTTCAAGACTTTTGAATCCTTCATCCTGAATTGCGGAAAAATGAACAAATACATCGTCTCCATCTTCTCTCTCAATAAAACCATAACCTTTTTTTGCATCAAACCATTTTACTTTACCTGTGTAAATCATAATTAATACATTCCCCCTAGGAAAATTTCTTTATGGGGTTCGTTCATTTAAACTTCACCCACTGCAGACAATTATAGCATAAGAAGTTTTTCTTTTCAACAAATTTTTGCACAAAAAAATGCCGGATAGTATGTTTAAAATAATCATACATCCGGCATCATTTGAGATCTTTTAAGAAGAAAACTCTTTTTTAACTGAAAAAGTTTTGCGGTCCTTAAATTCTTCCTTCTTTCCTTTGTTCCAGTCCGAAACAGGAGAAAGATATCCTACAACACGAGAATAAACTTCACATTTTTGTTTTTTAGCCACAATTTTACCTCCTTAAATTTTAACCCTAAATTAAACTATCTTAAAGCATATTATAACTATCAGCTTCAGCATATCACTTCGAAACAGTGAAAAATAAGTTCTGAAAAAGTTAAATCAATTTCTAATTTTAACTTTAGAAACATAGTTTTCCATAACGTATTTGAATTTCTTAAGTTCTGAAGGTGCAAAAGTTCTGGATTCTCTAAGTTTAGGATCAAGAGTGTTTACAGGACGGAAATTCTGGATAAAAAATTTCTCGGCCCCTTCAACAATTCTGCCGATTTCATTCAATTCCTTCTCATCATGCATTCCCGGCACAACAGTGGCTCTAAACTCATAGTCAATATTAGAGTTTTTAATGAGTTCTACTGATTTTTTAATTTCCGGGATAACTCCTTTTGGTGCCAGGAGAGGATAGCTGTCCAGACCCAGCTTAACATCCATTGCAATATATTCAAGCAAACCATCTTCCAGCAGTTCAATTATTTTCTTAGAATCTGTTCCATTTGTATCAAGCTTTATCTGCAGATTATGTTTTTCTCTTATTTTTACTATAAAATCTTTTAAATCAGGCTGAAGAGTTGGTTCTCCACCTGTGATAGTAACTCCATCTAAAAGATCTCTTCTCTTCTCTAAAAATGAAAAGAATATATCTTCCGGCAGGTCTTCATCACCTGGTGGAGCTTTCATAGGTATCAGCTGACTGTTGTGGCAGTATCCACAGCTAAAATTACAGCCTCTGGTAAAAACCACAGCTGATATTCTATCCGGAAAATCAAGCAGTGAAGTATTTCTTAAACCAGCAAGCCTCATATTAAGCACCAACTGTTTCTGCCTCTTCTTCTGCTTCTACTTCAGCCGCACATTTAGGGCAGTAATAATGTTCTCCCGGAATATAGCCGTGAACAGGACAGATGCTGAAGGTCGGAGTTATAGTATAATAAGGCAGCTTAAAGTTTTCTGCAATTCTCTTAACCAATTTTTTTGTATTTTTAATAGAAGGCATTCGCTCTCCCAAAAATCCATGTAGTACAGTTCCACCTGTATACTGGGACTGCAGATCATCCTGAAGTTCAAGTGCAGTAAATATATCATCTGTATAACCAACAGGCAGCTGAGTAGAATTAGTATAATATGGATCAGCACCTTCATTCTGCACTCTCTCTTCATTGGCAGAAATTATGCTGTCACCATACCTTTCCCTATCCAGTCTCGCAAATCTATATGCTGTACCTTCTGCAGGGGTTGCTTCCAGATTATAAAGATTATCTGTTTCTTCCTGATATTCCTGCAGCTTATCTCTCATTCTGTTCATTACCTCAAGAGAAAATTTCCTTCCTTCTTTAGAAGCAATGTTGCTGCCCAGAAAGTTAATAACTGCTTCATTCATACCATTTAATCCTATAGTATTAAAATGATTTTTCCAGTATTCACCAAAACGCTTTTTTACATCACGAAGATAAAATTTAGAATAAGGGTACAGACCCTGTTCTGTAAGTCCTTCAAGAACCTTTCGCTTTATTTCGAGGCTTTCTTTAGCTATATCCATTAGACAGTGAACTCTTTCTATAAAGTCTTCTTTATCTTCTGCTAAAAAACCGATTCGAGGCATATTAAGTGTCACAACTCCTATTGATCCTGTCATCGGATTGGCACCAAATAATCCTCCTCCTCTTTTGCGCAGCTCTGTATTATCCAGACGGAGCCGGCAGCACATTGAACGTGCATCTTCAGGATTCATATCTGAGTTAATAAAATTTGAAAAATACGGTATCCCATATTTGGCAGTCATCTCCCAAACAGGATCAAGAACCGGATTTTCCCACTCAAAATCTTCTGTGATATTATACGTAGGAATTGGGAAAGAAAACATTCTGCCTTTTGCATCTCCTGCCAGCATAACTTCTGCAAAAGCTCTGTTGAGCATATCCATCTCTCTCTGAAACTCTCCATAAGTCTTTTCCTGATATTCTCCTCCAATTATTACTGCCTGATCTTTAAGATAATTGGGTGTTTTAAGATCCATCGTAATATTTGTAAAAGGTGTCTGAAATCCAACTCTTGTTGGTACATTCATATTGAACAAAAATTCCTGCATGGATTGTTTTACTTCTTGATAGCTCAAATTGTCATATGCAATAAATGGAGCCAGGTATGTATCAAAATTGGAAAAAGCTATTGCTCCAGCTGCTTCACCCTGTAAAGTATAATAAAAATTCACTATCTGTCCTAAAGCTGTTTTTAGATGTTTGGGGGGTAAACTTTCAACCTTTGTCGGAACTCCACAAAAACCTGTTCTAAGCAAATCCTCCAGATCCCAACCACAGCAGTAAACACTCAAATTTCCCAGATCATGTATATGTATATCTCCACTTGTGTGATGTACAGCAATCTCCTCAGGATATATTTCCTGAAGCCAGTACTGACCTGTAATCTGTGAAGCAATAAAATTATTAAGTCCCTGAAGAGAATATCCCATATTGCTGTTTTCGTTAACTTTCCAGTCACTTCTGTCAAGGTAATCATTCATTGCCCCAACAGCATCCTGAAATAATTTTTTAGTGTCCCTTAGTTTGCTGTGTCTTTCTCTGTAGAGAATATATGCCTTAGCTACTTCTGCATAACCTTTTTCAATAAGAACTTTTTCCACCAGATCCTGAATCTGCTCAACTTCTGGTATGCCGCCATTTTTAAAGAAAATTTTTAGATATGCCAGAACTTCTTTTGTTGTTTCTGTGCCAATCTGTTCATCTTCTATGCCAACCGCATCAGCTGCTTTTAAGACAGCCTGTTTAATCTTTTCCCTATCAAACCTTACTTTTTTGCCATCTCTTTTTCTTACAAATTCTAATGTCATACGCAGACCTCCTAAATTAATAAAAGAGACCCTGACTCAAATCTGTCAGGTGTTTTAAATATGTTTCTATAACAAATCCGATTTTCCTTTTATTTTTCTTTTATATAATTAAATTTTTCTTTTTTTATCTTCTGTTTTATTTTAGAAATAAGCACTTTTATTTTAGAAATATACACTAAATTTCTGTAATTATTTTTTTATTTCCTTCATCTTCGAAAAGGCAAAAGAAAAATAAAATACAGCAGCTGTTATGATTATCACTGCACCTGAAGGTAGATTAAAATAATATGAAAGTATTAAACCACTAAAAGAAAATATAAGACCTAAAATAATGGCAAAAATCATTATTTTCTTTAGGTTATTTGTAAATAATCTGGCTGCTGCTGGAGGAGCAGTCAGCAGTGCTATAACCAGTATAATCCCCACCACTCTTATTAGTACAACTACAGCCAGGCCAATCATAATAAACAGGAAATATTCAAAAAATTTAGCATTAACACCTATTACACTCAAAAATTCCTCATCAAAAAGATATGCCTTCCAGTAATTAAAAAGACTGATAACAGAAAAAAGAATAAATACTGTTAAAATAGATATTAATCTGACATCATCTGCTGTTACTGTTAAAATATCTCCAAATAAATAGGATGAAATATCAGGTGGATAACCTGGGGTAAAACCTATAAACAGTATACCTAAAGCCATACCAAGTGACCAAAACATACCTATTAAAGTATCAGAACCTGTTCCTACCCTGTGCCTCACAAAAGCAATAGTAAGTGAAGAAAAAACTGCAAAACCAAAAGCTCCATAAATAGGTTCAAATCCCATAAGATAGCCAAGCCCTATACCTCCAAAAGAAGTATGTGCTATACCACCACTGAGCATAACCAGTTTTTTTTCTACTATTATGGTGCCGATTAATCCACATACTATACTTGCCAGAACAGCACTTATAACAGCATTCTGCATAAATTGATAATTCAAAATAGCATCAATCATTATTTACCTCTTCTCTGTGAGGAGAAAAAACCCTATGTGGATGTCCATGTGCAATAAGATCAACAGGACAGCCGAAAACTTTATCTGTAATATCCTGCTTAAGATTCTTTTCGCCATGATGATAAAGTCTTCTATTCAGACAGGCCAGGCTGTCAAAATATGAAGATACTGCTGACAGATTATGTGTAACTACAATAATAGTTTTTTCTTTATTTAAATCTTTTAAAATTTCATAGATTGCGGAAGTAGAAGCAGTATCAACACTTGCAGTAGGTTCATCTAAAAGTAATATTTTTGGATCCATTGTCAGTGCTCTGGCAATCAGCACCCGCTGCAGCTGACCTCCAGAAAGCTGTCCTATCTGCCTGTCTTTTAGGTCATAAAGATCCAGTTTATTTAAAATAGATTCTGCCTTATTGATATCCTTTTTTTTATAATGATGGAAAAAGTTTATATTACCCTTTAATCTGGCAGTTAAAACAACATCGAGCACATCAATAGGAAAATTTCTGTCAAATGCAGAAATTTGCGGCACATAACCAATATTATTAAGTGCTTTTTTTGAACTGGAGCCACAGATAATAACATCACCTTTTACAGGCTCAATCAGCCCCAGTATCACCTTTAACAGAGTTGTTTTTCCACCACCATTGGGCCCTATAATGCCCAAAAACTCTTTATTTTTGACCTTTAAATTTATATCTTCCAGTACAGGTAAATTGCCATATTTAACTGTTATTCCATTTAACTCAACTGCATAACTCACTTTAGATCATCTCTTTTACTTAGAGTTTCAGCCATGATTTCAGCCATCTGAGTTAGATTACCCAAATAATTTTCTGCAAGTGGATCAAGCTGAATCACTTTCCCACCAATCTCTTCTGCCACTGCTCTCGATTTTTTGCTGTCAATTTCAGATTGATAAAAGACTGTTTTTATATTTTCTTTTCTTGCTTCATCAATTATTTTTTGTATCTGTCTTGGCCCTGGTTCTTTTCCGTGATCTTCTATAGTTATCATTTCCAGATTGTAGTGATCGGTAAAATAACCTATTGATGGATGATATACAAGAATTTTTTCTCCTTTATATTTTGCAAGAAGTTTTTTATTTCTTCTGTCAGCTTCTTTAATTTTTTTAATATAACTGTCAGCATTTTTTATAAAAAAATCTTTTTTTTCAGGCATTAATTCTGCCAGTTCTTCTGCCATTATATTTACCATATAGGCTGACCTTAATGGTGAAAGCCAGATATGTGGATCTCTTCCTCCATCTTTGAAAACTCTTGGGGGGAATTTTTTGTCAACAGCTTCAAATAATTTTACTATTTTTAAATTACCACTCAGTTCTTCTGCTTGTGGCAGGATATTCTGTATATCTGCCGGTACACCTATAGAAAAATATATTTCTGCTTCCGAAAAATCCCTGATTTCTTGAGGAGCAGGTGCATAATTTGCCGGGCTGTATCCTGGAGGAACCATTACAAAAGAATCAACCTCTCCACCTGCAACAGCATTTAACATCTCTTTCTGAGGTGCTATCGTAAGAGCAGCAGCCGGTTTTTCTGAAACAGCTCCGGAAATAATACTGGAACTAAAAAATAACATAATTATTCCCAAAAGCATAACATATAAATAATTATAATATCTATTCTTTCTCAAAACAAACCACCTTCTTCGATTATGTTTTTTAGCAAAATCTGAATCACTCCAAATATGCCTCCAAACCATCCATACTGTTTTAAATGCGAAAAATATTTTCCAGCAAAACTGTTGAACATTGCTTCAATCTCAGCTGGATCCATTGCTTTAACCTGATTAGTGGCCATTTCTTTAATTTTAACACTATTAAACAGTGAAATGATATTGTTTTCCAGACTGTCAAATCCTGCCATTAAAAACAGTTTAGCAAAATAATTAAATGTTATATAAGAACCTCTATCATTAAAATAATTTATCAGAGAGAGGGTCTCTTTTTCCAAAATATTATTAATATCAGTCTGGAATTTTTTATCTTCAGTCAAATCTCTAATTTTTTTTAGTATTTCATTTAAATGTTCAGCACTAATGATTACTGATTCATCACTTCTTTCCAGATCAATATCTGAAAAGAAATTATTTATGCATTTATTTGTAGACAAAAATCTAATGTTTGCTGATATATTTTTCAGCACAGATTTTATATTATCTCTACTGAATAAATAATTTTCTCCTTCTGCAATTTCTTTAAATAGACCCTGAACAAAATATTTATGCAAAAAGTTCTCGAGCTCTATTTTATCAATATCAAATATTAATCTAATTAAAGTATCATCACTGTCTTTTAATAGTTCTGCAGTGATTTTTTCTATCTCTACTCTGTTTTTTGCAAAAAACTCATCTATAAATTTATCTCCTCTACTGGAAGTCATTAAATTAATTAAAGAATCTGCAGCATTAAAATTATTTATATAAAGGTTTTTTTTAGATTCCCGTGCTTTCTGAAAAACTTTCTCTACAATATTTTGTATATTACTTTCTTCTTCCTGCAGAAATTTATCCAACCTTCGCTCATTAATCCTCATTAAAGTATTCTGCAAAAACTCATCCAGATCTGCAAAATAAATTGCACCTGACATAAGCGTATTTTCAATAATTCCCGTTCTTTTTCTTTTTTCTCTTTCAATTAGCTCTTCCATCTTTTCTTTGAGAATCTCTGCTATATAAGACATATTCTGCTGAACCAGACTGTTCAGAGTAGAAAGTTTTATTTCAGAAAGAAATCTTTCAGCTCTATTTAAAAGATCAATATTAAAAAATTCATATTTTATATTTTTCGGAAGAATATATTTTATTACATCTCCTGCTGCACCGCTCAACAATAATTTCTGTACATCACGGCTGTATAAATTCCAGCTGTTCCTCTGAGGAATAATTTTGTTTAATTGTTTATTACTAATATTTAAATTTTTAAATAACTCTCTGCTATAAATATGTTCCAGACTGCCGCTTGCAAACTGTAATATACTATCAATATCCTGCTGTGATAAATAATCAGCAGTTTTTCTGACTGCAAATTCAGAAATAAATTCAACACTTCTATCTTCATCATTAAACTGATAATTATCTATAAAAGATTTAATTATTTCCATTATTTTTCTGGAAATAAGACCTGAATTATCCGCAAGAAAGCTGTATACAGCTGCAAAATTATCTTCCTCAAGCTGAGACAGTAATTCTTCTGTTAATCTATCTCTATTATCATTTATTAAAGAAGCAGTCGAACCCGATTCCAGAAGTTCTCTATCCACAAAATAACCCATTGATTCTGCAAATCTGTACCTGTTTTTGGCAACAATTCCAGGTGAAAACGGAATAGAAATTCCTGCTAAATATTTTTTCTCATATGGATGAAAAATCATCCATAGAGCAATAACGTTTGTAAGCCATCCTACTCCACCATAAATAAAAGCTGAGCTTAAATATTCGATCCATAGTGATGAACTGGTAGAAATTAAAGAAAGTTCTGGTGCAAATACAGAAAATAGACCACCAACTACAGCACCTAAAAATCCACCAAGATAAGTAATTGGCTTAAGTTCTTTCCCGATAAAATCTTCCAGTGCTGACTGGACTTCTCTATCGCTGAGCTTATTTAAATTGGCTGAAACTGTCTCTTTAATCTTTCCTTCAAGAAATTCCGGAATATTTACATAGAGAACTTCTAAAATAAAATCACTAATTTCTGAAGCAGTTTTTTCTTCTTTTCTTAGTAGATCATAAAAATTGATCAGCTCTTTCTTTTTTAATCCTTCCCGTTGCTCAGCAAAAAATTTATCCAAAAATTGTTCGACGGACTTTTTGGCTTTTTGGATACTTAAAAACTGATTATTTTCCATATCTAAATTTTTTCTAAAAACTGCAGTAAAATTATTTATTATACTTTTATTTTTCAGCTGCATGAACTTTATTATCTGTGATGAGTAAAACTCTATATTATTTTCAATCAGTGAAGAAAAATCTGCTTTCTCAATACTAAGTGCAAAAATATAATCAGTTACTCTATTAATATTCTTTGGATCTTCAAGCAACTCCTCAAGCATATCAGGCATTTTTTCTGATATCTTTTTTTTGCTGTTTTTTATTTTATCTTTTTTGAATAGTTCTGGAAAAATTTCTGAGATCTTACTATTATATTTTTGAGAAAGCAGAGAAATTAATTTCTCTTTATCATAATTTATACTTTCAAAGTCTAAATATTTCTCATCAATTTTTTGGCTGCTTAGATGATTCAAAATACGGCTGCTTAATTTTTTTAAATCATCCTGCTTTAAATTATCCAGATAATTTAACAGCAGTGCTGAAGGAGAATTATCTGCTGTCATATTTTTTCTGTAGTGAGAATAGATCGATTCTCGACTTAATTTTTTTAAACCTGAAGATGATTCTATTTCTTCTGCAAAAATTTCGAAAATAAAGGAGTTTATTTTATCATCTTTCTCAATTATAAAGTTTTTTATTTCTTCCCGAAAAAACTTTAGTATTACAATTATATCTGCTTCGATCTTTTTTTTCTGTTCTTTATTTAATAAATCCGAAAATGAACTGCTGGATTCCAAAAGAAAATCTTTTAAATTGCTGCTCAGATTTTTTTCTATATCTGAAAAATCATCCGAAAAAATAAACTTTTCTATTTCTGCAGGATCATTTAATATACAGTTTATTCTTTTATTTTCCAGCTGTTCAAAAAAATCCTCAATCGTTTTATCCAGATCAAATAAATTTAATAAATCTGTTAAAAAGTTTGATTCATCTGCAGTTTTTTCCTTTTTTATTGTTTCTATTAGCTGTAAAATATTTTCTTTGAAATCATCCTTAAATTTTTGCCCAGTCATATCCTCTATTCGATAGTCTTTTAAATCATCAAATAGCGAAAATAGGATCTTAATAAAAAAATCTCTGTCATCCATTTTTTTTACAAAAAAATTATACATCTCCAGAAATATATTTTCCAATTCCTGCTCATTTAACAGCAGTTTAAAATCAAAATTACTGCGGAAAGTTGATAGAATATCTCCAACAAAATCACTGCTTTCTCTGCAGATAAATTCTGCCAGCAGATCCATATTTTCTTCAAAAGCCGGTATTTCACCAATTTTAACCTTACCTGTTCTCCGGTACAGATATTTTCCATAAAAATCCTCTATCATTTTTTTGAAATTATTTTTGAACTCTTTACGAGAAAACTCTTCTTTTAGAAGCTGTTTATCTATCAGCTCATTTTCAACTAAATCTGCGATACTTGCTATAAATTCATCTCTGGTTTTTAATACAATTCCGCCAAAGGGCCCGTATTTTTTAAATATCATCTTTAAAGCCAGATTATTTGTCAGATATCCAGTTAAAGCACCTGAAAGAACTCCTGCAGCTGCAGTATATATCTCATTTACAGCCATTTTTTAAAACACCTTTTATATTTTTTATTATAACAAATCTGCAGAAATTATTATTTTTCATAAAGCCCACCTCTTTAAAAACAGTAATCGTTAATAGTAATTATTTTTGATATCCACAAATTGTTGATAACTTGTGAATAACTATATTATCCACAGTATTTGTTAATATATACTATTTTTTTGTGGATAAAACACATGTTTTGTGTACAAATTGTGGATAACTTTCATTTTGTGTAGTTTTTTCTAAAATTTGTCCACCCTTGAACCATCCCACGTGCTCTGCTAACAGACTTTAACTTCTATCACTGGTGAACTGATTCAGGATCAACATGAACAAGAACATCTTTAAAATCTTTTTCTACATCCATTATATTTCTTTTAACTTTAGCTGCAATGTCATGTCCTTCTCCAACTGTAAGATTATCATCAACCACAATTATTATATCCGCAATAAATTTTGGCCCATAACTTCTTATTTTTATTTCCTCAACCTCAATTACACCGGAAACATTTTGGGATAATTTTTTTATTTGTTCTATTTTCCCTTCTTCCGGTAAACCATCCATCAGCTCATTAGAAGAGTCTCTCATTATTTCATAGCCTACCTTTAATATCAATACAGCTACAACAAAACCAGCCAAGGGATCAAGATACCAGAATCCAAGTTTAGCTCCCCCTATACCAATTAGTGCTGCAACAGATGAAAGTGCATCAGAGCGGTGGTGATGTGCATCTGCAATTAATCCTCTGCTGTTTATTTTTTTTCCAATTTTAATTGTATATCTGTAAAGTATTTCCTTGCTAATAATAGAAATAAAAGCAATTATTAAAGCAATAGTGCCGGGGATAATGATTTCTCTTTCCATAAGTGAATAAACAGCATCTCTTGCCAGTAAAAAACCAGTCAGCAGAAGAATAACAGATAAAATGTTGGTTCCCAGAGCTTCAGCTTTTTCGTGGCCGTATGGATGATTGCTGTCAGCAGGAGCTTTTGAAAATTTGATGCTGAACATTACAATAATAGTGGATGCCATATCAGAAAAAGAATGAAATCCATCTGCAATCAGTGCCTTACTGTTAGCAGTATAACCAACTATAATTTTTAAAGCAGCAAGTAATAGGTTTGTAATCAAACTGATTATGCTTATTCTTTTTCCTTCCTGATAGCGCAATTCTTCATTTTTCATATAATCACTCACAATTTTTGTTTTTGTTAACTTTTAGTATATCAATTTAGAAATTAAATAGCAATAATAAGAGTTTCTTCAAAATTAATTTTAGAACTGCAAAAAAGAAATTGCGTCATAAATGAAATTTTTAAATTTATCTAAAACTCAACTATGATGCTAAATAAGGCTCATTAAGCAAAGAGTCTTCCTGACTAATATTTGAATATTATATCATCTTGTAGTATTATGCAATTATAGAAGGTAATTTATCTAAAACAGCCAAAAAAAACTCCATCTAAATCTTGTTTTTGATTTAGGTGAAGGGGTTCACAGAAGAAATTTTTTGGAGGTATAAAATGAACTATTCTGCAGTTTTTAATTTATTATTTACTCTTTTTAAAAGTATGTCTGTTATAGTAACTTTTGCTTATATATTAAGCAGAATTAACAGCATTAAACTTTTCTTTATTTCTCCGATGAAGAGACTAGAAAAAACTTTTTTAATTATATTTTTTGGTATACTTTCACTGCTGGGAACATATCTGGGAATATATATTTTAGAAGCCTATGCTAATATTAGAGGTATTGGTGCTTTTATGGGAGGCCTGCTGGGCGGTCCGGCAGTTGGAATTTTAGCGGGAATGATCGGTGGTATACATCGTTATACCCTGGGTGGATTTACTGCTTTTGCCTGTGCGGCTGGCACTATTACAACTGGACTTATTGGCGGCCTTTTCCATAAAAAATATTTAAAGGGACAAATAAATTATAAAAATGGATTTTTTATTGGCTTGCTGGCCCTTTCAATAGAAATGATAATTATTCTATTTTTAAGCAGGCCATTTTCACAGTCTCTACAGCTTGTAAAAGTAATATCTATTCCCATGGCTCTAACAAATGCTGTCGGTATATCTGCTTTTATAAGTATTCTGGATAAAGTTAATGAAGAACATGAAAAAATTAGAGCTCTTCAGGCTGAAAAAGCCTTATCTATTGCAGATAGATCCCTTCCTATTTTACAAAAAGGATTAAATGAAGAAACTGCTTCTATAATTATTAATATGATAAAAAAAGAAAGCAGTGTTGATGCAGCAGCAATTACAGATAAAGAGAGAGTTCTGGCTTTTGTGGGAATTGGAAGCGACCACCATTTTCCGGGAGAAAAAATTAAAACTAAAGCAAGTAAAAGAGCTTTAAATAAAAAGGTAACTACTATTATTGATAAAAAAGAAGACATAGGTTGTGAAAATGAGAATTGTTTTCTAACAAATGCAGTTATTACTCCCTTAAAAATTGAAAATAATGTATTCGGTCTGCTTAAACTATACCGAAGCGGTGAAAAAATATCTGTGCTTGATATTAAACTTGCTGAAGGTATTTCCAGTCTGCTTGCAACCCAGATTAAATTGGCTAAAGTAAGCCAAGAAGCAAAATTAAAAAGTGAATCTGAACTAAAGGCCCTGCAGGCTCAGGTTAATCCACACTTTCTCTTCAATTCTTTAAATGTAATTATTTCTGCCTGCAGAATTGATCCACAGCAGTCAAGAACATTACTGAGAAAGCTCGCAAATATATTTAGAAGAACTTTAAAAAGAAATGTAAATCAGACAACACTGGCTGATGAAATAGAATTCTGTCAGAATTATCTTGACATAGAAAAAGCACGCCTGGGAGAAAGGCTGGAAGTAAGCTGGGATATAGAAAATAACATTTTGGAATATAAAATCCCTCCCTTTATCATTCAGCCACTTGTAGAAAATTCACTAAAACACGGTATCTATCCAAAAGAAGGTAAAGGCCTGCTCTTTATAAGTGTCAAAAAAGAGAATAAACTGTTAAAAATAACTGTTAAAGACAATGGTATCGGTATGAATAAAGAAAAGCTAAAAAGCATTTTTAACAAAAAACAGGACCATATTGGTTTAAAAAATATAAAAGAGCGACTAAATGTTATTTATAATAAATCAGCAGAGCTTAACATTTATTCCAGAGCTAATGAAGGAACAGAAATTAATATCAGTTTGCCTGCAGATTATTTTGAAGAAAGGAGAATGGCCAATTGATTATAGATACAGTTATTGTCGAAGATGAAGTTCTGGCCAGAAAAGAGCTCAAATATCTTTTAGAAAAAGATAAACGATTTGACGTTATTTCTGAAACTGCCGGAGGTCGCAAAGTACTTGAATTATTAGAAAGCACTGAAGTAGACCTGCTTTTTTTGGATATAAAACTGCCCGGTATTTCTGGTATTGAGGTAGCCCAAAAGCTTCAAAATAAAAATGATTCTCCTCTTATAGTATTTACCACCGCTTATGATGAATATGCTGTAGAAGCATTTCGGCTTGCTGCTGTAGATTATCTCCTAAAACCAGTCAGTGAAAAAAGACTAAATCAAACTTTAGATCGTGTCTGGAAAAAAATAAATTCTCATAGCTTTAATAAAGAAAAATTTATGCGGGAAAATATAAATAGTTTGCTTAATCAGCTGCAAAAACATTCTCAAAAACCAGAAAAAATTGCTGTTTCCGATGGAGATAGATATCTACTTTTAAATTATAATGATATTTTTTATTTTTCCACTAAAGACAAAAAAGTATGGGCTCATACAGATAATAATTCTTATATAACTCAATTTCAATTAAAAAAACTGGAAAAAATTCTGCCTGAAAATTTTTACAGAATACACAAAAGTTATATTGTAAATTTGACGTTGATTAAAGCTGTAATACCTTGGTTCAAAGGTAAATATCAGGTAATACTATCAGATTTTTGCAAACATAAAATTCCAGTTAGTAGAAGCAGGGTGCAGAGATTGAACGAACTGCTCAATATAAAATAATATAATTCGAATTATTTTTTACCACTCAGTTTAAAACACTTGTTAATCCTGTATCTAATATATAAATCAAGTACCGGGTACAAAAAACGTTTTTTGTACCCGGTACTGCTTTACTGCTTTATATAAATACTTTTTTAATTATCTTCCTCATCAATAATTATATCGTCAAAATTATATTCTTTACCCCCAGCTACAGGACAGCTTTCATTACCACAGCCTGCACAGGGACTATCAGTACCCTTAAGTCCTCCATATAACTTTTTAGCAATATAATAAAGACTCCCAGTACCAAGAATTCCTAAAAATAAATATTCCATAATAACCTCCTTGATTCGTACAGCTCAAATTCAGTTTTATTATTTTAATAACTAATCAAATTCTCTTTTTAATAATTCGACTAGTTTATCAGTTTACTTAAACTCCAATTCCGAGCAGCTTTCCTCCCTGGTAGATTATAAATGATACTATCCAGGCTAAAACAAAAAGATATGAAGCTGTGAAAATAGTCCATTTCCAGCTCTGAGTTTCTGATTTTACTGCTCCAAGTGTTGCTATACACGGTGTATATAGAAGTACCATAGTTAAAAATGAATATGCTGCCAGTGGACTAAAATTAGTCTGTAGGGCTGCTCTTAATCCACCCTCTCCAGCTGCATAAACAACACCAAGTGTACCAACAACTACCTCTTTAGCTAAAATACCAAAAATAAGTGAAGATGCTGCCTGCCAGCTGCCAAATCCTAAAGGCTCAAATATTGGAGCTGCAAGCTGTCCAAACTGTCCAATTAAACTTTCTGCAGAAGCATAATCTACACCTAAGGGTAAATTGGCAAGTACCCAGATTAGAACTACAACTGAGAAGATAATTGTACCCGCTTTTTTAATAAAAGCTCCAACTTTTTCCCACATGTGTATGAAAACTCCTTTTAGAGTTGGAAATCTATAAGGGGGTAGTTCCATAACAAAGTGTGATCTCTCACCTTTAAATAACACTTTATTAAAAATCCCTGCCATAACCACTGCCATTATAATCCCCAGTGCATAGAGTGAAAAAACAACTGTACTGGCATGATTAGGGAATAAAGCTCCTGCAAAAATTACATAAACAGGCAATCTGGCTGAACAGGACATTAATGGATTAATTAAAATAGAAATAATTCGATCGCGCTTACTGTCTAAGGTTCTGGTTGCCATTACTCCAGGCACATTACAGCCAAAACCAACAATCATTGGAATAAATGATTTCCCATGGAGCCCGAGTTTACTCATTACCTTATCCATAACATAAGCTGCTCTTGACATATAGCCACTGTCCTCTAAAACACCTATAGCCAGAAACAATAAAAAGATATTGGGAATAAAGACCAGTACTGAACCTACACCACCAATAATTCCATCAGTAATAAAAGAGGTAATAAGGGGAGAAACCCCTGCTCCTGTCAATAAACCACCAATCCAGGTTCCTGCTGCTGCAAAAAATGCTTCTATATATCCAATCAGCGGATCACCAACAGTAAAAGTAAATTTAAAAATACCCCACATTACTGCCATAAAAATTGGAATGCCGAGATATTTATTGGTTATTACTGCATCAATTTTATCAGATACATTTTCAGGCTCCTGACCTTCCTCCGGTCTTTGAACACATTCTTCTATAACTTTATTTATAAATTCATATTTTTTATCAATAATAATATTATCAAAATCATCTTCTGCTTTTAGTTCTCTTTCAGCAATTAAACTTTTAATTTTTTTTGCTTTTGAAACTCCCACTTCTCGTTCCACCAATTTTACAGCTTCTGGATCATGTTCAATTAATTTAACTGCAGTCCAGCGGTGACTGATCTGAGCTGTAAAACCAAATTCTTTAAGCATTGAAACTACTTCACCAATTAAAGCTTCTAGTTCACTATCGTAATCAATTTTGAGAGCTGTTTCAGATAAATCTCTATTTTCAACAGTTTTTTCTAAAAGGTTACTAATACCTCTACCGCGGCTGGCCACTGTTTCCACAACAGGTGTTCCCAACATTTGACCAAGCTTCTCCTTATTAATTATGATCCCCTTTTTCTCAGCTTCATCAGCCATATTTAAAACAGCAATCAAATCTACTCCCATTTCTAAAAGCTGGACTGTAAAATATAAGTTTCTTTCCAAATTGGAAGAATTAATAATATTTAAAACTACATCATAATCACCGGCTGTCAAAAAATCTCTTGCTACAATTTCATCTTCCGAATATGCACCTAATGAATATGTGCCGGGAAGATCAATAACTTCCAGTGAAAAATTCTGATAGGAAACCCTTCCCGTTTTCTTTTCTACTGTAACTCCAGGCCAGTTACCAACATGCTGTCTGGAACCTGTCAATTCGTTGAACATTGTTGTTTTCCCTGAGTTTGGGTTTCCGGCCAGGGCAATTCTTATTTGATTATCTTTTCTCTTGCTTTTATTTAATGCCATTAATTTTCACATCCTTCAGTGTCTACCATTACTTTATGGGCCATTCCATGTCCAATTACAATTCTATTGTCTCCAAGACCAACTATCAGTGGCCCATCAGAACTTTTATAAATTTTAACTTTTTTACCAGTTACAAATCCTAAATTTGTTAATTTTCCTTTTGCAGTTCTTCCACCAACTATTTTTTTAATACAGGCTGTTTCACCTGGTCTTAACATTGCTAAAGGGATCAATTTTATACCTCCTTTACCAGAATCTCTGCAGCTTCATTCTGGCGTAAACTCAAACTATATCCTCTAATTTTAACTTCAATTGGGTCTCCCATAGGTGCTTTACCTTTTACAGTAATCTTTGTTCCTCTGGTAAGGCCCATATCCATCAATTTTCTCTTTAATTTTCCCTTTGCATTAATCTTTATTATTTCTGCTTCTACAGCTACATCTATCTGATTTAAATTTAAATTTTTTGTATCTGCTGCCATATTCTTTACCCCCTCTTTATTGTTAACAAAAAACTCACTGAGGCAACTATCATCTTCATCTATAATATTTTGCTTTATCAAATACTGATTTAATTTTTCTACGGTTTGATAACTAACATTGTGTTCAATTAAACATGCATCATGATCAGCAGTATCTTTTTTAACTCCCAGAAGTCCATACAGAAATTTGAAAATTATTTTATGGACACAATCAATTTTTTTAGCATAAACTGCACCATTTTCTGTCAGAAGTACCGGTCCATATTTTTTCTGTTTGACCAACCCTTTTACACTTAATTTACCTATCATTTCATTAACACTTGATGCTGCGACTTCCATATCTGAAGCAATATCTGTAATTCTTGCTGAACCATTTTTATTGCTCAAATGGAAAATAACTTCAAGATAATCTTCAAGTGATTTTGACAGCAAAATTTCTTCCTTCATAATCACACCTCTTTTAGGAAAACCTAAATTAAATTCAAAAAAATATTTAATTGATAATGATTTTCAATTTCAATTCTATCTTAATTATAATATAATTTGAGCTATTTTGTCAAGAAAAAAATCTGCCGAAAAACCCGGCAGATTAGTAATAATAATTATTCCTAATAAGGAAATTCTAATTTAATTTTAATCTTGCTTTAATAATTCTTTAATACTGCTGTGCTATTATATATTTACACTGTTAATAGCCAGCTGCTCTTTTTCCCTAATTAAAGCAGATACTTATCTGCTTTTACATAGAGATCTTTCCTTCTTGTTTGCCCGGCCTTATTTTGGAGGCCGGGTTTTTTTATTTGACATTCTTATTTACTCAGCATTTTTCAGTGCATCTTTTACTGCTTCGATTAGTCCATTACTGGTATAAGTAGCACCAGATACTATTTCTACATCCGGACTATTTATTTCTTCTATTTTTTCACTTAATTTTTCTATTGCACTATCTGCAATTTCTGGAGTATCCTCATGTGAGAATACCGTTACACTTTTAATCTTACCATTACTTACTCTTACTGATACCTCAATTGGACCATGTAAACCTCTGCCTAAACCAGTATATGTACCATCCTTATATACTTTATCACTAACTGCAGAAACTTCTTTTTCTACTTCAATAAGGTTTGCAGCAGCATTTTCTCCTGCAATTTTTCCAAATACAAATGCCTGAAGAAGTCCATTACCTGACATATATGCAGGTCCACCAGAACTTGAAAATCCTTCAGTTACTCCACCAGCAGCATAAAGACCTTTAATTACTTCACCATCAGTCTTTAATACCTGAGCATCTGTATTAATTACAATACCACCCTGAGTATGGCGCAGATCACTTGTTACTTCAATTGCATAAAATGGAGCTTCCCAGTTTTCGGGAAGTTTAGTCCTATTAAATCTTCCTTCTCCAACTTTAATGGCTTCTCTGTAATTAGCAAATACTTCTTTCATACCTTCAGAATCAAGTCCAATTTTTTCTGCCAGTTCTGCCGGAGTATCAGCTTTAAAGAGAATTCCGTCTTCTTCATATTTTTCTAAAGCAGATGTTCCCTCAGCAACATTTTTATCCAGAACAAGATAAGCTATATTCCCAGGCTGATTGATTACATGTGCAGAAAGCTCTGAATAACCTAAATACTCATCAGTAAAGCGAGCGGTGTTGGTGTTAACCAAAATAGCTCCTCTGTAAAGCATTGATAAATCAAGGCTGTCTTTTGTTATATTACTGATTGGAGCATAGCCCTGATATGCATCCATATTGGCAACATCTGCCCCTAATTTTACTGCCCAGACAATACCTTCACCTGTAGCACCTGGAGCAACTCTTGGATATGCTGCTGTAATTTCCGGTATATATTTTTTCATCATTTCATCATTTGCTGCAAAACCACTTGTAGCAAGAATTACATTATCAGCTTTAATTACAATAATTTCACCCGAAACGTTTTCTGCTGTTACACCAATCACTCTATCATCATTAGTGGTTAAAAGACCTGTACCCGGTGTTTCCAGCAGAACTCTAATATTATCTCTTGCATAGATTTCATCAATCAATACCTTTGTAATTTCTGCACCCTGACCTTCTGCCTGATGCATTCTATAATTTGACTGTCCTTTATAAAGGAAACCAGTTAACAGATTCCACTTTACGCCGAGCTCATCCATCCACTCTACTATATCTCCAGCATTTAAAGCAATAGTATCTACTAAATCCTGCCTCACACTGTAATGTGAAGGACGAAGAATATCCAGGGCAAGCTGTTCTGGAGTATCAACAATTCCTGCTTCTGCCTGAAAAGATGTTCCTGCAGCCGGAATAATACCAGCTGAAAGCATTGTTGCTCCACCCATATATGCCATCTTCTCTAATAAAATGACATCTGCTCCATTTTCAGAAGCTTTAAGTGCAGATACCAGGCCTGCCCCCCCACCACCGATTACAACTACATCTGCTTCCATAATGTTTGTATCATCCTGTGCTGATATATTTAGTGTTAGTGTAAAGGTCATCACTATACTTAATAGCACTACTGATAATTTATAAATTTTATTCATTTTTATCCTCCTGTATTTACATATCGTTGATTTTTTGTTGTGTTTATAACGTATTCCCTGTACTATAAAACTATTCTCTCAAACTGTATTCTTTTTTATCACGCCCTTTTATGTTATTTTCTTCACATATATGTTGAAAAAAGATCCATTATATCATATACTTTTACATGAAGTTTTATATTCCTTCTTTAAATTATGATCTTCACAAATAAATTAAATTCTCATATGAAAGGATAATCTGCAGGATTATGAAAAATAATCTTTTTATTTATACAACAAAATATGACTGGATTTTGATAATATCTATACTGCTGATCAGTGTTATGATGTTTTTTATCCCTTTTTTTGGAATTACTTCTCTATTTAACAGCAGTACTGAAACACATAAAACAGTTGTTATAAGGGCTGAAAATAGAATTGAAAAAATATCACTTGATAAAAGTTTTACAGATAAACCTGTAATAATTGAAGTCAAAGGACCAATTGGAATCAGTAAAGTTGCAATGCACAAAGGGAAAATATGGATGGAAGAAGCTCCAGATGATGATCCACATAAATTGTGCGAAAAAATAGGGATTATTGATTCTGTTGGTCCCAGACTTGTCTGTGTTCCCAATAATGTTATAGTCTGGATAGAAGTAAATAAATAAACTTCTAAAATTTAAATATCCCATCTTTTCTTATAATAAACATCTGTAAGAAATTCATATTCGAATTTTAAGGAATCAGAATATGTTTTTAATAGTATCTGATAATTTTCTTCAGTTATATTCTTTTCTAAAATCTCAATTAGATCACTGACAAGTTCTTCAAAACTTTTTTCTTTATATGCTGAAGCCCACTCTAAATATAGGTGATTATTATTATACTTGAGTTCGCTCTTATGATGTTTATAAACTTCTAAATAACTATAATAACATGGGAGTAAAGCAGCAATACCTCTGGCAAAGCCCCCCTTTACACTCTGAGAAATTAGATAATTGCTGTAAGCAATATTTGCCCGGGTCAGCTTTACTTCTCCAGCTTCTTTTGGACTTATTTTAAGTGAACTGAGCAGCTTTATGTAATTTTCAAATTCTACTTCAGACTCACTGTAAATGACTCTGATTAGCTTTCGGCGAATATTTATATCTTCTGCTTTAGAGATAAGAATCCCCATATTTGCCATTGATTGATCAAGATAGTTGTAGTCCTGTTTTAAGAAAAACTTAAAAATAGAAAAATCCAGCTGACCCTGATAAAGTTCTTTCATAAAAGGATGATCTATTATTTTTTGCGTAACACCTCTATTCTGCTTTTTAAAAGACGAAAAATCCACCTATTTTACCCCCTTAAACACTACATAACTACCCATTTTGTAACCTTCTACAGCCTTTTCTATTTTCTGATCACTATATTTAGGATTATTGAGCAGTGTCTGGACAGCTTTTATATTTTTAAAACCCACTTTTTTCATTAAAGAAAGCAGCTCTTCGCTGGAAATCCATTCTGTGTTTTCAATGAATTTCATGGGATATGGGTACTTGGGGGCCAGTTTTTTATCATAAAATCCTTCCTGATTAGTTAACCTATAAAGCATAGCAAAGGCCCCTTCTGCGGGAAGAATAGATATTATAACTTCTCCCCCTTTTTTAAGAATTCGATAAGCCTCCTTAACTGCTTTTTCTTTATCTTCAACATAAGCCAGTATTGTACCCAGCAGAACCTGACTACAGCTTCCATCTTCTAGAGGTATATCTTCTGCTCTCCCTGGTTTTACATCAATTCCTTTAGCCCGGGCCAGCTCTGCCATACCAGTAGAAGGTTCCACACCTTTTTTGATACCAAGTTCTTCTGCAAAAAGCCCATTGCCAATACCAATACTAACACAATTTTCTGGATCACTGACCATTTCCTTTAACGCATTTAACTCAGAGTAAAATAAATTTTTGTTGTTTTTAAACCAGCTTTCAAAATCGGCAGCACCTCTGTTAAATTTCTGATTATGAATTGACAGTTCCTCTGTTTCAGTCATTTTTTATCTCCTTTCAAATTTAAATATTTAATATAACATAGACTTTCCCCATTTTTTATATACTGCTGCAAAAAGGGGAGATGCAGGAATATTGAAATTTTTAGTCAATGAATCTTAACGAAATGAAGGAAGAAATAGGGTTGAACTGCAGGATGGAGTGAGCTAATCATGAGTCAGGAGGACTCATTGATTAGTGTGCCCTATTTCACACCCGAATTGAGTTTTAGATAAATCTAAAAATTTCGTTGATGACTAAAGCCCCTTTTTGCAGCTTGAAAATAAATTTTGTGGAAACTCCTTTTAATATAACATATTGATGTGTCCACAAAAAGGGTATTTGCGGAACTTTAGGCATTTTTCGTTAATCAATCTTAATGAGTTAGAAAGATAAATAAGACCTCAGCACATGATGTGCTGAGCTAATCCTGATACAGGATGTCTCATTTGATTAGGAAGTCTTTATTTCTCTTGTAAACGAATTTTAGTTTGATCGAAAAATGAATTAGAGACGCAAATAACCTTTTTGTGTGAGAACCATATATTTAGTTATAAATTTCAAAACTATTTAATAGATCTTTATTTTTCTGCAGCCTATAAATACCATCCATAAACTTAATCTTAAAATACGCAGGTGCAGCAGCCTCTGCAGCTTTTTCAGCACAGAGATTATATAATAATACAGCAGATACAATTTTTTTAAAATTTTCTGTCCGGTCATTATCCATCAGTGATGAAAACACAGCCAGAGTACTTCCCAGCATACAGCCTGTACCGACTACCTCTGACATCATTTTATCCCCTCTTGCAAAGCTTATATTATTTTTTTGATCAGCAATAAAATCTTCAGCACCTGTAGCAACAATTATCGCATTTTGTTCAGCAGCAAGTTTTAACGCAGACTTCTTGTAGCTATCTCCACTGGAAAGCGATTCTACACCAAGCATTTCTGCTTTACCACCTCCCAGTACATCTATTTCACTCTGATTACCTTTGATAACTGCAAAGTCTACTTTTTTAAGTAATTTTTTGACTGTCATGAGGCGAAAATCGGTAGCTCCAACCCCTACAGGATCTAAAACAACAGGAATGTTAAGCTCATTTGCCCTTTCAGCTGATTTTAACATTATTTCTAAATTTTTATCATTAAGAATACCAGTATTTATTAATAAAGCTGCTGCAGAGTTAAGCATTTCCTGAGCATCTTCAACACTACCTCCAGACATTACAGGTAATGCTCCCCAGTTTAAAGTAATATTTGCACAATCATTAATAGTAACCTCATTTGTAATCTGAAGAATAAGTGGCCTTCTGGCAGAGATTTCTGAAAGAATTTCTTTTGATTCAGTATAAAAATTTTGATAAAGTTCTTTAATAAGCATTTTAAACAGCTCCTCTTTTGACAGCCTTTATTTTTTCTTTAAATTCTTTAACTTCTAAAGCAATGTTTTCAGCCTGTGTTAGAGCAGATATAACAGAAATGGTATCTGCACCTGCAGCAATAACAGACTGACAGTTATCTTTATTAATTCCTCCTATTGCTATAATTGGCAGATTGCTATTTTGACTTATCTTTTTAATAGCAGAACAGCCAATACCGTCTTTTTCTTTTTCTACTTTTTTTGATCTGGTAGTAAATACTGCTCCAACACCAATATAGTCAGCTCCATCAGCTTCTGCTGCCCTAATTTCTTCTTCTCTACAAGCAGAAATACCTATTATTTTATCTTTACCCATAATTTTTCTTGCTTTAGATAAAGGAAGATCATCCTGACCAAGGTGCACTCCATCAGCATCAAGTGCAAGGGCCAGATCTACACGATCATTTATTATTAAATCTACATCAGCTTTTTGAGTTAACTCTTTAATTTTAAGTCCAAGCTGAAATCTTTCTCTAAGTGGGAGAGCCTTCTCTCTAAGCTGAATTACTTCTATTCCTCCCCTGATAGCTTCTTTAACTACTTCAACTGTACTTCTGCCATTAGATAGCCTTTCTTCTGTTAAAAGATAGATATCCCAGTCAATTTTTTTCAATTTATATCACTCCATAAAGCAAAATGATTAACAGGGTTATTACCAGAGCCAACTTTTGTACCCGCTTTAATTGCATCAGTAATATATTTTTTGGATTTTTTGATAGCTTTTTCTACTCCAAATCCCAAAGCTAAATTACTGGCTATAGCAGCAGAAAGTGTACAACCTGTTCCATGAGTGTTATTTGTTGCTATATATTCTCCATTTATACTCATAAAGTTTTTACCATCATAAAGCAGATCTCTTGCTTCTAACAAATCACTATTTTTTTGATTTCTGTGGCCGCCCTTAATAAGTACATATTCAGACCCATAACCATAAATTTCTTCTGCCATAGCTTCTAAATCTGCCTCTGAATTTAGATCCATATCACATAATACCTTTGCCTCATTTAAATTTGGTGTAACAACTCGGGCTAATGGAAATAATTTTTCTTTATAGGCTTTTACTGCAGATTTTTCTAAAAGCAAATCCCCACTTGTTGCCACCATTACAGGGTCAACTACCAGATTTTTCTGTCCGTATTCTTTTATCTTATCTGCAGTTAGTTCTACTATTTCTTTTGCTGCAAGCATCCCTGTCTTAGCAGAGTCAAATTTTATATCCTTAAAAACAGAATCAAATTGTTTTTCGACAAAAGCAGCATCCACAACACTTATTCCCTGTACTCCCAGCGTATTTTGTGCTGTCAGAGCAGTAATAACTGAAGCTCCATATATTTTATGAACTGTCATAGTTTTTAAATCTGCCTGAATGCCTGCTCCTCCCCCTGAATCAGAACCAGCAATTGTTAGTGATTTTTTCATTTATTATTACCCCCCAATTTTTTTGCCAATTATCAAGTAATAAACTTTTTTCTACTATTTCTTTTCTAATGTTTTCATTACTATCAGTACTACAACATATGTTACAATTATCGTAGGAATTAAAAATGACCCATTATACACAGCAGAGTAAACCCAAACATTCTGTCCTTTAGGTGCATAACTGCTGAAAAATATTACTCCTGAAAGTATATGGACCAGCAGTCTTAACAAGCCTGCCGCTAAAACAGCCCAGAATATTTTCAGAGGTTTAATTGTGTCATTCTCTCGAATTGAAAATAATCCGGCAGTACCGAGCATCATATATGGAAGTGGATAATCCATAATCAATTGTACTGGATGAATTATATAAGCTCCAAACATTAGCTGTAATAATCCATATACAAGTCCACTAAACATACCTGCACCTGCACCCCAGCGAAAAGCTATTATTAAAATAGGCAGCATTTCCAGACTTACAGATCCTCCCTGCGGCATCCGCCATAATTTAAGAAAATTTAAAACTACTGCTAGAGCAACTGCAGCTCCAATTTCTGCCATCATTCTTGTTGTAAATTTTTTATCCATAATAAAAAACCCTCCTGATTTGCGAGGAACAAACCGGAGGGTTTTATAATCTCATTATTTTTCTGCCTACGCCTGCATTATCAGGATCAGGTCAATGGGTCGATGATTTCTCATCCTCTCAGCCTCCAGTTTGGCTCCCCAGTTTTTAATTTTAAAGTTTGATTATCTATATTCTATCTAAATGTATTATATAACAGAAATTTTATTTTATCAAACTTTTATTTTCAGGAGTTTCCCCAAAATTTATTTTCAAGCTGCAAAAAGGGGGCTTTAGTCATCAACGAAATTTTTAGATTTATCTAAAACTCAATTCGGGTGTGAAATAGGGCACACTAATCAATGAGTCCTCCTGACTCATGATTAGCTCACTCCATCCTGCAGTTCAACCCTATTTCTTCCTTCATTTCGTTAAGATTCATTGACTAAAAATTTCAATATTCCTGCATCTCCCCTTTTTGCAGCAGTATATAAAAAAGGGGGAAAGTCCAGTTTATTTTACAAACTTTCCCTATTTTTTAAATTAAATTACAAAAAAGGATGCAGGAATTTAGAAAGAAAAATAAGACCTCAGCACATGATGCTAATCCTGAGGCAGGACGTCTCATTTGATTAGAAAGTCTTTATTTATCTTGTCAACAAATTTTAGTTTGATCGAAAAATGAGTTAGAAATGCAAATAAACTTTTGGTGGAAGAACCATATATAAGTTTATAATCATTGTTCAATGCCTAAAATGCCTTTTACCTGTAAATACCATGGAAATTCCCAGCTTATTACAGGTTTCAATTATCTGATCATCACGAATTGAGCCACCAGGTTGAATAATTGCTTTAATTCCCAGTTCAGCTGCCTTTTCTACAGCATCAGGGAATGGAAAAAAGGCATCTGATGCTGCAGCTCCACCTTCCTGACGTCCTTCTGCTTTTCTGCCTGCTATAACCATAGAATCGACTCTGCTCATTTGACCTGCTCCAACTCCAACCACCATTTCATTCTTTGCCATCACAATTGCATTTGACTTTACGTGTTTTACCGCTTTCCAGGCAAATAACAAATCTTCAATCTGATCATCTGTCGGCACCTCATCAGTAACTATTTCTAAATCTTCAGCTGTGGCTTGAGCCAGATCTCTGTGCTGAACCAAGAGGCCACCTGTCACTTTTTTCATACTGTAACCAGGTTTTTCATAATTAATATAAAGATCTCCAGTTCTTAAAATACGCATATTATCAGAACGTTCTTTTAAAATTCTTAGTGCATCATCTTGATAATCAGGAGCAATTACAACTTCAATAAATTTATCCTCATCAGCAATCTCTCTGGCTGTAGCAGCATCAATTATTCTATTGACAGCTATGATTGAACCAAAAGCAGAAAGTGGATCCCCTGCATATGCATTAACAAAAGCATCTTTTAAATTATCAGCTGCCGCCAGTCCACAGGGATTGGCATGTTTAATCACTGCTGCTGCTGGTTTAGTTTTAAATTCTTTAATCAATTCTAAAGCCCCATCTGTGTCATTTATGTTATTATAGGACATTCCTTTTCCGTGCAGCTGCTCAGCAGTAGAAATTGAAGGCTCATTCTGCTCTTCTGCTAGGTAAAAGGCTGCCTTCTGATGTGGATTTTCTCCATAGCGGAGGTCTTCTCTCTTCTCATAGTGGTCAAATAATGTTTCAGGAAATTCTTTTTTCTCTTCTTCATCCAGCACAATTTCTCCTAAGTATTTCTGTATTCTGTAATCATATTCAGCTGTATGGCGAAAAGCTTTATAAGCTAATTTTAGTTTCTCAGTTTTTGTTAGTCCACCACTCCCAACTTCCATCTCTGCTAAAAGCTCATCATAGTCAGCCGGATCTACAACTACTGCCACATCATTATTGTTTTTGGCAGCTGAACGAATCATTGTTGGACCACCGATATCAATATTTTCTATTGCTTCTTCCAGAGTAACATTTTCTTCAGCAATAGTTTCTGCAAAGGGATAAAGATTACAGACAACTAGATCAATTGTTTCAATATTTTGAGCTTCAATTTCTTTTAAATGCTCTTTATTATCTCTTACAGCAAGTATACCGCCATGAACTGCCGGGTGTAGAGTTTTTACCCTTCCATCCATCATTTCTGGAAAATTAGTTATCTGGTCAATATCTGTCACTTCTATGCCATTTTCTTTTAACAGTCTGCCTGTACCACCTGTTGAAATGATTTCTACTCCAAATTTTTTTAAGCCTCTGGCAAAATCAACAATACCGTCCTTATTGGAAACACTTAACAATGCTCTTTTAATTTTAGACAAAGTTATTTTTCCTCCCTATTGTGTTATTCTAAATTATAGAAACTAATCAAACTAAATAATTTGTACTTCATTTTGTCTTTTGATATAATTTATTTGGGATGGAGTACATTGCGGCTCTTTTAAAAGAGTAACACTCTAACATTGTGTACTTCATCCCTTTTTGTTTTATAGCAATTTAAGTTTTTATTTTAAAATTTTAACTTTTCTTCCTTCAATTTTAATTTTACCTTCTGCAATCAATTTTACTGCCTCAGGATAAATCTTATGTTCTTCTTTTAGGATTCTCGCTGCCAGATCATCAGCACTATCATTATCTTTAACTTCTACCACTGACTGCTTTATAATTGGGCCGGTATCCATTCCCTGATCAACAAAATGTACAGTACAGCCGCTGTATTTAACTCCATAATCAACCGCCTGTTTTTGAGCATTAAGTCCCTTAAAGGCCGGTAAAAGTGATGGATGGATATTGATAATCTGATTTTGAAAATATTTAACAAAAAGTGGTGATAAAATCCTCATATATCCTGCTAAAACTACTAGTTCTACGCCAGCATTATTTAAAAGCACAATCAGCTTTTTTTCATATTCTTGCTTTGAATCAAAATGGCCAGGATCAATATATAAATGTTCTATCCCTTCATTCTCTGCTCTTTTTAAAACACCGGCTTCTTGATTATCACTTATTAACAATTTAACTTCTGCCGAAATTTCCCCTCTTTTGATATGATCAATAATTGATTGAAAATTTGAACCCCTACCTGAAGCAAAAACAGCTAGTTTAAGCACTTCTGCACCTTCTTTAATTTATTTCTAGAGATGGGTCTCCAGCTCCTGCTTTTATTTCTCCAATCAAACAGGCTTCTTCTCCCATTTCTTCTAATTGATCCAAAATACAATCTTTACCTTCACTTTTGATGACCAAACACATTCCGATTCCCATATTAAAGGTTCTGTACATTTCTTTTTCCTCTATTTCTCCAGCCTGCTGAATTAATTTAAAAATTTTGGGTGGCTGCCAGCTTCTTTTTTTGATTTCAGCTTTTAGACCATCCGGAATAATACGGGGCAGATTTTCAATTAAGCCACCACCAGTAATATGGGCAATCCCGTTAATTTTATATTTTTTCAGCAGAGCAAGAACAGTTTTTACATAAATTTTAGTTGGTCTGAGCAGTTCTTTCCCCAAATTATCATCCAGGCCTTCAAATTCTGCAGTATAGACACAGCCCGCTTTTTCAAAAAGTGCCTCTCTGGCAAGTGTAAAACCATTGCTGTGCAGTCCACTTGATTTAAGTCCAATTATTAAATCTCCCTTTTTAATATCCTTACCAGTAATAATCTGATCCTGATCCACAATTCCAACTGCAAAACCTGCCAGATCATACTCACCTGTTTTATAAAATCCAGGCATTTCAGCAGTTTCTCCACCAATTAGAGCAGCCCCGGCTTCTTTACATCCGGCCACAATTCCTTTTACAATCTCAGCAGTTTTTTCTGGTTTAAGTTTCCCTATTGCCAGATAATCGAGAAAAAATAAAGGTTGGGCCCCCTGAGCCAGAATATCATTAACTGACATAGCAACTAAATCAATACCTATTGTATCATGTATATCCAGCTTAAAGGCCAGCTTGAGTTTTGTTCCAACTCCATCTGTTCCTGAAACTAAAACCGGATTTTTATAACCACTTAAATCAGGTTTAAAAAGACCACCAAATCCACCCAGGTCTGTCATAACCCCCGGTCCAAAGGTCGACTGCACATCTTTTTTTATCATCTCAACAGCTTTATTGCCGGCATCTATATCAACTCCAGCTTTTTTGTAATCTAAACCCACAGATTTATTCCTCCTCACTTAAATAACGGCTGTCTATTGGGTAATCACCATCAAAACAGGCTGTACAAAATCCCAGCTCAACATCAGTTTTAATTGATTTTAGCATACCTGCCTGGCTTAAATAGTGAAGACTGTCAGCTCCAATACTTTCACTTATTTCTTCAACAGAATTTCTGCTGGCAATTAGTTCCTGACGGCGGGATGTATCAAGACCAAAATAACAGGGATATTCAACAGGTGGTGAAGAAATAGCCATATGAACTTCTTTTGCTCCTGCTTCTTTTATTCGCCCAATTATTTGTTTGCTGGTTGTACCTCTAACAATGGAATCATCTATTAATATCACTCTTTTATCTGCTATTATTTCTTTTATCGGAGAAAGCTTAAGCCTTACTTTTAAATCTCTAATTTCCTGAGTTGGCTGAATAAATGTTCTTCCCATATAACGGTTTCTCAAAATACCCTGGGCATAGGGTATTCCAGATTCTTCGGAAAAACCGAGAGCTGCTGCCATTCCAGAATCAGGAACAGGTACTACAATATCTGCTTCAACATCCATCTCTCTGGCCAGCTGTTTACCCATTTCTTTTCTGGCCAGCAGCACATTCTGACCGGCTATATTACTGTCAGGACGCGCAAAATAAATATACTCAAAAACACAGAGACTGGTTCCATTTTCACCGGTATAACGCCTGCTTTTAATTCCATCTTTGTCAATTACAACAACCTCACCAGGAGCAACATCCCGTATAAAATCAGCTCCAATAATATCAAAAGCACAGCTTTCTGAGGCAACAATATAGCTATCATCCAGCTTTCCAATTGAAAGAGGCCTAAAACCGCGCGGGTCTCTAATAGCAACCAGCTCACTTCCAGTCATTGCTACCAGAGAAAATCCACCTTTCAACTGGTGTAAACTCTGAATTAAAGCTTCTACTATATTATTTTCAAAGGAGCGGGCCACCAGATGAGCAATCACTTCAGTATCTAAAGTAGAATGAAAAATCGACCCATTCTGCTCCAGATTATTTCTCAGCTCTGCTCCATTGGCCAAATTCCCATTGTGAGCCAGTGCCAGATCACCTTTAACACTGTTAATCAAAATTGGCTGAGCATTTGAAAGTTTGCTGGAGCCACTGGTCGAATATCTCACATGGCCTACAGCCATTTCTCCCCTTAAATTTTTAATATCATCTTTTTTGAAAACACTTTCTACAAGACCCATACCTTTATGCAGATTGAATTCCCCCTGATGATTGGCACAGATACCCGCACTTTCCTGTCCTCTGTGCTGCAGAGCAATTAAACCAAGATAGGTTAATTCAGCCGCACTGCTTTCACCATCAGCATTAAAAATACCAAAAATTCCACATTCTTCTGTCATTTTATCTTCATTTAGCTCAGCCTGAGTTAATTTTAAATCATTTGCATCCGGCTGAACTTTATCTGCTTTTTTAGAGAAATTACAGCTTTCTCTCATTAATTTTCCTCCCTTTAATGCTAAAAACATAATTAAAAATTAATTTTAAAATCAATCTTATCCCTGATCCAACTACCGACAGGCTGGAAATAAGCTTCTATAAAGTTATGCTTATATTCATTTTTTGAAAGAAGAATATATTTAACGACTCTATAGTTTTATTCCAATTCAACTTAATTCTTATAAGGAATAAATAGCACCGGAGGGCAGGACGCCCGGAGCTAATCACTCCACAGGAGGTGGCATTGATTAGGTAGTGCTATTTAGACCGAAAAAAGAATTTTAGTTGAATAATAAAAGTATAATAGAGGCAAATATATCTGATTTCAAAAAATAATTAAAATATCAACTCGCGTTGAAGCTTATTTCCAGTCCTGGCCGGTAATCCGCTTATACATTTCATGATAGGCCGCTTCTACATCACCAAGGTCACGGCGAAAGCGGTCTTTATCCAGCTTTTCTTTTGTCTCACTGTCCCAGAAGCGGCAGGTATCAGGAGTAATTTCATCAGCAAGAATAATTTCTCCATCTTCAGTTTTGCCAAATTCAAGCTTAAAATCAACCAGCTCCACATTTCGTGTTTTTAAAAACTGAACTAATATATCATTTATTTTATGAGCCAGAGCAGCTAATTTTTCCAGTTCTTCTTTATCCACAAATCCCATCAGTTCAATATGAGAAACATTGATTAAAGGATCACCCAGATCATCATCTTTAAAATAAAATTCCATTACTGTCTGTTTAAGCTGAGTTCCCTCTTCTAGTCCAAGTCTTTTGGCTAGACTGCCGGCTGCAACATTGCGCATCACTACTTCCAGGGGAATAATTTTAACTTTTTTAACCAGTGAATCCCGTTCATTTAGCTCTTCTATTAAATGTGTTTTAATCCCTTTTTCTTCTAAAAGCTTAAAAAAGAAATTGCTGATCTTATTATTAATCTTTCCCTTTTCAGCTATCTGCCCTTTTTTTTGACCGTTAAAGGCAGTTGCATCATCTTTAAAATGTACAATTACCTGGTCATCCCTGTCAGTGCTAAAAATTTGTTTAGCTTTACCTTCATAGATCATTTTCCTTTTCTCCATCTTTATAAAACCTCCACTTTGAGATCATAGTCAAATTTTTGCTGCCAGTTTTTTACTATCTTTTCTGTTTTTTCAGCTGCTATACCTGTATATTTTTCCGGCTCTAAAATTAATTCTTTCTGTCTTTTAGTAAATTTCTCCCAGTAACCTTTTAGTTCCTGACTCTGATCAACCAGTTCTCTCAAAGAAAGATCTGTATCCTGGGCTTTTAATGTCAGCTTACGAACTGCTTCATGTGCATCAGGATGACCGGCTGCTGCAAGTAAAATATATAAAGGTTCAGCCACAATCATCTTTTTATTCTGTTCAAAGTTTTTCTTAATATTTTCCATATCAACTACCATTTTAGAACTGACTCTTGTTAAACGATCTGCCGCCGATAGCAGTGCAGTAATCAATTCAGGAATAAATCGGGCTGAAGCTGAATTGGTCAAATCTCGCTGATGCTCAGATAACTGGTCCATATAAACTGTTATCATCTGGGGCATAAAGGCCTTCCAGAGACTCTTTACATTTTCATAGTTAATTGGATTGCGTTTGTGAGGCATAGTTGAAGAGCCAACCTGATCTTTAGCAAAATGCTCTCCAATTTCTGCAATTTCCGAGCGCTGCAGCTGGCGCATATCATCAGCAAAGGCTGCCAGAACACTAAAGGTTGAAACGAGAGAGTGAATAAAATCTGTCATCGGCTCAGCCTGGACTATTTGAGTTGAATGTTCTCCTGGTTTTAGACCGAGTTCAGATAAAACTTCTTTTTCGAATTCCTCTGGATCATCAAAAAAGATACTGCTGGCATTATAGGCCCCAACTGCCCCTGCAAATTTACCGACAAGTTTATCTGCTTTTGCTTCAATTTCTTCTATTCTTTCTCCCAGGCGGGCCACATATTCAGCAGTGGTAAAACCAAAGGTCACTGGTACTGCATGCTGGCCGTGAGTTCTTCCAATCTGTACACTATCTTTTTCGCGCAGAGCAATTTCCGCCCAGCTTTTATGGAGTTTTTTTAATTTAGGTAAAATTAGTTCTTTAGCCGCTTTCTGATAGCGGAGGGAGTTTGCTGTATCTACAATATCATAAGAAGTAGCTGTAAAGTGAATATAAGGGCGGGTCTTTTTACTTACCTTTTTTTGAATACAGTTAACTAAAGCGCGAATATTATGTTTGGTCTTTGCTTCCTCTTCGTAAACTTCTTCTGTTGTTAATTTTTCAATCGCCTCTTCCACTTCAGCTGGAGCCTGCTCCGGTGCCATACCTCGAGCAGTCAGAACCTTAACCAGGGCCAGTTCTACTTCTGCCTGAAAAGCAATTGCTGCATTTTCCGAAAGATATTTTCCAATTTGATCAAAATCTTTTTTTTGCCTTGAATAACGGTGGTCAAGGGGACTTATATTGGCAAAAATATCTCTAGTCTGCAAATTTTTCGCTCCTCTCAAGATACTCTGCATATCCCATATCTTCTACTTTTTCGGCTGCAGCCAGTACTTTTTCTTTCATTTTCTGGCGGTAATCTTTCTGCTTTTCATTCAATTTTTCATCACTGCGGGCTAAAATCTGAACTGCCAGTAAGGCTGCATTTTTGGCCCCATTGATAGCAACTGTTGCTACCGGAACTCCTGGGGGCATCTGTACTATTGAGTAAAGTGAATCAAGTCCACTTAATTTTGAAGTTTTAACCGGAACACCAATTACAGGTACAGCTGTCACAGCTGCCACCATTCCCGGCAGATGAGCTGCCCCTCCGGCTCCTGCAATAATTACATCTAAACCTTTTTCTTCTGCTGTTTCTGCATAATTATATAATCTATCAGGTGTACGGTGAGCTGATACAACTGTAAGTTCATATTCTACCTCAAATTGATCTAAAACTTCTGCTGCCTCTTTCATTACCGGCAGATCAGAATCACTGCCCATAATAACTCCTACTTTAGGTTTCATCAAATTTTACCTCCCTAATTTTTTGCTAATATACTCTATCTTTATTTTCAAATTTTATCATCTTCTATTTTTTAATTAGCCGCTTTAACTTCAAATTAAATTTCACCTTTAATTTCAATTAGCTGACTGGCTTTTAAAGCTTTCTCAGCAGCTATTTCTAAACTATCTGCTGTAACTGTAAGATGGCCCATTTTTCGCCCAGGCCTGGAAATAGTCTTCTGATAAATATGAACTTTTGCTCCTTCTACTGCCAGAGCCGGTTCCAGTCCAACTATCTCGGCCTTCCCTTCTGCGCCACTGCCCAAAATATTACGCATTACTGAGGGTCTAACTAAAGCAGTATCACCCAGAGGCAGTCCCGTAATTGCTCTGACATGTTGTTCGAACTGTGAGGTTACACAGCCTTCAATTGTATAATGACCTGAATTATGCGGCCTGGGTGCAATTTCATTTACCAAAAGCTGATCATCTTCTGTGACAAACATTTCTACACAAAAAATTCCTATTCCATCAAAAACTTTGAGTACTTCTATGGCAAATTCTTCCACTTCTTTTTTTAGCTTAGCTGAAATCTGAGCTGGTACCTTTGTTTCATATAAAATATTATCCTGATGGTTATTTTCTCCCACTGGATAAACTTCCATCTCACCAGTTAAACCTCGAGCTGCTATAATAGAAATTTCTTTTTTAAAGGGTATATATTTTTCTGCCATCAGCGGAGTTGTTCCTTCTCCCAGTTCTCGAAAAGAATTTTCTACTTCAACCTGACTGTTAATTAAAGCATTTCCCTTACCATCATAACCGCCTGTACAACTTTTTAACATCAGTGGATAGCCAAATTCTTGAGCAGCTTCTTTAATATCATCAGGACTCCCAATTTTTTTAAATTCCGGCACACCTATCTGGTTCTGTTTTAAAACGTTTTTTTGATGATACTTATTTTGAATAATTTCTAAACTGCGGGCTGTCGGATAAATCTTATATCCTTCACTTTCTAATTTTTTTAAAACCTCAATATCTATATGTTCAAATTCATAGGTTATTAAATCTGATTTTTCTGCAAGTTTTCTAATTGCTTCCTGATCATTAAAATCAGCAATAAGGTGCTGATCAGCAATACTGTGTGCCGGACATTTTTTTGTGGGATCTAAAATTGCAACATAAAAGCCCATTTTCTTAGCTTCTAAAATCATCATTTTACCCAGCTGTCCACCACCGATAATTCCAATTTTTTGCCTGGTCTTATCTTTAAATTCCAAATTATAACCTCCCGCTAAAGTAAATATATCTTTAAATATAACAATTCAATATCTATCTTTTAAGATTTATCGAGAATGTATAAAGAAAGCTTAAACTATATATAATTTATTGGAATAATATCATCCACATAAATTAATTATTACTTCTCCAATGCTTTCCGGCCAATATCATTTCTGATATGATAATCAGCAAAATAAATTTTTTTTGCACCCTTATAGGCTCTGTCTATTACTTCTTCAAAACTATTCCCCAGGGCTGTAACAGCAAGTACTCTGCCGCCATCTGTCATTAGTTTTCCATCTTTTAGTCTGGTTCCTGCCTGAAAAACAATTATATCTGCAGACGAATCGGCTTCCTTAATCCCTGTAATTTCTTTACCCTTTTTATATTCTACAGGATAACCTCCAGAGGCCATTACCACACAGAGAGCTTTTTGATTTTTCCACTTAATTTCAACTTTATCAAGCTCCTCCTTCAGCACTGCTTCCATAATATCTACCAGGTCTGTTTCTAAAAGCGGCAGAACTACCTGTGCTTCTGGATCACCAAAGCGGACATTATATTCTAAAACTTTTGCTTTTCCATCTTTAATCATCAGACCAAAATAAATTATACCTTTATAATCAATACCTTCACTCTGTAGAGCACCCAGTGTCGGCTCCATGATTTCATTTTTAAAAATTTTTCTTATCTGAGCAGTTACAACTGGAGCCGGTGCATAAGCTCCCATACCACCTGTATTTGGACCTTTATCACCATCATAAACCGCTTTATGATCCTGGGATGGAATCATTGCTCTGATGCTTTTCCCATCACAAAAGGCAAGAATTGTCGCTTCTTCTCCTTCTAAAAATTCTTCAATTACAACTTTTTCTCCTGCCTGTCCAAATTTTTCGTCCTTCATGATTGTCTCAACTGCTCCAACTGCTTCCTCTTCTGTTTGAGCTACTATAACTCCTTTTCCTGCAGCTAGTCCAGAAGCTTTAACTACTATTGGGGCACCTATTTCTTTTACATATTCTACTGCTTTATTCGCTTCTGTAAAACTTTTATATTCTGCAGTCGGAATCTGGTATTTCTGCATTAGTTTTTTAGAAAATACTTTAGAACTCTCCAATCGGGCAGCTCTCTGATTGGGTCCAAAAACATTAAGTCCGTGTTTCTCAAAAAGATCAGCTATTCCTGCCGCCAGAGGTGCTTCAGGTCCAACTACTGTAAGATCAATCTTTTCTTTTAAAGCAAATTCGAGAAGTGCTTCTTTATTATTTTCAGCTATACATATATTTTCCCCAAACTCTTCAGTACCAGGATTACCTGCTGCTGTATATAATTTTTCTACTCTGCTGCTTTGAGTTATTTTCCAGGCCAGTGCATGTTCTCTTCCACCACTGCCGATGAGAAGAATTTTCATTCTATCACTCCCAGTTTAATTTATTGGTACCAGGTACAATTGGTACCTACTTACAAAATAAAAAGAGCCCAGGTAGGAAGACTCTACTTTCAATGAGTAGAACCTCCCCGCCTGGGCTTTTATCCCTTCGGTGTAATATATTAATATCTGTACCGCTTGGACCAGCCAGCAAAAACAACTCCTTAAATTTCCTATATTTTTAAAATGCTGAAGATTATTTTAAACCAAAAAATAGAAATAAGAAGTATAATTTACCACGGAAACCTAGGTACACTTCCCTCATAGTCGAACATTTACGGTGTTCGGTAGAGACTTGTGAGCCATATTCCCACCTTTATATGAGGTACAGATTAAGTTTTTATTTTTACAACCCCATCTTAACAGATGGTATTCAATAAGTCAATTTATATTTAGATAGACTTTCCCCATTTTTTAAAATAGCAAAAGCTATTCTTACTGTCACAAGGATAAGAAAAGCCTTAAATGATTTTGTGATCGTTGTTTTTTGTAATAACTCTTTAAAAATGCAGCTATTCCAGTATATGATTTAGACAATATTTCTTTGATTCCATCAGCTAATGCATAATAATCAAACTCTGGAATATCATAGATTCTTTCTGAAACTTTCTTAACTATTATTCTTAGTTTTGTCTTTCGTTTTTTATCTGAAAATAGAGCTAGAAATCCTATGGTTATTGATAAAATTAAGTCCAGATTTCTAATTCTTTTTATTGATCTAACTCTGAAATTTTCTAAATCAAATTTTTGCTTTTTGAATCTAAAATATTCTTCTATTTTCCATCTTTTAATATAATATTTTAAGATTGCCAGAGTAAGTTTTTTGGTCTTGGGTTTTACATTACTAATCAAAAGCATAGGTTTTTTACCTAGACCTCTAATAATTACAAGAGTCAGCTCTTTATCTTTTAAGGCTGGCAATTTAATCGGAGCATAGCTGAATTTTAAGTGTCGTTCTTTATTCTTTTTATTTTTATAATAATAGGCATATTTTCCCTTGTAAAGAGCAGCTACCTTTTCTATATTTATGCTTTTGCCTTTATAGATGACATTGCGATTTCCTTTTGCTCTAATTACAAAATCTTTATTTACTTTAGAAAAATATTCATAGTATTTATTTAGTATTTATTAGCATCATAGCCTCTATCAAGGGCATAGATACCTTTTTTACCAAAGTGTTTTTCTACAAAATTTAGGCCATTAAAGGCTTCAATGTTCTGACTTTTAAAGCCTTTTTCCAGACTTGAATAGATACGAGAATAGATTTCAACAGGTAGTTCTTTATTTTCAGTTAAAGCAGCAATTTCAAAAGTATCATAGCCTTTTTCTGTTTCACCAGTACTGCCATCTCTAACCCTGTCAAGCAATTCTAATTCATGGCTGTGAGGTTTAACTAGATCTGATTTATCGCAACAAAAAACGGTATTGTCATTAATATGAGGCTTAACTTTTTTATATATTCATCAATTAATTTCTCTTGCTCATCAAAGTTTTCAAGATTTCTGGATAATCTTTCAATGGATTTTTTAAGTAGTATATTTTCTTTTTGAGCACGAGAAATCTCACTTAAAAGAACTGATTGAGATTGCAAAAGTCCATAAATCATTTGAGCAATGAATTTAGATTTAGGTTTAGATAATTGTTTAGTAATTATTTTAGAGAAATTAGTTACTTTTCGTTTCATTTCATAGATAAATTTGGTATAATTAGTCACGGTGAAACAACTCCTTTTTGGTGTTTTTTGTTCTGTAAACTAATTATACCAAAAACAGGAGCTTGTTTCACCTTTTTTGCGTAATCTGTGGATAACCTATTTTAAGAGTTTCTCAAGGATGATTTATCCACAATTTTGCCTGTTGATAACTTTGAGTTTTTGCTATTTTAAAAAATGGGGAAACTCCTTATATTTAGAACTCCAGAGTTTCAATATTATTTGAAATAATCTATACCAGCTTTAAATATCTTCTGATCTTTTTGACCTGGGATATTTTTGCAGACACTGCTGCCAATTCGTTCCGAATGAGCCATTTTACCCAGTATTCTCCCATCAGGGCTGCTGATAGCTTCTACTGCCGCCATTGAGCCATTAGGATTAAATTCTATATCCATAGAAGGATTTCCTTCAAAATCAACATACTGGGCAGCAATCTGACCATTTGCTCTTAGTTTTTCTATTAACTTCAGATCAGCTACAAAACGCCCTTCACCATGAGAAACTGGAACAGTATGGATATCTCCAACTTCTACACTGCTGAACCAGGGAGATTTATCAGACGCAATTCTGGTATGGACCATAGTAGAGACATGTCTGCCTATTGTATTAAAGGTCAGTGTTGGAGAGCTATCTGTAAGCTCTCGCATCTCTCCATATGGCAGAAGGCCTAGTTTAATCAGTGCCTGAAAACCATTACATATTCCCAGCATAAGTCCATCTCTTTTATTTAATAATTTCATTACTGCTTCTTTTATAACTGAATTCCGAAAAACAGCAGCTATAAACTTTCCTGAACCATCTGGTTCATCTCCAGCGCTAAAACCACCAGGGAGAGCCACTATCTGTGATTGATTAATTAAATCAGCCATTTTTTTAATAGAATTTTCTATATGTTTCTCATTTAGATTTTTAAATACAAAGGTCTCAACTTTTCCCCCAGCTTCTCTAAATTGTCTTGCTGTATCATATTCGCAATTTGTACCAGGAAAGACCGGTATCAGTACATTAGGGTGAGCAATTTTTATACTTGCCCTCAATTCTTTATCTCTTTTGTATGGTTCAAATTTAAGTGGCTTAATTTTTTCGTCACTTTCTAGTTTATCTTTTTGCTCATGTTTGGGTTGAGTTGGATATATTTTTTCTAGAGGATTTTTCCATGCTTTTAAAACATCTTCAATAGGAATTTCAATCCCATCTATTTTTAAATTTTCTCCTATATCTGTTCTACCAAGTATTTTATAATCATCAAAATAACTATCTAAATCAACTTCTTCTGTGATCTCTATTATGAGTGCACCATATTCTGGTGTAAATAGTTTTTCTTTTTTTTCTATCTGCTCTAAATTAAAAACAATTTTATTACCAAAGCTCATTTTGCTCAAAGCCTCTGCAATTCCTCCCAGAGTGACAGCAGAAGCTGAAAGGATTTTGTCATCATCAATCAAAGCTTTAACATTTTTATAATTATTTTTTAATTTTTCTATATCAGGCAGCTCATCTTTTTTCCTATCAACAGGTAAATATACAATCCTGCTTCCTTCCTCTTTAAACTCAGCTGATATAATTTTATTGGCATCAGCTGTACAGACTGCAAAAGAAACCAAAGTAGGAGGTACATCCATATCTTTAAATGTTCCTGACATACTATCTTTACCACCAACTGCAGGTAATCCGAATCTCTTCTGTGCAAAATATGCCCCAAGTAATGCACTAAAAGGTTTTCCCCAGCGCTCTGGATTATCATAGAGGCGTTCAAAATACTCCTGAAAAGTAAATCTAATGTTTCTATAGTCACCACCTGCAGCAGTAATTTTTGCAATTGATTCTATCACAGCATATAATGCCCCATGAAAAGGACTCCAGGTTGTCAATTTAGGATTATACCCATAGCTCATTATAGTAGCTGTATTTGTTTCACCTTTTATGAGCGGTATTTTAGCTGCCATAGATTGAGAAGGTGTCAGCTGATATTTACCTCCAAAAGGCATCAGGACAGTTCCAGCCCCAACTGTACTATCAAATTTTTCTATTAAGCCTTTTTTGCTGGCCACATTTATATCAGATAAATTTTTAAGCCATTTTTCTTTTAAATTTTCTGTGCCTTTTAATCTTTTATTTATACTATTTTTAAAATAATTTTTATCTGCTGCTGGTTCTTTAACTTTCACTCTGCTTTTCTGTGAAGCACCATGTGTATTTAGAAAAGCTCTGCTTAAATCAACAATATTATCATTATTCCACTTCATTATTAATCGTCTGTTGTCTTTTACCTCTGCTACAACTGCTGCTTCAAGATTTTCTGCTTCAGCAAGTTTTATAAACTCTTTAACATCATCTTTATCTACTACAACTGCCATTCTCTCCTGTGATTCTGAAATGGCAAGCTCTGTTCCATCAAGCCCTTCATATTTTTTGGGCACTTTATTTAAATCTATTTCAAGAGAATCTGCTAATTCACCAATGGCTACAGAAACTCCTCCTGCTCCAAAATCATTACAGACTTTCATCTTTCGACTTGCTTCAGGATTTCTAAATAATCTCTGTATTTTTCTTTCAGTGGGAGGATTACCCTTCTGTACTTCCGCACTGCTTTCTTCTATAGAATCTTCTGTATGAACTTTTGATGAACCTGTGGCTCCACCACAGCCATCTCTTCCAGTTTTCCCCCCAAGTAAAATTATCTTGTCTCCATTTTCTGCACTACCTCTTACTACATTTTCTTTAGGGGCTGCAGAAATTACCGCGCCTATTTCCATATGTTTGGCAATATATTTTTCATCATATATTTCGTCTACTATACCTGTAGCAAGTCCTATCTGATTTCCATAAGAACTATATCCCTCTGCTGCTTCCTGTACAATCTTCTTTTGAGGCAGTTTACCGTTTAATGTTTTTTCTACTGGAGTTCTTGGATCACCTGCTCCTGTAACACGCATTGCCTGATAAACATAAGAACGCCCTGACAGAGGATCTCTAATAGCTCCTCCCAGACAGGTTGCAGCTCCACCAAATGGTTCAATTTCGGTCGGATGATTATGTGTTTCATTTTTGAACATGACTAACCAGTCTTCTTCTTTTCCATCAACATCAACTTTAACCTCTATACTTGCAGCATTAACCTCATCTGAAATCTCCAAATCTTCAAGTTTCCCTTCTGCTCTCAGTTCTTTTCCTGCCAGCAGAGCAATATCCATTAAAGAAATATCTTTTTCTTTTCCAGCATATATTTTTTGTCTTCCAGCCAGATACTCCCTATAGGCTTTTTCTATTTCTTGAGTAAATTCATTTTTTTCTATTTCGACATCTTCAATTTCGGTCAAAAAAGTTGTATGACGGCAGTGGTCTGACCAGTAAGTATCAAGAACTCTAATTTCAGTTATAGTTGGATTTCTACTTTCTTCCTCCCTAAAATATATTTGAATATGTTTTAAATCTTCTATGCTCATGGCAAGTCCTAATTTATCGATCATTTTATTTAATTCTTTTTCATCTTTATTAATAAATTCATCAATTATATCTACTTTTTCTGGCAGATGATAATCTATTTTAAGTTTATCGGGTTTTTCTAATTTTGCTTCTCTAGAATCAACCGGATTTATATAATATTCCTTTATTTTTTCGATTTCCTTATCAGAGATATCTCCTTTTAAGATAAAAACCTGAGCTGTTCTTACCTGAGGCTTTTCTCTGCTGTTTAGAATCTGTATACATTGTTCTGCTGAATCGGCTCTCTGGTCATATTGCCCGGGGAGATATTCTACTGCAAAGATCTTTTCATCTTTTTTGATCTCTAGTTTATCATAATATAGATTATCAACAGGTGCTTCTGCCAGAATTATTTTACAGGCATCTTTAAAAGCTGAGTCAGAAATATTTGTAATATCATATCTATTTAAAATCCGTAAATCTTCTAGTTTATTAAGTAATAAACTTTCTTTAAAATCACTTAAAATATTTTCTACTTCTATATTATAGTCATCTTTTTTTTCCACATAAACTCTCTTGATTTCTGACATTTTTTAATCTCCTTTTTTGCATTATTATTGGATTTTTATTACTATCTTTAAAAATTTGGGTAAAATCCATCCGTGTCAGTCTTTCTTTTCAATTTGATTATATTCTGATATAATTAAGAAGTAAAATTAATAATTCTAATATAATTAATAAGGAGAGGTAATTAATGCTTAATTATGAATTATACAAGGTCTTTTATTTTGTGGCCAAATATTTAAGTTTTTCAAAAGCAGCTTCTAAACTCTATATTTCCCAGTCAGCAGTTAGCCAGAATATAAAATCCCTGGAAAAAGAACTTAATACAGAACTTTTTATACGTTCAACCAAAAATGTTAGTTTAAGTAAATCTGGTAGTTTACTGCTCGAGCATGTTGAGCCGGCATTTAATCTGATAAAAAGTGGAGAAAAAAGCATTAGAGAAATTAATGCTCTTCAAAGAGGAGAACTTCATATTGGAGCAAATGATACAATATCAAAAGATTTTTTGCTGCCACATTTAAATAAATTTCATAAACTCTATCCTAATATACACCTGCTTATCACAAATAGAACTTCAAGTACATGTATAGAGCTTCTTAAACAAAATACTGTTGATTTAATAATCAGTAATCTTCCCAATGATAAAGTAACATCCAGTATGAAGGTTAAAGAAATTTACAGTTTTAATGATATTTTTATAGGTGGAAAAGAATATAATGAACTAAATAAAAAGACAATAAATCTTAAAAAATTAAGCAGTTATCCTCTTCTTATGCTGGAAGAGAAAACAACTACTCGCAAATTTTTAGAAAAATACTTAAATAAATATGGAATAGAAATTGAGGCTAAAATTGAGTTGGGAAGTGTTGACCTCTTGATAGAAATGGCTAAAATCGGACTCGGTATAGCATATGTGCCTGATTATTCTCTGGACCTTAAAAAAGAAGGCCTTTTCAAATTGGATATTAAAGAAAAAATTGCAAAAAGAAAATTAGCCGTAATCAGAAATAAAAATATTCCACTTACAAATGCAGCCGAAAAATTTATTGAGCTTTTCTAACCCTGACCTTTATTTTAAAAATTAAAGGTTCATTAAAGGTTCTCCCACAAAAAGGGTATTTGCGTCTCTAACTCATTTTTCGGTCAATTTAATTTTTTAAACACTTTTGACCAATTTTTTTAATTTTTCTACTATATTTATCAGGCTTTCTGACTGTTGATCAATATCTTTTATTTCATTAAGCTGGTCTTCACTTCTTTCCTGTGCTTCTGATGATAAATCAGCATTTTTCTGTGAGATTCTAGATATATCTTCCATTGTCTCAAGTATATCCTTTACTGCTTCATCTGCATCTGCTGCCGATTGATAGGATTTATCTATAACATTATTTACTTTTTTAAGTGAATTATTAATCTCTAAATAATTTTTGCTATTTGTTTCTACTCTTTCAATTCCCTTATTTAACTCTTTTTTTCCAGAACGCATATTTTCTCCAGCTTTATGTGTTTCAATTTTAATCTTCTCAATTAATTTTGATATTTTCTCTGCGGAATTTCTTGATTCTTCGGAAAGATCGCGAATTTCTTCTGCAACTACAGAAAATCCTCTGCCAGCATTACCAGCCCTGGCAGCTTCTATTGAAGCATTTAAGGCCAATAGATTTGTCTGCTCAGCAATTCCATTTATTATAGATAAAATATTATCTATATCTTCCGATAATGAGACTAAAGATCCTATATCCTGAGAAACTATATCAATTTTTTCTTTAATAATATTCATCTGTTTTTTTACATTCTTTATGCTTTTTTCACCTTTAGCAGTTTTTTCATTCATTAGTACAGAACTATCAGTTAAAGTATCATTGTTTTCCTTAATTTCTTTTATATCATTATTAAGTGAGATAATTTTTTTGTGAACCTCTTCAATATTATTTTCCTGCCTGTCAGCTGCATTTTTGACTTTATCAAAGATTTTTTGATTTGATTGTGTTGATTTCATTAATCCAGAAGTAGCTTTATTAATATTATCAGAAGAAAAACTAACTTGACTGGATAAGTTCTCAATATTATCTATCATCATTTTTATTTTATTAATTAAATCACCAGAGCTTTTTGCTAAATCTGCAATCTCATCTTTTTTATCAAGCTTGAAGTCTAAATCAAAATTTCCCTTTTCTGTCTTCTTCAGCTTATTGTTTAAATCTAAAATTGGAACTATCAAAGTTCTATGTATAAAAATGTAGAGCAGAGTGATCAGTATAATGACTATTATTAACGCACTAATAAATATTATCTTTTTTATTTTATCTATCAGCTGATAGGCCTGAGCAGCAGGAACCTGAGCCATTAAAGCCCCACCAATAGTATCTATTTTTATATGAGAAAGTAGGTACTCTTCTCCATTATACGAAAATAATTCTATATCATCACTTGCAAATAATTGATTCAGATCAAGGTAACTGCTCATATCTAATTTTTTTTCTAATAATTTTTTATTAGTATGTGCTATTACTTTAGCTTTATTATCTATCAAATATACAAAACCATTTTCTCCAATTTTCCATTTTATTACTTCACTTAAATTATCTGGCGACAGATCAGCTCCTATTATTCCAATAAAATTATTTGAATAGTCAAAAACAGGCTTAACTGCTGAGATAGTATTTTTCCCGCCTGTAATATCCAGGTGAGTTGATGTCCAGAAAAATTCTTTTCTGTTTCTTGCTTTCTTCAACCAGTAATTTCTTTGTAAAAAATCATTATTAATATTTTGCTCATTTGATAAAACGGTATATGTACCATCAGTACCTAGAAAAAACATAGCATTAAAATAATTATAATTTTTCATCTCTTCTCTAAATTTTCTTTTAGCAACAAGATCAGGCTGATTGTTAGACCTAATTCCATAATTTTCAGCAACTCTATTTAAAGATTTTTCTGCACCTTGAAAAAACTCTTTTGTTTTATTTTCAATAATTCCTGCAATTTCTAAATTATTATTATGAGTTTCTGCTTTAATTTCACTGCTTATATTTTTTGTGATAATATATCCTAAAGTAAAAAGCGAAAGACAAACAATTATAATAACAACTAAAATTATCTTAAATTTTATACTATGTATTTTTTTATTAAAATTTAATTTTTTTTCAGCAAATTTAATAGTCACCAACTCCTAAATATTTTAACTTAAAATATTTTATTTTGTTGAGATAAGATTAACAAATTTCCTTACTACCAGAGGATCAAATTGAACTCCTGATGATTTTTTAAGCTCTTCTATTATTTTTTTTTTGCTCATAGCTTTTTTGTATTTCCGTCCATATTTCATAACATCATATGCATCAACAACTGATATTATTCTTGCCATTAAGGGGATTTCTTCTTTTTTTAATCCTAAAGGATAGCCTTTACCATTCCACCATTCATGATGAGTTAATATCCCTTCAGCAACATTCATTAAAGTAAATGAGTTATAGGCAATTTGAAAGCCTGCTAAAGGGTGTTCCCTAATCTTCTGCCATTCTTTGCTATCCAGAGAATCATCTTTGTTTAAAATACTTTTCCTAATTATAATTTTACCTACATCATGCAGCTCAGCAAGGAGCAGTAAATCTTTTATTTCTGATGAATTAAATTCAAATATTTTTCCTAATCTATATGCCGGCTCTTTAAGCCTCTGACTGTGAATATATATATCATTATCATTTTCTTTAATTATTTTTTTTAATAAATCTGAATAGCTGTAATTTAGTTTAATATTTTTTATATAATCGAGATTATACATTAATATTTTCTCTCCTGTCTTTTAAAAAATTACTTCCTATTTTTTCTTTTACAAGTTTTTTTATTTCAGCTGCTCTATCACTTACTTCTAAATAATTTTCTATCTTTCTAAACTCATTTGATATGATAGCAATTGAGATAGAAGTTAGCGGTGTATTTACAATTCTTTTTTGCCTATCCAAGCAGGTTATATATCCTTTTTCTATATCACTTTTGTTAAAAAACTGTTTTACATTTTTATCAAATTTTTCAATTACTCTTTCTGCAAATTTTCTATCAGATTCTACATTTGTAATTACTACAAAATCATCACCACCAATATGACCAATAAAACTGTCTGGGGCGATTTCTTTAGCTGTTTTCCTTAATATTGAAGCTGTAAATTTTAAAATCTGATCACCTTTTTGATATCCATAATTATCATTGTAAGCTTTAAAATTATCAAGATCTATATACAATAAAGAAAAAATTTCTTTTTCTTTAATTTTTTCTCTCAATTTTAATTCGATCATATAGTTCCCCGGTAATCCAGTGAGTGGATTAGCATTGCGTGCCTCTTTTATCTTTAATTTTGAAACTTCCAGAAGAAGATTTTTAATCGATATTATAGAATGAAAATAATTATCCTTACATACTATTATTGAATCATATATTTTTTCTTGAGGACGATTCATAGCAAGATTTGAAACTCTAAAAACAGAATCATTATAATCTACAATTAATGGATCAGTATCCATAACTTTTGTAATTCTTTTTTTCATATAAAGATTATAGCCAAATTGACTTCCAAGGCGATAAAAAAGATGATCTCTCATAACCAGTCCAACAACAGTTTGATTATCAAGAACCACTATACTCTGAATATTTCTTTCGTTAAAAATACTAACAACTTCTTTTGTCTGAGTTGAACTGCAAACTGTAACACTATTATTCTCTCTGGCGATATCTCCAATAATATGAAGGAACATTATTATACCCCTTTTCTTATTTCTTATTATTACCATACCATTATTTTTTTGCATATTTGTAAAGCAAAAGTTAATTTATTGTAAATTTCAAGATAATTGGAACGAATATAATTAAACTGAGAAAAATCTAAAATAATTTAAAATAAATCTAATTCACAAAAATATTACTCAAACAAAGCCTTTAAACTTGGGTATCCATGCTTAAATATGATATAATTAAAATATCATAAAGCTATATAGCACTGCTGATTTTAAATATCTGATAAAAATGTTTAATTATAAAATGTGTATTATCTGGCTGTATAAGTTGATGAATCAAACTTTGTAATTTTTTCAGAAGTGCTGAAAATCTAGCAGCAGAATAAAATTAAAGTGGAACAAAAAAAAGAAGAGGTGGTTTAGTTGAATCAATTTGAAATAAAAAGGCTGGTTGATAAAGCCTATGATAAGGCAGAATTAAATAAAGAAGAAATCACTTCACTGCTGGCAGCAGATATTAATCAACTTGATTATCTGCTGCAAAAAGCAGATCAGAAGAGAAAAGAAATTTGTGAAGATGAGGTCCATTTACGGGCAATTATTGAGTTTTCAAATTACTGCAGGCGGAACTGTTATTACTGTGGTCTGCGTAAAGACAATCAGCATCTGCAGCGTTATCAGCTGAAAAAAGAAGAAATTATTAAAACTGCTCAGATGGCAGCTGAACTTGGCTATCAGACCGTTGTGCTGCAGTCGGGAGAAGATGAATACCCGACAGCTCAAATTACAGAAATTATTAAAGAAATTAAAAATACAACCGGAATGGCAATTACTTTAAGCCTGGGAGAAAGAGATTTTGCTGCCTATAAACTCTGGCGGGAAGCTGGTGCTGATCGCTATCTTTTAAAACATGAAACTGCAGATCAGCGCCTTTATGAAAAATATCATCCAGGTATGAGTTTTGAAAATAGAATTGAAAGTTTAAAATACTTAAAAAAAATTGGCTATCAGATCGGAAGTGGAGTCATAATTGATCTGCCTGGACAGACTCCTGAAATTTTAGCTGAAGATCTACTTCTTTCACAAAAATTAGAGCTTGATATGATTGGCTCCGGCCCTTTTATTCCACACGAGAAGACACCACTTGCTGAAAGCAAAACAGGTACGGTGGAAATGACTTTAAAATTTACAGCTCTAAGCAGGCTGCTGCTGCCGCTGGCCCATATACCGGCAACAACCGCTCTGGGTACAATTGATGTCGAAGGCAGACAGAAAGCTCTAATGGCAGGTGCTAATGTGGTAATGCCCAATGTAACTGACTCTCAGTATCGGGAAAAATATCAGATTTATCCAGGAAAGATCTGTATTAACGAAGAGGCAGGGGACTGCCGCCAGTGTATTGGAGGAATCATTGCTTCTCTCGGTCGTTTTGTCAGTCAGAATAAAGGACACAGTCTGAGAAAATAAAAATAATTAATAAAATAAAAAATGAAATACGGTTTTAAAAGAAAAAAGCTCCCATTCAGGCTGCAGTTAAATTAACTTTAATAGTGCCGATGGGAGTTTAAGCTGTTTATTTAATTATTCTTTTTTCTCATTTTCCTCATCCTCATCTGTATGTTGATCATTATTTATCATCTTTTGAATTTTCCTCTTCGCCAAATCCTTTATGGCTGAAATCTAGAGCCTTATGGGTTGCTGCAAAATATTCAGATTCCGGCAGATAAATATTGTCTTCACCGACCTTATCGGCCAGTCCAATTTTTCTAAACATCTTAAGAATTCTCTCACTAACCCCGGTCAGCATAACCTCACCACCACTGGACTGGACTTTATCTATAAATTCTTCCAAAACACCAATGATTGTGATATCAATTCTGCTCACATTGCGAAAACGGATAATAAAATCTGTATTAGGTTCAAAAAACTCTTCCAGCTGATTTTTTAGATCATCAGCAGCACTAAAGTGGACAACACCTTTTAAATCAATAACTCTGGCCTGCTGAGCTAAAATTTCGGACTTATCAGCATCATCATGGTTTACATGGTGGAGATGATAACCCTGATCATCATCCTTTTTGTCATAATAGAGCATTTCAATATCAGCTTTTTTGGAGATCTGTAACACAACAACCAGGGAAACCATAACACCAAAATATATTGCCTGGTCAATATTTGGCAGCACAATAGTAGCAATAAAGGTTGTTCCAAAAGTCAAAGCATCGCCTTTGGTAGTTTTTAAATTTTTAATTACTTCTTTAAAATCTAAGATACCTATAGCTGCAGCTATAATGAGACCTGCTAAAACAGAAACTGGAATATAGGCTAAAAGATGTCGGAAAAACAAAATAAAAATTATAATTGATAGGGCACAGAAAAATTGAGAAGCTCTATGTTTGGCTCCTGCACTCAAATTGGCAAAAGTTTTTGCAAAAGAAGAAGAAACAGCAAAACCGCTAAAAAATGGGATTACCATATTTGTAATCCCCTGGCTTCTAAATTCCCTGTCATAATTGGGCTCTTCTCCAGTTTTTAAAGCCAGGGACTGCAGAACAGCCATTGTCTGAATCAGTCCTAATAAAGCGATTGAAAAAGCTTTGGTATAAAGCTGACCGATTAAATTCCAGTCAAAATTTATCAGATTGAAATCAATTAACTTTCTTGGTATTTCACCAACAAGAGGTATAGAACCATTAATACCTGTCAGAGCAGTCAGCAGGGACATAATTACAACAGTTAATAGATATTCGGGCAGAGATTTTTTGATTAAGGGGATTGTATAAATTAAAATCAGAGTTAAAATTCCGACTCCCAGATTAAGGTAATTGAGCTGAGATATATGCTGGATAAACTGCCAGCCTTTGGTGATCACATTGGAACCTGAGACACTGACACCGGTTAAATTTTCAATCTGAGAGAATAAAATCAAAACTGCAGCTCCATGTGAAAGAGCAACAACTACTGGATGAGATACATATTTGATTAATTCACTTAAATTAAAACTAACCAGCAAAAATTGAAAGAGTCCAATTAAAAATGTGGTCAGAAATATTACCTGCAGATAATTTTCACCCTGAAAATTACTTAAACTACTGAAGAGAGCAACTGCCATCATATTAGTAGGGCCTACAATTATATAAGCTGAAAGATTGAAAATAGAAGCAGTTAGCATTGAAAATATAGAAGCATAAAATCCGTAAATTGGATTGATACCTAGAATTAAAGCATAAGCCATATTTTGCGGTAAAGCAATGGTTGCTGTTGTTAACCCGCTCAGCATATCATTTTGGTATTTTTTAAACAATTTTTTTATATTTTGCACGGTTTTTCACCCCGGCTTTTTTGATTTAATTTTATCTGCTTTTAGTTTAACAGGCTCACCAGAAACTTTCAATTGAAAAAAGGATTTTATAATTTAATTTTAGATATGCAAAGAACAGGATAAGTAATTTCTGGATGCCTGAATTACCCGGGTGAACTTGGGAATAATTTATTTTTCTTTTTTGAAAGAATTATAAGTATTTTATAGAATTGCATAAAATTGTATGATATTCTTATTTTAAGGAGAGAATATTATGAGTCTACCAAGAGTGCTGTATTATAAATATAAGCTTGATAAAAATTTAAATAAAAGTCGAAGTGAAATATTAAAACTGAGAGAAAATAAATTTAGAAAGCTGCTGTATTATGCTTATAACAATTCTCCCTTTTATCATGACTTTTATTCAGCCCACGGAATTAAGGAAAAAGACCTGTCAGAGATTAAGCACTCAGATCTTCCAGTTCTTGATAAAAATATAATGATGGAAAATTATGATAAATTAGTAACGGATAAAAATATCAGCTGTGATAAGATTGCTTCTTTTCTTGAAAATTCCCCTTCTCCTGTTAGCAAGTTAAATAATAAATATCATGTTATTCATAGCTCTGGTTCTTCAGGCAAAATTGGATATTTTCTTTATAATTCAAAGGAGTGGGATTTTATCAAAGCTCTTTCTTTGAGATTATTTACTAATTTTGGTCTTAAGAGAAAAAGATATGCTTTTATTGGAGCAGCAGATGGTCATTATGCTGGGGTCAGCCTTTTTTTAAGCCCGGTTAATGCTCTGGAGGAATACTTCTATAAACAGTATCTGGTCATTAATATTAATCATCCTCTAGAAGATTATTGTCAAAAGTTAAATGAATGCCGTCCTCATAATCTTACAGGTTATCCTTTTGGGATCAAGGTTCTAGCTGAAATGCAGAGAGCTGGCAAAATAGATATATCACCAGAGGTAGTAATTTGCGGGGGTGAACCGCTGACAGCAGCAGCCAGGAAATTTATTAAAAGGACCTGGGATACTTCTCTTATTAATTATTATGCTGCCTCAGAGTCCCTGGTGATCGGAGTAAAAAAAGAGGAGTTTAATCATTTATATATTTTTGATGATGCTAATTATATTGAAACTGCGGAAGAGGGCTATTACCTAACAAATCTCTATAATTATACCCAACCACTTATACGATATCGAATGTCTGATTTACTGGTATCGGTAAATGAACGGAAAAATGAAGATAGATGGCCTTTTAACAAGGTAAAAGAAATTATCGGACGCCAGGAGGATATATTATGGTTTAAAAATCAAGCTGGAAAAAAAGAGTTTATTCATCCGATAATATTTGTAGAGTTATATATTAGAGGATTGACTAAATATCAGGTGATACAGACGGGTGAAACTTCCTTTATTTTCAAGGCGGTTATTAAAAAGGAAAGTGAAAATGAAGATGTAATAGTGAAAATAAAAGAAGAATTAACAAAAATACTTCAGAGTAAAAATCTGCAAAATGTTAATTTTAGGATAAAAAAAGTTAAAAATATAGACAGTGCAGGTACTACCGGTAAATTTAAATTGATTAAAAAAGAATTTAAATAAACTCATTAAAACTGCAGTTCGTCCTTTATTTTAAAATTCACAAAAGTTTGACATATTCATTTTCATAATATATAATGAATATAAGTTCATAAAACATTATGAATATGAGTTCATTAAAATAACGTGAATTTTTTAAAGTAGGTGGTGAATGTTTTGCCTAAAATTATCAATAATTTAAGGAATAAAATATATAAAACAGCATCTCAACTATTTTCTGAAAGAGGCTATGCTGATGTTACTATGAAAATTGTTGCTGAAGAAACCGGTATTGCTGTTGGAACATTATATAATTATTATGCTAATAAAGAGGAGTTATTTATAAAAGTTATTGAAGAAAAAATTAATCATAACAAAAAATTTTTTGATAAATATTTAGAAAAAGACAAACTCGATCTGAATGTATTTATTACCCATCTCTATGATGAAATTAACAAATCAAAAGGTATAATAGATGAAATTATTAAAAAAAATATAAATAATAAAGAAGAAAAAATTGTAACCCGGCTGCGATCTGAATTATTAGATATAGTAGATCAGATATTACTACAGATTAAAGAAAAAAAAAGGTATAAAAAAGGGGGCTAAAGCAGAAAGAAAACGCGGCGTCTATGCACTGCTTATTATGATATTACTTTTGGATAGGAGATTTCCAGGAGAACGGGAAAAGAATATTTCTTTTCTCTTAAAAATGACAGATCTAATCTAAAGAAAAATTAAAAACTGCGGTTTAACAAGATTAACAAGTAGTAAAGAGAAAATTTAGAATAACACAAAAGGAGGAGTTAATATGAGTATTGATTTTAAACTGGCAAAAAAGTATGCAGCTGATAAGATGATCAAACAGGCTTTAAAATATTTGGAAAAGGATCCTGATGAAAATTTTTTGCAGATTCTAAATATTGGAGAAAAATTAGTTAGAAGGGATAATCACAAAAAAGCTATTAAGATCATCAAAGAGAACTATAAAACAACTCCTTTAATAAAAAAATATCTTAAAAAAATTAATAATATTGCACCCTCTTATAAAAATGGATTTTTAATGAATTTTTTAGTTAATTCAGCTATTTTTGGCATACCATATCAGTATGAACTTTCTGAAGAGCTAGGAGTAGATGTACCCTGGGCAATACTAATTGATCCGACTAGTGCCTGTAATTTGAATTGTGAAGGATGTTGGGCTGGCAAATATAATAAAAGTGATAGTCTTGATTTTGCTACAATTGATAGAATAATTACTGAGGCTAAAGAAATGGGAATTTACTTTATAGTTCTTTCAGGGGGTGAGCCGACAGTTTATCCTCAGCTTTTTGACATTCTTGAAAAACATGATGATGTGGGCTTTATGATGTATACTAATGGTACACTTATTGATGATGAATTTGCTGATAGAATGCTTGAAGTAGGAAATGTTACACCAGCTATTAGTCTGGAAGGATTTAGAGAAGAAACTGACAAACGCCGCGGTGAAGGTACTTATGATAAAATTATGGATGCTATGGATCGTCTGCGTGAGAGGGGAATCATTTTTGGGGCAAGTGTAACTGCAACTAAAAATAATGTGGATGAACTTTTTTCCGATGAATTTATTGATCATTTATCCAAAAAGGGTGCTCTTTACATGTGGTTATTTCATTATATTCCAATAGGTAGAAACCCTAATCTTGATATGATGATTACTCCTGAGCAGAGAGTATATCTGGCTCGAAGAGGAAGTGAACTAAGGAAGAAAAAAGAAATATTTATTATGGATTTTTGGAATGACGGCACATATGTCCAGGGCTGTATTGCTGGGGGAAGAAGGTATTTTCATATTAATGCTAAAGGAGAAGTTGAGCCCTGTGCATTTGTTCATTTTGCAGTAGATAATATAAAAGAAAAATCATTAAAAGAAGCGCTGCAGAACCCTCTTTTTAAATCCTTTCAAAAGAAACAGCCTTTTACCAATAATTTAATGTGTCCCTGTCCGATTATTGATAATCCTAAAGCTTTAAGGGATATAGTAGAAGAGTCAGGTGCTGTGCCTACACATGATGGAGCAGATGAAATCTTAAAAGATGAGACAGCTGATTTTCTTGACGATCTATCAGCTAAATGGCATAAAAGTTCTAAAGATATTAATAAAGAAAGGATGAATAATAAATAGTTGGTACCAGTTGGTACCTCAGTTGGTACCTGGTACCATTAATTCTTTATTTCTACTTATGTCTTTTCTTTAATTCTTTTCTTATCATATCTATAGATATTTGCTTTACAGCCAGCAGAACAAGCATATGATAAATAAGATCGGCTGACTCATATATCAGCTCTTCATCTGGTTCATTTTTTGCTGCAATAATTACTTCAGCCGCTTCTTCTCCCACTTTCTTTAAAATTTTATCTAGCCCTTCTTCAAAAAGATAGGAAGTGTAGGATCCTTCCGGCATTTCCTCTTTACGGTCTAAAATTAGCTGGTAAAGAAAATCGACTATTTTTTCTGTTTCAAATTCTAAATCTGTATTTTGTTCTGCCTGCTTATTTTTCGGTTTTTTTCCGGACTCAGCTTCATTAGAAATTTTACGATAAAAGCAGGAATTTTCCCCTGTATGACAGGCAGGTCCAGCCGCATCAACCATAAATAAAATTGTATCCTGATCACAGTCATAAAAAATTTCCTTTATTTCCTGTGTATTACCAGAAATTTCGCCCTTGTGCCACAGTTCCTGACGGGAGCGGCTGTAAAAAACAGTTTCTCCCATTTTTAAACTCATCTTGAGAGATTCTTCATTAACATAAGCAACCATCAACACTTCCTTTGTCCGATAATCCTGAACAACAGCAGGCATAAGTCCTTTTTCATTATATTTAAAATTAATTTTTTCTATTTTTTTAGATTTTTTCAGCATTTACTAACCCTCCTTCGAGCAGTTTTAAAGAACTGACCGATAGATTATAATTTCCCTTACACCATATATAAATTATGAATTATTATTTTAATCTTCAATTCTAACTGGAATACCGGATTTATCAAGTTCTTTTTTTACATCTTTAATTGCTATTTCTCCAAAATGAAATATAGAAGCTGCCAGAGCTGCATCAACTCCAGTGTTTTCAAAAACTTCTATAAAATGCTGAATACTACCTGCTCCACCAGAAGCAATTACAGGTACATTTACTGCTTCTGTTACTGCTTTGAGCATTTCTATATCAAAACCATCTCTGGTTCCATCTGTATTAATACTTGTGAGCAGAATTTCTCCAGCTCCAAGTTCTTCCAATTCTTTAACCCATTTAAGTAAATCTATTCCTGTTTTTTTACTTCCTCCACGAATAAAAATTTCCCATCCTTTTCCTGACTTCTTTTTGGCTGCATCAACCGCCCCCACAATACACTGAGAGCCAAAAATTTGGGCTCCTTTACTAACTAAATTAGGACTTTTTACTGCAGCTGAATTTAATGATACTTTGTCAGCACCGGCTCTTAAAATAAGCTGCATATCTTCTACATTTTTTATCCCTCCACCAACCGTAAGAGGTATAAATACTTCTGCTGCAACTTTTTCTACAAGTTCTGTCAGTGTTTTTCTTTTTTCTTTGGTAGCTGTAATATCAAGAAAAACAAGTTCATCTGCACCAAGCTGATTATATTTTCTGGCTGATTCAACAGGATCACCAGCATCTATCAAATCCACAAAGTTGACCCCTTTAACAACCCTGCCATCTTTTATATCCAGACACGGAATTATTCTTTTTTTAAGCATTAATATCACCTATTTCTGCAAAAATTTTTTTTAGATCAATTTTCCCCTGGTAAACCGCCTGTCCTGTAATAGCTCCATAAAATCCATATTCAGCAAGTTTAATTAAATCACGTTCAGAGCTTATACCACCAGATGCAATAATATTCAGCTCTGTCCTGGACTTAATTTTTTTAAGTCCTTCAAAATCAGGGCCAGCCAGCATTCCATCTCTGGAAATATCAGTATATAGTATGTATTTAACACCCAAAGATTCCATCTGTACAGCAAAATCCAGCATATCTATCTTACTATCTTCCAGCCAACCAGAACTGGCAACTTTCCCACCACGAGCATCAATACTTACCAGTATATTTTCTCCTCCAAATAAAGCAATTATCTCCTGCAGCAGTTCCAAATTTTTAACTGCCAGTGTACCAATGATCACTCTATCCACACCCAGTTCAAGCAGCCTTTTTACATCTTCCTTTGATCTGACCCCACCACCAGCCTGAATCTTAAGCTCGGTTTTTTCCGAAATATCTCGAATAACATTTAAATTTTTGCTCTCTCCTGCACAGGCACCATCAAGATCAACAATATGAATCCATTCTGTACCTCGGCAAGCAAACATTTTTGCAGTTTTTACAGGACTGCTGCTGTAGACAGTTTTTCTATCAAAATTTCCCTGTTTCAATCTAACTACCTCTCCATTCTGCAAATCAACTGCTGGCAGAATTATCATCTATAACATCTCCCCAAAATTTTTAAGCATCTGTATCCCATTATCTCCACTTTTTTCCGGATGAAACTGAAGTCCAATTATATTTTTTTTTCGCACAACAGCCGGAATCTCCACACCATACTCAACCACTGCTTCAGTATCATCAGTAAGTTCTGACAGCTGATATGAATGAACAAAATAAAAATGAGGATTTTCCGGAAGATCGGCAAATAAAGGATCATCCTTTAATATTTTAAGCTGATTCCACCCCATATGTGGAATTTTATAATCACTGCTAATTCTTACCACTTCACCGCTGAGCAGACCAAGTCCTGGTGTTTTTTTATCTTCATATCCCCATTCAAAAAGCAGCTGCATACCAAGACAGATTCCCAAAAATGGTTTTCCGCTATCCACAAATTCTCTAATAAATGGTAGGAAATTATTGTTTTTTAGCCTTCCCATTGCCCCTGGAAATGCACCAACACCAGGAAGCACTAGTCCATTATATTTATCTACATCTTCTTTTTCTGCACTATTTATTATAACAGTTTTTTGACCGATATATTCAAGTGCTTTTTGTATACTATTTAAATTACCGGCACCATAATCAATAATTGCAATCATTAAAGCACACCCTTTGTAGACGGAATTTGATCTGACTCTATTTTTACCGCCATCTTCAGAGCTCTGGCCAGTGACTTAAAGACTGCCTCAATCTGATGATGGCAGTTTTCTCCATGCATTAGTTCCACATGAACAGTAATTCCAGCATTATAAGAAAACGCTCTTAAAAATTCCACAACCAATTCTGAAGGGAAATCTCCAACCATTTCTCTGCTGAAAGAAAGATCTGTATAAAGAAAAGAACGACCGCTAATATCTACAGTGGTTCTCACAAGTGATTCATCCAGTGGAACCAATACACTGCTGAAGCGGCTAATTCCTTTTTTATCAGCAAGTGCATCAGCAAAAGCCTGGCCCAGAGCAATCCCCGTATCTTCAACCATATGGTGTGCATCAATTTCTAGATCTCCATCTGCCAAAATACTCAGATCAAAACTCCCATGTCTTGCTAACTGATCCAGCATATGATCAAAAAATGCAACACCGGTATCTATACTGCACTTCCCACTTCCATCAAGATTTATACTTATCTTTATATTTGTTTCAGATGTCTTACGCCTTATAACTGCTTTTCTATTTTCAGACATCTTTTTCACCTCTCAATCGACATTTTTTGGTTCTTTTTAGTTCTTTAAATAATTTTAGAACAACATCATTTTCTTTACTGCTGCCGGCAGTTATTCTGATTGCCGCCGGTTCTGTATTATATGATCTTATTTTTACCCCATTCTGATTTAAAATATTTTTAAAATCTTTAGTTTTTTCTCCTTCAATATAAACAAAATTAGCTTCTGTATTATAGACTTTCCACCCGTCAAACTGTGAAAGCTTTTTAAATAGTCTGTCCCTTTCTGCTACTATATATTTAATACGTTCTTTGATTATATCATTATTTTTGAGAATAATACGTCCCAGTACATCTGTCATTATATTGAGATTATAGGGTTTTAGAACTTTTTCCACCTCTTGTGTAATAATTCGATCTGCAAACATATAGCCAAGCCTTACTCCTGCCATCCCATATGCTTTAGAAAAAGTCCTGCATACAGCAATATTAGAAAATTTTTTAACCTCAAGCATAAAATTATTTCTACTGAATTCTGCATAGGCCTCATCAATTATTACCGGACCTTTATAATATTCTGCAGTTTTCAGCACGATCTCCCTGTCTAAAATCTCACCGGTTGGATTGTTTGGAGAACAGAAAAAAATCAGCTTGGGATTGTATTTATCGATTTCTGTTTTAATATTTTTAAAAGTAAATTTTTTTTCTATAAGAGGTAGATCAACATATTTACCACCATTTACTTCAGTAAAATATCTGTACATAGAAAATGTTGGAGCCGGTGAGAGAACATAATCACCTTTATCAACAAAAGTTCTTACAATTAGCTCAAGCAGATCATCTGATCCATTTCCTGCTATTATCTCTTCAGATTTTACATTGATACCAGTATTATGCTGTAAAAAAATTGATATTTTTTCGCGCAGGCTGTCAGAATAAAGTTCAGGGTACCTATTTATATTAAGCTTATCAAATTTTTCTTTGAATTTATCTTTAATCTGTTGAGGCAGGTCAAAAGGTGACTCATTACCTGATAAATCAATTTTTACCTTAAAACTATCTTTTTCTCCCATATATGGAGAAATAGCTTTCACTTCAGGTCTAAGAAAATTTTTAAAAATTTTTTCTTTTTTATTATAATTATTACTGCTCATTATTTCCTCCTTCTAATTTTACTGTTTTCGAATTTAATTTATAAATATACTTAACTGTCTTTTCTAATACGAATTGAATTAGCATGTGCATCAAGTCCTTCACCCTCTGCCAGACATATAATATCAGCAGATGCTTTTTCCAGAGCTTCTCTGCTGTAGTAAGCAAACCCCGAATATTTAACAAAATCTCTAACAGATAAAGGTGAAAAAAATCTGGCTGTTGAATTTGTCGGCAGAACATGATTGGGACCGGCATAATAGTCACCAACAGGTTCTGGAGTATATTCACCTAAAAAAATCGATCCAGCATTTTCCACCAACGTCAGAATTTCAAAAGGATTCTTTACTGCCAGTTCTAAGTGTTCAGGAGCAATCAGATTTATTATCTCAACTGCTTCTTTCTGATCTTCAACTTCTATTATCAGCCCATAATTTTCCAGAGATTCTTTAATAATTTCCTTTTTTCTCATATTTTTAATCTGCTTTTCTAATTCTTCTTCTACTTCTGCAGTCAGTGATTGAGAATCCGTAACCAGAATTGCAGCTGCCAGCGGATCATGTTCAGCCTGACTCATCAGATCTGCTGCAATATAGGCAGGATTAGACTCTTTTTCTGCCATAATCAAAATTTCACTGGGACCGGCTATCATATCAATTTTCACCTGACCAAAGACCAATTCTTTAGCCATTGAAACATAGATATTACCCGGTCCAACAATTATATCAACTCCAGGCACAGTATCAGTCCCATATGCTGCCGCTGCAACCGCCTGAGCACCACCAGCTTTAAAAATCCTATCAACTCCTGCAATTTCTGCTGCTGCTAGAATTACTGGATTCACCTGTCCGTTTTCATCAGGTGGAGTAAGCATAATAATTTCTTCAACACCAGCTACTTTTGCCGGTATAACTGTCATTAAAACAGAAGAAGGGTAGGCTGCTCTACCTCCCGGCACATAGACACCTGCCCTTTTTAGGGGGCGGCAGATCTGACCTGTAATAATTCCTGTCTTTTTTTGCTTTTGCCAGGATCTATCTTTTTGTTCAGCATGAAAGTCTTCTATATTTGCTGCAGCATTTTTAAGTGCTTTTTTAAAATCAGCATCCACTTCTTTAAAAGCCTCTTCTATTTCTTCTCTATCTATTTCCATATCTTCTGCTGTAAATTTTACTTTATCAAAGCGAGCTGTATATTCTAAAACTGCTTTATCTCCTTTATCTTTAACATCCTTAATAATTTCTCCCACTATTTCTCTATATTGAGACAGATTATCATCAGCACGGTTTTCCAGCAGCTCTTTTATTTTCTCAACATTTTTGCGTCCTTCTTTTATTTTTTTTATTTTAAGCATTTCCATCATCTCCATTAACAACTTTATCTAAAGCTTCAATAATAGCTGTAATTTCATTTTGTCTGGTCTTCATACTCACCTTATTTACCACCAGTCGGGCAGATAGATCCCTGATACTTTCATAAATTACCAGACCATTTTCTTTTAAAGTTCTACCAGTCTCTACAATATCCAGAATTGTATCAGCAAGACCTGTCAGAGGTGCAAGTTCAATTGAACCATTCAGCTTAATTATCTCAACCGGTTCACCTCGGCTGCGAAAAAAGCGCCGGGTAAAATCTGGATATTTAGTTGCTACTTTACGCTCAAGCAGAGTATCTTTGCGGTCAGGCAGACCAGCCAGAGCAAATTCACAGACACCATATTCTAAATCAAGCACTTCATAAAGATCACGATTTTCTTCCAGAAGAGTATCTTTACCAACAATACCCAGATCAGCAGTACCATATTCAACATAAATTGGTACATCTGCAGGTTTAACAAGTATAATTTCTAATTTTTCACTTTCTATTTCAAAAATTAACTTGCGTGATTTAAGCATATTATCAGGCATGTTATATCCTGCCTGGCGAAAAAGTTTGACTGCTTCTTTAGCCAGCCTTCCTTTGGCCATGGCAATACAGAGATTTCCCATCATTCCCACTCCTCAATTTTATTTAAAATTAGATATTCAAGTGCTTCTTTTCTATTTCTTTTGAGTACAGCTATTTCTCCACCAGTCTGCTTAAGCTCCAGACATTTTTCTTTTATATAAATTTCAAAGTCTATTTGCTGAAAGTCAATATACTCTTTATCTGCACCATTGTAGACTTCTGCAGCAAATCCTGCTTCTCTCAAATCTTCAGCCAGCAAATAAGCAAATTTAAAATCTTCTTTTTTTTCATAGGACAGCAAAAATCTCTGTACAGGATCTTCATTAAAATTTCCTGTTCTATTCAAAAAATCAAGCAAATTCTCAATCTCAAGTGCAAAACCAACGGCGGCTTCTTCAACTCCAAATTTTTCGGTTAAATTATCATAACGGCCTCCACTTGCAAGAAGATTGCTGTATCCTCTGGCATAACCTTTAAATATTAATCCGGTATAATAACCGTGACGTGATATAAGCATCGGATCAAAAGTAATATACTTTAAACTATCAAATTCTGTCAGCTTATTAAATAACTTTTCTAGAGTTTTCAAAACCTGACCTGTCTCAGCTGACAGAGGCATTTTATTTAATTCTTTAATAACCTGCTGAGGATTACCAAATAATGAAGGCAGCCTCAGTAAAATTTCTGCTGTATTATCTGCCAGATCTATTTTTTTAATATAGTTTTTTATTCCAATTTTATTTTTAGCCGCCAGAAGTTTCCTGAGCTCTTTCTTGGCTTCCTCATTAATTTTTAGATCAGAGAAAATTTCATTGATTAAATCGGCATGACCAATATCAACCAGAGGTTCCTCCACACCGACTTTTTCCATTGTTTTGATCAAGAGCAAAATCATTTCTAAATCAGATTCTAAATTATCTGAACCGATAAGCTCAACACCAGCCTGAGTTTTTTCTTTTAAACTTAAACTCTGTGAATTTTTTGACTGAAAAGCTGAACTTAAATAAGAAAATTTTAGGGGGCGAGGACTGTTCTGAAAACGGCTTGCTGCCAGTCTCGCAATAGGCATTGTTAGATCAGGTCTTAAAACAAGTATCTGACCTCTATCATCAACAACCTTAAACATCTCATCTTTATCCACCAGACCTTCTATCCCAGCATAAAGTTCCAGAGATTCCAAAGTTGGAGTTATTACCTCTCTGTAGCCGCTGGATTCAAAAACTTCTCTTATTATTTGATATATAGTTCTTCTTTTTCTTAATTCTGCCGGCAAAATATCTCTTACTCCTTCTACAAATGTACTCATCTATATTATCCCCCTTGTTTTATCTCTTTATCATAGTAAAGTATTAAAGTATTGTATTTATTATAGTTATTATTCTGCCTGCTGTCAAGTTATTTGAGCAATTATTTTATTTTTTATTTATTTTTTCATCTGCAGCCGGAAAAACATATACCCTCAGTTCAAAAAACTAATTTATAAAATTAATTTCATTTATTTATAGATTATGCTATTATATTTATAAATAGTAATAGTCAGATATTTATAATCAAAAATATCTACACTAAATAAGGAGGAAATTTATGCTTGCTGACTACCATCTGCATTCTCAATTTTCTGCAGACTCAAAACTTGATTTAGATACTATCTGCAGGACTGCTGTTAGTAAAGAAATAAGGGAAATAGCTGTTACAGATCATCTCGATATAGATTACATGGATGATACAATTGAATTTATTTTGGATAAAGAAAGCTATCTGAATGAACTGGAAAAATACCAGCACAAATTTGCTGGAAATTTAAAAATTAAAAAAGGAATAGAAATGGGATTACAGCTCCACATTTTTGAGGAGTGTGATAATTATCTTGCTGATGATTTTGATTTTATTATTGGTTCATTCCATACAGTAGAAAAAGCTGACCTTTATAGAGGCGATTTCTTCAGAGGCTATGAGCAGTGGGAAGCTTATATACAATATCTAAAGACAGTTCTAGATGTTGTAAAAAATTATAATAATTTTAATGTTATCGGACATTTTGATTTAGTAAGAAGATATGGAAATTTTAACAGCAGTCCAGATTTGATGGAAAATAAAACTGCAGCTGAATTGATTGAAGAAATTTTAAAAATACTTATTAAAAATGGTAAAGGGCTTGAGGTTAACACTTCAGGCTATCATCTTGAAGATGGACAAAATCCTATGCCTAGCTGGAGTATTTTAGAACTATATTATGAACTGGGAGGCAAAATACTAACTCTTGGTTCTGACAGCCATTATGCTGAACAGATTGGATATAAATTTGAAGAAACAGCTGAAAAATTAAAAGAAATTGGTTTTGAAACACTGACTACTTTTACGGAAGGCAAGCCTGATTTTTATAAAATATGAAAAAGACTCTGCCTCAAACTTACAGAGGAAGAGTCTTTTTAATCCTTTTTACTATATGCTCATTTTCCAATATTAATCTCCATTATATCATCCAGCTGCATCAGCTGATCAGCAGTATTAATAATGTTTTTATTATCTTTATATTTTAAATTTAACTTTACTATAAGCTGCTGTGAATCAAAATTTCTTTCTACATCAATATCTTTGATAATAACACTGTTTTCCTGAATAATTTTATTTATGTTACAGAGAAGATTATCGCTATTTTTGGCTTTGCATTTAATTAGCTTATCCTTTTTACCGTCTTTGCTGAATTCAAATCTATTTAATAAATATAAGGTTATTATTACAAGTAAAGTTGTCATTAAGGCCAAAAAATAATAATTTCCGCCAATTGCAAGACCAATTGCCGCTGTAGCCCACAAACTTGCTGCTGTAGTTAAACCTTTAACAGAAAACCCCTCTTTTATAATCGTTCCAGCACCTAAAAAACCAACTCCACTAACTACCTGAGCAGCTATTCTTCCTGCATCATTTTCCACATGTATTCTATGCATACTTAAAGAAATCATCATAATAATTGTAGCACCTACACCAACCAAAATATGTGTTCTCAATCCGGCAGGTCGATCATGTCTTTCTCTTTCAGATCCAATTACTCCACTCAACATTAAGGCCATTATCAAATTAATTACTATATTTTTTTCTGAAACCATTTTTTCACCTCTCTTCTCACTTCTCACTATTCACTTCTCACTATATTATTTATTTCTTCTCTAAAAATAATTTGTTTCCTGCATTCTTTTTCAACTGCAGATAAAATCCATATTTATGTAAAAAGCAAAAAAGAAACCCCCACCAGGGAGCTTCTCTGTGCTCTACATTTATTTTTAATCTATTTTACACAATTGTCAGTTCAAAATTTGCTGTTTTTAATAAAACTTTTTCCTTCATAAGTTCAGCATAGTTTATACCATGTTTTAATATGTGTTTTGCTCTATTTTCTATTTCTATCTGCTTTTTAATCAGCAGATAAAGAACACCTATATCATCTGTCTGACCAATAGTAATTGCTCCTATCAGCCTGTGACCCGAAAATACTAATTTGCGGTAAATACCCTTTCCAGGTTCATTTCTGACATAAACATTATATTTTTCTTTTTCTTCATCATTCAGCTGGACTTTTCCAACAGCATAAAATAAAAGATCAATTATCTTAAGAGCATTCAAATTAAGTCCACCTTCATAGCTGCTTTCAATATTCAGCATATTTTTGGCTGCTGTTTTACCCTGCCAAATCGCATCGGGCCAGATTGCATAAGCAGAATTTCCGTCTTCCAGAAAATCAGGAGCAGAAACAACATCACCGGCAGCAAAAATGTTTTCAGTGCCTGTCTGCATCTTTTGATCAACAATAATTTCCCCATATTTGTTGAGTTCAACTTCGCCATTTACAAAATCAGTATTGGGTCTTACCCCTTTACCCACCAGAACCAGTTCTCCTGTTAGAGTTTTGCCGCTCTGGAGTTTTATCTGCTTTACATGTTCATTTCCGATTATTTCTGCTGGAGACTCACCTGTCATTATGTTAATTCCTTTACTTTTAAGATATTTCTCCACCAGAAAAGCGGCCTCTGGATCAAGCATCTGTGATAGGACCTGAGGGGAACGAATAATTATTGTTACCTTTTTATTGAGATTATAAAATGCTTCTGTAGCCTTCATACCAACCAGACCACCACCAAGGATAAAGCAGTGTTCTACCCTAACATCATTCAGATAACTCTTTATTTTAATTACATCACCATAATCACGGAGGTTAAAAACACCCTTAAGTTCTTTTCCATTATAATCAGGCATTTTAGGACTGCTTCCAGTTGCTATCAACAGCTTATCATAACTTATTTTTTCTCCAGAAGAAAGAATTAATTCCTTTTTATCAGAATTAATTTCTTCTGCTCTACAGCGGTCCAGCACCTCTACTCCCATCTCATCAAAATAGTCAGGAGAGCGGAGGAAAATATTTTCCTCCGCAATTTGATCACCAATAAGATAGCTGGTTAAAATTCTTGAATGGGGGCGGGCACTATCTGCTGTAACAATTGTAATATTAGAATGTGTATCATATTTGCGGATAGTTTCCAGTGCACTTAGTCCGGCGGCACTGCTGCCTATAATTACATATTTCATAATTTACCCCCATTTTGCTATAATTTCAGTTCATCTTTTTTCTCTTCTGATGGTATACCCTTTTCATTCCAGCCGCGCAGCTGATAATACTCTGTCAGCATCTCATCAAGTTTAACCACATTGCCTGCTCTTGGACCTGATTTAATAGGAACATTCAGCAGACGTGGATTTAGAGTATCATCTTCTTTAGTAATACCTGCTTTATAATTGAAGAGGCGCTCCAGATTCCAGATTCTTTCTCCAGCTTTCATGAGTTCCTCTTCTGTATAATCAAAACCTGTAGCATAATTCAGCAGTCTGTATACTTCATCTCCACCAATGGCAAATGTATTAAATAGACATAAGCCGGCAGAATCTACTGCTGCAGTTAGATCCTGAAATGTTTTTGTCCAGAAAGCTTTATCCTCAGTTGTCTCAGGATCCAGCTTCTGTGGAAGGCCGAGAACTTCAGGAGAAGTCATATACCCTCTGACATGACAGCCACCTCTATTGGAAGTAGCATATTCAAGCCCCATTCCCTGGCTTCCTCTTGGATCATAGGCAGGGTACTCCTGTTTTTTACTGGTCATAGAATATTCTGGAACTCCATATTCTTCAGCCAGGCGATATGAACCTCTGGCTAATTTTTCGCCAAATCCTTTCTTTTCAGCAGTCAGTTTTGTTGCTTCAATAATTACATCCTCATTTCCAAATTCTAAATCAAGGCCGGTTTCTTCTCTGCTGAGAATCCCATCTTCCTGCATGTCCATAGCACAGGCAATAGTTGTTCCCATTGTAATTGTATCAATACCTAAATCATTACATAAATAACTGGCCTTTGTTATAGCTTCCAGATTATCTATACCACAGTCAGGTCCAAATGCCCATAGAGTTTCGTATTCAGGACCTTCTCCTTTACCTTTATACTTTCCAGATGGTACTTCTGTTACTCGACCACATGCGATTGCACACCCAAAACAGGCTTTATTTTTAATCAAGAGATTTTCAGCAAGGGTTTCTCCACTGACTTTATCTGCATTTTCGAACATACTTTCCCGGAAATTTCTTGTCGGTAAATTCCCGTTCTCATTGATTACATTTACAAGACTGGCAGTTCCTAAAGCAGCAAGTCCTTCACCTGTTAAACCCTGTTCATTTATTTTTTTCTTGACCTCAAAAGCTGTTTCCATAAACTTTTCTTTATTATCTACCTGTATGCCTTTTTTACCTCTCACAACAACAGCTTTAAGATTTTTCGAACCCATAACAGCACCAACACCGGTCCGGCCGGCCGCCCTGTCGCGGTCATTCATTATATTAGAAAATAACACCTGATTTTCTCCAGCCGGGCCAATATTCAGAACACGGGCTTCTTTATGTGTTTCCTCTCTTAACTTAGTATCTGTTTCATATGTGTTTTTACCCCAGAGGTGTGATGCATCACGTATTTCCACTTCTCCATTATCAATCCAAACATAGACAGGTTTATCAGCTTTACCTTCAAATACAAGCATATCATAACCTGCATATTTTAGCTCTGCGCCCCAGTAACCGCCAGTATTTGATCCAGTAATCCCACCTGTTAGAGGTCCTTTTGTTACGACATCCAATCTTCCTCCAGCATTAGCCATTGTTCCTGTTAGTGGACCGGTTGCTAAAAAGAGTTTATTTTCCGGACTAAGCGGGTCTATATCAGCAGCTACTTCATCATAAAAGTATTTTACCGCAAGACCTCTTGCTCCTATATAATTCTTTGCTAATTTTGGATTTAATTTTTCTTCTTTTACATTTCCATGAGTAAGGTCAATTCGCAAAAATTTTCCTGTATAGCCTTTCATTTATAGCTGCCCCCCTTTTAAAACTTTTCTGATTTCTTCAGCAGCACTCCTGCTTCTTGCTGTGTCAAATTCATCTGTTTCTTCATAGCTCAGTGCACCAGCAGAACAGATGTCAACACAGGCAGGTTCACCCTTACATAATTGACCCTCCTCGGGGCAAGCCCACGAGGATTCCTGCTTCTTAGAAGTGGTAACCCACCATCTCCACAGGCTTAAAATCCTGTTAGCCCAACAGTATATCCTCTAACTTGCCTTTTGTATT
>NZ_QPJE01000003.1 GCF_003337245.1 Halanaerobium sp. MA284_MarDTE_T2
TCACACCCGAATTGAGTTTTAGATAAATCTAAAAATTTCGTTGATGACTAAAGCCCCCTTTTTGCAGCTTGAAAATAAATTTTGGGGAAACTCCTATTTTCTATAAATTGACAGGCATTTTATTCTGTGTTATACTTGCTCTGTTTGACAGATGAATTCGTTAATATATAGTTTCAGGAGGTGAAAAAAACAGAAATAATAACTAATTACATACTTGTTCAAAATTAAATAAAAGACCAATTTTTTGTTAAATGTAGTGATATTTTTCACAAAAATATCACAGTAAATAACTAAAATAATTTAAAAGATTTAAAATCAAGGAGGACTATTAAAATGAAGAAAATCGCAGTAATTATAATGTCTCTTATGTTAATCATTGGTGGTATGACTTCAGCAGTGATAGCAGAAGATCTTACTATGGAAGCTGGAATATATAATGGAAAAGCACAGGGAATGAATGGGGAAATTGAAGTAAAAGTTAAAGTAAGTGAAAGCGAAATTGAAAGTATTGAAATTATAAGTGAAGATGAAACTGATGGTATTACAGATTCAGTTTTTGAAGAAATTCCTGCAGAAATCATAGCAAATCAGAGTTTTTCTGTGGATATTATCTCTGGTGCTACTTTTGCCAGTGAAGGTCTCATAGAAGCTGTTAAAAATGCAGTTAAAAAAGCAAAAGGTATAGAAGTAGCTTCTACCGAAAAAACAGAAGAAAGAGAAGAAGCTTTAGAACAGAGTTATGATGTAGTAATTGTAGGTGCTGGTGGTGCAGGTCTGGCCGCTGCAGTAGAAGCCAGAAATGGTGGAGCAGATATTGTACTTTTAGAAAAAATGCCTACAATTGGAGGTAATACAAAAATTTCTGGTGGAGAAATGGCTGCAGCTGAAAACTGGGTACAGAAAGAAAAAGGAATTGAAGACAGTAAAGCAAGACATATTAAAGATACACTTGCTGGTGGAGATTTCAAAAATGATCCCAAACTTGTCACAAAGCTTGCTTATAAAGCAACAGAAGCTGCTGAATGGTTAAGAGATTATGTTAATGTAGTATTTGAAGATCATCTATTCTTATTTGGTGGACATACTGCAAAAAGAAGTCTTATACCTGAAGGTGCTACAGGATATGAACTTATTCAAAAATTTGCGGTAAAAGCTGATGAATTAAATATTCCCATTAAACTTGAAACAAAAGCTGTTGAATTAATAAAAGATGGTAATAGAATAACTGGTGTAAAAGCAGAAAAAAATGGTAAAGAAATAGTTTTTCATGCTAAAAAAGGTGTTATTCTTACAACAGGTGGATTTGGTTCAAATGTTGAAATGAGAAAGCGTTTTAATCCAGAATATGACGAACATTATCTAAGTACTAATGGTGAAGGAATTACAGGTGATGGAATTGTTATGGCTGAAAATGCTGGTGCGGCTCTAGAAGGCATGGAGTATATTCAATCATATCCTATCTGTAATCCAATAACTGGTCAGCTTTCTTATATTGGTGATACACGTTTTGTAAGTACAATACTTGTTAATAAAGAAGGTAATCGCTTTGTTGAAGAATTGGAACGCAGAGATATTGTTTCCAGATCTATTATTGCTCAGACAGGTTCTGCAGCATATCAGATATGGGATCAGAATATAATGAATATTAGTAAAGTAGAAGAAAATCACAAAGCTGAAATGAATTATTTATTAAAAAATAATCTGCTTGTAAAAGTTGATAATATTAAAGAAGGAGCAGAAATTTTCGCTATAAACGCTGAACAGCTCAGTAAAACAGTGGCCCGTTATAATAAATTTGCTGAACAGGGTTATGACGAAGATTTTAATAATAGAGGAGATATGCTGCCAATTGAAAAAGCACCATTTTATATTTTGAAAGCAGTACCTGCTATCCATCATACAATGGGTGGAATTAAGATCAATACTAATGCTCAGGTATTAGATAAAGATGGAAATGTTATTCCTGGCCTATATGCAGCTGGTGAGGTAACTGGTGGAATACATGGTACTAATAGGCTTGGTAGTAATGCAATTACAGATGCAATTGTTTATGGTAGAACTGCCGGTCAGATGATAAGTAAATAAAGTGGATTATTTATAATTATAAATATTAAATAAATAATCGTTTAAATAATTAACACAGGCTGATAACTATTTTATTAGTTATTAGCCTGTTTTTGTCTAAAAAATTAAAAAACTGAGCTTAAGATACAAATATTCTATATAATGCAGAATAAATATTTGACATTATTTTGGAATTTAAACTATAATTAATATAACTATATATTATGATGAATGATATATATCAGCTTTTTCTCTGCAACCTCAAAAAAAGAATATGAGGTTGATATTAATGAAAGTGAAGAAGATTTAAACCGGTTTTTCACCATGGTTTATAATTATATACCTCTACAGCAGAAAACACATGACAATGATGAAGATAATATTAAATTTATTAATGATACAGTAAATTCCTATCTTGAAAGCTTTTTTGATTAAAGATTAAGATAGAGAATAATAATTTCAGGATAAAGAAAAAGCTCATTCTATCTTATAAAAAATTTACAGGGGTGGTTAAAATGACAGATAAGTTAAAAATAGAAGTTTATTCTAAAGGATGGTGTCCATACTGTAAAAAGGCTAAAGCATTTTTAAAATCAAAAAATCTTGATTATATCGAATATAATATCGATAATGAAGAAAAATTTGAAGAAATGAAGACTAGAACTGGCAGAAAAACAGTTCCTCAGATAATAATAAATGGACAGTGCCTAGGTGGATATGATGATCTTATTAAGCTGGAAAAATCTGGTGATCTCGATAATATACTCGGAGTTAAAAGTGAAGATTACAGCCAAAAAAAGTGGGATCTAATAATTATTGGTGCTGGCCCGGCAGGTTTAAATGCAGTTCTTTATGCAGCACGCAAGGGTATTGATCTGCTGCTGATATCCAAAGATATCGGTGGACAGGTTATAGATACCAATGAAATCGATAATTATCTGGGCAAAGCACAGATAAATGGAGATGATTTAATTATGGATTTCTGGGACCATATTCACAATTATGATATTACAGCTGTCATTGGAGAAGAAATACTAAAAATAGAAAGTCAGAATGGTGAACATATTTTAAGAACAGATTCTGAAAAGGAATATATTGCTCGTTCAGTGATAATAGCATCAGGTGCAGAAAAAAGACATCTCGGTATGAAACAGGAGTATGTGCTTAAAGGAAAAGGAGTTCACTACTGCATTAGCTGTGATGGATATCTTTATGCAGGCAAAAGGGCAGCAGTGGTTGGAGGAGGAAATTCAGGACTTGAAGCAGCCCTGGACCTTGCAAAAATGGATGCAGAAGTTATTTTAGTAGAAATTATGGATTATTTAATGGGAGATGAAGTACTTCGGGAGAAAGTTGCCAGTTCAGATAAAATAGATGTTTATACTTCAACCAGTGTTAAAGAAATTATAGGAGAAGATAGTCTTGAGGCAGTTATTCTGGAAAATAAAAATACAGGTGAAGAAAAAAGAATAGAACTTGATGGTCTGTTTATAGAAATTGGTCTTTCTGCAAAAAGTGATTTTGTTCCAGATATAATGGAAAGGAATAAACAGAAGGAAATAATAATAAATGATAAAAACGAGACAAATATTGAAGGATTATTTGCCGCAGGAGATGTAAGCAATATTATAGATAAACAGATAGTAATTTCTGCTGCAGAAGGAGCAAAAGCTGCACTTAGAGTAAACCAGTATTTAAGTTAATTGACTGGTAAAAATAATAAATTGGTAAAATTATAAAATTTATGATATTGTATAGTTAAAACTGAAATGATTGAAAATAAAGTAAAATTTAAAATTTACACTTCAATATTTTAAAAGGTAGGGGATTTTTGGTGCAGCTTTTAGTATTCGGAATTAATCATAAAACAGCTCCTATATCAATTAGAGACCGACTTTCTCAAGAAATATCTAAAATTAAAAAAGAATTAAAACAAGAATTGGATAATAATACTTTTGCAGAATTTTTTATTCTAAATACCTGTAATCGTTTTGAGATTTATCTTTATTCTGAAAAAGAAGCTGAATTCAGAAAATATTTGGAAAAATATATTTTTCGATTGTTCAAAAAAACTTTAAAAGGATATTTTAAATACGCGAGAAATGATTTAAATGATTATCTTTATCATTATCATGATCTGCAGGCAGTTGAACATTTATACCGGGTAGCTTCAGGTCTTGATTCGTTGGTTAAAGGAGAAGATCAGATATTAGCTCAGATTAAAAAACAGTTTCAAGAATATAAAGAAGAAAATTTTACAGATTCCTATTTAAATCAGTTATGTCTAGAAGCCATTAAAGTTGGCAAATTAGTAAGAACTAAGACTAAAATTAATGAACGAGCGGTATCAGTTAGTTATGCAGCTGTAGAGCTGGCTAGAGATATATTTGGGAATCTTGATGGGGAGAAGATTATGATTCTTGGTGCTGGGAAAACAGCAGAGCTTACACTCAAAAACTTACTTAATTATGGTGTAGAAGGAATTCTGGTGGCAAATCGTACTTATGCTAATGGACAAAAACTAGCAGTTGAATATGGGGGAGAAGCTATTCACTGGGAAGAATTTAAAGCTAGAGTGGAAGAAGTTGATATTATAATTGCTTCTACAGCAGCTCCTCATACAGTACTTCATAAAGATGATCTTTTAGATACAGTAGAGAAAAAACATGGACCAATGTTTTTAATTGATATTGCTCTACCAAGAGATATTGATCAAAATGTCAAAGAACTGCCTGGGGTACATTTATATAATATTGACGATTTAAAAAATGTTATTGATAAAAATTTAGATTTAAGAGAAAATGAAGTAGAAAAAGCTGAAGCAATAATAAAAGAAGAAAAATATAATTTTCAGCGCTGGCTGCTTGAGCGGAGCTGTGTTCCACTGATTAAAGAAATGAGAGCTAATGCTTGCTGTATTAAGGAAAAAGAAGTTAAAAGAGCTTTGCATCTGCTGCAAAATTCAGAACTGGAAGCTTCAGAGATTATTCAACAGCTGGGTCATCGCCTTTTAAATAAGCTTTTACATCAACCCACAGTTGGTCTTAAAAAATTAGCGGTAGAAAATGAAAAAACTAAAGAAGTTCAATTAGAGGCTGCAAAAATTATTTTTGCAGTAGGTGGAAAAGATTAATTGTAAATTGAAGGAGGAAAGATGTGAAATTTTACCCAATCAATTTAAATCTGAGAGATAAAAAAGTTTTAATTGTAGGAGCGGGCAGAGTGGCACTGCGTAAATTCAAGAGGCTCCTGCAGGCCGGAGCCCAGATAAAAATAACTTCACCGGAATTTAATCAGGAATTTTTACCCTATTTAAATCAGAAATCAGAAAAATATATTTTTTTAAAAAGAAAATTTAGAGATGAAGATTTAAATGGACAATTTTTAGTTTTTGCTGCCACTAATAATTCAGAATTAAATCGACGGATTGCTTTCCTGGCTAGAAAAAAAAACATTTTAGTCAATACAGCTGATAATGCTGAAATATCTGATTTTACTTTACCAGCAATTGTTAACAGAGGAGAACTACTTTTAACTATTTCTACTGGTTCTAGTCTACCTGCACTTTCTAAAAATATTAGAAAAAAAATGGAATCTGAGTTTGGGATTGAGTATCAACTTCTTTTAGACATTATGTCCGGAAATAGAGGAAATATGGTAGAGAATATAGAAAATAATCAACTCAGAAAAAATATTTTTAGAAAAATTGCTGCTGATGATTTTTTGATTAAAATAAGGGATATTATAGATAATTATGATTCTCAAATTTTAGCAAATGATAATTACAATCTTAAAAAATCAGAATATCTAGCCTTGAAAGAAGAAATAAAAAAAGAAATTACATATTTAATAGCACGAACGAAAAATAATCAAAATTTAGAAAAATAAGTTTTGAGGATTGGAAAAAGCTTAAATTTACAGATATAAAATTTTATAATATGGATATAAATTTTAACTTAAATTGTATAATTAAATTTTACAAATACGTTAAATTGTTATATAGTTATAATATAAATTGTTAAATATTTATTTTTAAAATTAAATAATTTATATAAAAAGGTGCTTCAGCTATTACTGAAGAGAATAGGGAATCAGGTTAAAATCCTGAACGGGCCCGCCACTGTAACTGATCTTTAGATTCTTTTATACCACCTGTAATGTTATTACAGGGAAGGTTAGAATTTAAAATGTAAATCAGGAGTCAGGAGACCTGCCTTTTATATAATCTACAATTGGCCTCGGGAACAGGTTGCAGGTGGATAATCATTAGTTTTTTTACTAAAGCTAATCAGACTATCAATTTATTTAGCTTTAATTATGATTATATACTTTAAATCTCAACCTTTAGGTTGAGATTTTCTTGTTATATATAGCTTTTTAAGGAGTTAAAAAAATGAAGAATAAAACTGGAACTTTAATGATTCAAGGCACTTCTTCTGATGCTGGTAAAAGTTTTTTTGTTACTGCTTTATGCAGAATTTTTACTAGAAAAGGAATAAAAACTGTGCCCTTTAAAGCCTGGAATATGTCTCTTAATTCTTACATAACAAAAAATGGCAAAGAAATTGGCATAGCGCAAGCTTTACAGGCGAGAGCTGCTTTTAGAGAAGCCTCTGTAGATATGCAGCCAATTTTAGTTAAAGCGATGGGAGACGGCCAGACCCAAATTGTTATTAATGGTGAAGTGGATAAGAATATTAATTATCAAAAAAACAAAAAAAAATATCTTGAAATTTATGAGAGCACAATTAAGGATTCATTAAAAAGATTGAGAAAAGATAATGAGCTGATAATTATTGAGGGAGCAGGAAGTCCTGCAGAAATTAATAGAACTACACCTGATTTTGCTAATATGTTTACAGCAGAAATTTATAATTCTCCAGTGCTTTTAATCAGCAGTATTGAAAAAGGAGGCTGTCTTGCTTCTTTAGTTGGAACATTAAAACTCTTATCTCCAGTCCATAAAAAGTTGATAAAAGGATTGATAATCAATAAATTTCGGGGAGATTATAATTTGTTAAAACCTGCAGTTAAGTTTTTAGAGGATTATACAGAAAAAGAAGTTATGTCTGTTTTACCTTATCTTAAAAGTCTTAATTTACCAGAAGAAGATTCTGCTTCTTTAAACTTAAATAATTATGGAGAAAATTCTAAAAAATTAAAAATCGCTGTAATAAGATTACCTCACATGTCAAATTTTAGTGATTTTAATAGTTTGAAAATGGAAGTTGATCTAAAACTTGAATATATTAAAAACAACCAAGAATTACTTAATTTTGATTTAATAATTATACCAGGAACTAAAACAACCACTAAAGATCTTGATTTTTTAAAGAAAAGCGGATTGGCAGCCGAAATTAAAAAAGCTAATAAAGCCGGAATTATGATAATTGGTATTTGTGGTGGATTCCAAATGCTCGGACGAAAACTAATTGATAAATATGGAACAGAAGGAGATATAAAAAAAATAAATGGACTTGGATTACTAGATATTAATACAGTATTTTTAAATAAAAAAACTACTCATCAAGTAAAAGTGAAAATCAATTTAACTCAGCAGCTTGAAAATTTGATGTCTAGATTTAACCCTCAAGAGTTTTTTTTAGGGTATGAAATTCATATGGGTCAGACAGAGTATTTAAATGGGACTGAAGAATTATTCAGAATAATAAAGAGATCTAACATAAAAGTAAATTTAAAAGATGGTGCAGTTAATCAGGCTGGAAATTGTTTTGGAAGTTATCTGCATGGATTATTTGATAATGATAATTTTCGCAGTGCACTTTTAAATAAGCTCAGAAATAATAATAGTTCAGCCAGCTCGAAATCATGTAACTATCAGCAGGAAATTGAAAAAAATATTGACAGGCTGGCAGATGTGGTAGCAGAAAATATTGATACTGATAAATTATTAAATTTAAGTAGAAGGTGATCAAATGGCAGATACAGTTATGATTCAGGGTACAGCTTCAGATGCCGGCAAAAGTATTTTAGCAGCTGCTCTATGCAGAGTACTGGCTCAGGATGGATATAAAACAGCTCCCTTTAAATCTCAAAACATGTCTTTGAATTCTTATATTACAAAAGAGGGTCAGGAAATTGCAATTGCCCAGACAGTACAGGCAGAGGCAGCAAAAGTAGAAGCAGAAGTTAATATGAGTCCAATTTTGATGAAGCCTATCGCCGATGATATGTCTCAGATAATCTTAAAGGGAAGAGTATTTAAAAATATGAAGGCTGCTGATTATTTTTCCCAAAAAGAGAAGTTACTTAAAATTATAAGAGAAGCCCTTGCTGAATTAAAAATGGATTATGATCTTTTAGTTTTAGAAGGTGGGGGTAATCCGGCTGAAGTAAATTTAAGAGATAAGGATCTTGTTAATATGAAAGCAGCAGAAATAGCTGATGCGCCAGTGATTTTAGTTGCAGATATTGATAAAGGTGGAGTTTTTGCTTCAATTGTTGGAACTCTGGATTTGCTTACTGAAAAAGAAAGAAAGAGAGTTAAAGGAATAATAGTCAATAAATTTAGAGGTGATCCTGCTGCTTTTAAATCTGGAGTAGAGTTGATAGAAAAATATTCTAATAAAAAAGTATTGGGAGTTATGCCATATTTAGAAAAACTTAATTTACCTTCAGAAGATAGTTTGCAGCAAGAAATTTATAGTAATCAGAACTACAAGGTTGATATTGCAGTTATTGCCTATCCAGGGATGTCAAACTTTACAGATTTTGATTATTTTAAAACTGCAAAAGATATTCAGCTTAGATATGTAAAAAAGGAAATGGAGCTGGGAGATCCTGATTTAATTATACTGCCTGGTTCTAAAACTACTATTAGTGACTTAGAATTTTTATATGAATCAAAACTTTCTGGAAAAATCATTGAAAAGGCAGCCCAAAATACTGAAATTATCGGTATTTGTGGGGGCTATCAAATGCTAGGTCAAAAAATATCAGATCCGGATAATTTGGAAGGGACCAGGCAAAATATAAAAGGCCTTTCACTACTAAAGATTAGTACTGTTCTGGAATCTCAAAAAATAACGAGACAGGTTAAGGTGGAGAGTTTAAATAAACTAAATTTTTTTAAAAATAGTCAGAAGAAAGTTTTAAGTGGTTATGAAATTCATCAGGGTAAAACTATACTAGCTGCTGATCAGAAATCATTATTTAAGTTAAAAAGACAGAAATTAGGTAAGTCAGAAAAAACTGTTTGTGATGGAACAGTAAATGAGAGAGGAAATGTCTGGGGTACATATATTCATGATATTTTCAAAAATGATTGTTTTAGAAAATCATTAATTAATCATCTTTTAACAAAAAAAGGTCTGAGTTTAGATTCAGAACTAGAAAAAAGTGCAGCTGAGATCAGAGAAGACAATTATAACTATCTGGCATCAGAATTTAGAAAACATATTGATCTTGAGTCATTATATAAAATTATTTTTGATAATTAGGTGGTGTAATAGATGCAGGGAATGGTTCATGTTTATACAGGTAAAGGCAAAGGGAAAACAACTGCTGCCTTTGGATTGGCAATTAGGGCAGTAGGAGCAGGGAAAAATGTTTATATAGCTCAGTTTGTTAAAGGTATGAAATATAGTGAATTAAAAAGCTTAAAAAAGATAGAAAGAATTGAGATTAAACAGTATGGATTAAATTGTTTTATCAAAGGGAAAGCAGAAGAGGAAGATATTAATGCAGCTCGCAAAGGCCTAGAAGAAGTAGCCAAGATTTTAAAATCAGGTGAGTATGAGCTAGTAATTTTGGATGAAGCAAATATTGCTGTTTATTATGATCTTTTTTCTGAAGAGCAATTAATTGAAGCTATAGATAATCGTTCAGAAGAAGTGGAAGTTGTAATTACTGGTCGTTATGCGGCAGATAAGATAATAGAATATGCTGATCTGGTAACAGAAATGAAAGAAATTAAACATTATTATCAAAAAGGTGTTAAAGCAAGAATTGGAATTGAAAAATAAATTTTTGAGACATATTTTGAAGCTTTAGCTTCAACTTAGAGAAATTTATTGGGCTTTTTAAAAAATTGAGGAGGAAAGTATGAAAGATAATAATCCAAAAAAGATAGAAGCTAAAAGCATGAGGTTGATCGATCAAGAAATTGGCAAGTTAGACTGCAGTGATGCAGAATTAAAAACAATCAAACGGGTGATTCATGCTTCAGCGGAGCCAAAGCTAGCTTCAAAGGTTAAATTTTCTCAAAATGCAATAGAAATTATGAGTAATTTAATTAGAGAAGGAGCAGATATCATAACTGATGTTACAATGCTTAAAGCTGGTATTAATGAGCATAAATTGGCTGAATATGGAGGAGAGGTAAAATGTTTTATTGCTGATCAAGATGTTAGAGATAAAGCAGAAAAGACCTCTTTAACGAGATCAATTATGGCTATGCGGAAAGCTATTGATTTACCAGGTAAGAAAATTTTTGCTATAGGTAATGCACCTACAGCCTTATTTGAGTTAATTAACTTAAGTCAAAAAGGAAAAAAAGTTGATTTCATTGTCGGCACACCTGTTGGTTTTGTGGGAGCAGCTGAATCTAAAGATGATTTAATGCAGACTGAAATACCACATATTTCTTTAAAAGGCCGTAAAGGTGGCAGTGCTATTGCTGCTTCAATTGTTAATTCTGTCTTATATAATTTAGATGATTAATTATGGCTTTTGAACGTTATATAACAAAAGGTGGTAAAAAATATAGATTGGGTTATACTACTGGCACCACAGCTGCTGGGGCAGTAAAAGCTGCGGCACTAATGTTATTAGAACAGAAAACTGTAAACAAAATCATTATTAAGACGCCTGCAGAAATAGAAGTTGAAATGGAGACCCAGGATTGTTTTTACAGTACAGATCTGGCCCGGGCGGCAGTTGTTAAAGATGCTGGTGATGATCCAGATCAGACAGATGGAATAAAAATTACAGTAGAATTAAAAAGAATAAAATTTGATAAAACTTTGAACAAAAGCAAAGTGATACTCAAAGGAGGTAAAGGAGTTGGTAAAGTAACTAAACCTGGACTGCAGCTGGATGTTGGTCAGGCGGCAATCAACCCTGAACCTCGTAAAATGATTAAAAAAGCTGTGCGGGATATTTTTCCAGAAAACAATATTTTTGAAGTGCATATTTCTGCTCCTGCAGGAGTAGAGATTGCTAAAAAAACTTTTAATCCCAAACTGGGAATTAAAGGTGGTATTTCAATTCTTGGGACGACTGGTATTGTAGAACCGATGTCAGAATCAGCCTACAAAGAGTCGCTAGCTGTAGAATTGAGACAGGCAGCTGCCTTAGGATATAAAAAATTAATTTTTGTTTTTGGCAATCATGGCAAAAAGCGGGCTCTGAAGGCAGGCTTTAAAGAAGAACAGATTATTAGAATGAGTAATTTTGTAGGTTTTATGCTGACAGAGCTTAAGGAGCTTAAAATAGATGAGATTGTGATGGTTGGTCATATTGGTAAAATAGTTAAAGTTGCCGGTGGAATTTTTAATACACATAGTAAGTTAGCTGATGGCCGCCGGGAAATAATTGCTGCTCATGCAGCTTTAACGGGAGCAGAACAAAAAATAATTGAAGATATTTTTGCAATTAATACTGCTGAGGAAGCTGCTGAATTTCTTCTTGCTCATAATCTGGAGAGTGTTTTGCAAAATATTAGTGAAGCAGTAGTCAGTAAAGTAGAAGCAAAACTTGAAAATAAAATTAAGTGTAAAGCAGTAATTTTTACTTTAAATCAGGGTATTGTTGCTCTTTCAAAAGAAGCAGAGGAGGATTTTAATTTTGAATAAAGTTTATGTACTGGGAATTGGACCGGGAAATAAAGACTATTTACTAAAAAAAACAGAAAAAATTATAGAAAAAATGGATGTTTTAATCGGAGGCAGTAGAGCTTTAGAGACTTTTGCAGAACAAAAGGCTAAAAAAATTAAAATTACTCTGCCCTTAGTTAAAATTAAAAATTATATTTTGACTAATTATGAGAAGAAAAAAATTGCTGTTTTAGTTTCAGGAGATCCAGGTTTATACAGCTTACTTAATTATTTAAAAAGAGAAATAAATCTTGATATTTTGGAAGTTATTCCTGGGATCAGTTCTTTACAGCTTGCTGCTTCTAGAATTCAAATTAGTTGGAATGATATGAGAATTACCAGTCTCCACGGTAAAGATAATAAAGAGGAGCTGTTTGTTCTCTTAAAAAAAGAAGCTAAGGTTGGATTTTTTACAGATAGCAAATTTCCTCCGGCAAAGATTGCTGAGTATTTAATAGAAAATAAAATTAAAGATAAAACTATTTGTGTTTTTGAAAATCTTTCTTATGTAGATGAAAATATTACTGTTGGCAGTGCAGAAGAAATTAAAAAGTTTTCATTTTCTAAACTGACAGTGATTATTATTCTGGATAAGAATCAATTAAATTCTAGCCTTAGAGGTGATATTGATGAGTGAATGGGAATATAATACTCCTGGGATTGCTGATGATTGTTTTATCAGAGATGAAGTTCCGATGACTAAAGAAGAAGTAAGAGCGGTACTCTTATCTAAATTAAGACTTAAAAAAAATCAGGTAGTTTATGATATTGGAGCCGGCAGCGGTAGTGTTGCAATTGAGATGGCTTTGGTTTTAAAAAAAGGAAAAGTTTATGCACTAGAAAGAAAAAAGAAGGCCCTTAATTTAATTAAAAAAAATGTTATAAAATTTAATATAAACAACATTGAAATAATCGCGGCGGAAGCTCCTGCAGGAATTGATGCTTTACCTGGGGCAGATAGAATTTTTATCGGCGGCAGTGGAGGCCAACTTACTGCAATTCTTGAGGCGGCTGATCAAAAGCTAAAAGATACAGGTAGAATTGTATTAACTGCAGTTACAATTAATACTTTGACAACTGCTGTCCAGGAACTTGAAAGATTAGATTATCACCTGGATATTGTTAATGTTGCTGTGACTAGGACTAAAGATATTAATAAATACAAAATGTTTAGAGCTTTAAGTCCAGTTTATATCATTAGTGCAGTAAAAAACTAAAAATTCAAGAAAAGTATCTGAATAAATTTAAATGAATGGAGGAACTAATTTGGCTAAAAAATTGTATGGAATCGGGGTTGGCGTAGGAGAATCTGGATTAGTCAATTTAAAAGCAGTAGAAATTTTAAAAGAAGTTGACTATATCTGTACTCCAATGTCTGCTAAAAGTGATTCCAGTAAAGCTCTTGAAATTATTTCTAATTTAATAGAGCTAAAAGGTAGAATTGTTAAATTGAGTTTTAAAATGTCAAAAAGCAGAAAAGAGCTTGAACAATCACGCACAGCTGCTGCTCGAAAGATATATCAGTTATTAAAAAAAGATAAGAAGATTGCTTTTGTAACTATAGGGGATCCTTTATTGTACAGCACTTATTCTTATATGCTAAAAAAGATTAAAGATTGGGATAATTCAATTGAAATTGAAACAATACCCGGGATTAATTCTATTGCAGCTGCTACTTCAAGATATAATCTACCTCTGGCAGAAGAAAAAGAAAATACAGCAATTTTATCTAATATTAAAAACGAAGACCATTTAGAAAGAGTTTTTGATTTATTTGAAACAGTAGTAATTTTAAAGTTGAGCCGCAATTATGAGACAGCATACCGTGTCTTAGAAAAATTAGGTTTAAAGAAAAATGTGCTTATTGCTAGTAAATGCGGTTTTGAAGATGAGTTTTATACTGAAAATATAGAAGTGTTTAAAAATAAAAAAATTGAATATATGACATTAATGATAGTAAAAAGAAAGGGGCTCTAATAGATGAAAGTATATATAATAGGTGCTGGTGCTGGTGATCCAGAATTATTAACTATTAAAGGAAAAAAAGCAATAGAGAATTCAGAAATCATAATTTATGCTGGTTCATTAGTTAATCCAGAAGTTTTAAAGTATAATAAAGCAGCTAAAACATATAATAGTGCTAAATTAAGTTTAGATCAGGTAATTGAGATAATAAAAAAAGCTGCAGCTGAGGATAAGAATGTAGCTAGAGTCCATACAGGAGATCCCTCTATTTATGGAGCAATTAAAGAACAGATTGATAGTTTAGCAGAAAATGAAATTGATTATCAGATTATACCAGGAGTTAGTTCGTTTTTAGCTGCAGCAGCAGCTTTAGAAGCAGAATATACTTTACCAGATGTTTCCCAAACTGTTATTTTAACTAGACAGGCTGGAAGAACTCCAGTTCCAGACAAAGAAAAATTGGCTAGTTTAGCTCAACATCAAGCTTCAATGGCTATCTTTTTAAGTGTACAGATGATAGAAGAAGTAGTAGATAATTTAAGCAAGGAATATCCTTTAACAACTCCAGCTGCTATTGCAGCCAAAGCTTCTTGGCCAGATCAGAAGGTAATTAAAGCTACTTTAGGTGAAATTGCAGCTGAAGTAAAAGCAGCTGGGATTAAAAAGACTGCCTTGATTTTAGTTGGTGATTTTTTAGACAGTGATTATCAAAAATCTAAATTATATGATAAGAATTTTGCCCATGAATATAGAAATGGAAAAAAAGGGGAAAAAGCAGTTTTAGTTGTTAGTTTTGGAACAAGTTATCATGAAACCAGAAAGAAAACTATTGCAGCATGTGAAAAAAGAATAAAAGATCATTTTCCGGAATATGAAGTAAAAAGAGCTTTTACTTCAGGAATGATAATTGAAAAACTTAAGAAAAGAGACAATATTGATATCGATAATCCTAAAGAAGCTCTAAAAAAATTGTATAAGGAAGATTTCCAGGAGGTAATTGTTCAGCCTCTTCATATAATTAATGGTAGCGAATTTCATGATTTGATTAGAACTGTAAAGAAATTTAAAAATAATTTTAGAAGCTTAAAATGGGGTAATGCACTTTTATCTAAAACTGCTGATTATTTTGATGTAGCAAAAATATTAAAAACTGAAGTAGAAAACAATTCAGAAGAAGAGGCTGTTGTACTAATGGGACATGGAAGTTCTTATGCTGCTAATTCAGACTATGCTGCTCTTGATTATGTGCTAAAAGAAAGGGGTATGAAGGATTATTATGTTGGCGCAGTTGAAGGATATCCAGAAATTCAGGTAGTTATTAAACAACTTAAGAAAAAAAACTATAAAAAAGTAAAGTTGGCGCCGCTTATGCTTGTAGCAGGAGCTCATGCACAAAATGATATGATTGGAGAAAATGAAGATAGCTGGAAAAATCTTTTAGAAAATGAAGGTTTTGAGGTAGAATTTCAGCTAAAAGGACTTGGTGAATATGAGGGTATTCAAAATAAATATGCAGAAAAAGTAAAGTCTTTACTGGAAAAGTAGATTACTTAAATTGAGATAAATTAAAAATAAAGGAGAGTAAGCATGAAGAAAAATAAAATTGTTTTAACTACATCACTAATTTTTACTTTACTTTTAATACCTAGAACTGTTTATGCAATGCATATTGCTGAAGGCTTTTTGCCAATGAAATGGGCTGGTTTTTGGACTGTGCTTGCGGTTCCATTTTTAATAATCAGTGTTAAAAAAGTAAATAATATTCTAAAAGATGAAAATCCGGGTATTAAAATGCTTTTAGCTCTTGCTGGTGCATTTATATTTGTCTTATCCTCACTTAAACTTCCGTCGTTAACTGGCAGTTGTTCTCATGCAACTGGCATCGGTTTGGGTGCTATTTTATTTGGTCCCTGGCCTATGGTTCTACTTGGGACAATTGTGCTCATCTTTCAGGCAATTCTTTTAGCTCATGGAGGAATAACAACTCTTGGGGCAAATCTTTTTGCAATGGCAGTAGTCGGATCATTTGTAGCTCATTTTATGTTTAAACTATCAAGAAAAGTTGGTACTCCGGTCTGGTTTTCTGTTTTTTTGGCTGCTTCATTGTCCGATTTCTTTACATATATTACAACTGCTGGACAGCTTGCGGCAGCTTTTCCTGAAAGTTCTGGGTTTATGGCTGCTTTATTTAAATTTTTAAGTGTATTTGCATTTACTCAATTACCTCTAGCTATTGTTGAGGGGCTTCTAACTGTTCTTGTATTTAATATCATTCAAGAATATAGTAAAAATGAACTAGATGAATTATCAATTATTTCAAGGAGGAAGAGACATGAGCTTAGCTAAGAAAAATTTAATAATAATTTTACTTATCCTCATAGTAGTTATTACTCCCTTAATAATAAAAAGAAATTCCGAATTTTTGGGTGCTGATGGAATGGCTGAAGGTGTGATTTCAGAAATAAATCCACAATATACTGCCTGGTTTAGCAATATATGGGAACCTCCAAGTGGAGAAATAGAAAGCTTGCTTTTTGCTCTTCAGGCAGCCATTGGTGCAGGATTTTTAGGATATTATATTGGTCTGCAGAGAGGCAAACACAAATATAATAATGATAGGCAAGATAAAAAATGATAGATATTGATCAATATGCTTATAATAATAATTTCAGCAGTTTTCATCCATTAGAAAAATCTTTTTTTGCTCTATTCACAATATTAATCACTTTAACTGCCAATTCTTTTATGACATCAATAATTGTAATAGCAGTTATAAGTCTCATGCTTATAACTGCTGCAGGTATTCCGTTTAAGTTTTATTTAAAGCTGCTTTTTATACCATTATCTTTTCTTATTATTGCCTCGATAACAGCAGTAGTTAGCTTTTCTCGAGAGTTAAATAACTATTTTTTTTATTTTGAATTAGGTGGATGGTTTTTCGGTTTAGAGTCTAAATCACTAAATACAGCAGTATTATTATTTTTAAAATCATTTGCTTCAATCTGCTGCCTGTATTTTTTAACTCTAACAACCCCAGTATTAGAAATTATTTCTGTCTTAAGAAAGTTCAAACTCCCTGAAATAGTTATAGAATTGATGATGCTTATTTATCGTTTTATTTTTGTTCTTTTAGATACTGCAGATTTAATAAGAACGTCACAGTTATCAAGATTGGGTTATTCTTCAATCAAGAAATCATTTTTTTCTATTGCTAAGTTGATATCTAATCTTTTTATCAGGGCTTATTATCGGGCTCAAGGTCTGCTTACAGCTCTTGTGGCCAGGGGATATGATGGGAAGATAAGAGTACTAGAAAGAAAATATAGTTTTTCTTATAAAAATATAATGATAATCATATTATTTGAAACATTTTTAATTATTATTTCAATATTCGGTGGTGGTAATTTTGTCTAAAAAAGTACTTGAAGCAGAAAATGTAGTTTTTAACTATCCAGATGGAACTAATGCATTAGATGGTTTATCCCTTAGCATTGAAAAGGGTAAAAAAATAGCTATTCTTGGAGCAAATGGTGCCGGAAAGTCAACATTATTTCTTCATTTCAATGGAATTTTAAAGCCTAAAAAAGGGAATATCAAATTTAGAGGGAAAAAAGTATCTTATAAGAAAAAAGAATTGAAAAATTTAAGAAAAAATATTGGTATAGTTTTTCAGGATCCAGATATGCAGCTTTTTTCATCCAGTGTTTTTCAAGAAATTTCATTTGGCCCACTTAATTTGGGTTTATCTGAAACAAAAACAAGGGAACGTGTTGATGAAGCTATGCAGATTATGGAGATTACTAATATAAAAGATAAACCTACTCACTTATTGAGTTATGGTCAGAAAAAAAGAATTTCTATAGCTGATATCCTGGCTATGAAACCTGAAGTTATAATATTTGATGAACCGACTGTCTGGCTTGATCCAAAACACTCAAAAGAGATATTAGGATTTATTAATCAGATTAATAAAAAAGGAACTACTGTAATTTTATCAACTCATGATGTTGATTTAGCTTACCAGTGGGCAGATTATATTTATATTTTTTCTGATGGGAAAATCATTGGAGAAGGAAATTCAGAAAAAATATTTAGAGATAATAAACTTCTTAAAGAATCAGATCTTATAAAACCTTGGATAATTGAGGTATATGAAAAACTTATTCAAAATGGTAAAATATCTTCAACGGTTTCGGTGCCCAAATCTAAAAGTGAACTCTTCGAATTGATTTAAAAAAATTGATTATTTTGTAGAATTTATTTTACAAAAGTATTCCTGCAGAATTCTGCAGAAAGGATGATTGGATGAAGTTAAATGAAAATTTATATATAATTGGTATTGGTCCTGGTAATTTATCTGATATCAGCCGCAGAGCCTATCAGGTTTTAAAAGAGGTAGATGTCATAGTTGGTTATAAAAAATATATTGAATGTATAAAAAAATTAATTTCCGAAGAACAGCAGATATATATTAGTGGAATGAGAAAAGAAAAAGAACGAGTTCAAAAAGCAATTGATTATGCCAAACAAGGTAAAAGATGTGCTTTAATTAGTAGTGGTGATCCTGGTGTTTATGGAATGGCAGGTCTGGCACTAGAATTGATAGAAGATCAAAAAATTAATATAAAAACAGAAATTGTACCAGGTATTACTGCCGCTAATGCTGCAGCCGCTGTACTTGGTGCTCCACTGATGCATGATTATACTGTAATAAGTTTAAGTGATATTTTAACTCCCTGGAATCTGATTAAAAAAAGATTAGAAGCTGCTGCAGAAGCAGATTTTATAATTACTCTTTATAATCCTCGAAGTAGCAGAAGAAAAAAGCAGCTAAAAAAGGCTAGAGAAATTTTTCTAAAATATCGAAATCCAGAAACACCAGTTGGAATTGTCCGTAGTGTAGGAAGAGATGAAGAAGAGATTATGATCAGTACGCTAAAGAAGATGCCCTTAGAAAAGGTTGATATGCTGACAACAGTGATAATTGGAAATTCTCAGAGTTACATAGCAAATAAACAAATAATTACCCCAAGGGGTTACAATATATGATTTTACTTATTGCTGGAACATCTGATAGTTATCAAATAATCAAAGCTTTAAAAAAACAAAAAAAAAATTTAATAGCTACAGTCACTACAGATTATGGAGAAAAATTAATTAAAGATAAATTTAAAATTAGAGTAATTAAGAAACGATTAGACCAGGATGATATTTATAATTTAATTAAAAAAGAAAAAATTTCATTAGTAGTGGATTCTACTCATCCTTTTGCGGAAGAAATAAGTAAAAAAGCAATAAAAGCAGCTGAAGAATCAGGAATTGAATATCTTCGTTTTGAAAGAAAAGAATTTGATTTAAGTCAGTATGCGTATTATAATGCAAAAATCATAAAAACTTCAAATTATGAAAAGGCAGCAAAAATAGCAAATGATTTTGAAAAAATATTTTTAACAACCGGCTCCAAAAATGTAGAAATCTTTATCAATGAGATCTCCAATTTTGAAAACAGATTATTTATGAGGATCATGACTTTCCCAGCATTTATTCAAAACACTATTGATCTTGGTCTGCCGCCTGCAAATATTATTGCAGCTAAAGGTCCTTTTACTAAAGAATTCAATCAGTCTTTATTTAAAGAATATGGGGCTGATGTAATAATTACTAAAGCAAGTGGAGATAGCGGTGGTTTAAAAAGCAAAATTGAGGCAGCAGTTGAGTTGGGGATAGCTGTTATTGTGATTCAAAGACCTAAGATAAATTATCCTCTTTTTTTTAATGAAGTTGATAATTTGATTAATTATATTAAAGCTAATTACAAAACTGAGGTGTAACTATGCTGAAAGATAAAAAAATAGCTATAATTATTTTGACTCCAGCCGCCAAAAAAATAGCTCTAAAGCTAAAAAAAGTAGTCAGCAGCCTGGATATATATTCGCCAAATAAATTAAAAGATAAGAATAATCAATTTTATTATTTTAATTCATTTAAAACAACAATAAATGATATATTTAATAAATATGATGGCATAGTTTTTATCATGGCCCTGGGGATAGTTGTGCGGATAATTGCTCCGCTGCTGAATAACAAAAAAACTGATCCAGCTGTAATAACAATTGATGACTCAGGCCAGAATGTAATCAGTACTCTTTCTGGTCATCTGGGAGGAGCAAATCTGCTGACAGTAGAAATTGCTGCTGTTTTAGACTCTAATCCTGTAATTACTACCGCCACAGATTGCAGTAATCAGCCTGCATTTGATCTTTTAGCTCAGAAACTTAACTGCAAAATAGAGCCTTTTAAAAGATTGAAAAAGGCAAATGGAGCTCTACTATTTGGTAAAGAAGTTCATATTTATACTGATTATAAAATTCATATTAAAGAAACTAAAAAATTAAAAAAACATAGTTTAAATTATGTTAATAACAAGATTAAAGATGATGTTTTTGAAGTTATTATTTCCAATCAGCAGTATAAATTAAAAGAAAATCAACTGCAGTTAATTCCCAGAAATATTATTATTGGTATTGGCTGTAGAAAAAATATCTCTTTTTTCGCTATTAAAAGTGCATTAAATTCAATTTTGATTGAAAACAATTTATCTCGAGAAAGTATAAAAAAATTAGCAACTATTGATTTAAAAAAGAATGAAAAAGGTATTTTAAAACTGGCAGAAAAAAATGACTGGCCGCTTGAAATAATTACGCGAAAAAAAATCAGAGAAATTGAAGATAGTTTAAAAATAAAAAAATCAGATTTTGTTAAAAAAACAATTGGAGTTGCGGCAGCAGCAGCCCCGGCAGCAATTCTGGCATCAAACAATGGGGAATTAATAGTAGATAAGCAAAAATATGCAGGAATTACTCTAGCAGTTTTTGAGGAGGAAATTGAAAGTGAATAAAAAATTACTTATTGCCGGCAGTCGGAGTGGAGTTGGTAAAACTACAATTTCATTAGGGTTAATGGCAGCACTTAAAAAGCGAGGGCTTAAAGTACAGCCATTTAAAGTTGGACCTGATTATATAGATCCTGGTTTTCATACTTTAATCTGTGGTAGGGATTCTTATAATTTAGACAGCTATTTTTTGGGAGCAGCTGGAGTTAAAAAAGTCTTTTCAGAAAACAGTAAGCAGGCTGATATCTCGATGATTGAAGGAGTTATGGGTTTATTTGATGGTAAAGGTAAAGAGTCAGTCAGCAGTTCAGCTGAAATAGCTAAAATTATCAAGGCGTCTGTTATTTTAATTATTGATGCTCGCAAAGTTGCTCAGAGTGCTGCAGCAGTAGTCTATGGTTATAAAAATTACGATCAAAAATTAAACCTAAAAGGAGTTATAATTAATAATATAAGCAGTCCTCATCATTTCAAACTATTAAAAGAAGCAATTAAAGCTAAAATGAATGACTTAGTAGTTTTGGGCTATCTTCCTAAAAATCAGGATCTCGAACTTCCGGAAAGACATCTTGGTCTGGTACCAGTTTCTGAAAGTAGTGAACTTAAAGCATACAGTCAAAAATTAATTGAGATTATGGAAAAATATATTGATATTGAGCAGGTAATAGAAATTTCGCAAGTAGAACCAGAAAATTTATTTAAAGATAATTCGGCTACGAAATCAACTATAAAAAATATAAAGATAAAAAATAAAAGAGAAGAAAAAATTGAAACAAAAAGTTTTTCTGAAAATTTTAAAGGAAAAATGGAATCTGCAAATATAAAAATAGGTATTGCTTCTGATCAGGCTTTTAACTTTTATTATCAAATAAATTTAGATCTTTTAAAAGCAGCGGGAGCAAAAATTGTCGAGTTCAGCCCCTTAACAGATTCTAGACTCCCTGAAGTAGATGCAGTTTATCTGGGAGGAGGATTTCCCGAAAGTTTTTTGCAAGAACTTGCTGCAAATAGAGAATTCAAAAGCGATTTCAAAGAAAAAGTCAAACAGGGACTTCCAGCTTATGCAGAATGCGGAGGGCTGATGTATTTCTGCCGTCAGGTCAAAGATTTTGAGGGGAAAGAATTTCAAATGCTGGACTTACTTCCAGCCGAGATAGAAATGACTTCTAAATTACAGGAAATGGGATATCGAGAAGTTGAAGCTTCAGCTGATAACTTATTATTTAAAAAAGGAGAAAAAGCAAGAGGGCATGTGTTTCATTATTCCAGAATTTCAAAGATTGACCAAAAAGTTAAAAGAAGTTATAATTATCGAAAAAAAGAAGAGGGTTACAGCAGTCTGGATAATATTTTAGCCTCCTATATACACCTGCACTTTGCTTCTAACCTTCAAATAGTGAAAAATTATTTGGAAAAAGCTTTAATCTATAAAAAAAGTAGAGGTGCTTAGTTTGCAGTTCATATTATTTTTAATTATTGCCTTAATCATAGATTTGATTATTTCTGATCCGAACTGGATTACACATCCTGTTGTAATAATAGGTGGCTTAATAACTTTTTTGGAAAAACATTTACAAAAAGAAAGAGATGGTACTTTAGCTGCTAAATTAAAAGGTGGTTTTTTAGTAATCATAGTTTTATTAGTTAGCTATTTTATCTCAAATTATATTATTCAACAGTCACTGAGGCTAAATGAATATTTTGCTTATTTTATTGAAATAATTCTTCTGAGTTTAATGCTGGCCTTAAAAGGTTTGATCAAAGCTGGTAAAGAAGTTTATTTAGCCCTAAAAATCAATAATTTGGAGCAGGCCAGAAAAAAAGTCGATTTAATTGTGGGTAGAGACTGCAGTCAGAGCAGTCGCCAGGAAGTTATCAGAGCAGTTTTAGAAACTCTGGCTGAAAACACTTCAGATGGAATCCTGGCACCTGCCTTTTATTATCTTTTAGGAGGGCTTCCACTTGCTGTTACATATAAGGCAGTAAATACTATGGATTCGATGCTGGGTTATAAAAATGATAAATATATAAATTTTGGCTATGCAGCAGCTAAAACTGATGATTTTTTTAATTATATTCCCGCCAGGATTACAGCATTTTTAATTATTGCAGCATCTTTTCTACTTGATTTCGATTTTAAGTCAGCTTTTAAAACAGTTTTAAATGATGCAGCAAAACATCCCAGTCCAAATGCTGGTTATCCAGAGGCAGCAGCTGCAGGAGCACTTTCTCTGCGTTTTGGAGGAATCAATTATTATCAGGGAGAGGAGAGTTTTAGGGCCTATATCGGACAGAAAAAGAAAAAATTTGAGGCTAGTGATATTTTAAAGCTGAATAAAATAATTTATTATACGGTTGGATTATTTTTAATATTAGCTTTAATTATTTTTGCTTTGATTTAGAAATATCAAGAGCTTAAAAATATAAAATAAATATTTATAAAGTTAAATTTTTAATTTTAATTTGATTTATTAAAATTTAGTTATGAGAGGAGAATGAATAGTGCAGCAAGTTATACTTAGAGTTCCAGGCAGCTGTGGAGAACTTCTTCAGGGCAGTATAGATGATCAGAATTTTTTGATTTCCTGCCCAATAAATTTATATACTGAAGTAAAGGCTCATTTTATTGATTCTGAAAAAAAAATAATTATCAATAAGAACAACTCTAGCACAGAAAATACTTATAAAACAGAAATTGCAGTTAAAAAACTATTAAATCATTATAATTTTAAACAGAAAGCTATAAAAATCAGAATAAATTCTCAATTAATATCAGGAATTGGGATGGCTTCTTCCACAGCAGATATAAGTGCTGCTGCTGCAGCAGTAATGCTTTTATTAAAAAATAAAGTTGATTTTAAGCTTTTGAAAAAAATATGTCTTGATCTAGAACCCACTGACAGTGTTTTTTTGGAAGGGATTAGATTTTTTGATCACTTAAATGGGAAAAAAGATTATTTACTTACTGCTTTTCCTCCTGAAATAGATATACTAATCTTTAAAGAAAAAGGAACTGTGGATTCTATTAGCTTTAATCAATCAAAACAATTAAATCTTTTAAATAAAGACAAAGAAGAAAAAATAAAAAAATCTTTTAAATTAATAAAAAGTGGTTTTAAAGAAAATGATTATTATTTACTGGGGAGAGGTACTACTTTGAGCAGTCTTGCTCATCAAAAAATTCTTTATAAAAAAGATTTGAATAAATTATTACAGATAATCCAGAAAAATAATAAAATATATGGGATAAATATTGCTCACAGTGGTACCATGATTGGAGTTTTAGCAGCTAAAAATTTAAGAACAGAAAAAATTTTAAACGAAATTAAAGAAAAAACAGAGCTTGAGCATTTAAAAAGAGTTAAAATAATTTCAGGTGGAATAGAAAGGAGGGTTAATAATGGAACACATGCATGGAGGCAGATTAACTGAGATGGCTCAAAAAAATAATTTGGATCCTGATGAGATTATTGACTTTAGTGCTAATATAAATTTTTTAGGACCCCCGTCTTTACTCTTAGAAGCTATTAAAAGTAATATGAATAAAATAGAAAATTATCCTGAAATCAATTCGAAATCTCTTAAAAATGATATCGCAAAAAAACACTTTCTTGATCCTGAGCAGGTAACAGTTGCTAATGGTGCAGCAGAAATGATTTATCAGCTGACAAAGATATTAAAACCCAAAAAAGTGATGGTGATTGATCCTACATTTTCGGAATATGAGCTGGCAGCAGAGTCAGCAGCTGCAGCAGTAGAACATTTTAGCTTAAGTAAAAAAGCTGATTTTAAATTGGATTTAGAGAAGTTGAAAATAAGCTTAAATAAAGATATTGATCTATTGTTTATCTGTAATCCCAATAATCCAACTGCTCATTTATTAAAAACAGCTGAACTTGAAAGCTTAATTCAAAAAGCAGTTAAAGAAGAGATTATTGTTGTAATAGATGAAGCCTTTATAGATTTCTTAACTGATCCCGATAAATATTCAACAATTAAATTATTAGACAGTTATAATAATTTAGTAATACTTAAATCAATGACCAAACTATTTGCTATTCCAGGTTTGCGGCTGGGATATGCTCTAACAAATAAAAGTTTAAGTTTAGAACTGGAAACTAAAAGAGATCCCTGGTCAGTTAATTATTTTTCGCAGCTGGCTGGAGAGATTATTTTTTCCAATCAGCAGGAAATAAAAGATTATGTTAAATTAAGTCAAGAAAAAATTGCTGCCGAAAGAAAATACCTGTATCAAAAACTAAAAAAATTTAAAAAACTAAAAGTTTATCAGCCAACAACTAATTATATTTTTATAGATATTTCAGAAACAAATTATAACTCAGCCGAATTAAAACAGGAACTTTCCAAAGCAGCTATTTTAATTCGTAATTGTGATAGCTATTATAACCTACAGGATAACTATATTAGAGTTGCTGTTAAAAATAGAAAGGCAAATAAGATCTTAATTGAAAAATTAAAAATTATATTAGATTAAAAATTGGGTAGAGATTTTGGACATATTTCGGGAAGAGTCACTCAAATGGCAGCATTAATGTTGAATTTGAGAATCTCTTTTTATAAAATTAAGAAAATAAGGATGATTAAATTGAGTAAAAATTATATTATAGGTACTCGTGATAGCAATCTTGCTTTGAAACAGTGTAATATAGTAAAAGAAAAACTACAAAAAAAATTTCCAGAAATAGGATTTGAATTTAAAGAAATTTCAACAAAGGGAGATCGAGAAAGAGATAAAAAATTTGCTGATATTAATGCAGAAGGTATTTTTGTTAGAGAAATAGAAATGGCCCTGATTTCGAGGGAGGTTGATCTGGCAGTACATAGTTTTAAAGATCTTCCTACTAGGCTGCCCAAAGATTTAGAAATTGCAGCAATTGTTGATCGTGCTAATCGTTATGATGTACTTGCAGGGGCAGAAAAAAAGCTGGATGAATTACCTAAAGGGGCAAGGCTTGGAACTGGAAGTTTACGTCGAAAATCACAGCTTTTAGCTTACCGTTCTGATTTTGAAATTGTTCCTATCAGAGGCAATGTAGAAACAAGACTAAAAAAGATTAAAAGTCAGAATCTAGATGGTATAATTTTAGCTGCAGCCGGTTTGGAACGTCTAGGACTTAAAGCGCAGATTACAGAATATTTACCACCTGAGATTTGTCTTCCTGCTGCCAGACAGGGTGCAGTAGCAGTAGAAATTAGAAAAGAAAGTACTGAACTAAAAAAAATTTTAAAAATGATTGAAGATAAAAATACTGCTCTTGAAGTATGGACAGAGCATGCATTTTTAAAAGAGATGGAAGCTGGATGTCATGCACCACTTGCAGCCGAAGCATTAATTGAAGCTGAAAGCCTAACTTTAACAGCAGCAGTTGGGAAAATAGATGGCAGTAGAATTATAAAAAGAAAAGTCAGCACCAAAAAATTAAATTTAAATTCATTAAAAAAATTAGGAAAGGGTCTGGCACAAGAAATAAAAGCGGCTGGTGCAGCCGAAATTTTAGCTAGACTAAAGAAATAAAAAAGGAGAATAAAAAATGGGAGCAAAGGTTTATTTAACTGGAGCCGGTCCAGGTGATCCGTCTCTTTTAACATTAAAAGCAAAAAGAGCAATTGAAAAGGCAGACGTTATTTTATATGATCGTCTTGCAAATAATCGCTTCTTAGAATATGCCAGCAGTGAGGCCGAAAAAATTTATGTTGGTAAAAAAGCAAAGAATCATCACTATACTCAGTCCGAAATTGAGGCTTTAATGATTGAAAAAGTTAAAGTTGGAAAAACTGTCTGTAGGCTTAAAGGCGGAGATCCGTTTGTTTATGGTCGTGGGGGTGAAGAGGCTTTAAAATTAAAAGAAGCAGGAATTGATTTTGAAATCATTCCTGGTATTAGTTCTTCACTTGCGGTACCTCTTTATGCGGGGATTCCATTGACACAGAGACATCTAGCATCTTCATTTGCTGTGATTACCGGACACGAAGCAGCTGACAAAGAAAAGAGCACAATTGATATTGAAAAAATTGCAGCTGCTGTAGATACTCTGGTAGTTTTAATGGGAGTCGGTAAATTAGCTCAGACTGTAGAAAGAGTTTTAACTGCCGGTAAAAGTCCGGAAACTCCTGTGGCTCTAGTTCGCTGGGGAAGCCGATCCAAGCAGCAGACTATAACTGGCACATTAGACAACATAGTTCAAAAAGTTGAACAGGCAAATTTTAAGCCGCCAGCAGTAATTGTGATTGGAAGTGTTGTTAATTTACGAGAAAAGCTGGCTTGGTTTGAAAACAAAAAATTGTTGGGTAAAAATATTTTAGTTACTAGACCTAAAAAACAGGCAATTTCTTTTATAGAAATGATTGAAGGAGAGGCTGGCAGCGCTGTTTTTGCTCCAACAATTGAGATTAAAGCAGCTGAAAATATTGGTCCTTTACAGAAAGAGGTTGGTAATTTAGAAAACTATAGTCATCTAATTTTTACTTCGGTTAACGGTGTTAAGTATTTTATGCAAGAACTGGATCGTCAGCAGCTTGATTTAAGAGCTCTGGCTGGAACAAAAATAATGACAATTGGTTCTAAAACTGCTGAAGAATTAAGAGTAAATGGAATTAGAACAGATTTTTTACCTGAAGATTATTCAACTTCAGGTATCTTATATTATTTAAGAAAACTTCAGAGTAAAGGTGAAATTAATCTAAGACAAGCTTCATTTTTATTGCCCCGAGCGGATATTGCTCCTAAAATACTTGAAAAAGAACTTAAAAATATGGGCGCAAAAGTTAAAAATGTTGAAGCTTACAAAACAGAAGCAGTTGAGATGGAGGTAGAAATTTTAGATCTGCTTAAAAATGATGACCTTGACTTATTAACTTTTACCAGTTCTTCAACAGTAGATAATTTCATTATTGGTTTAGAAAAATTAATTAAGTCTCAAAATGAATTATTAGAAAATGATTCAAAAGAAATTGATCAAAAAAAATTATGGCAGCGGTTAAAAGAAATTCCAGCTGCTTGTATTGGTCCAGTAACAGCCAATCAAGCTAAAAAGTATGGATTGAATGTTAAAATTACAGCAGCAGAATATACTATTGAAGGTTTATTTGACGAAATTTTAAAATATTATTTATAAATGGAGGTTTTTTAAAATGGATTTAAATAGAAGACCGAGGCGTTTACGCAGTTCAAAAAATATTCGGGATTTAGTAAGGGAAACAAATTTATCTGCAGCAGACTTTGTTAAACCATTATTTGTAGTTAATGGTAAAAATATAAGAGAAGAAATTTCTTCAATGCCTGATAACTATCACTTATCTTTAGACCAGTTGCAAAAGGAAGTTGAAAGACTTTTAGATCTAGGAATTAAAGCAATTATACTTTTTGGGCTGCCTAAATACAAAGATGCAGAAGGGTCCAGTGCCTGGCAGCAGAATGGAATAGTACAAAAAGCTGTTCGACAGCTAAAAAAAGAATTTCCAGAACTTTTAGTGATTACTGATCTATGTTTATGTCAGTATACTGATCACGGCCACTGCGGAATTTTAGAAAACGGTAAAATCAAAAATGATGCAACTTTAAGTAGATTGGCTAAAATTGCACTTTCACATGCAGAGGCAGGTGCAGATATGATTGCTCCCTCAGATATGATGGACGGGAGAGTGGCAAAAATAAGGCAGACATTAGATGAAAATGGATTCAAGGAAATAGGAATTATGGCCTATTCTGCTAAATATCATTCATCATTTTATGGACCATTCCGTGATGCTGCTCATTCAGCACCAGAACAGGGTGACCGCAGCAGTTATCAGATGGATGCTGCTAATTCTGATGAAGCTTTAAGAGAAATAGAATTAGATATTAAGGAAGGTGCAGATATTATAATGGTTAAACCTGCTCTTTCTTATTTAGATATTATTCAAAAAGCCAGTGATAACTTTAATCTACCTCTGGCAGCTTATAATGTAAGTGGAGAATATGCAATGGTTAAGGCTGCAGCAGAAAAAGGATGGATTGATGAAAAAAGTGTTGCTTTAGAAATTTTAACTTCTATTAAAAGGGCAGGTGCAGATATTATCATTACATACTGGGCTGATAGTGCTGTTCAGTGGTTAAATGAATAATTAAAACTTTATAAACAGTAAATGTGTTGGTGTGAAAATATTAGCAAAGGAGTGATTTTGATGAGAGATAAAAGGAAAAAATCCAGTCAAGCTTTTAAGAAAGCAAAAAAATTTATTCCAGGTGGAGTTAATAGTCCAGCTCGAGCTTTTTCGGCTGTGGAAATGGATCCAATATTTATCGAAAAAGGAGATGGGGCCTATCTTTATGATATTGATGGTAATAAGTACTTAGATTATGTAAATTCCTGGGGCCCGATGATTTTAGGCTATAATCCACCCCAGGTAATAAAAAAATTAAAAAAACAGCTCAAAAAAGGTACAAGTTTTGGAGCTCCAACTGAAATTGAAACAGAAATTGCGCAATTAATAGTAGATTTTTATCCTGCAGTTGATAAAGTGAGAATGGTTAATTCTGGTACAGAAGCTACGATGAGTGCAATTAGGCTGGCGCGAGGTTATACTGGCAGGGATAAATTTATTAAGCTTGAAGGTTGTTATCATGGTCATGGGGATAGCCTTTTAGTTGATGCAGGTTCTGGGGTTGCAACTCTTGGTATTAAAGGTAGTCCTGGAGTAACTGAGAATACAGCTAAAGAGACAATAGTAGTACCTTATAATGATCAGGAGGCAGTTGAAAAAGTTTTTGCTGAATATGGATCTGATATTGCAGCTATTATTTTAGAACCTGTAACTGGTAATATGGGAGTTATTGCTCCTGAAATAGGTTATTTAGAATTTTTAAGAGAAATTACCCGAAAAAATGGGGCACTTTTAATTTTTGATGAGGTTATGACAGGTTTTCGCCTGGCCCAGGGCGGAGCTCAAGAATTATATGAGATTGAGCCTGATTTAAGTACTTTCGGTAAAATAATAGGTGGCGGAATGCCAGTTGGTGCCTATGCTGGCAAAAAAGAAATTATGGATTATGTTGCTCCTGCTGGGCCAGTTTATCAGGCAGGAACCTTATCTGGTAACCCGATGGCTATGCAGGCAGGATTAGCTACTTTAAAAAAATTAAAAAACAAAAGGATATATGATCAACTAGAAGCAAAAGCAGAAAAACTGGAAAAAGGGTTTAAAACGAATATTAAAAAGCTTAATTTCCCTGCTTATTTTAATCGAGTTGGTTCCATGTTTACTTTATTTTTTACTGAGAAAAAAGTAAAAAATTATCAGGATGTTAAAAACTGTGATTTAGATCTTTTTGCAGCTTATTTTAAAGAAATGATTAACCAAGGTATTTATTTACCCCCATCACGATTTGAGGCTAATTTTATTTCCCTTGCCTTAACTGATGAAGATTTAGAAAAAACTATTACTGCTAATTATCAAGCTTTAAAAAAATTGAAGGCTGGTTTATAAGAATTATATAATTAAAAGTATTTTATACTTTTTAGAATAGCTAAAAAAAGAAAGGAAATTCTGCTCTTATATGGTCAATTCAGCTTTTTGTTTTAAGTTGAAGAAAGAATATATTTAATCTATAATTATAATAATAAAAGAATATAGCTGCAAAAAATATTTTCTGAAAATTTCCTTAAGAAAGAGGGGATTGACTTGGATACTAAAAATGTTAAAAAAGCTGTAGATTGGTATAAAAAGAACAGAAAAAACTATAAAGAACTAACAGAGAAAACTGCTTCTATTATCCGAAAAATATTAAAAGATAATGATATACTTTATCAAAGTTTAGAAAGCAGGACAAAAGATATAAAGAGCTTTGAAAGAAAAGCCAGACGGGACAAATATGTTGATCCTCAAAATGAAATTACTGATCTGGCAGGTATACGTATTATTACACTGTTTGAAAAAGATGTTTACAATATTAGTGATCTGATAAAGGAAAACTTTGAAATCGACTATATAAATAGTGAGGATAAATCTGATCTGCTGGATGCTGACAGAATGGGATATAAATCTGTTCACTATGTTGCCGCACTTTCTGAAAAACATTTGAATATAGAAAAATACAGCAGATTTTCTGGAATGGTTTTTGAAATTCAGCTAAGAAGCATACTTCAACATGCCTGGGCGGAAATTGAACATGACAGAAATTATAAGCTGCAGGGAAACCTGCCCAGACATCTGCAGAGAAGATTTTATTCTCTGGCTGGTATGCTGGAGATTGCCGACAGGGAGTTTAATTCTCTTGCAGAAGAAGTGGAAAAATACAAAAAAGTTTTTAGAGCTGAAAAATAATTATGTGATAAATTTATATAGTAAAAATTTCAATATTCATACTTTTGGCAGCATAATTTAAAAAATGGAGAAAGTTTAGTTATATATTTGTTAATGGAGAAAAAATAATATAAAATATAATTAAATTAGATCCAATTAAAATTGTAATTCAAATAGAAAATTATTTAGCTGGAGGAATGATAAAATGAAAATACCGCCATTTAAAGTAGAAGAGTGGATGAATGAGTATGAAATGGAAGCGGAATATAATATAGCAGAGACATGTGTTGAATCTTTAACTGTTGAGGAACTGCTGGAGCTTTCTGGAGAAGCTGAAGAGAAAATTAACAGGATAAAAGAAATGAAACTGACATATGGTCACATAACAGGATCCCCGGAATTCAAAAAAGAAGTAAGCACTCTTTATCAGACTTTAAATGAAGATAATATTCTTGCCACACATGGAGCAATTGGTGCTAATTTTTTAGCAATTTATTCTCTTGTGGAAAGTACTGATAATGTTGTTTCAGTTTTTCCTACCTATCAGCAGCTTTATTCTATACCTGCCTCATTTGGAGCAGAAGTAAGAAGGCTTAATCTTAAGTATAAAGATGGATTTATGCCTGATCTAAATGAAATTAAAAGTCTGGTTGATGAAAATACAAAGTTAATTGCTATTAACAATCCCAATAATCCTTCCGGGGCTCTGATGAGAGAAGATGTTTTAAAAGAAGTGGTCGAGATAGCTCGCTCAGTTGATGCATATCTGCTGAGTGATGAGGTTTACCGCGGTCTGTACCAGGAAGATATTGAAGTATCGTCTGCAGCTGACCTTTACGAAAAAGCAGTCAGCATCGGGAGCATGTCCAAAGTTTTTTCTCTGGCCGGACTGAGAATGGGCTGGATTGCAGCCGGGAAAGACGTAATTGAACTCTGTCAGCAGCATCGGGACTATACAGAGATCAGTATTGGTATGATAGATGATTATCTTTCTGTAATAGCACTTAAAAACAGAGATAAAATATTTGCTAGAAATACTGAAAAGATCAGAACACAGCTTGAACTGCTGGATAGCTGGGTAAAAAATGAGGAGCTGATAGATTACGTAAAACCACAGGCAGGAACAACAGCTTTTCTAAAATATAATTTAGATATCGGTTCAGAAGAGCTGTGCCGCAGATTATTTGCTGAAAAGGGTGTGCTGGCAGTACCTGGCAGTGCATTTGGAAGAGATGGTTTTTTTAGAGTTGGTTTTGCAGGAAATAAAGATGAACTTGTTAAGGGACTGCAGCTGTTAAAAGAACTGCTGTATGAACTTGCTTAAAAATTTTTGGACTAATGTCTCAATCTGGTTATCAATACAGAAGTAGTTGGGTGAAATTTTTGGAATTCAGCAAATAAATAATATAAATGGTGTGATAAAAATGGTTAAAAAGATAAGTGAGAAGTATTTGAATACTGTAATAGTTGTTTTCTGTTATTTAATTAAAGATGATAAGGTACTGCTTATAAAGAGAAACAATCCACCTGCACAGTATGAATATACTGTAGTGGGTGGAAAAAAAGAAAAAAACGAGAATCTGATAGATGCTTGTAAGCGAGAAGTAGAAGAAGAAACCAATCTTTTAGTTGATAACCTGAAGTTGATGGGAATAATAAACAATTTTATTGATGGACTTGAAGAAGAGTATCTGACATTTTATTTTAAGACTGAAAACTTTACTGGTGAAATAAAATCCAGTCTTGAAGGAAATGTACAGTGGTGTAATATTGAAGAAAGTTTTAAAAAAGAAGGGATAAGTAGATATTATGAGGAAATATCCCCTTTTGTTTTTGCAGGCGAGTTTTTTCTTGGTGATATATTTGTAGATCAGGAAGGAAAAATTAAAGAAGTTAAAATAAAAGCGGATTATTAAAAATAAAAACAGGAAATTTGATTTCTGTGTCTAATTTTATAGAATAGAGAATTGCTATGGATATGGAGGTGAGTTGAATTGTTCAGGAATGCTGGTTTTAATATTCTGCTGTCAGTATTACTAATTGTTGTGATAGCTGTTTCAGTGACGACTTTTAGTCCAGCTGCTTCGGCTGACAAATTATTGGGCCAACTGCTTAAAACCTTTGGCATCGGATTTGTAGTAAGTGAATTTGCAGAACCTATTGATAATTTTATCAATACTCTAACTTTTAACAATGGTGTTCAGGTTGAAACCGCAACAAAGGTGGTGCCGATTGTTACAGTAGGTTCTGGCACTTTTGCAGGAGCAGTACAGGTGTCAGGACCGGCCGCAGAGATTAATAAGGTTCAGGCAGTTGCCCAGCTTGAAGGTGATTTTAGAGATGGTACATTTCGCATTAGAGCACTTGTACCTGTTAATACAAAAAATCCAATTGATATAAAAAATATTGATCGAATCGAAGGAGTGGGTGTAACTGCATTGATCGATGTTGATGTTTAAGCATATAAAATATACCGCTTTCTTATTAAAGTAAGATAGCGGTTTTTTACATGAAAAACTAAAATCATAAAGGGGATAAATATGAATGAAGGACAGTAAAGTATCTAAAATTCCTTATGGACATGTTGGTATAATTGTTCATAAGAGCTGTAAAGATTTGGGGGAAAAGATTGACGGACATCTTGCTGATCGGAGAAAATGGGAATTTAATCAGAGTAACAGCAAATATTTTCTCGAAGCATTAAAAGACAGCTATGTGATTGACAGTGATATCATACGATTTTCCAATGGAGAAGCAAAAGGAATCTTAAATGAGACAATCAGAGGTAAGGATATTTTTATAATTGCCGATGTGGGTAATTACAGCATCAAATATAATATGTTCGGTACAGAAAATAGAATGAGCCCTGATGATCATTTTCAGGATATTAAAAGGATGATTTCTGCCATCGCAGGTAAGGCACGTAGAATTTCTGTAATTATGCCGATGCTTTATGAAGGAAGGCAGGACAAGAGAAATTCCAGGGAATCACTGGACTGTGCAATGGCTCTGCAGGAATTAGAAAACCTGGGTGTAGAAAATATTTTTACTTTTGATGCACATGAAACCAGAGTACAAAATGCTATTCCTCTGATCGGTTTTGAAAGCCTGCATTCTACATATCAGATTATAAAATCCATGGTCGAAACACAAAATGAACTGCAGGTTGATAAGTCCAAACTGCTGGTAATAAGTCCGGACACAGGAGCAATGGATAGAGCTATCTACTATGCAAGTGTTCTGGGACTGGATGTCGGCCTTTTCTATAAAAGAAGAGATTACAAAAAAATTGTTAATGGGAAAAACCCAATTATACAGCATGAATATATGGGTTCAAAAGTTGCAGGCAAAGATGTTCTTATAGTGGATGATATGATTGCTTCTGGAGAATCAGTATTTGATATAGCCAGAGAGTTGAAGCAAAAAGATGCAGAAAATATCTATGTGGCTGTTTCTTTTGCCCTTTTTACTGAGGGGATAGATAAAATGGATGAATACTACAAAAAAGGAATTATCAAAAAGTTGTTTTCCACCAATTTGACTTATATTCCCGAAAAATTTAAACAGGCAGACTGGTTTCAGGAAGTAGATATGTCACAGCTGATTGCAACATTGATCGATAAAGTGAATTATGATGATTCCATCAGTCCACTGCTTGATGCAACAGATAAGATAAAAAAATTTCTGCAGAAAAAAGGGTGATCTAAATTGGCATACATACAGTGTGATTTTTTTTCAGAAGTGCTTAAGGTATCTACACAGATAAATGTAATACTGCCAGATGATATTGAAGATTTTAAAGATAAAAACGGAAAGATTCCGGTTATATATCTCCTGCATGGGTTGTCTGATAATCATACAGGATGGCAGAGATATACTTCAGTGGAAAGATATGTTCAAAAATGGGGTTATGCACTTGTAATGCCTGATGTTCAGAGAAGTTTTTATACAGATATGAAAAATGGATATAATTACTGGACATATGTTAGTGAAGAACTTCCGAAAATAGCAGAAAATTATTTTCCTATTTCAGATAAAAAAGAAGATAATTATGTGGCTGGCCTTTCTATGGGGGGATATGGAGCAGTTAAACTTGCTTTGAGACTGCCGGATAAATTTGCAGCTGCAGCCAGCCTTTCAGGTGCTGTTGATCTGGCAAGAAGAATAATGGATTTTTCTGATGATGAAAAAAGAATGGCAGAATTCAGGAGGATTTTTGGTGTTCTAGAAAAATTGAAAGGCAGCAGTAATGATCTGCTTTACCTTTTATCTGAAGTTCAGGATGTAGAAAAATTACCCCGGCTTTATTTGTGCTGTGGTACAGAAGATTTTCTTTATCAGGATAATTTAACATTCAAAAAAATCTGTGAAGAAAAAGGTGTGGATCTGACTTTTGAAGAAGAAAAAGCCGGTCATGAGTGGGAATACTGGGATAAAAAAATTCAGGATGTTTTCCGCTGGTTTTATCAGTTCAGAAGTTCTTCTTTAAGTTCTTCCAGTACATAATATACAATTGGACATATCAAACTGTTATCTAAAAGTTCTATCAGTCTATGGTTAATATTATCTTTGTACAGGTGAGGAAATGAACTGCATGCTTCAGGCCTGATTTGATATATGGTACATTTATTATCTTCCTGCATAAAGGGACAGCTGTCACCTTTGAGGACATAACCTCCCGGTATTTCTTTTTCGATATATTTTTTTTTGAACTTCTCTACACTTATATTAAATTCATGAGAAATTGCAAGTATTTTTGCATGGGACAGACTGGGAATGAGGCTGTGGCAGCAGTTTCCGCATTTTAGGCAGTCGTATTCTCGGAGATATTTTTTACCCAGTCTGTGGACTATTTTATCTACTTTTTTGTGGTCATAATTTTGGAGAAAGATTAAAAATTCTCTATTCTCTGATTCTTTTTCTTCTGCAAGTCTTAAAATTTTTTTAATATCATATTCAAAATTCATATTGATCAGGCTCCAGTCTTTAGTATGTTTTTAAATTTATGGTTAGTTAAAATTATTATCTGATAAATTTACTTTTAGTATACCATATTAAGCTCAACGTGTGTAGTATTTAATAACAGAGAGTTAAAATTATGTCATGTTAATATTAACAGTAAATAAAAAACTTAGAAATACAGGTGAATACTATGAAGCTAAATACGTTAAAAATATTTGTTAACTTAATAGATTTAGGCAGCTATTCGCTCACAGCAGAGAAGTTGAATTTAACTCAGCCTGCAGTCAGTATGCAGATTAAATCTCTTGAAGAAAAATTTAAAGATAAGCTGGTGGAGAAAGAACAGGGAGAGTTAAAGCTGACTCCTGTTGGAAAGATCATTTACAGTGAGGGAAAAAAGATTTTACAGACCTGGGATGATCTACTGCAGAAGGTTGAGATGAACAGGGGGAAAGAAGTTAAAGAGCTGCATATAGCTTCCAGTACAATTCCATCTGAATATATGATCCCCGATATTTTATCCTGTCTTTTAAATTATATTCCCGATCTAATGGTAGAAGTTGCTGTAAGTGACAGCGCTAAATCCATAGAAATGCTGGAGGAAAACAAAGTTGACCTTGCTGTGGTTGGATATAGGCCGGAAAATAGTAAGTTTAAAATTCTTGAGGCAGCTGATGACAGGCTGAAGCTGATTCTTCCTGCTGATCATGAGCTGGTCTTTAAGGATAATATTTCTCTAAAAGATCTGCAGAACGAAAAAATGATTATAAGGGAAAAAGGATCAGGTACGAGAAAAGCAATGGAGGCTGGATTTAAAAGATTATCATTAAATTTAAATGACTTCAATATAGTCGGTCAGCTGGGCAGTACTGAATCTGTTTTATCTGCAGTTCAGGCAGGACTGGGTATATCTTTTGTTTCACAGCTGGCATCTTCCAAAGCAGCAGGCTGCAGACCTGTTGTAGAAAAAGATGTTGCTGATATGCAGAGCGGCAGAAAATTTTATCTTGCTTTTTTTAAGAGCAGAGAGAATGATTCTATAATTAAGCGATTTATCGACTGTCTTTAAATATAAAAATTAAATACACTTCAATTTTATCCGTGTTTATCCGTGGGTAATGCTGGCAGTATTATTATTTACTATTTTTACCGGATATGGCAGAACATTTATATCTGATGAAAAAACTGCTGTGCCTAAAAATAAAAAGTAAGCCAGCGGTAAAGCTACTGCTGTTGAAAAAGTATAGCAGGATGTTTTTTTTACAATAAACCTTTACAAATAGATACAGAACTGATAGAATAAATTCAGAAAAATTGAATATTAACTAACGAGGATGGGTGAAATTCCCTACCGGTGGTAAAGTCCACAAGCCTTTGGGGTTGATCTGGTGTAATTCCAGTACCGACAGTACAGTCTGGAAGGGAGTTAGGTGTTTCTGATGAGAAATTACCTAAATTTGTTCTGCATCTGCATTATAAATTTAATCTGCAGAGATGATATTTAAGGTGTTTTTCGGCAGTGATGACTTCATACCCTTCCAGAAATGGAAGGATTTTTTAATTGGAGGTGTGTTAATGGAAAAAGAGGATAGAAAATATATGCAGAGGGCACTGGAGTTAGCTGTAAAAGGTGAGGGTTTTACCAGCCCCAATCCTGTTGTTGGTGCAGTTGTTGTGAATAATGGAATTATAGTTGGAGAGGGGTATCATAAATATTATGGAGGTCCACATGCAGAGGTTTATGCTCTCAATGCAGCTGGCGAAAAAGCAGCAGGAGGGACTATATATGTAACATTAGAACCCTGCAGCCATTATGGGAAAACACCACCATGTGCTCTAAAAATTATAGATTCCGATATAAGAAGGGCCGTTATAGCGCTGGAAGATCCCAATCCTGAAGTTGCTGGAGGAGGTATTGAAATGCTCAAAGAAGCTGGTATAGAAGTTGAAGTTGGTCTTCTAAAAAAGGAGGCTGAAAAATTAAATGAAATTTTTTTAAAATATATTACTTCTGATCTGCCCTATGTATATCTCAAAAAAGCCCAGACTCTGGATGGATTTACTGCAGCCAGAAGTGGCGATTCTAAATGGATAACAAACAAAAAAGCAAGACTTGAAGGACATAAACTCCGCCATAAGGTTGATGCTGTACTGGTTGGTATTGGTACAGTTCTAAAGGATAATCCATCTCTCACCACAAGACTGGAAGATAGTCCCGGCAGAGACTCCCTGCGAATTGTTTTGGATTCTAAACTGAGAATTTCTGCTGATCTAAAGATATTAAATCAGGAATCTGACGCTGGAACACTGATAGTATGTGGTAGAGAGGCTGATAGAGATAAAAAAAACATATTATCTCAAAAAGAAAATGTAGAGATGATGGAAGTAGAACTTAATAGAGAAGGGAATATACCTGTTAAAAAACTGTTAAAAAAACTGCATAAACGAAAAATATCCAGTCTGCTTGTAGAAGGAGGGGCCAGGGTAAGTTATTCTTTTGCAAAGGCAGGACTGGTAGATAAATATTATTATTTTATTGCTCCTAAACTTCTGCTCGGAAGTGATGGGACTGCTGCTTTTTCGGGGGCTGGCCCGGAGCTGATGAAAGATGCAAAAGAACTTCATATAATTGAACAGAAAATGCTGGATGATAATATTTTTTTAATTGCGGAAGAAATTTGATTCCCTATCCACATTTTAAAAAGAGCGAGACTTTTTCGGCTGAATTTGGTAATAGATAATATTAAGACAGATAATTAATAAAGTATTTTAACGAGTATAGATAGTTTAACTTTAACTTAATAGATAAAAAAGTGAGGTGATGGTTGTGTTTACAGGAATTGTTCAGGAAACAGGAAAGCTGCAGAACAGAATTGAGGGTGCTACTAAATATCAGCTGAAAATATCAGCAGATAAAGTGCTGATAGATATTAAAAAAGGAGACAGTATTGCCGTTAATGGAGTCTGCCTTACTGTCGTAGATTTCGACAGCAGCTCTTTTACGGCAGATGTAATGCCGGAAACTTTAAATTCTACCAATCTATCTGATCTAAAAAGTTCTTCTATAATTAACCTGGAGCAGTCACTTAGAATGAATGATTTTGTGGGCGGCCATTTTGTTACAGGACATGTTGACGGTACTGCAGTTTTGAGAGATATCAAAAGAGAAAAAAATGCTCACCTGCTTCAGCTGGTCTGCAGTGATAATTTAACTCAGTATATAGTAAAAAAAGGTTCTGCAGCTTTAAATGGAGTAAGTCTGACAGTTATGGATATTAAAGAAAATATATTAACAATATCTCTGATACCGGAAACATGGAGTTCAACCAATTTTAAATATATAAAGCGGGGAGACAGGATTAATATTGAAGCTGATATTTTGGGGAAATATGTTCTAAAATTGCTGGGAAAAGATAGGAATCAGGTTAAAAGCGGCAGTAATAATAGTAGTATAACAGCTGACTTTTTAAAGAAAAATGGTTTTTATTAGAGTATTAATAGTTTTGGTTGATTAGTGGTTTAATTAGGCTGTATTTTCAAGTAAAATATAAAAAATTTCATTTATGACGGAATCTTTTTTGTAATTCTAAAAATAATTTTGAGTAAACTCCTTGTTATATCATTTCAAATTCATCAATTATTTTTTCTTAATTATATAAATCAGAAAGGAGCTATTATGAATAAAATTGAAGAAGCTTTACAGGATATTAGAAGTGGGAAGATGATTATTGTTGTTGATGATGAAGATCGAGAAAACGAAGGTGACCTTTTTATGGCAGCTGAAAAAGTAACAACAGAAAATATTAATTTTATGATAAAGGAAGGTAGAGGTCTTGTCTGTACACCAATGCAGGAAGAGAGATTAAAAGAGCTGGATCTTCCCCTTATGGTTAGTAAGAATACTGATCCACATAGAACAGCATTTACAGTTTCTGTTGATCACAAAGATACTACAACTGGGATTTCTGCTGAAGAAAGGGCTTTGACTATCAGCAGGCTTATTGATGAAGAGGCTAAAAAGACTGATTTTAATAGGCCTGGGCATGTATTCCCTCTTATTGCAAAAAGAGGTGGGGTTTTAAGGAGGGCCGGACATACAGAAGCTGCTGTGGATCTGGCAAAAATGGCAGGTCTTTATCCGGCCGGTGTAATTTGTGAGATTATTAAAGAAGATGGTCAGATGGCACGAATGCCGTATTTAGAAAAATTTGCGGAAAAATATGATTTAAAAATAGTCACTATAAAAGATCTTATTAAATACAGAAAAAGAAAAGATAAACTGATAAAAAAAGCGGCTGAAGCTGTACTGCCAACAAAATATGGAGAATTTGATATAAAGATTTACAGGAGTGAAATTGACAGCAGAGAGCATATTGCATTAGTTAAAGGTGATGTCCAAAATAAAGAGAATGTTCTTGTTAGAGTTCATTCTGAATGTCTTACAGGTGATACATTTGGTTCACTGCGATGTGACTGTGGAGAGCAGCTGGCTGCAGCCCTATCAATTATCAATAAAGAAAAAAGCGGAGTTTTTCTTTATATGAGGCAGGAAGGACGTGGTATTGGGCTGGTTAATAAGATAAAGGCATATGCACTTCAGGATAAAGGGATGGATACAGTTGAAGCAAATGTAGCACTCGGTTTTGACCCTGATCTCAGAGATTATGGTATTGGTGCTCAAATACTGGCTGATCTTGGCCTCAGCTCTATCAGACTGCTGACCAATAATCCCAAAAAGATTATTGGTTTGGAAGGTTATGGACTTAAAGTTACAGATAGAATTCCACTGGAAGTAGATCCAAATGAAGAAAATGAATTTTATCTTAAGGTAAAAAAAGAAAAAATGGGTCATATTTTAAATTTTAATAAAGGAGGAAAAGAATAATGACAAAAATTTATGAAGGAAAGCTGACAGGTAAAGGTATTAAAGTTGGTATAGTAGTAGGGCGTTTTAATGAATTTATATCCAGTAAACTTTTGGATGGGGCTCTTGATGGACTTAAAAGACACGGGGTTGAGGATGATAATATAGAGATTGCCTGGGTGCCTGGGTCTTTTGAAATTCCATTAACTGCTCAAAAAATGGCTTCAGGCAGCAAATATGATGGAGTTATAGCTCTTGGTGCAGTTATTAGAGGTGAAACACCACACTTTGATTATATTTCTTCTGAAGTGGCAAAAGGAGTTGCAAAGGTGGGACTGGATGCAGGAAAACCGGTTATATTTGGGGTTTTAACAACAGATACAATTGAGCAGGCCATTTCTCGGGCCGGTACAAAGTCAGGTAATAAGGGCTTTGATGCAGCTGTATCACTGATTGAGATGGTAAATCTTTTTAATGAATTATAAAAGCTGAAATTTACTTTTAAGCTCAGTTATATTATAATTATTTTAAACAATTATCTCTCAGCCAGGGTGGAGGCAGTTATGGAAAATAAAAACAACCAGGGAAAAAAAATAAGTTTAAGAAAATATATGTTTTATTTTGTACTTTTTTTAATTATATCTGCACTGACACTGTATTATATTTATAATCTGCTTGGAAAAGAATCTGAATTCAAGATCTTTTTAGAATTTCCTCTTCCAGTAATAAGTTCATTATTTGTACTGCTGATGCTTTATTTTGTACTGGATGGGCTGCGCCTATTTTTTATATTAAAAACACTGCAGATAGAAATTGAATTCCTTCATATTTTAAAGCTTGTATTTATAAATTTGTTTGTTTCCAATATTACACCTCTTGCTACCGGTGGTGGGGTGGCTCAGGTATATTTTCTTCACCGCAAAGGAATTCCTTTAGGCAGTGCTACAGCAGCAACTACTATCCGGACTGCCCTGGCTACTACAATTATTTTTACAGCAGCTCCACCTATACTTCTAAACAACCAGAAACTTTTGGCATCTTTTAGTGGCATACCCATTTTTGTGTATTTATTTATCTTTATAATTCTTTATTTTTTGGTTTTTTATATAATTATTTTTAAAAACAGATTTCTTAAAAAAGTTGTATATAGAGCCCTCAATTTTCTTAAAGAAAAAAATATTATTTCTGCCGATAAATATGATTCAGGGCTGAGATATATGCTGGAAAATATTAATCTGTTTGGAGAAAGATTGAGTTTTTTTTTGAAGGGGAATAAAGTACATATCTTTCTTTCTGTGCTTTTTACAATTTTATTTTTGCTGGCTGAGTTTTCCTTTTCTGTACTGCTTTTAATTGGAATGGGATATCAGATAAATTATTTGTCTGTTATTTTTCTGCAGCTTGTTGTTGTATTTTTTATGTACTTTGCTCCTACTCCTGGTGCAGCAGGTGTGGCAGAAGGTGGTTATTCTTTCTTTTTTAGCAGTTTTGTATCAAAACAGGATATTTTCCCACTACTGTTTGCCTGGCGATTTTTAACAAAATATGTAGGAATATTTATAGGTATACTGGTATTTTTATTTTTAATGACCAGAGGAGAGGACAGCAATGAATAGCAAAAAAGTCGTATTTTTAATTACAGTTTTTATTTTACTAATTTTATTTACACACAGTATCTATGCACCAATGACAATTGAAAATTTTAATGCTGTTAATTTGCAGAATATAAACCAGATTAAAGAAAATATAAAAGATAAAAAGTTTTCTTTTGCTGTTGTGGGAAATATAGAAAACTCTATCAGTATTTTTGATAAAAGAATACTGCCGGTTTTGAAATCCAATTCAGCAGATTTTATAATCTCCACTGGTAATAATGTGCGGGATGGTAATGAAGGTAAATACAGGGTTTTTTACCGCACACTGCAGAAAATGAATATACCATTTGTGACTGGAGTTGGGCAAAAAGAAATTGGAGATGAAGGATTTAAGAACTTTTATAAGTATTTTGGCCCATTTTATTTTTCTTTTGCTGCTGCTGATTCCTATTTTATTTTTCTGGATACAACCGGTCATACTCCGGACAACTGGCAGCAGTCATGGCTGGAAGATGAGCTTAAAACAGCTGTTTCTTTTGAAAATATTTTTGTAATAATGAATAAAGCTCCTTTTAAAGTGGAGACCGAATCACTGCTTGATGATAAAGAAAAGTTTATTGAACCTGATTCTAAACGAGAGTTTTACCAGTCATTATTTTCAGAATATAATGTGGATGCAGTTTTTTCGTCAAATGCTGATGTTTTTTCCAGAAAGAATATCAATGGTGTCAGCTATATTATAACCGGTGGTGCAGGAGGAGAACTGATATTAGAAAATGACAGCAGCTTTTATCATTATATAGAAGTTGAGGTTGACCAGGCTGGTGTTGATATCGAGGTAAAAAAACTTGAAAACAATCCCGGGATAATTGCAAAAATAGCTGTCAATATCTGGGTTGCGGTTCAATCTTTTATTTACACAAACTATATTAATATTATAATTGCCGCACTGATAATTTTTATGGTAGGTTATATAATTTATAGAGAAATGACAAGAGAAATTGACTATTACCGCAACTTTTCCTATTCGGAAGAGGTAGATGAGGACAGAAAACTAAAAATTGCTATGTTCACCAACAATTATTTTCCGGTAATAGGTGGTGTCCCTATTTCTATAGAAAGGCTGTCCAGATCTCTGCGCAATCTTGGACATGAGGTTAAGATATTTGCGCCTCAATATCCGGATTATGACAGAGAGAAAGAAAATATTATACGCTGCAGCTTACTATATTATTATAAACAGGATGGAATGGATATTCCTATAACTAATATTTTTTCCAGAAAGATAGAAAATGAATTTTATAAAAATGATTTTGATATTGTTCACTGTCATCACCCTTTCTGGCTTGGCTCAAAAGGAATGTCCTTAGGACACAAATATAATGTGCCGGTAGTTTTCACCTATCATACAAGGCTGGAAAAATATGCTCACTATATACCTGGATTTCTATTTTTGCGCAGGCTTTTTGCAAATAGGTTTGCCCATCTTATGATCAGACATTTTTCTAACAGGGCCAATGCTGTATTTGCCCCTACAGATTCTACACAAGAATATCTGAGGGCTATTGGTGTTAAACGATTTATTAAAGTTATACCGACAGGAGTGGATTTTGATAATTACAGCATAGATGAAGGTTCAATTTCCAAGCTGCGCAGTAAGCTGGCAGATGAAGAGATACTGCTCATTACTGTTGCCCGTCTTTCTAAAGAAAAAAATCTATATTTTCTGCTGGATGGAATTAAGTATGTTAAGAAAAATTCTGATTTAAATTTTAAACTAATTGTGCTGGGAGATGGACCGGAACGAGATAATCTTCAGGATTATATTAAGGAAAACAACTTAGAAAATAATGTTGAACTGCTGGGCAGCATCGATTTTGAGGAAATAAGCAGATATTATCTGGCTTCAGATTTATTTGTATTTGCTTCAACCAGTGAAACTCAGGGTATGGTTCTGCTGGAAGCCATGGCAGGTAAAACGCCTGTGGTTGCAGTTAGATCAAGTGGAACAGATGATGTAATTAAAAATGGATATAACGGTTATAAAACAGAAGAGGATGTAAAGAGCTGGGCCGAAAAAGTTATTAAGTTAATGAAAGATGATGAATTATTAGCGAAAACATCAGAAAACGCCCTAAAGATGGCACAGAAATATTCTATTATGAATATGGGAAAAGAAGCGGAAAAGGTTTATAAAAAGCTTCTTAAATAATCTGGTCTGTTCAACACTGATGAAAATATAATGAAGTTATTTAATCTGCAGTGACCTCTCCCACAAAAATTCATCTCACTTTATATCAAATTAAAATTTTAAATAAATAGCTAAAAAATCCCCTTTTAAGGAGGACATATTTTTCATCTTCCACCAGAAGGGGATTTTACTATTATATCAATATAAAGTTTTTTTCTTATCTATCAACATTATATAATACCAGGATATCTGTCCGGTCCTATTTTTACTAATTCTTAGTATTTCAAATTAATTTTATACCGAATTATCTGGGCTTTGCAGGTTCTATATTGATTTTTTTGCCTTTTATATAATTATCCTTCATTATCTGCAGAACATCCTGGCCGCTTTCTTTTGGTACTTCTACAAAGGTGAAGTTTTCGAAAACATCGATAGCTCCAATGAGGCTGCCTGATAGTCCGGTTTCTCCAGCAATTGCTCCAACTATGTGGCGGGGAGATACTCTATCTTTTTTGCCAACATTAACAAATAATCGTACCATGCCTGGCTCTGCACCTGTATCACCAAAATCTTTTATTTCAACTACATCCTCATCCTCTGTATCCAGTGATTTTTTCATCAGTGCTGCTGCAATTTCTATAGCAGTATAATCATCATCAAGCAGATCTTCGATTATTTTTATATATCTTCCCAGACGTTCTTTTGCCATATAATCAGATAATTCATCTATAAACTGCTCAAATTTTGCTTCTTCTACATCATCCACAGTAGGAATCGGCTGGCGTTTTACCTTGGTTTTTGTATATTTTTGAATATCTCTCAACTTGTAAATATCTTTGCCAACTATAAATGTAAATGCCTGGCCGGTTTTCCCAGCTCTCCCGGTTCTGCCTATTCTGTGTACATAATAATCTGTATCCTGAGGAACATCATAATTAAATACTGCTTCTACATCATCAACATCTATACCTCTTGCTGCAACATCTGTGGCAACTAAGATTTCTATAATACCGGTGCGAAATTTTTCCATGACTCTGTCGCGCTGGTTCTGATTTAAACCACCGTGGATGGAATCGGATAAATATCCTCTGGCCTGCAGCTGAATATTCAGCTCATCGACCATTTTTCTGGTATTACAGAATACTATAGAAAGATTGGGAGTGTGATAATCCAGCAGTCTTGTTAGTACTTTTAATTTGTTACCTCTTCTTACATCATAATAATTCTGTTCAATTCCTGGAACTGTCAGCCTCTCATGTGCTACTTTAACAAATTCTGAGTTTTTTTGATATCTTTTGCTGAGGTTCCTAATAGCTCTTGGAATTGTAGCAGAAAAGAAGAGTGTCTGTCTGTTTTCTGGAATATCTTTCAGTATTGTCTCAATATCGTCTACAAATCCCATATCCAGCATTACATCTGCTTCATCTAAAACAACATAATCTATGCTGGAAAGCTTTAAAGTACCGCGGCGGATATGATCCATTACTCTGCCTGGAGTTCCTATAACTACCTGAACACCTTTTTTGAGTGCTTTAATCTGTCTTTTAATTGACTGCCCTCCATAAACCGGCAGGGTATGAAGATTTCTCTTATATTTTGCCAGTCTTTTTAGTTCTTCTGCAACCTGAATTGCAAGTTCTCTTGTTGGGCAGAGTATAATCGCCTGTGGATTTTTGTTATTTGTATCAACTTCATCCAGAAGAGGAATACCAAAAGCTGCTGTTTTCCCTGTACCTGTCTGTGCCTGCCCAATAATATCTTTACCGTCTAAAATTTTGGGAATAGAGTTTGTCTGAATCGGTGTTGTTTCTTCAAATCCCATGTCATTTACTGCTTTTAATATATCTTTTGATACATTTAATTCTTCAAATTTAATTTTTTGCAAATCTATTTTCACTTCCTTTTTTTATTACAAATAAAAATCCCCGACTAAAGAAATATAGTCAGGGAACAGCTGCTATATATAAAAGATTTAAATAATCTTATACTGCAACAACATTCTCAGCCTGTGGACCTCGGTCACCTTCTACTACTTCAAATTCTACTTCCTGACCTTCTTCTAAACTCTTAAAACCATCACTATTGATAGCAGAGAAGTGAACAAATACATCATCGCCAGATTCTCTCTCAATAAAACCAAAACCCTTTTGGTCATTAAACCATTTTACTTTACCACTATAAATCATTAAATAAATTCCTCCTAGTTGTCTCTGGACAAGTCTACATATATTTTTAATGTCCAGCCTATTTAGTATAACCCAGGTTAGAGACAATGTCAAATACAATTTTCATTCTACCTTTTACAGGAAAGTATAAAAATAGAAGTCAAGCAGAACAGGATAATTTTCATTATATTGAAGCTTATTACAATAGATGAGAATGCATTCCAATTTAAATTATAAAAGTCATAAATACTACGAAAACTAGAAAAAATGTCTAAACTATGTATCGAATTTAAGTGGGGCTTATAAATAATATAGGATAATATTTTGGCGTAACAATTTGACAATTAGTATATTTTTGTTTTATAATATTTATAGTCACGAAATATTAATGATAATAACTATGAGGAGTGATTTTTGATGGATTCAAATCAAAAAATAATGAATTTAAACAAAGAAACCAGGGATATTGATAAACTCGTCCGGGATATTCATAAATATTTAGTGCAGTTTACTAAAAGAAATTTAAAGAAGAACGGATTAACAATGCCGCGTTTTATGGTTCTCTGGAACATAAAGAAAAACCAGCCGGTTAACATGAGTTTTTTACATGAAAAAATGTATATGGCAAATAGTACTCTTACTGTTATAGTGGATAAATTAGTTGATGAAAAATTTGTAAAACGCTATAGGAGTCCTGAAGACAGAAGAGTAGTATTGCTGGAATTAACAGAGAGTGGAGATAAACTTCTCTGTAAAATGCTCTATGTACGTCAAAGCTTTCTGGAGAAGGCTTTAAATGATCTGGATTTGCAAGAACAGGATAAAGTAATTGAATCTATTAGTTCTGTTTGTAATAATCTTGAAAGTTTGTTGAAAAAAGGAGATGATATGGATGAGTATAGCTGATAACGAAACTCTAGATTTTGAGGACGAAGAAATAATAAATAGCCCAAAATTGGGAAATAGAGAGCATATAATAAATGGTCCAATAGCCAGTACTCTTTTTAAACTGGCCTGGCCGGTTATGATTGGTAATACTATGCAGGTTGTATATAATCTTGCTGATACATTCTGGTTGGGAAAGCTGGGAGCTGACTCAGTTGCAGCACTTTCTGTTGGTTTTCCTCTTGTTTTTCTTATGATATCCATAGGTGGAGGTATTACTGTCGCTGGTACTACGCTGGTAGCTCAGTATATGGGGTCTGATAACCAGAAAATGGCTAATAAAATTACAGGCCAGATTTTTGTTTTTGTAATGACTCTTTCGCTTGTTTTGGCTGCAATTGGAGTTTTATTCAACAAGAATATTTTGCATTTGATGGGGGCTCCCGCCGGGATATTACCTGATGCATCTTCATACCTAACAATTATTTTTGCAGGACTGCCATTTATGTTTTCATTTTTTATATTTTCTGCTCTGCTTAGAGGTTATGGTGATACCAAAACACCAATGAAAATGGTTATTTTTTCTGCAATATTGAATATAATTTTGGATCCATTTCTAATTTTTGGAGTCGGATTTATTCCAAATTTAGGTGTTAGAGGAGCGGCTATTGCTACAGTTTTTTCCAGAGCAGTTGCTGGAGTTATTGGTATCTATATTTTATTTACAGGTAAAAAAGGTTTAGTTCTTTCCTTGGACTCACTTAAGCCAGATTTTAAGGAAATTAAAAAGATCTTAATTTTGGGTTTACCTTCTGCGGGAGAACAGTCTATTGTGGCTCTGGGTATGACACTTTTAATGAGTATAGTTTCTCAATTTGGCACAATAGCAGTTGCAGCATATGGGATAGGTTCTCGTATTTTGTCGGTAGTTATGCTTCCTACTAGAGGTTTTGCAACTGCAACTACAACAATGGTTGGACAGAATTTAGGAGCAGAACAATCTGACAGGGCTGAAAAAAGTGCCTGGGTTAGTACAGGAATTATATTGTTCTTATTAACACTGCTGGCCTTTTTATTTAATTTATTTCCAAAAGCAGTGATTTCTATATTTAATTCAAATCCTGAAGTGATTAAAATAGGAACATCATTTTTACGGATTGTCGGTTTTTCATTTGGTTTTCTTGGAATTAGATTTATTCTTGGTGGTTCTTTTAGAGGGGCAGGTAATACTGTTATTGCAATGGTTCTGGCAATAATTGCTCTCTGGGGAATACGTCTGCCATTGGCTCATTATCTTAGCATAAATTTAGGATGGGGAACAAATGGTATCTGGTGGGGAATGTTTTTCTCCAACTTTATCACTTCAATTATTGCTGTTATCTGGTTTAAAAAAGGTGGTTGGAAAGAAAAAGCCATTGAATAGCAAAGGTATGATAAAGCTTTTACCAGAGATGATTGAACCGAATAAAGAATTAAAGCATATTTTCAATTGAAAATATGCTTTAATTTATTAGTAATTCTGCAAAGCGCATGATACATCTTTCTTAAATTTGTTTTGTTATTAAACCTATTAGTTTTTTGTTAGAACATAATATACTTTTTAAATTTTCGATTATGTTTATAATAATAGGGCAGAGGTAATAGGTATAAACGGCTTCTATCTCGATTTTATGATCATAAATACTATCTTAAAAAGTTTTATAACCAAATTTTAAATTATTTAAAAGGAGAAATCCCTTTTATATTTGTTTATTTTTGTGAGTACAAAAAACTCAAAAGTTTAAATTTAAAAGAAAATTATAAAAATCACATATTAAAAACACATATTTCAGCTCAAATTTCAGCTCAAAAGTAGACTGAAATAAGAAAAACCCCCTAGAAATTAATCCAGGAGGTGATTTTAAATATATATGTTATTGCTTTATTCTCCAGCTAAAGGGCCAAGTTCAGCAGCTGTTAATAAAATATTTCTCATTTCAAAATAGAAAGTATTACATGAAATTGTAGAACCTGAAATTACATCAGTTTCAGGATTAAAAGTAGAATCAAGTGTCATACCATAATATCTGCTTATATACTCTTCTTTTCTCATTTCTGGATGATGATCATTTGCATCAAGTGGTTTCCACTTTAAGATGCTGGCATCCGGAGCAACTACTGCAATAAAGTCTTCAGGGTGCTGATAAATAACTGTATTAACCCATGTACCATAACCTAAAAGTTCTCCATCTTTGTAAAGTGGAACAAAAAGATAGCGGTATTCATTTTCATCAGGATAAATAATGTCGCCTGCTTTATCAGCATCAACAAGTGTAATTAATTCTTTTACATAATCAGAAGTAGTTCTGTCTGTTGAAAATTCAGCAGCGTTTTCACCATCACCAACAATCACCAGATTTGAGTTTTTAGCCATAGCTGAACTAGCTAATCCCAAGATTAAAAATGCTACCATTAAAAAGACTAAGGTTTTCTTCATGATAAATCTCCTCCTCTTAATATATATTGTTATATTTCTCACACATTAATTATATTATACAGATATAAAATTAAAATGTCAATATCAATTTTACAAAAGGACTTTCCCCATTTTTTAATTTTAAAAATAAATTTGGAAAACCTCTATCAATTTATTTATTTCACTTTATTTTTTTAGGATATCTCATTATACTGAAAATAAAAATAAGATTTTATTTCAAAAAGCTAAATAAATTTTTTAATATAAATAATAACAATTAAATATCCTTTTATCATTCAAAAAACCTGAATTACAGGAAAAGCTTGGGGCATAAATTATCTTATTAAATTAAGATAGTGCCGAAAGGCATTTTTTCTGTTTTTATAAAAACAATTTGTAATTAAAGAAGGATTTTTAAAAGATTTAGGGAAAAATAATATATAACACGAAAAAAAAATTCGTGTTACTAAAAAGGAGGTAAGATAATTTATGCATATACCTGACGGTTTTTTAGATTTAAAAACCTGTGTAACTACATATCTTTTATCTGGTGCAGCTTTAAGTTATGGAATAAATAAATTAAAAAATAATTTTTCTGAAAAAAATATCCCTATTTTAGGAATTTTGGGAGCCTTTATTTTTGCAGCACAAATGATTAATATTCCAATTGGATTTGGAACTTCCGGGCATCTTATGGGTGGTGTACTGGCTATGTTGGTTTTAGGTCCCTGGTCAGCAAGTTTAATTATAACTTCAATTTTGGTTATTCAGTCTGTTTTTTTTATGGATGGAGGGATTCTGGCTCTGGGAGCAAATGTTTTAAATATGGCTTTAATTCAAGTATGGGCTGGTTATTTTATTTATAACTTTTTAACTAAGATTAACTTTTCTGATAAATTAAGAATTGTTATAACTGGTTTATCTGCGACAGTTATTTCAGCAGTGTTTACAGCATTGGAATTATCTTTTTCTAATATAGTTAATTTAAACTTCATATTGGCAGCTATGGTTGGCTGGCACACAATTATTGGTTTAATGGAAGGTATAATTACAATGCTTGTACTTTCCTATCTCAAAAAAACAGTTTCAACACAATTTGAATTGGCATATCAAAAGGAAGGAGTTAAGGATGCTTAAAGTAAATAAATATATTTATCTCATAATAGCATTTATTGCTTTTTTGGCATTTTTAAATCCTATTTTAAGTTCTTCTTTGCCGGATGGACTGGAAAAAGTGGCTGAGACTAAAAATTTTATAAATAAAGCCCAGGACAGTTTTTCTATTTTTGAAGATTATTCACTTCCAATCAATAATGAACTATTAAGTAGAGGAGCTGCCGGTTTATTGGGAGCTATTATCCTATATTTATTATTATTAAAAATAGGGAAAATACTATCTAAAAATTAATCAATTTTAAATATGACTAAATATAATAGGTAAGGAGAACGTATTTTGAAGAATACAGCAGGAGGTAAATTAATAGTTTATTTAATCGGTATTATTACAATTTTAATTGTAAAATCTATTTCTTTACATTTAGTTATGTTCATTTTTTTTCTATTTGTAGATATATACCTGAATTTATTGGGAAAATTAAAGAAGTTGTTTTTAGTTTTTTTACCATTTTTAATAACCGCTTCTTTACTTGTTTGGCTTCAAAGTGAGAAAAACTGGGTTTTAGTATCTAGATTAATAAATATAATCTTATGGAATGTATTAATCTTTAAAGATTTTGCAGAGCAGGATTTAAAAGATGGGCTTGCCCAACTGCATTTTCCAAATTTGATAATTTTAACGATTTTTTTTATTCTAAGATATTTTAGAGTTATAAAAGAAGAAATCAATAGATTAATAAGAGCTAGAAAATTGAGGGGAGCCGAAATCAAAAATAAATTTTTTAATATTAAGGAATATATAATTTTAGCTCAGATTATAGGCAGCAGTTTAGATAGGTCTCTAAAAAGAAGTGACCGCATTTACAAAGCGATGCAGCTCAGAGGACTAAAAAGTGCAACTTTTGTAAAAAGTAAACAAAAATTAATTATCAGCTGGCAGCCAATATTTCTGACGCTGTTTATTTCAGCTTTGATCATTTTATTAGATAGAGGATGGTAATAATGGTAAAATCGTTTAAAACAATTTTGAAGGTTGAAAATCTTAATTTCAGTTATCCTGAAAGTAAAAAAAATGTTTTAAAAAATATATCTTTTGAAATTTTACCAAATAAAAAAGTTGTATTACTTGGTCCTAATGGTGCCGGTAAAACAACTTTAATGCACAATATTTTAAAAATTAATGAACCTCAAAATGGAAAAATATATTTTAAAGATAATTTATTAAATTACTATGAAGAGGATGAATTAAGACAGTCCATTTCTTATGTCTTTCAAAATCCTGATGACCAGATTTTTGCCTCTACAGTACAAGATGATATATTGTTTGGGCCAGAGCAATTTTCTTTTCCAGAATATTTACAGAAAAAACGATTTAATCGAGTTATAGAACTGCTTGCTATAAAAAATATTCTCGAGAGAAATCCACACAACTTAAGTTATGGAGAAAAAAGAAAAGTGGCTTTAGCAGGAGTTTTAATTTTAGAACCTGATTTAATTTTATTTGATGAACCTCTAGCATTTTTGGATCCTCCTACCCAGCAGCTTTTTATAAATGTCTTAAATCAAATTTCAGCTAATGGTAAATCAATTATTATAGCTACCCATGATCTCAATTTTGCTGCTGAATGGGGAGAAAAATTTTTACTGCTCAATAAAACTGGAGAATTAACAGTCAGAGAAAATAAAAATTTCTTTCGTTCCGGTGTCGAAAATCTGGGAAATAGCTTAACAAACAGCAGTAAAATATTTAAAGGATTTGCAGCAAAAAATGATTTGCCGGTAACGATTAAGGAAAGCAGAGATTATTTAAAGAATACTATTAGACTAAAATGAGCTGGTAGAGAGATTGAATAATAAAAATTTATATTCTCGTTTACCATGTAAAATTCTTCTAAATTCAATTATTTTATGGAGATAATTGATTATATTTGAGAAAGTTATTTTGTAACAGCTTCATCAGTAAAAAGGTAATCGATAAAAATAAAACAGACAAAGTTAGAGATATTATAAATTTTGAGATTGTATATAATGATAGTCAAGAAGTAATTAGAGCTCTTATAAATGAAGGGCAGATACTGCAGTTGAAAATGAAGCTGATAGAAAGCAGTTGAATATATTGATATATACTGATGATTTTAAAATAAATTTTGAAGTTGTATCTGAAAATAAGTATTTAATTAAAACTGATGCTTATTGGAACTTGAATGATGCAGGTTACTGAAAATATTAGTTTACTGGACTTTCCCCATTTTTTATATACTGCTGCAAAAAGGGGAGATGCAGGAATATTGAAATTTTTAGTCAATGAATCTTAACGAAATGAAGGAAGAAATAGGGTTGAACTACAGGATGGAGTGAGCTAATCATGAGTCAGGAGGACTCATTGATTAGTGTGCCCTATTTCACACCCGAATTGAGTTTTAGATAAATCTAAAAATTTCGTTGATGACTAAAGCCCTCTTTTTGCAGCTTGAAAATAAATTTTGGGGAAACTCCTGTTAGTTTATCCTTGACAATTAATTTTATTGAATAAATTCAGCTAAAAATATATAAATCAAAAAACCCCCAAGAAACCTGTATTACCAGGGAAAACTTGGGGGTAAATTAATTTATTAAATAAAGATGGTGCCGAGGGCGGGACTCGAACCCGCACAGGCAAAAGCCCACAGCGCCCTCAACGCTGCGCGTCTGCCAGTTCCGCCACCTCGGCGTCACATTTATAAATTATACCATATAATCAATTTTTGTCAATAATTTTTAAGAAATTAGTACAAAATATTTATTTATGCAGGAATTTGTTATTATTATCGCGAATATTTAATTTAGCGAAGGCTGAGGAGGTATTTTAGAGTGGCTGAGTTAAATAATGAAACTAAAAAAAATACGGAAGCAGATAATGGTAATAAAGCAACGAATAATAAAAATTCAAAAAACAGATGGGTCTGGGTAATTTTATTAGCGCTTCTTTTATTATTTGCTGGAACAGCTGGATATTATCTGAAGACTGGAGATCTTCCAGAACTGGTAGGTTTAAATGATTCAAATTTTGAACAGAATTTAAATATTTTGTTTGTAGGTCTGGATGATGAAGAAAGTGTTGCCAGAGGTACAGTTGAAGCTGATTCTATTATGATTGTAAGCTTGAGGCCGTCAGAAAATAAATTAATTATTGAACCTTTAAAAAGCAGTATAAAATATAATGGCAAAAAATTAAGCCAAAATTATGGTGATAATTTTGGCGATATTGTAGAAGAAATTAGAGGAGAAAAAATAGATTACCATGTTTATATTGATTATAAAGCTTTCGAAAAAGTAATTGATGAACTGGGTGGAATAAAAATTAATTTAGAAGAATCCCTCCGAATTCCAGATTTGGGACTTAATTTAAAAAAAGGAAATAATTTGTTATCTGGTAAAGAAGCTTTGAATTATGTAAGATGGTATAACTATGACAGTAATAATGGGGATAGACTTATGAGGCAAAAGAAAGTCATAGATGCGGTAATTGCCAAGGTATTAGATGGTGATTTATTTTTTAATATAAAAGATTTTTATACTGCGATAGTAAATACATATCAATCAGTTGATACAGATATGGGACCAGCACTTGTGGCTGATATATATAATTATATGAAGAAAAATAAGGATCTGGAAATGATTTTTAACTTACCTGGAGAATAAATAAAAATTTATTATTTGGACTTGAATTTCAAAGTATTTTGTAGTATTTTTAATATAATAGAGTTTTATTCTTTCTTAAGGCATTTTTCCTTTTTTGACTTAGACTGCATCATTGTGTATACTAGTTATTGCTGACACAACAAAGGGCTGCTAATTAAGCAGCTGAAAAAGGGCGAATAGCTCAGCTGGGAGAGCACCTGCCTTACAAGCAGGGGGTCACAGGTTCGAGCCCTGTTTCGCCCACCATTAGGAGGTGTAGCGTAGCGGTTTAACGCGCCGGCCTGTCAAGCCGGAGATCGCGGGTTCAAATCCCGTCTCCTCCGCCATTTTTGGTGAGATAGCTCAGTCGGTAGAGCAGTGGATTGAAAATCCACGTGTCGACAGTTCGATTCTGTCTCTCACCACCATGTTTTTTTTGCGGGAATAGCTCAGTGGTAGAGCATCACGTTGCCAACGTGAGGGTCGCGAGTTCAAATCTCGTTTCCCGCTCCATTTGGTCATTATGGCGGCATAGCCAAGTGGTAAGGCAGAGGACTGCAAATCCTTTATTCGACGGTTCAAATCCGTCTGCCGCCTCCAAAAAAAGATTTAAAAAATTGCCAGTGAAATCTGCCGGGGTGGCGGAATTGGCAGACGCATCGGACTTAAAATCCGGTGGGTATTTTTACCCGTGTCGGTTCGAGCCCGACCCCCGGCACCACTTTTTGAAATTGAAATACGACAAGTTTCTTGTCGTGTGGATATAGCTCAGCTGGTCAGAGCGCTACGTTGACATCGTAGAAGTCAGTGGTTCGAATCCACTTATCCACACCATTTAAATAAGAGCTTTGTATTTAATCCAGAGCAGAGGATTTTAGTTAAGTCCTATGCTGTGGATTTTTTTGTTTATTAGATATGCTATAATCTACAGAATTTTCTTTTATATTATTTATTATTAAATTGTTTATTTAATAATATAATTTTTTAGTAGCCTGATGTTTTGGCAAATAGATAATGTAGTCCAAATTTATAATATTATTACAATAATGTTATATGAGCTTATTAAAATGTCTTGCCTTAATCTTAAATAAAATTTTAGCATAACTATTATTTTAATTAAGATTTTAGAGATTAGCAAAAAGAATTCTTTCAATATATAGAAGTAATATTTAATCATATATGCAAACCGTTCATCAAATTTGAAATTCAGTAAGTATTTTTATTCGTGGTAATTTGAACCTGACCGCTGGTAACTGCTGTTCAAAAATAAAATACGACGTTTTTAGTCAAAGATTCCGCAAAGAATTTTTAAAAAATAAAGAAAATACCGTTCAGACAGTATTCTTAGCAGTGGTGTCAAAATAAAGAATATTATAAATATTGTAACAGAGTTTACGATTTAATTCAAAAATTAGAGAAGATTAAAGATAAAAGAGTTCATCCTTCAGTTAAACTACCAACTGTAATTTTAGTTAATCTTTTTTCTTTAATGTCTGGATTACACAATTTTAAAACTATGGAAGATGCAATTAAAGATGGTGATTTTGATAAGTTTTTTGAGAATACAAACCTGCCATCTGCAGATACAATATCCTATGCCTTAAAACATGCTGATCTGGATGATCTAAGACAGATAGCAGTAGACACTATCCAAAAAGCCAGATATAATAAATCTTTAAATGCAAACACAATAGATGGTTTAAAAGTAGTTGCAATTGATGGCAGTAATGTTTTTAGTATGGAAAGTGAGAGGCTGGGTAAGGATGCTCATAAATATGAGCATAAAGATGTTAAATCAACAAAATATTATGAAAAAATGAGAACATACAATTTATTTCATTTATATATCTACAGAAACTTAAGAACTTTTGATTTCAAAAAAGGAACTAAAAAGACATTTTTAAGAAGATTTTACAAGGGACTTATCCTTTTAAATGAACCGCTATATTATCCAGGAGCTTCTTCAGGATAATATCTGAATTTGTACAGCTGGTATTAGAACTGAAAAACAAATACGCTAAAAGCCTTCCATTCCAATGGGGGAAAGGGGGTACTGTATCTTATTTAAGTTGTTTTAAGGTGAAAAATAATGTTTAAAGTAATATATTCTCTTTTTTTATTTTTTAAAAATCATTTGCGAAATTTCTGATCTTACACAAGGTTTCTTTATAAAATTGGTTGCTGATGGTATAATGTATATAAGAATTAAATTTCCAAATTGGAGTTTGATATAAATGGATTTGAACAGAATAATTCAATTATTAGAATCTGAAAAGATCAACTGGAGTCAACATATTTTAAAGAAAATGCAGAAAAGAAGAATAAAAATTAATGATATTATGTTTTCAATAAAGAATGGAGAAATTAATGGAGAAATTATTGAAAATTATCCTGATGATTATCCTTATCCCAGTTGTCTTATTTTAGGCTATAATAAAGAGAAAAACCCAATTCATATAGTTTGTGCTGTAGGAAATGATAATTTATGGATGATTACTACTTATTATCCTGATGAAGAAATTTGGAAAGATGATTTTAAGAATCGGAGGTGAAGCGATATGGAAAAATGCTTGATGTGCAAAGGTGATTTAGAAAAAGGAAATGTAAATCATATTGTGGATCTTGATAATTTTATTATTATTATTAAAAATGTTCCTGCTAAAGTTTGTAAGCAATGTGGTGAATATTATTTAGAGCATAAAGTTGCTTTAGAAATTGAAAAGATTATTGATAATTATAGAGAAAATGCTGCTGAAGTGATAATTATTAATTATTTTGATTTAGTTGCTTAACAAATTTAACTTGAATTCGCAAGTAAAATACCGAATCCCGTTATGATAGCCTTTAAACAGTAAATCTAGTTCAAATTTTTTTGAATAAAAAAATAGAATCTCCCTTAAGGTTTGTGGTAAAATGTTTTTAGGATAAAAAACCATACCAAAACCAAAAAGGAGATTCTGATATGAGTTTGCCACAAAACAACAATAAAATAAATAGTTTTAACAAATTAACAGCAAAAAAAGAGAAATACTAATTGTAATAAAAACCCATAAATAGAAATAAAAGATTAAAGATTTTAGCTTATATAATTCTGCAATTAATTTTTACTCTTTATTGCTGGTTTTTAGTAATTTCACTTGACATTTACTAAATAAAATAATATAATTATAAAAAATTTATATTATTAAATACGCTGAGAGGGAAGAGTAAGTTTTGCTAATTCTAAAAGAGAATTGTGCCTTTGGCTGAAAGCACATAGAATTTATCTTAACTGAAAACCACCCTGGAGTAGGCAGGAGGAATTAAGTATTCCTGCTCGGATAACTCGTTAAAAATTTGAAAGTGGTCAGTTGATCTGGCAACTAGAGTGGAACCGCGACCCGTCGTCTCTATTTATTGAGATGGACGGATTTTTTAATGTCTAGGGAATCACACCAGATGGTTTATTTTGGATAAAATTTATGGATTCATAATTTCCGGCATCAACAAAACTTTATCTTACTGTAATAAAGAATCCGAAAGACATTTTGTTCTTTTGAATAAACTTTTTAAAATTAATGTTCTAACAAAATTAAGATACTGATATTAGACTATTAGATTTGACGTAACGGAGAAATTTTAAGGAGGGAATTATAATGGAGAAAGTAAAAGTAACTCTTCCAGATGGTTCGGTAAAGGAATATGATTCTGGAATTACCGTAAAAGATGTGGCTTATTCTATTGGTAGTCGGCTGGGTCGTGATGCAGTTGCTGGAGTAGTTGATGGTAAGAAAGTTGATGCAGATTATAAAATCGAAAATGATGTGGAACTTTCAATTATTACAGTTGACAGTGAAGAATGTCTTGATATAATTAGACACACTGCCTCTCATGTAATGGCACAGGCCGTGAAGCGTCTTTATGATGATGTCAAAGTTGCTATAGGACCTTCAATAGAAGATGGTTTTTATTATGATTTTGATTTAGAGGAAACATTTAATCAGGAATCTTTAGATAAGATAGAAGAGGAAATGAGGAAAATTATTGATGAGGATATAGAGGTTGAACGCAAACTTCTGCCGAGAGAAGAAGCTATTGAACTGATGAAAAAAAGAGGAGAAGAATACAAAATAGAGCTTATTGAAGGTCTAGATGATGAAATGATAAGCCTCTATCAGCAGGGGGATTTTGTGGATCTCTGCCGTGGGCCACATCTTCCTTCTACAGGCTATATTAAGGCAGTTAAACTTTTAAATACAGCCGGAGCTTACTGGCGTGGTGATGAAAACAATAAAATGCTGCAGAGAATTTATGGTACAGCCTTTGCATCAGAAAAAGATCTGCAGAAATATTTAGAAAGAATTGAAGAAGCCAAAAAGAGAGATCACAGAAAAATAGGTAAAGAAATGGATCTGTTCAGCCTGCAGGATGAAGGAAGAGGTTTTCCATTTTTCCATCCAAAAGGTATGGCCATCAGAAATGAATTAATAAATTTCTGGAAAGAAGAGCACCGTAAAGCTGGCTACAAAGAAATTAGTACTCCAATTATATTAAATCAATCCCTCTGGAAGCGTTCAGGTCACTGGGATCACTATAAAGATAATATGTACTTTACCGAGATAGATGGAGAAACACATGCTGTTAAGCCTATGAATTGTCCGGGCGGACTTTTAGTCTACAAAAATAGTATGCACAGCTATCGTGACCTGCCGATTAGAATGGGAGAGCTGGGACTTGTACACAGACATGAAATGTCCGGTGTCCTGCATGGTCTGATGAGAGTTAGAAGCTTTACCCAGGATGATGCACATATCTACTGTCTGCCTTCACAAATTGAAGATGAATTAATAGGTGTAATAGATCTGGTAGATATTCTTTACGGTGCATTTGGATTTAAATATAGTGTTGAACTGAGTACAAAGCCAGAAAAAGCTATGGGGTCTGAGGAACTCTGGGATAAAGCAACAGATGCGCTCAGAAAAGCAGTAGAAAAAAAAGGCCTGGCGTATGAAGTAAATGAAGGTGATGGAGCATTTTATGGGCCTAAAATAGATTTTCATCTTGAGGACTGTCTGGGAAGAACCTGGCAGTGTGGAACAATTCAGCTTGATTTCCAGATGCCGGAAAGGTTTGATCTGACATATATTGGACAGGATGGTGAAGAACACAGACCTGTTATGATACACAGAGCTCTTTACGGAAGTCTGGAAAGATTTATAGGAATTCTAATAGAACATTATGCGGGAGCATTTCCAACCTGGCTTGCTCCGATTCAGGTGCAAATTATTCCTGTTTCTGATGATCAGGTTAATTATGCATATAAAGTTAAGGAAGAGCTGTTTAAAGAAAAAGTTAGAGTTGAAGTTGACAGCCGTTCCGAAAAGGTTGGTTATAAGATTAGAGAGGCTCAATTACAGCAGGTTCCGTATATGCTGATTGTTGGTGGAAGAGAAGAGGAAAATGAAACTGTATCTGTAAGAGATAGAAGAGAAGGAGATTTAGGTGAGAGCAGTGTAGCTGAATTTAAAAAGAGGCTGCTGAAAGAAATTGAAGAAAAAGCTGGATAAATTAAATACCTCAAAAAAATTGACAAACTCTGTATAACTGTGGTATACTTTTATAGGAAAATAAAGAGGAAACACCTGTTTCTCACCAGTTAATTATGGTTAATAGGCAGCAGACAGCGGATTTTATTCCATGTGGAATAACTATCTCCTGTTTTGAAAGACATTTTAAATTTGGACAGAAGATTTAATTTAAAATGTTATTTTACTGACTATTTACAGCGGGTGTTTTAAAACACCCGTATTTTTTATTTACACAGTTTTTTCCAAATACTTAGGAGGTGCGTAAATATCGTTAATGATTTAAAGGTAAACAATCAAATCAGGGCAAAGAAAGTACGTTTGATCGATCAAGAAGGTGAACAGATTGGTATTAAGTCTATAAATGAAGCACTTGATATTTCTGCAGAAAGAGGACTTGATCTGGTTGAAGTTGCTCCACAGGCAAATCCACCTGTATGTAGAATTATGGATTACGGAAAATATAAGTATGAACAGGCTAAGAAAGAAAAAGAAGCTAAGAAAAATCAGAATGTAATGAATGTAAAAGAAGTTCAAATGGGTGTAAAAATCGAGGACCATGACTTTAATGTTAAATTAAAGCAGGCCCGAAGATTTCTAAATAATAAGGATAAAGTTAAGGTGAGAATTAGATTTAGGGGTAGAGAAATGATGCATAAGGAGCTTGGCTATGATCTGATGGACCGCCTCATTGAAGAAACAGAAGATATTGGGCAGGTAGAAAGCAAGCCTAAAATGGAAGGCAGGAATATGATGATGTTCCTGACTCCTAAAAGTGAAAAACAGTAGAAATAAACAAATACAGCCATTATTTTAATTGGAAAAGGGAGGTTAAATAATGCCAAAGCTTAAAACTCACAAAGGTATTGCTAAGAGAGTTAAGACAACTGCAAACGGTAAATTAAAGCGCCACAAAGGTTTCCACAGTCATATTTTAACCAAAAAATCTGGAAGTAGAAAGCGGAAGCTCCGCAAAGCTACTCTAATAGATAAAACATATCAAAAAAGATATAAAAGATTACTACCATATAAATAAATATATAATATAGATATAATCTGGAGGGAGTGTTAAAGATGCCGCGAATAAAAAGAGGTAATAAAGCAAGAAACCGCAGAAAAAAGGTGCTCAAGCTTGCAAAGGGATATTTTGGTTCCAGAAGTAAGCTTTATCGTCCTGCAAATCAGGCAGTAATGAAGTCACTTCATTATGCATATAGAGATAGAAGAAACAAAAAACGTAATTTTAGAAGACTATGGATTACCAGAATAAATGCAGCTGCAAGAAAAGAAGGTCTTTCCTACAGCCGTTTTATCAATGGATTAAAACAGGCAGATGTAGAAATTGACAGAAAAATGCTTGCAGATCTGGCAGTTAATGACGAAAATGCATTCAGTGAACTGGTTTCTGTTGCAAAAAATGGATTGGATATGTAGTTATTATGAATAGAATAAGCAGCCCCAACAACAGTAAAATTAAATATTTAAATAAGCTTTACCGGAGCAGAGCCAGGAGAAAAGAAGGATGCTTTGTTCTGGAAGGTAAAAGACTTATTGAGGCTGCAGCAGGAGGAGCAGATTTTGAAGAAATATTTGTTACTCCTGCTTTTTTTCGGCAGAAAGAAAATAAAAATCTGCTGGATATACTTCAAAAAAAAGCAGTTCTGAATGTAGTTGATGAAGATATATTTAATCAAAGTGCTGATACTGTTAACCCACAGGGAATAATGGCAGTAGTTAAAGAAACAGAATTTGACAAAAGTACTTTTTTAAAAAAGGTGAAAAGAATACTTCTGCTTGATAGAATACAGGATCCCGGTAATATGGGAACAATTATTAGGACAGCAGCAGCTTCAGGTTTTGACGGCATAATTGCAGCTAAAGGTTCAGTAGATATATATAATCAGAAAGTTTTGCGTGCTACAATGGGGGCTATTTTTTCTCTCCCTATCTGGCAGAAGGTTGACAGAAAAAGGATAATTGATATTTTAAAATCTAAGTCAGATGAATTTGAAATTATTGCTGCAGATGTGAATGCAGAAGAATATTACTTTCAGCACAGCTATAAAGATAAGGTAATTGTGTTAATAGGTAATGAAGCAAACGGACTTGATAAAAATTATCTAGAACTTGCTTCTGCAGAGGTGAAAATTCCACTTGCTGCCGATATTGAATCATTAAATGCAGCAGTTGCAGCAGCAATATTGTGCTATGAAATTGCAAAAAAAGATTATATAATCTGAAAATTGACAGATCAGCTACTTGTCAATAATGCACCGGTTATGATATAATTATATAAAGCTTTAGCAATTCCTGAAAGGGAGTGATTTTTGTGGGTTTAAACGCAAAATTATTCTGGAAAATTTTTGAGAATACCGGTTCTGTTGATGCTTATCTGGCCTATAAACAGTTTTTTGTTTTTAGTAGAGCTTAAAATTAGATTTCCAAGGCAAATTTTATCTGAATTCAGAAATGAATTCAGCAGATTTTTTTACATCAAAATATATTAACAGCGCTGAAGGAGAGAGTAATTATTTTGTTTCTTTAATAGGGAACAGCTGTCAGTGACTGAAAACAGCTGTACTGAAACTAATACTGAAATTCACTCTAGAGCTGAAGGCTGAACAATTGAGTAGGCTGGTCCGGAAACTGACGCCATGAAGACATAGTTTTCGTTAACAAAGTAAAGTGATCCCATCATATTGGTGGGATAATCAGGGTGGTAACACGGTAATCTCGTCCCTTTTTGGGCGGGATTTTTTTAATGTTTAGGAAATTATACTAGATGGTTTATTATGGATAAAATTTATGGATTCATAATTTCCGACATCAACAAAATTTTATCTTACTGTAATAAAGAAGTCCGAAGGACATTTGGTTCTTACTGACAAAATTTTAATATTTTATGGAGGTGTTTGGTTTGGATCTATTAAAAGATCTTAAAGAAATCGAAAAAAAAGCAGAAGAAGAATTAAAAGAAATTAAAAACCTGGATATGCTGGAAGAAATGCGTATTAAATATCTGGGCAAAAAAGGAGCTGTACAGTCAATTTTTAATCAGATGGGTAAAATTGATGCTGAGCAGCGTCCTGCTGTAGGTAAAAATGCCAACAAACTTAAACAGAAGATAGAAAAATGGCTGAGTGAACATAAGGAAAAACTGGAAAAAAAAGCTGCAGCAGAGAGATTTAAAAAAGAAAAAATAGATGTCACACTGCCGGGAAAAGAGATAAAAGCAGGAACAACACATCCTCTTTCTTTAATAACAGAAGAACTGGAGGAAATTTTTATTGGTCTTGGATTTAGTATTGCAGAAGGACCGGAAATAGAGAGTGAGTATTATAATTTTGAAGCACTCAATATTCCGGAACACCATCCGGCAAGAGATCTTCAGGATACACTCTATATAAATGATAATTATCTGCTTAGAACACATACTTCACCTGTTCAGGTGCGGACGATGGAGGCACAGGAACCACCTGTAAGGATAATCGCACCTGGTCGAGTCTATCGTTCAGATGAACTTGATGCTTCTCATTCTCCTATATTTCATCAGGCTGAAGGACTGGTCATTGATAGAGATATTTCTTTTAGTGATCTGAAGGGAACCATAGAACTTATAGTAGAAGCTTTATTTGGAGCTGACCGCGACGTGCGTTTCCGCCCCAGCTATTTTCCCTTTACAGAACCGAGTGCAGAGGTAGATGTTTCCTGTATTGTTTGTGAAGGAGAAGGTTGTCCACTCTGCTCTCACACCGGCTGGCTGGAGATAATGGGTTCAGGAATGGTCCATCCAAATGTGCTGGAGATGTCAGGTTATGATGCAGATTACTACAGTGGTTTTGCTTTTGGGGTTGGTCTAGACAGGCTGGCACTGTTGAAATATGGTATAGATGATATACGTGTATTATACGAAAATGATAAAAGGTTTCTGCATCAATTTTAAAAAATTAATATATAATAAGAAAGGATGATCTGATTTGCAGATTTCATATAAATGGTTAAAAGAATATGTGGATTTTAATTATACACCGGACGAATTAACTGAAAAGTTAACCATGGCCGGACTGGAAGTTGAAGGTATGGAATATCTGGGGGAAGGTCTGGAAGATATAATTATCGGAAAAATAGAAAAAATTGAAGAGCACCCTAATGCAGATAAACTGGTTATCTGCCGGGTAATGTTAAACAAACAGGGTAAGGTGATGACAGTTGTTACAGGTGCTCCAAATGTGGAAGAAGGTAAGATGGTACCTGTAGCTGAGGCCGGGACGGTGCTTCCTAATGGAATGAGGATAGAAAAATCAGATCTGCGTGGAGTTATATCAGAAGGTATGATCTGTTCAATTGATGAACTGGGCCTGGCAGAAGAGCGCGCAGATGGTATAATGATTTTATCAGATAATGCTCCTCTTGGAGGCAGTATAATTGATCATCTGAAGCTCGATGACTATATTTTAAAACTGGACTTGACTCCAAATTATGCTCGCTGTCTGGGCATGATTGGTATAGCAAGAGAAATAAAATCTCTTTTTACAGGTGGTGAACTAAATCTTCCGGAGATAAAATTTACAGAATCAAAAGAAGAAAAAAATATCAATCAGCAGGCAGAAATTATAATAGAAGATCCTGATCTCTGTCCGAGATATACAGGGCGGCTGGTAAAGGATGTAAAAATTAAAGCATCACCACTCTGGATGAAGCGTAAACTTAAAGCTGCCGGAATAAGATCAATTAACAATGTGGTTGATATTACCAATTATGTACTGATGGAATATAATCAGCCACTGCATGCATTTGACTTTGATAAAATTAAAAACAGCAAAATAATTGTACGCAGAGCCGAATCAGAAGAAGAAATACTAACACTTGATGAAAAAACAAGAGTTCTGGATGATGAGATGCTGGTAATTACAGATGAAGATGGTCCTCTTGCTGTAGCAGGAGTAATGGGCGGCTATGAGAGTGAAGTAACAGAAAAAACTAACAATGTACTTATTGAGTCTGCTTATTTTAATCCAATCAGCATCAGAAAAACTGCAAAAAAATTGGGCCTACACAGTGAATCATCACACCGCTTTGAAAGAGGGGTGGATATTGAGAAAGCAGTTGAAGCAAATAATAGAGCCTGTCAGCTGCTGGAAAAATATGCAGACGGTACAATTGTACCGGGTGTAATAGATCAGTATCCACTTAAATATGAGTCTGCAGAACTGGAACTGGAAACAAAAAGAGTTAATCAGCTGTTGGGACTAGAACTTGAGACTGCTAAAATTGCAGGAATGCTGGAAAAATTAGATTTTCCTGTTAAAGTTAAAGAAGGTATAATTAATGTAAAAGTACCGTCTTTTAGAACAGATGTAAGTCAGCCGGCAGATCTTGTGGAAGAGATTGCAAGAGTGTACGGGTACAATAATATCCCCTCTACAACGCCTATCAGTAAACAGCTCGGCCGGAGAACAGTAAAACAAAAGTTCAAAAAAAGAGTAGAAAGGATTCTTAAAGCCGGAGGACTGGATGAAATAATCACCTACAGCCTTCAGGACAAAAAAAATTATTCAGATTTAAAGCTGAACAGTGATTCACAATTTGGTAAATTTGTCAGCATTAAAAATCCTTTAAGTGAGGCTTTTGCTATTATGAGGACAACTATACTGGTTGGTATAATTAATACACTTGCTGCAAATGCAAGAAGGCAGACATCTCAGATGGGAGTTTTTGAAATTGGTACTGCCTTCTATTATAATGGAAACAGCAGCCGACCTAAAGAAAAGCAGCTTTTGGGTGGAGGTATTTTTGGTATAGAGGAAAATATCTGGCAGGAAAATGCTCCGGAATTCTACCATTTAAAAGGAATACTTGAGATTCTCTTTGATAAAATACAGCTCAAAAATTATAGATTTGTTTCTGATGACAGCAGAGAATATCTGCATCCGGGCCGAACCGCTGAAATATACAGCGGCAGAGAACTTTTGGGCTTTATTGGAGAAATACATCCAGAAATTGCCGAAAAAAGTGATCTTCCAGCCGGAACAACAGTTTTTGAAATTGATTTTGACAGCTTATATAAAGCTACACCGAAAGTAAATTATCATTATAAAAAACTGCCCAAATATCCTTCTGTTTTTCGTGATCTGGCCGTTGTTGTTAAAGATGATATAGAAGTTGCTGAAATATTAAATGCTATTAAAGAAAAGGGTGGAGAAATTCTTAAAGACCTGGATATATTTGATCTATACCATGGTAATCAGATTAAAGAAGGTCATAAAAGCATTGCTTTTAAATTAAAATTCCAATCTGAAGAGAAAACTTTAAGAGATGATGAGGTAAATAAACAGTTCAAAAAGATTATCAATTATATATCAGATAAATTTTCTGCAGAAATACGGGGAAATTAAATTATAAATGCAGGATTTTAGCCATTTGTAATGAAATAGTATTATAAAGTAGAATATAATACTTGGAGATGTTGCTTATGACAGCAGAAAAAAATTTTCAACAGAATAAAAATAAAATAAAAGTTAAAATACTTGGCGATACTTTTACAGTAATAGGAGAATTTGACGAAAATTATATAAAAAAGCTGGCCGAATATGTAGAAAAAGTAAGCAGAGATATTAGGAATACCTATCCTGAACTTCCATACAGAAGGCTGGCAAATCTCACTATGATCAACCTGGCTGATGAGTATTTTAAGCTGCGCAGTGACTGTATTGACCTTTCTCGGGAAAAAGAAAGGCTGCGTGAAGCTAATCAGAGCCTTCATGATGAGTTAAAAAAACTGAGGCAGGAAAACAAAGAATTGATGACTCTACTAGAGGAGGTAGAGTAATTGGATACTATTAATTTCTTAGATATCATTATACTGGTAGTATTTCTGTTTTTTGGTTATAATGGTCTGCGTCGGGGATTTATAGATCAGACAAGCACCATACTGGGTTTGATTATTGCTTTAATAGCAGCAGTCAGACAGTACGAATACTTTCAGTCCTATCTGGAGCCATATCTAGATTTATCTACCTCACTGATTCAGTTTATTAGTTTTGCTGTCATTTTTGTTGTGGTAAATATTGTAATTCATGTACTTGGTATAGTCTTAAAGAGAATGGTTGATGCTGTATTTCTGCAGCCGGTTGATAGGGCGGCCGGACTTTTTTTTGGTGTTTTTAAAGGTGGTATAATCGTCTACCTGCTGGTGCTTATTATGGCTCAGATCCCCTATCAGAGAGTTTTAAATGCAGTCGATTCTTCGTTTTTAGCAGGAAGAATCCTGGAAATGACACCAATTATACAGGAAAAAATAGGAGATATTTTTCGGCCATGATAATCACTTCATGGCCTTTTTAGTATTGTGCTGATTGTTTTATCGCTAAACAGATGTGAATTTTCACCCCAGAAATAGGTTGAATCTAATTTTGGGGGAGTTAAGTTTGGAGGTAGTGATATGGAAAAATTAACAAATAAAGAGGTTTCTAAACTGCTTGCGGAGTTTGGAGATCTCCTGGCAATTAATGGAGAAAATGAATTTAAAATTAGAGCATATAATAATGCTGCCCGCAAAATTCAGTCTCTGGAAGCAAATTTAAGTGAGCTGATAAAAGAAGACAGCCTTGAGGATATAAAAGGAATAGGAAAAGGGATTGCCGGAACAATTAAAGAAATTTTTGAAAATGGATTTTCTCAGGAGATGGAGGAGCTAAAAAGAGAACTGCCGTCAGGAGTGCTGGAAATGACTAAGATTCCCAATCTCGGACCAAAACGGGCTCATCAGCTGTATTATGAGCTGGGTTTAAAAAGTGTAGCTGAATTAAGAGAGGCACTGGAAAATAATAAAGTTAGGGAACTGAAAGGTTTTGGCCCTAAGTCTGAACAAAAACTGCTCAAAGGACTGCAAAATTATAAAAAGTATGTAGACAGGATAATAATCAGTCAGGCAGTGGAAGAAGCAGATAAACTGATAAATGCTTTAAAAAACAGTGTTGAAGAAGGTATTATTAAAAATATAGAAGTATGCGGCAGCACCAGAAGAAGAAAAGAAATGATTGGAGATATAGATATTCTAGTTGCCTGTGCTGCAGAAGATAAAGAAAGCTTGAGTAAAAAAATAACAGAACTTGAGCTGACAGATGAAATTATTGGAGCAGGTGATAAAAAAGTAAGTATCATAACCTGTGATGGACTGCAGGTAGATTTTAGACTTGTCAGCAGTGAAGAATTTCCGTCTGCACTTCACTACTTTACCGGTTCTCAAGCTCATAATGTAAGGATGAGGCAGCTTGCTAAAGATCACAACCTTAAGCTGAACGAATACGGACTTATAAAAAATGATGATTCTAGGATTGATATAAAAAGTGAAGAGGATATTTTTGTACATCTCGGATTAAAATATATTATTCCTGAGTTAAGAGAAGACAGTGGAGAGATAGAAGCTGCTGCAGAAGACAGGCTGCCTGTCAGTATTGAAGTAAGTGACATAAAAGGAGATCTGCACATGCACTCACGCTATAGTGATGGTGCATTTACCATTGAAGAGATGGGAGAAGCTGCCCGAAAAAGAGGATACAGCTATATTGCCATTACGGATCATTCTAAATCTCTCAAAGTTGCCAATGGTATGTCTGTAGAAAGACTAAAAAAACAGCTGCAGGAAATAGATGAAGTCAATAAAAAAATGGATGGTTTCCGAATCTTAAAGGGTATTGAAGTTGATATTATGCCTGATGGAAGTCTTGATTTTGAAGATGAAATTTTATCAGAGCTGGATCTTGTAATTGCATCTGTTCACAGCAGTTTTGCTATGACTGAAGAGGAAATGACTGCCAGAATAATTAAAGCTGTCAAAAATACAGAAGTAAATATTCTTGCCCATCCACGAGGGAGAATTTTAGGCGGCAGAGCGGCCTACAAAGTTGACATGAATCAGGTCATTGAGGCTGCATTAGAGTCCAACACTGCTCTGGAGATCAATTCTTCTCCTCACAGGCTGGATCTGGATGATAAGTGGTCCAGACGGGCAAAAGAAGCAGGTGCTTTACTAACAATTAACACAGATGCACACCATTATCGGGAATTTAATGATATTAAATATGGTGTTTCAGTAGCCAGGAGAGGCTGGCTGGAAAAAGATGATGTCATAAATACATTTGACCTGGATAAATTAATGAAATTTCTCAGGGAGGACTAAAGTTGAAAAAACACACACTTAAGGTACTTGAATATAGAAAAATAATTGATATGATTGCAGACAGGTCTGCTACAAATATAGGAAAAGAAATAATTAAAAAGCTGGAGCCTGTTTCCAACCGTTCATATATAGAAAAAAAACAGCGGGAAATTACCGCTGTTAAGGGATTGATTTCTGAATATGGGAATCTTCCGTTTAGTGGAACCAGAGATATCAGAGATGAAATTAAAAAATCAGTTAAAGGTGTTACCCTTTCGACCTCTCAAATTGTTGATGTTAGATCAACTTTGCGGGGATTTTCGGAAATGAAAAAACATTTTTCAAATATTGAATCAGAACTGGATCCCCGGCTGATAGAAAAAGAATATGGGATAATCTATGATTTTATAGAACCACTCAGAACTATTCCACAGCTGGAGAGGGAGATAGATAGATGTATAAATGATTATGGAGAAGTTGATGATAATGCCAGCAGTGCTCTGAAATCATTCAGAGACAAAATTGATTCTATAGAAAATGGAATTAGAGATAAACTGGAATCAATTATAAAAAGCAGCAGATATGAGGATATGCTGCAGGAGAGCCTTGTAACAAGACGCGAAAACCGCTATGTTGTCCCTGTAAAACAGGAACAGCGCAGTAATTTTGATGGTATAGTACACGGACAGTCTGCCAGTGGTATGACAGTATTTATGGAACCTATAGCAGTTGTTAAAATGAACAATGAGTTGAGAGAGGTAAAAGCAAAAGAAGAAGCAGAAGTGCACAGAATTTTGCAGAAACTAACAGCTCTAATAGCTGCACAGTCGGAAGTTATAAAGAACAATCTTATTATAATTTCTCACCTGGATGTTATTTCAGCTTCTGCTCGATTCAGCCTTGATTTTGAATGCAGTCAGCCGGTGATGAACGAAAAAGCTCTGATTGATTTAAAACAGGCCAAACATCCACTGCTTAAAAATGACCCTGTCCCAATAGATGTACAGGTGGGTGATAAGATATCCACCCTTGTTATTACAGGACCTAATACAGGTGGTAAAACTGTTGCATTAAAAACTATTGGTCTGCTGACTCTTATGGCACAGACAGGTTTACACATACCTGCTGAAGCAAATTCCACCCTACCTGTATTTGTAGAAATTTTTGCGGATATAGGTGATGAACAGAGCATTGAACAGAATCTGAGTACATTTTCTTCTCATATGAATAAAATAAAGGAATTTCTGCACTCTGCCGGAAACAGAACTCTTGTTTTGATGGATGAACTTGGTGTCGGCACTGATCCAGAAGAAGGAGCAGCACTGGGTATTGCTATACTAGAAAAACTGCAGGAGAAAAATGCGGTTACTGTGGCCACAACTCATTACAGCCAGCTAAAAAGCTATGCATATTCTGCTGAAAATGTGGAAAATGCTTCTGTTGAATTTGATATAGAGACATTAAAACCTACCTACAGGCTGATAATGGGAGTGCCTGGCGGCAGTAATGCTTTTGAGATAGCTTTAAAACTGGGCATACCACTGGAAATTATAGATAGGGCTCGTTCACTGCTGAGTGAAGATGAAATTAAAGTTGAAGAAATAATAAAGGAACTCAATTCTGAAAGAAATAGATATCAGAAGCTGAGGCAGGAAATGGAAGAATACAGGAACAGAGAAAAAGAACTTAAGGAAAAATACGAAAAATTGATATCAGATCAGAAAGATAGGCATAATAAAGAAATAGAAGCTGCTAAAAATAAAGCAGAAGAAATTTTAAGGGAAACTAAAAAAGAAGCACATAGAATTATATCTGAGTTAAAAGATAAGGATTATGTACAGCGTTCTGAAGTTGATAGAGCACAGACTGAAGCAAATAAAGAATTAAAGAATCTGAAAAGTGTTTTAGAAGAAACTAAAAGTAATGATCAGGCTGATAAAAAAATTTCTGAAGAAGAATTTGAAATTGGTGATCAGGTAAGAATCCGCAGTCTGGGCAGAAAAGGAGAAATTATTTCTTTGGATAAAAAGAAAAATGAAGCTGTTGTCCAGGCTGGAATAATTAAAATAACTGCTGATATTTTAGATCTTGTTAAGGCTGAAATACCTGAAGACCACAAAGAAGAGATGATTAAAAACTATCGGGTGCAGAAATCACAGCATGTTTCTCCAAAAATTGATCTAAGGGGAGACAGATATGAGGAAGCTCAACGAAAGCTGGATAAATACCTGGATGATGTTTTTTTGGCAGGAATTAAAGAGGTAGAGATAGTCCACGGTAAAGGTACAGGGGCACTCAGAGATGCTGTAGGAGCTGTATTAGAAAAAAACCCCCATATCTCAGACTTCCGACTTGGACGTCAGGAAGAAGGAGGCACAGGGGTTACAATTGCCAGAATTAATTAAAATCTAATTTATTCAATCATTCATTACTTTAATTTAATAAAAAAATATTTAAGTCTGATCACAGTAATTCAACTAAACAGTAGTTAAATTTATCGATAATATTTAATTGTAATTTAAACGTTTAATTTTAAATAGCTGCTGGAATTTTATTTAATCATCACTTTTGAAAATATCGAATATATCTTTTAAAATCACGCTGCTTGAGCTTGATTTTTCGGGATGAAGATTACACTTACGGGTGGGTTTGGTTTGATAACGAACCTCCCCGTTTCTGTCTTTTTTTGGTATTCCGTATTCATGATCAAAAAGCTGTACTGGTTCTCCGGTTTCAACTATATAACTTCCCTTCACTCTATCTTTTGGATCTTTGTTTGGTGCATTTTCTCTGAAGTAAAATGTTCCCGGACCAATCTTTATTCCAGATTTGCTGAGATAATACTTTTTTACAACCTGATCTTTAGGACAATTGCTGGTGGCAAGTAGGCCACTTTCTTTATCTATTTTTACTGATTCTACTGGTGTATGTAGTGTTTCTTCTTTTTGTGGAATATTTTCCTGTCTAAACGGCATTTCCTCAATCCGTGGAGAATAATCATTTGGTTTAAGTCCTGTCATTGGATCTATAGGAACATCAGTTATAGTACTTGGTTTTGTAAAATCAAGTACAGGCATATTTTTTACAGCTTTCCGCATGTATTCCCCCCATATTTGTGCAGCTTCTGCACTGGAAATCGTGAGAAAACTGTTGTTTTCTGGATATATATAATTGCCATCTGCATCTTTGTCATCATATTCCATAGATCTTACATTGTCTTCACCTATCCAGACAGCAGTTACAATTTGAGGTGTATAGCCTACAAACCAGGCATCGGTATAATCATTTGTTGTTCCTGTTTTCCCTGCAACAGGGCGGTCCATTCCTGCTCTCCAGCCTGTTCCATTCTGAATTACACTTTTCAGCATTGAAGTCATAAGATAACTTTCTTCTTCTGTCATAACTATTCTTTTTTCCGGTTTAGCTTCAAAAATTACATTATCTCTTTTGTCAAGTACTCTGCTTATTGCATATGGTTTAATATATACTCCTCTGTTAGCAAAGACACCATAAGCACTTGCCATTTCTATAGGTTTTACACCTCTGTGCAGACCACCGAGTGCAAGAGAGTAGTGTTCATCATAATAATCTTCTTTTTCAAAGGTTGTTATTCCCATTTTTTCGGTCAGATCGATCGTTTCTTTGACACCTATATTTTTTATCAATTTGACTGTCGCTGAATTCAAAGAGTTGGTCAGGGCAGTATTTAAGTTAACCAGCCCATAATATTTATCTCCATAATTGCGCGGCCAGATATTTAAATTATAGCCGGTTTTGCCGCTGTCTGATGCCAGCATGGGCATATCATTGACCACAGTAGCCAGTGAATAACCATTTTTAATTGCTGCAGCATAGACAAATGGTTTAAAGGTAGATCCCGGCTGTCTTAAAGCCTGATGAGCTCTGTTGAACTGATCTGTTCCCCGCCCACCTATCATGGCCCTTATTGCTCCTGATTTTACATCAAGTGTTATCAGAGACATCTGTGGCTGTACATTTTTCGAATTGGATCTTTTGATTGAAGGAAGATAGCCATTTTTTATCTTGGCATTTATTACATCTTCTGCTTTTTTCTGCAGATCTATATCTATGGTAGTATAAACTTTAAGTCCGCCGCTGTAGACCATAGAAGCACCAAATTTATCTATTAGCTGATCTCTGACATAGAGGATAAAATAATGTGCTCTTTCCAGCTCTTTTTTGGTTTTTTGTTTAACATTGATCGGCTGATTTTTAGCATTTTGAGCTTCCTGTGCTGTTATATAGCCGAGTTCTTCCATCCGGGTTAGAACTGTATTTCTCCTTCTTTTAGCTGCTTCAAGATTATTAAAAGGAGAGTAATAATTTGGAGCCTTGGGCAGTCCGGCAATTAAAGCTGATTCGGCAAGATTTAGCTCCCAGACATGTTTGCCAAAATACTGCTGGGCAGCAGTTTCAATTCCATATGCACTGTGTCCCAAAAATATTTCATTTAAATACATCTCTAGAATTTCTGGTTTTGTGTAGATTCTTTCAAATTGTAAAGCTAAATATGCTTCCTGAATTTTTCTGTAAATTGTCTTTTTGTGGCTGAGAAGTGCATTTCTGGCCAGCTGCTGAGTTATTGTACTCGCTCCCTGGGCCAGCCTTCCCTCCTTAATATTTGTAATCATTGCTCTACCTATACCCCAGAAATCAATTCCATGGTGAACATAAAAATTAGTATCTTCAATTGCTATAATTGCATCTTTTAAGTGCTGGGGAATTCTTTCTAGAGGAACATAGACTCTGTTTTCTTTAAACAATTTTGTCAGAAGCTCACCATCTGCAGTGTAGATTAGGGTGGCTTCACTGGACCCCTTATAATTTGAAATATCAGGAGTATCCTTAATAATCCAGGTTACAGCACCCAAAAAAGCACCTGCTCCCAGGGCAAAAATCATTATAATAGTAATAAGTAAGATTCCTTTGGTTCGTTTCTTCATTAATCAAGCCTCCTGTCAAATAAATATTATAACATAAAACAGCTGTTTATGGTAGCCCTTGTTAGCAGTTAAACTATCTGTTATAATTATATGACAAGGATACAGGAGGTGAAGTGCCTGTCAGCCTTGAGGCTGGACAGGTGTTATTTATGGATATTAATAAGCAGGTGGAAATATTAAAAAGAGGTGTAAGTGACCTTATTTCAGAAGAAGAACTGAAAGAAAAACTTATCGAAGCAGAAAAAGAGGAAAGACCGCTGAAAGTTAAATTGGGGCTGGACCCGACCGCCCCGGATATTCATCTCGGCCATACAGTTGTGCTGAGAAAGTTAAAGCAGTTCCAGGATTTGGGACATGAAGTATATTTAATTATCGGTGATTTTACCGGAATGATTGGAGATCCAAGTGGTAAATCGGAAACAAGAAAACAGCTTACACGAGAAGAAGTGGTAGAAAATGCCCGTACATACAAGGAACAGTTTTCGAAAGTTTTAGATAGAGATAAGACAAAGCTTGTGTTTAATGGAGACTGGCTGGGTGAACTTAATTTTGCAGATGTGCTTGAACTTTCTTCTAAGTATACGGTGGCCCGGATGTTAGAAAGAGATGATTTTTCTAAACGCTATCAGCAGGAAAAGCCGATTGGAATTCATGAATTTTTCTATCCGCTGATGCAGGGTTATGATTCTGTTGCAATTAATGCAGATGTTGAACTTGGGGGTACAGATCAGCGGTTTAATCTTCTGGTGGGCAGAAATCTGCAAAAAGAATACGGTCAGAAACCGCAGGTTGTTATTATGATGCCTTTACTTGAAGGACTAGATGGAGTAAATAAGATGAGCAAAAGTCTGGGCAACTATATCGGTATTTATGATAAACCATCTGATATGTATGGAAAGATCATGTCTATTCCGGATGATCTAATTTTACGTTATTTTGAACTGCTAACAGATGTATCTTCAGAAAAGCTGGCAGAGATAAAAGAAAAATTAAATCAGGATAATTTTAATCCAATGAGTTTCAAAAAAGAACTGGCTTACATGATAGTAAAAGAATATCATGATAAAGATGCAGCAGAAAATGCAGCAGCTGAATTTGAAAATGTTTTTTCTAAAGGGAATTTGCCTGAAGATATTCCGGTGATAGAAATAGACAGCTCTGATCTGGAAGATGGAGAACTCTGGATAGTAAAACTGGTGGCTGCTACCGGCTTGGTGGACAGCAACAGTCAGGCAAGAAGGATGATCAAACAGGGTGCTGTTACCATTGATGACAAAAAATATGAAAAGATAAATCTTAATATTAAAGTAAAAGATGGTATGATTATACAGATTGGGAAAAGGCGCTTTGCTAAAATTAGATTAGTTTAATTTTGCAGCAGCTGAGAATTTTAGGATTTGCCTAAATTTTATTTTCAAGCTGCAGAAAAGAGGGTTTTGTTAAGTTGTATTGGCTGTAAATTTAAATATTTCTGTAACTTCTTTTTTTCAGTTTAATATAAAAAAGGAGAAACTTCTTTTTAAGTTAAAGTTGAAATTGTTTTTAAATAAGAATATAATAATAAAAAGTTGGTTGATTAATAAAATCATAGAAAAATGATTAATAATTTCACAAACTGATAGGACGTATATGATAATTAAGTTTATCGATAAAACCGCAGATATATGCAGAAGGGAAGGTAAATAGATGATAAAAAGTGGAGATGAAATACGGAAAGCATATCTGGATTTTTTTGAAAGCAAAGACCACCTTATACTGGACAGTGCTCCTTTAGTTCCCAAAAATGATCCGAGTCTGCTCTGGATCAATGCCGGGATGGCTCCATTTAAACCATATTTTGACGGCAGTCTTGAACCACCACATACCCGTATTGCTACAAGTCAGAAGTGTATCCGTACAAATGATATAGAACATGTAGGTAAGACGGCCAGACACCATACATTTTTTGAGATGCTTGGAAACTTTTCTTTTGGCGATTATTTTAAAGAAGAGGCTGTAGAGTGGGCCTGGGAATTTGTGACAGAAGTCTTAAATCTGGAAGAAGAGAAACTCTGGATTACCATTTATAAAGATGATGACGAAGCATTTAATATCTGGCATGATAAAATAGGTATTCCAAAAGAAAAGATAGTCAGAATGGGTAAAAAAGATAATTTCTGGCAGATTGGCACCGGTCCATGTGGTCCCTGCTCTGAGATACATTATGATAGAGGAGAAGAATACGGTAATTCCGAAGAAGATGTAATTGGTGGTGAAGGTGATAGATTTCTAGAAATCTGGAATCTTGTATTTACACAGTATAATTTTACAGAAGATGGAGAATATTTAAACCTGCCCAGCAAAAACATTGATACAGGAATGGGGCTGGAAAGAGTAGCTTCTATTCTACAGGATACTGATTCTAATTTTGAAACAGATCTCATAAAACCGATTATCGATGCTGCTGTTGAAAAAACAGGCATACCATATAAAGAAAATGAAGAAGTTATGACCGCCTACAGAGTTATTGCCGACCACAGCCGCTCGGTGTCTGTTGCAGTGGCAGATGGAGCACTACCTTCTAATGAAGGCCGCGGGTATGTTATTAGAAGACTTATTAGGAGAGCATCCCGCTATGGAAGAAAGCTCGGCTTTGAAGAGCCGTTTTTATATAAACTTGCTGATACAGCTGCAGAAGTTGTAAAGGGGATTTCTCCTAATGTAGCTGATAGAATAGAGCATATAAAAAATGTTATTAAATCAGAAGAAAATAGTTTCCTGCAGACACTGGAACAGGGACTTGAAATTCTGGAAACTATGGTGGCAGAACTTAAAGAGGAAGGTGAAGATATACTTTCCGGTGAAGATGCATTCCGTCTTTATGATACTTATGGATTTCCGCTTGATATAACCAGGGATCTGCTTAATGAACAGGGGCTGGCCCTGGATGAAGAGAAATTCAACGAAAAAATGGAAGAACAGCGAAGAAGAGCCAGAGAAGCCCGGGAAGAAACTTCTTTCAGCAGTGGAGAAATGGAAAAAATTTATGCTGAATTTAAGGATAAAATAACAGAGGTTGAATTTACCGGCTATAAATCTCTTTCCGAAAAAACAGAAATACTTGGACTTGTTAAAGATAATGATATAAAAGAAAAGTTAAGTGAGGGTCAGGAAGGTGAACTGATACTTAATAAAACACCATTTTATGCTGAAAGTGGTGGACAGATCGGTGATAAAGGTGCGGTTAAAAATGATAATTTTGAAGCTGAAGTTCTTGATACCTATCAGCGGGCAGGGCTTACTGTACACAGAATCTTTGTAAATGCAGGTGAGGTAAGTACTGGAGATAAAGTTGAAGCAGTTGTTTATAAAGATAAAAGAATGGCAGCAGCACGTAACCACTCAGCAACCCATCTGCTTCATAAAGCTTTAAAAGATGTACTTGGAGACCATGTAAATCAATCAGGTTCTCTTGTAGCACCAGAAAGACTGCGTTTTGATTTTACCCATTTTTCTGCAGTTTCAGCTGAAGAGCTGAGAAAAATAGAAGCAGAGGTAAATCAGGCTGTTATGGAAAATTATGCAGTGGAAACCGATATTAAAGAGCTTGATGAAGCAAAAGAAATGGGAGCTACAGCTTTATTTGGAGAAAAATATGGAGAAGAAGTGAGAGTTGTTTCTATGGGTGATTTTAGTATGGAATTATGTGGAGGAACCCATGTTGATAGAACCGGTGATATCGGTCCATTTAAGATCACCAGTGAAAGTGGTATTGCTGCAGGGGTAAGGAGAATTGAAGCTGTCACAGGAGATTATGCCCTTGATTACTTCAATTATCAGCTTAATCTGCTCGACAGTGCTGCTGCTGAGCTAAAAACAGACAGATCTAATCTTTTAAACAGGATTAAACAGCTTCAGATTAAGGAAAAAGAGATGGAAAAAGAAATAGATTCTCTCAAAAAAAGGCTTGCCAGTTTTAAAAAAGATGACCTTATTTCCAGAGTTAAAGATGCTGATGGTGTAAAACTGCTGGCAGAGGAAATAGAAGCCATGGATAACCAGGGATTGAGAAATATTTCTGATCAGCTGAAAGAAAAAATGGATTCGGGAATAATTGTGCTGGGAAGCAGAGATAAAAACAAAGTTATTTTTGTTGCTTCTGTGACAGATGATCTGGTTAAAGAAGGTTATCATGCCGGCAAACTAATTGGGGAAATTGCCAAAATAGTAGGTGGTGGAGGAGGTGGCCGTCCAGATATGGCCCAGGCAGGTGGGAAAAACCCGGAAAAACTGACTGAAGCACTTGCTGCTGCCGAGGAATTAGTGAAAAATATGAAATAAAAACAGGATTTAACCTCTTCCTGGAGAATTATATATTTAAGACTAAAAAATAGACAGGATGTGATCAAGGTGGCCCGAGAAGACATTAATGATAAAACGATGCGTTTTAAAATTGAAAAAGAAGAACTTAGTGAAGCTGGATTTGTACTAAAAAAAGTCTGTAAGGCACTTGAGGAAAAGGGTTATAATTCTATTAATCAGGTTGTAGGTTATCTTCTTTCCGGTGATCCTGCTTATATAACCAGTTATAAAGATGCAAGGATGATGATAAGAACTATAGACAGAGATAAGATAATTGAGGAACTTTTGAGAAAATATCTCGATAGAGATTAAAAAATATATTTTGATGCGCCTATTTCTACAGCTGAAGTAGGCGTATTTTTGTGTAAAATGGGAAATATTAAAAGGGTCAGCTTAAGGTATACAAGGAGTTTTGTTAAAATTATTTTAGAGTTATAAAAAAGGGGATTTCGTTATAACTGAAATTTTAAATTTATCTGAAACTCAATTATATTCCCGTTTCTCCCTTTTTTGCAGCTGAATTTAACAATAGGGAAACTTTTTTTAAAAAGCAGACTACTTGCTTATAAAATGATATAATTATATAATAAGTAATTGAAGATAATATTGAGTCAATTAATTATTTTAATGGAGGAGAAATATTGAGAATATTAGGGCTGGATTACGGCAACAGGAGAATAGGTGCTGCTTTGAGTGATGAGCTGGGCTGGACTGCTCAGCCGCTGACTGTGATAGATATGCACGGTCATCAGGAGGTGCTTAAAGAAATAAATAAATATATAAATGAATACGGAATAGAAAAAATAGTGGTTGGAATGCCATATAATATGGATGGATCAAGTGGGAAAAGAGCTGAGATTACTGAGGCTTTTATCCGATTTTTAGAAAACAATCTGGATCTGCCCATTATACGCTGGGATGAAAGACTTACCACAAGTCAGGCAGAAAATGTACTTCTTAAAGCTGATATGAGCCGTCAGAAGAGAAAAAAAGTGATCGATAAATTGGCTGCAGCACTGATACTTCAGTCCTATCTTGACTCACTTTCTAATAAATTATTGAACTTTAATAAGGATTAAAATTTAATTGAGATTTAAAATATCTCTAAATATTTATATGAGGAGCTGTTAATTATGAGTGATGCAACGTTCTGGGTTGATAAGGATAGTAAGGAGCTGGTTCTTAAGGATGATAAGGGGGAATCCAGATTTTATATTGAAAGTGATTTTGTTATAGATGGTGTTAAATATTTAATAGTTATAGAATCTGATGCAGATGAAAATACCGAAGCTCTGCCGATCAAAATAGTCAATGAAAATGGAAAAGAATATATAGAACCGGTTACTGATGAAGATGAATTTGCTAAGGTAAGAAAAAAATTCGAAGAAGAAAATGATTAATCTAATTTTAGAGGATTTTATATTCAAAAAGATCTTACCTGCAAACACCTCCTCTGCGGGGTGACAAACCTATAAATAAATTTAATTAATTTTAAAAGGAGTTTATTTTGAAAAAAACAGCCGTCATTTTTCTTATATTTATCTTAATAACAGCAGCTGCAGTTAAATCTTATTCTCTTATTCAGCCGGTTGATAGTGCTAATCCAGAAAAGCATATGGTTAAGATCAAACCAGGAATGAGTGGAATGGCTATTGGAGAAAAGCTGAAAGAAAAGGGAATTATTAAATCTTCTCTTGCTTTTTATGTGCTGCTCAGGCTAATGCAGGAAGATCAAAACTTAAAGGCAGGCTATTATTCCTTTTCCACAGCTGATACAATGCAGGATATACTTTCTAAGATAATTTCCGGCAGTGAGGAAAGGTTTAAAGTTACTATTCCTGAAGGGTTGACTTCTGTAGAAATTTTGGACAGAATAAATTCTGCTTCCGGCGGTCTTTATGAATATGGTAAATTTGTTAGTGTGATACTTAATCTTGATTTAAGTGATAAGATAGAATATTTATCAGAGCTGGAAATTACTGTTAACCCTATTGAAGGTCTGATAGTACCTGAAACTTATTATTTCCCTAAAAGCTATACAGAAAAACAGATCATAGATGAACTGCTGGATGTATTCTTTAAATATAGACTGCCGAAGCTGAAAAAATATGCTGAAAAAAGTCCGTATAATTATTATGAGCTGCTTATTATTGCTTCTTTAATCGAAGAAGAGGCAAAACTGGATGAAGAAAAACCAATTATAGCATCTGTAATATATAACCGTATGGAAAGAGATATGCTGCTGCAGATAGATGCTTCTGTACAGTATGTCTTTACAGAGAGGAAAGCAAGAATACTGTACAGTGATTTAGAGATTGACTCACCCTATAATACCTATAAATACAGTGGACTACCACCAGGACCGATCAGCAGTCCTGGTGCTGCAGCCATAGAAGCTGCAGCATATCCTGCTGAAAGCGATTTTTTGTTTTATTTTGCCAGAGAAGATGGAAGCCATGTATTTACAAATAGTTATGAAGAACACCTGCAGAAGCAAAAAAAGGGTACCGGGTACAAAAAGCTGCTTTAGTACCTGGTACAAATGAACAAATGAATAAAATCACATGTACCCGGTACAAAAAGCGGTATAAGTACCTGGTACCAAAGTTGAGGAGTTAAAATGATAAAAACTGAGCTCAACAGCTTATTTTCCAAAAAACAGACAATAGAGCCGGAGTTTGCGGAGCTGGAACAGCTCTGCAGAAAAGATTATATTCCTATCATTAATCGAGATGCAGCCGATTTTTTAAAAATTCAGCTGCAGATTTTAAACCCCAAACATATACTTGAAATTGGTACAGCATATGGATTTTCTGCTCTTCTTATGGCAAAATATACTCCTGCATCTAGCAGGATAACCACAATAGAGATTGATGAGCAGAGGGCAGTAACCGCCAGGAAATTTTTGAAGAAATATGGTTTTACAGATAAAGTTGATGTCAAAATTGGTGATGCACTGGATATTCTTCAGTATCTGCGGCGAAAGTTTAATTTTATTTTTCTGGATGCTGCTAAAGGGCAGTATCTTTATCTTTTTGATTATATATTTGAGCTGCTAAAACCTGGTGGTCTGCTTGTATCAGATAATGTGCTCTATAAAGCAGAAGTCCTGACAGATGATGAAGTAAGACATAAGATTAGAACAATTGTCAATAATTTAAGAAAATATTTAAAAATAATTATGAATCATCCGGAGCTGGATTCCACTATAATTGAAGCAGGTGATGGAATAGCTCTAAGTAGGAGGAAATTAGAAAATGAAAAAAGTTGAACTGCTGGCCCCTGCAGGTAACCTGGAAAAACTTAAAACTGCTTTATTTTTTGGTGCAGATGCTGTCTACTGTGGTGGTGCTAACTTTGGTCTCAGAGCTGGAGCAGATAATTTTACGATAGAAGAACTGAAAGAAGGGAGTGAATTTGCTCATTCCAGAGGCAAAAAGGTATATTTAACACTTAATATGATTCCTCACAATGATGATATGGAAAAGCTGCCTAAATATATTGAAGACCTTAAAAAGCTGAATCTGGATGCCCTTATTATTTCTGATCCAGGTGTGTTTAAACTTGTACGGGAAAAAATGCCAGAGATGTCGATTCATATCAGCACACAGGCAAATAATGTTAACTGGCGCTCTGCACTGTTCTGGAAAGAGCTTGGAGCTGACAGGATAATTCTGGCCCGGGAACTTTCTGGAAAAGAAATGAGAGAAATTGCAGCCAAAGTAGGGGGGGAGCTGGATCTGGAAGTTTTTATACATGGAGCGATGTGTATATCTTATTCCGGACGCTGTCTTTTGAGTAATTATTTTGTGGGTAGAGATGCCAACCGCGGTGATTGTGCCCATTCCTGCCGATGGAAATATCATCTAGTGGAAGAAAAGCGGCCTGGAGAATATTATCCTGTAGTAGAAAAAGAAAAAGGTACCTTTATAATGAATTCGCGGGATTTGTGTTTGATAAAAGAAATTCCCGAAATTATAGAGTCAGGTATTATGAGTTTAAAAATCGAAGGCAGAATGAAGAGTATACATTATCTTGCTGGAGTGGTCAATACTTACAGAAAAGCAATAGATAGCTATTGTGAAGATCCGGATGGTTATGAATATGAGCCTGAACTTTTTTCAGAGCTGAGGAAGATAAGCCACAGAGATTATACAACTGGATTTTATTATGGAAAGCCAGGAGAAGAAGGCCAGAGATATGAAAGCTCTTCCTACATGAGAACATATGATTTTATGGGAGTTGTAAAAGATTATTTTCCGAAAGATGGTGAAGTACTGGTTGAGGTTAGAAATAAGATATTCACTGGTGATAAGCTGGAAATTATTGCTCCAGGAGAATATGGACTGGAGCTTGAAGTTGACTATATAATCAATTCAGATGGTAAAGAGGTAGAAACAGCTCCCCATCCGAAAGAATTGATAAAAATTCCATATGAAAAGGAAATTAAAGCAGGTTCTCTGCTGAGAAGAGAAAGGAGCAGGACTTAGATGGAAATTGATACAAAAAAGATAAAATACCGGGTTCCAAAAGAGGAAATAGTATTTATAGATATGGTAATAAAATCATATGAAGGTCTGGGAACTGTAAAGGTTGATCAAGATAACCCGGGGGAAATATGGATAATGGTAACAGAAAGTACAGAAAAAGAAGTAAGAGATATAATGGAAGATTTGGGAAAAAAGTTTAAAATAGAGAAAATTTACTGATCTGTATCTTATATTTAACAGCGTAATTTTAAAATGGAGAAATTCCTTTAAGTAAAATTGTATAATTAAATAAAATTTGACTTTTGAGCTTTTTTTGTTTATTATTAATATAGTTAGATTTTTGATAATAATTATTGATAAGTTTTTAGGTTTTAGCTAAGGAGGGATATTATGGTGCTGAGTAAATGGAAAGTTTATATCTCGGTTATCATGCTCCTTTTTATGATTACACTGATAAATCCGGATAAGGTAGAAGCTGCCTATATTGATGAGTTTGGCAGCAGGATTCTTCGTCCAGGTGATGAAGGAACAGATGTAGCTATTTTACAGAAAAAATTAAAAAAGCTTAATTTTTATCAGGGTCATATTGATGGAGTTTATGGAGGAAAGACTGTGGCTGCAGTACGGAAATTTCAGGAGGCCAATAATATAAAAGCAGATGGAATATTTAGGGAAAGCTGTTTTAACAGTCTCCCAAGGCAGGAACTATTTGACCGCAATTCTATTTCTAGAGATGATGTTATACTGCTGGCCCGTGTTATTCATGGAGAGGCCAGAGGGGAAGATTTTTTGGGTAAGGTTGCAGTTGGTGCAGTTATAATGAACAGGGTAAAAAGCAGCCTGTTTCCAGATACAATAAGAGAAGTTATACTGCAGAAAGGTCAATTTAGCAGTTTAATGGATGGTCAGGCAAACTATTATCCAGGGAAAGAAGAGGTTGCTGCAGCAAGAGCAGCTCTAATAGGTTATGATCCATCCTTGGGGTCACTGTATTTTTATAATCCGAAAGTTGCAACAAATATAGGCTGGATTTCCAGAAGAAATTATGTAAAAAGAATAGGAGAACATGTTTTTCTCCGCTAATTAAATAAAGAAAATAGCACCATTGCAGGTGCTATTTTTTTGCGAACATTATTTACATTTTTTGTTAAGCATTATTCTTTTTCCGATTTTTTCTTAAGATCCTGCATTTTTTCCATGCATTCACCGCAGATTGTTCTTCCTTTAAATTCTATTGTGTCATCTGCACTTCCACAAAAAATACAGGCCGGTTCATACTTCTTAAGAATAATCTTCTCTTCATCAACAAATATCTCCATAGGATCTTTTTTATTGATATTCATAGTTTTCCTGAGTTCAATTGGAATTACCATTCTACCCAGATCGTCAATTTTGCGGACAATACCAGTGGATTTCATGTTAATTCTCCTTTCTTAACAATTTTCGACAAATTATTCTTATTTATTACATTATACTATTTATTAGAAAAGTAGTCAATAGTAAAAAGTTATTTTTTCAAGTAATTTTTGGATAATTATAATGGTTAAACTATAAAAAAAAATTAAAAATTGTAAAAAGATATGATAAAATAGTTGTATGACAGCAAAAAGGGGTATAATATGGAAAAATTAAAATCAAAGTTTAAAAATATTTTGATGGAAAACAATTATAAATTGACCAAGCAGAGAGAAATTATACTGGGAACTATAATTTCAAGAAAAAACTGGCATTTTACTGCAGAAGAACTCTTTTCAGCTGTAAAAGAAAATTATCCGGATATTGGTATGGCTACTATCTATAGAACTTTAGAGCTTTTCCAAAATCTGGGGATTGTACATATGCTCGATTTTGGTGAAGGTTCCAGACAATATGAGCTGAGTTTTTTAGAAACCCAACATCACCATCATTTAATATGCAAAAAATGCGGTAAACTGATAGAATTCAATGATCAGGATCTTGAATATTTTGAAAAAAAACTGGAAATAAAATATAATTTTAGGATAACAGAACATAAATTGAGATTTTATGGTTTATGTAAAGAGTGCATATCTAAAAAATAGCTGTTAAACATATAAGAACTGGTACTTTTATACTGATGATACAAATAAACTACTTATTTTCTGAAATTCTGTCAAGTTATCTTTAGAATTGCAAAAAGAATATATGGCTACACTGCGAAAAGTCTTAATCAGCAATTTTTGAATTTCACAATCCCTATTATGACAAGAGTGTCAAATTGTTAAAATGACCAAAATTGACTTTTCGCAGTTCAATCATATATTGCCATGAACTAAATTTTAGATATATCTAAAAAATTTAATATTCCTGAATCTTCCTTTTCTGCAGAGTAATATAAAAATGAGGAAAGCCTGATATTTATTTAGTCTTGATATTTAAAAAGTTTAACTTTAAAAATTTTAAAAGGTTTTTATTGGTATTTGGAGAATATAATAATAAATAGTAAAGAAAATATTTTATATTATAGTTTTAAGAAGTTCAGAGAGGTAGGTTGAATATGGAAGAAAACACAGAAAAATGTTTAAAAGAACTTACTGTTTTTGCAAGACTTGATCCTGAAGAGCTGCGATTGATATGCGAAAAATCTTATGCCAAAATATATAAAAAAGGTGAAGTTATTTTTTTTGAAAATGACAGTGTCAAGAAACTCTATATGCTGATAAATGGTAAAGTTAAGCTTACTATGCTTTCTGAAGAAGGGAAAGAAAAAGTTCTTACCATTTTGCAGGAAGGAGATATTTTTGGTGAAATATCATTGTTTGATGAAGATCCTCATCCTCTGACAGCAGAGACGTTAGATGATGCCAGACTGCTGATTATTCCATGGAAAGATATGGAAAATATTATTCTGGAAAGGCCGAGTTTAGCAATTAAAATTATTGAGGCTCTTTCTAAAAAAACAAGACTTCTTACAAGTCAGGTGAGAGAGCTTGTATTTCAGGATGCAGCCGGGCGATTAGCTAGTCTGCTGGCAAGGCTTTCCGATGATTTTGGCCGGGAAGTAGATCAGGGAACAGTAATTGATCTGGTGCTTACTCACCAGGAACTGGCCAATTTGATAGGTTCTTCCAGAGTAACTGTTACAAAACTGATAAATAGATTTATAGATGATGGAATAATTAAGATAGTAAAGAGAAAAATAATTATAACAGATCACGAAAAATTGGGGGATAAGCTACAGACATTGTTTTAGTTTGATGATAGTACATAGAAATTACAGAAGACACGTTGGAAGATCACCAACGTGTTTTACTGTTTAAAGGAGGCAAAAAATGAATACTTTTATACCTGACACGGAAACCGAATTATATGGACTGATTGGCGAAAAACTGAGTCATTCAATTTCAGCAGTTTTCCATAATAATGGTTTTAGAAAGCTTGATTATAATGCTGTTTATCTTATGCTTGAGGTGGAAAAAGGTAGCCTGGGAAAATATGTGTCTGCACTGAGGACCTTAAATTTCAGCGGCTGGAATGTTACCATTCCTTATAAAGAGGAAATTATGGTTCATTTAGATGGATTTTCTTCTCTCGCCCGTGATGCGGGAGCAGTTAATACTGTCTTAAATAGAAGAGGGAGGCTGACAGGTTATAATACAGATGTCATTGGAATACAGAGACAGATAGAAGAAGGTGGATTTCCTGTTAAAGGAAGAAAAGCAGCTGTTATAGGAGCTGGTGGAGCGGCAAGGGCAGTACTAGTTGCCTTAGAACAGTTAAATTTAGCTGAAGTAGCAGTGATAAATAGAAATGTTAGCAGAGCAGAAGAACTGGTTAGTATTTTTGAAAATAGGGAAACTGATATAATATACAAGTCAGCAAGCCTCAACGAGGAAGATTATGCTGAAATGGTCGAAAAAGCTGATTTAATTATTGATACAACACCAGTGGGAATGTATGATAATATTACTAAAAAAGAAATAGTAATTAATACTGATTACTTAAATGAAAATCAATTTGTTTTTGATATGGTCTATAACCCTCTTAAAACACCACTGCTCAAAAAAGCAGAAGAAATTGGTGCACAAACCGCAAATGGTTTGCCAACTCTTATATATCAGGCAGAAGCAGCTTTTAAACTCTGGATACAGAAAATGCCGGACAAAAAAGACTGGCATAAAATTGCAGAAGAGGAAATAAAAAAAATGACGAAAGATGATGGTTGATATTGATTTTTATCCATTTTTATGATATTATCTTACCATAAAAAATTTTAAAAATATAGCAATAAAACTATACTATGTAAATTATTTACGTTTTTTATTTAGTGTGACAGTCTCCATTTATTTTAAATGGAGACTCATCCACCAGGAATTTAGTTTTAATTCCAGTAATTTTTGAAAGATGATTTCCGGATGAGTAGGTGAGTTTATGTTTACAGTAATATACATTTTTATATTTGGACTAATAGTTGGCAGCTTTTTAAATGTTGTTATTTTTAGATTGCCTGAAGGAAAATCAATTGTAAAACCTCCATCTCACTGCCCTCACTGTAAAACTAAATTAAAAACATTTGATCTAATACCGGTTCTAAGTTATTTGGCAGTAGGTGGGAAGTGTCGTTATTGTGATACTAAAATATCTTTTCAATATCCTTTTGTTGAATTACTGACTGGTTTTTTCTTTTTATTTACTTATCTAAAATTAGGTATTTCTGTTGAATTATTTATTATGTTTTTATTGATTTCTGCTCTTATTGTTATTTCTTTTATAGACTATAAATATATGATTATTCCAAACTATATTACTTATCCAGGTATTGTGATCGGGTTTTTATCTTCAATTGTATTAGATTATATTAGTATATATGATTCACTGCTTGGAATCTTTATTCCTTCATTATTACTTTTACTAGTTGCATTTATTTTCAAAGGTGGTATGGGAATGGGAGATGTTAAGTTAGCGGCAATGCTTGGTGCATTTTTAGGATTTGAATTTGCTTTAGCTGGTATTTTTGTAGGTTCTTTTTTAGGGTCTATTATTGGATTAACCATGATGGCTTTAGGTATGCTTGACAGAAAGAGCAGAATTCCTTTTGGTCCATTTATCTGTATTGGAACTGTAATTATTATATTTTTTGGTGATGTATTATTCGACTGGTATTTGTCCTTGTTTTTCTAGCTGATTACTGGATAACGTCAAAAAAATATGATTGTTATCATAAAACACAAGTAAATAGTAGTGGATTACCTATAAACATGACAATTATGATAACTATTAGCATTTTAAAAATTAAAAACATATTAATATCACTTGATGCTTAAATATATGCTTTTCTTAAGAAACGGCTAAAACTGGGAATTTATTTTTTAAAAAAAATATTGAAAATTCGAGAATAAAAACACTTAAAGTCTATATTTTTAAAAAACTTAAATCAAATTAATACTCGAAGATTAAAAAAGCACTTAGAACTTGAAATTAATCAGTTTTTAAGTGCTTTTTTGAATAAATAAAGTCTTTTGCCACAATAGGCAGAAAAAAAGTAGTTTATTAACAATTGCTATTTAAGGAATCATGTGCGTATAATAGAGATAGAAGTTAAGAAAAGCAATCAATTTCGGAGGTGAAAAGATTTGATTTTAGACCTTTTGAAAAAGAAAAATATTGCAGTAAATATAAAAGCAGATGATTGGGAAGAAGTGGTTGATGAAACTGGGAAACTTTTGTTAGAAGCTGATCAAATTGAAGAGAGATATATAAAAGCAATGAAGCAGTCAATAATTGATAATGGACCCTATGTAGTTATTGGAAAGGGAATTGCTCTTTTACATGCCAGACCGGAAGATGGAGTTAAAGAAAACTGTCTCAGCTTAATTACTCTGGCTGAGCCGGTAGAATTTGGAAATAAAAATAATGATCCTGTAAAAATTGCCTTTGCTTTTGGCACAGTGGATAATGAAAAACATGTCAAAACAATTTCGGAATTATCAGTGGTTTTAATGGAAGAATCTGCAGTGGACAATATTGCAGAAAAGGAAAGTGCAGAAGAAATCTTAAACTATATTGAGGATATTCTGGCACAGCAGTGATTTTAATTAAAATAATTTTAAGATTCTTAAATTTATTGATCAATCAACAAAAAATAGGAGGAGAAAAGCATGAGAGTACTAGCAGTATGTGGAATGGGCCTGGGAAGCAGCCTGGTTTTAAAAATGAATATAGAAAAAATTATGGAGCAGGAAGGTATCGAAGGCTCAGTTGAGGTTAAGGATCTTTCATCTATTATGGGGGAACAGGCAGATTACATTTTTGCCAGTGAAGAAATCGGGGAAAAAATTGAGCATCCGGCAGAAGTAATAAGTGTCAAAAATATGACAGATAAAAAAGAGATTAAGGAAAAAGTTCTGGCAGCATACAAAAAACTTTAAGGAGGGAGTAGTTTATGGGTTTTTTAATGTCTTTTATTAATTTTTTAGTTTATGAAGTTTTAAATCAACCGGCAACTTTAGTTGGTTTAATGGCATTTTTAGGACTGACCTTATTGAAAAAACCATTTTCTAAGATCATGTCAGGAACTTTAAAGAGTATCTTAGGTTTTGTAATCTTAGGAGCCGGTGCCAATGTATTGATAGGCAGTCTTAATAATTTAGGACCAATGATTCAAGATGCTTTCAATATTCAAGGGGTTATCCCTACAAATGAGGCAATAGTGGCTCTGGCACAGCAGACACTTGGTACTGAAACTGCTTTGATTATGGCTTTTGGTTTTATAGCTAATTTGCTTTTTGCAAGGTTTACTCCATTAAAATATGTATTTCTTACCGGCCACCATATTTTCTTTATGGCAGCCTTATTATCAGCAGTTTTAAGTACAGCAGGATTAACTGGAGTACCTTTAATAGCCTCTGGAGCTGTAATTTTAGGTTTTGTAATGGTGCTTTTCCCGGCTCTAGCAGAACCATTTATGAAAAAAATTACCGGTGGTACTGATGTTGCACTTGGACATTTTGGAACAACTGGCTATGTTGCAGCAGGTCTTGTTGGTAGGCTAGTTGGAGATCCAGAAGACAGCACTGAAGATATTAAAGTTCCTAAATATTTGAACTTCTTAAAAGAATCAGTTCTTTCTACTATGCTGACTATGATCATTATTTTCTTTATAGTTTCTTTAATTGCTGGTCGTGACATTTATTCTCAGTATTCGGGTGGACAGAGTATCTTTATGTTTGCACTGATGCAGGGTATTACTTTTGCAGCAGGTGTTCATATTATCTTAACTGGTGTAAGAATGATCATTGGTGAGATTGTTCCTGCCTTCCAGGGTATTGGTGAAAAGTTAGTTCCCGATGCAAAGCCTGCACTGGACTGCCCGATAACCTTTACCTATGCACCAAATGCGGTAATCATTGGTTTCTTATTCAGCTTTTTAGGTGGGCTTGTCAGCATGTTCTTCCTTGGACCTCTAGGTCTGGCCTTAATTATTCCCGGCATGGTTCCCCACTTCTTTACCGGAGCAACTGCGGGAGTATTTGGTAATTCCACAGGTGGTAAAAAGGGAGCAATGCTCGGTGCCTTTGTTAATGGTGTCTTAATCTCATTTTTACCAGCGCTCTTATTACCGGTCTTAGGATCACTTGGTTTTGCAAATACAACCTTTGGTGATGCCGACTTCGGAGTTGTTGGTATAATAATTGGTTATCTAGCGAAGCTGTTCGCTTAAACATGAAAAAAAGTACCAGATTATTTGAGTTATACAAATACCTAGTTGATCAGAAAGAGCCTGTATCGATACAGGCTCTTTCTGAAATTTTAAAAGTAAGCAGCAGAACAATTCGCTATGACCTGAATGAGATTGAAGATTTGATTCAAAAATATGAATTAAAGCTGACTAAAAAACCAAATTTCGGTGTGCTTTTAGAAGGAGAAGCAGAAGAGCAGTTTAAAGTTTTTGCAGAGTTTAATGATTTTTACAACAGCCGTCATTTTCGTTCTGCCAAAATGCGTAAATATTTAATTTTGTATAGATTATTTCAAAAGAAAGAACCAATTTTGATTTTTGAACTGGCAGATCTTTTAGATGTCAGTTCAGCAACGGTCAGCAAGGATTTAGATCAAGTAGAAAAGTGGCTTAATAGAAGAGATCTTGCCTTAATTAGGCGAAGAAATTATGGAGTACAAATTGAAGGTGCAGAAATTGATATCAGACATGCAATGAAAAGTCTTTTAAATGAATCTTACGAGGCAGGTAATATGATTGAGCTTTTAAATAAGAGTAATAAAAAAGTGAATTTTAAAAGTCGTCTGGAACATGGTTATAATAAAGAAATTAAAAACCTTTTGGGAGAACTCAACTTAAAAGAAATTGAGTCAGTTGTAAAAGTGGCAGAAAAAGAGCTTGGTATTCGCTTTACTGATAGTGCTTTTACCGGTCTGATTATTCATATTGCTTTTGCTATTTCAAGACTGCTGGCAGACCAAGATATAAAAATTGAAACTGAAAGATTAAAGATTATTAAAAAGAAAAAAGAATTTAAGACTGCTGAAAAAATATCTCTTTTACTGGAGGAAAAATTTTCTGTTGCAATTCCAGAAGATGAAATTGGATTTATTACTATCCATTTGCTGGGTGCAAAAATGAGAGAAGGAAAGGCTGACAGTGAGTTAAGCGAAAATAATCTTGAATACTTAGTAAAAGAAATGATTAAAGTTGTAGAAAAATATTTTTCTACCAGTTTTGCTGGAGATCAGAAACTATATTCAGGTCTTCTTGTCCACCTGCAGGCAATTGTCAACCGGATCATTTTTAATCTACCAATTCAAAATCCGCTGCTGGAAGATATTAAAGAAAAATACAGCGAGGTTTTTAAGGCTTCAAAACTGGCAGCGAGGCTGATTCAGAGTGAATTTTATGTTGAAATTAGTGAGGACGAGGTTGGTTATCTAACCATACATTTTGGGGCTGCTCTGGAGAGAATTAATTTTCAGAAAAAGACAAAGGCAAAGGTGGCAATTGTCTGCTCCAGTGGTGTTGGAACAACCAATCTATTAGAAGTTCGCCTTAAAAATGAGTTTAAAGCAATTGAAATAATTGACAGCCTATCCAGTCTGGATTTGGAGGACAATGATATTTTAAAAGAAATAGATTTTGTGATTTCTACTATTCCTCTGAGCCTGGAAGAGATTGATGTGATTAAGGTTAATCCATTTTTAGAGGAAAATGATATTGAAAAAATTAAAGCCTATCTTAAGCAGAGAAAAATGGAATATGGAATTTTTTCAGAAGCAAAAAATAAAACCAGGGCAGATAAAATGCCTTTAAATTCTGAGAATATGCTTGCAAAAAATCATAAGATAAAGTCGGAAGAAATTATAGATTTACTAAGTCCATTTTTAGACCAGGAGCAGATATCTGCGGCCTTGGAGAAATTAAAGGCATATTTTGCTTCAGAAAAAAGGAGTAAGCAGGCTGAAAGTCAAGTTGAAAACCAGAAAAAGAATCTTTTAACTCTGCTTAAAAGAGATCAGATTAAAATAATTAAAACTACAGCAGATTGGAAAAAGGCAATTGAGGAAGCCGGTCGGCTGCTTTTAGACAAAGAGTTCATTAAAGCTCGTTATATTAAAAAAATGATTAGAATTGTAGAAGATAAGGGGCCCTATATTGCAATTGCTCCCGAAATCTGTCTGGCCCACGCTGGAATAGAAGATGGTGTCAAAGAGTCAGCGATTAGTCTGCTGGTAATTAAAAAAGGAATTAAACTCGGCCATCAATTTGACCCAATAAAATTTATTTTTGTGCTGGCACCAATAGATAAAAAATCTCATATGCCGGCACTGACAGATATTATGGAATTTGCAAACAACAGAAAATTAATGGATGATCTTTTAGCGGCAGAATCTGAGGGTGCTGCATATAAACTGCTGCAGAATAATTTTAATAAATAAGATAATGTTAAAAATATGGAGATCTTCAATTAAATCTAGAAAGGATGTTAAAATGACAGTAGAAAAAAATGTTGAAATAACTAATGAAACCGGACTTCATGCCAGACCTGCTTCAAAATTTGTTCAAAAAGCAGGGACTTTTAAATCTGATGTAACGATTATTTATGGAGAAAAAGAAGTTAATGCCAAAAGTATAATGGGGGTTTTGAGTCTGGGAGTAAGTCAGGGTAATGAAATAATAATTAAATGTAAAGGTGAAGATGCAGAAACTGCACTGGAAGAACTAGTTAACTTTCTTCATAAACAGATGGCAGAAGAAGATAACGTCAAATAAAATATGATAGTTACCATAAAATGTAAGTAAACAGTAATAGAGCACCACTAATTTTAATTATAATAAAAATTTTCAGAATGTCAAAAGTTTGAAGATGTAAATAATGCTAAAAAATGGAATCAAATAAATATAGAAATCTAAAAGACTTAAACAGGATTTTCTAAAAGTTATTCAGAAAAAATATCTAGTTACTTATCAGTTTTGTTGATCCACCTGATAAGTTGAGCCCAGGATTCAATGGGCTGACCTCTTGAATCTTCAACTACTAGAGGAGCTTTGTTATCAAAAGAGCTATGAGGTTTTATATAGTTAAAATAAAGCTGATATAAAGTTATATGAGCAAGAGCACCATCAAAGGAACTAAAGCTTTTATGACGCTTGTAATGAGCTTTATAGGTGCCAAAGAAACGCTCAATGATGTTTTTATAGGGTCTGTAAACTTCATCTGAATTATCATCATCAGTAAAAAGTCCTTTAACCTGTCTGTGATCTACATCGGTCTTTAAAAAGGCCTTTGCAGCATGGACAGCAGCTCTATAGATTGGTGCCATATCAGAAACAAGAACAAAATTCTGACCCTGATATTGGTCAATAATCCTTTTGAGGATGGTGATTGCACCTTTAGCATCTCGATGTTTTGAGAGATGCTGAGCAATGATACAGCCATTTTTACCATCAATGGCAGTAAAGAGATAATGCCAGCTGCCTTTGATTTTGATATATGTTTCGTCAACAGCAACAATACCAGATAAAGGCAGATCAAGGTCATTAATTTTAGGACCCAGTCTGTAGGCTAAAGAGACAGTCCAGTTCTGGATAGTCTGAGCTGATGGTGAAACATTATAGGCCAGTTTAAGCGCCCTTTTAGTCTGCCTTAAAGAAAGACCAAGACCGACATAAAAGTCCATAGCTTTGGAGATTATGAATTGCCCATACTGGGAATAGTCAAGATTAACTGGTTCTTTATCAGGTCTTGAAACTTCAAGGTTTTCAACATCAAAATCATAAGCTCTATAGCGATATCTTTTGTGTTCGTTTTTCCATTTAGAACAGTCTGAGCTTCCCCCATTAAATTAGACACATAGTTTAGATAGTTTTCTCTCGTTTTCGTAGTCTTCTGGACTTTTATAATTTAACGTCGAATGCATTCTGATTCTGTTGTAATAAACAGCGATATATTCAAAAATATCCTGTCTTGCCTGTTTTCTTGTTTTGTAATCTTTTTGATAAATTAATTCTGTTTTTATGGTGGAAAAGAAACTTTCAGCTACTGCATTATCCCAGCAGTCTCCTTTGCGGCTCATTGAGGACCTCATACCACTTTTCCATAGTTCTTTTTGAAAATCATGACTTGCATATTGGCTGCCTCTATCAGAATGAAAGATCAAACCTTTTTTAGGATTTCTATTTTTAATTCCCATGTTAAGAGCATCTATAACAAGCTTCCTGGTCATTCTTTTATTAATCGACCAGCCAACTACTTTTCGGGAATAAAGATCTATTACAACAGCCAGGTAAAGCCAGCCTTCGGCTGTGGGTATATATGTAATATCTGAAACCCAAACTTTGTTAGGCTTAGATATATCAAAATTTCTGTTAAGCAAATTTTCTTTTAGGGGCAGGTTGTGATTTGAATCAGTTGTTTTTTTGAATTTCTTTTTCTGAACTGCTTTAAGACCCATTACTTGCATAAGTCTCACAACTCTTTTTATATTACAAGTGTGGCCTTCTTTCAACAGTTGACGGTGTATTCTAGGGCTTCCATAGCGGCCTTTATGCTGCCAGTATATTTTAGCTATTTCTAGTTTTAGTTTCTCATTTTCAAGTTCTCTCTGACTGGGTTCTCTATCCAGCCAATCATAGAAAGTAGACCGGGAAACTTCTAATACCTGGCACATTTTCGTCACAGGAAATTGATTTCTGTGATCCCGGATAAAACCATAGATTACGTCGGTTTTTTCGAAAAGATGCCCACTGCTTTTTTTAATATATCACGTTCTAATTTAGTTTCTCTAAGTTCATCTTCAAGGTCTTTTATTTTTTGTTGTTCAGGTGTTAATTTTTGTTTTCCATTACCAGGAAAAGCATGTTTTCCTTTGTTTCTATATTCTCTGCGCCAGCGGGTTAAATTACTGTAATTTATCCCAAGATCATCAGCAATTTCTTTTACTGTCTTATTTGAATTTATACTGAGTTCAACAGCATCTTTTTTGAATTCTTCAGTGTAACTTCTTCTTTTTCCCATTTTGGGCACCTCCTGAGTTTATTATATATCTTAACTCAGTGTCTTACAAATTGGGGGAGGGTCAGTCATCATTGCGGCACTTATACTTGGTAAAATTCTTGCGTTCTTTCTCTTTAGAGAGAGCATAGCCGCAAAAAGGGCAGCGATAGGTAGGATGATTTTTAGGTTGCTCAGGCTTTTCAGGAGCCCATTGATGATCACAGACTTTGCACTGGAACTTCTGGTAACCATCTTTATCATGGCCAAAGCTGTAGAGATATTCTTTGGGAGCTCCACATTTAGAGCACTTTTCAACATCTACAGTTAGAGGTTTGCGGCGATTAACAGCTTTAATAGGTTCACCATTTTCTTTAGCTTCAGCTAGAATTTCCTGATAATCAGGATTATTATACTCGATATCAGGCAGTGGATCATCAAAACTGTTAAATTTAGTATAATTGTCATCAAGTTTTTCTTTAGGTTCAAAATCCACGTGAAAGAGTCTGGAGAAAAAGAGATAGACCAAAAGAACAAAATTCATAAGAGGTTTAAGCAGGAAATTAGGTAAATTTCGAGAAAACATAACTTAGGATCCCTTCCTTTCTGGGTGTAGTAAGTTGTGGTTCTCTTAATTACTATTTACGAGCTCAGGGGGAGGGATTCCTGCATTTTATACAGATTCCTAACCTGACAATTATGATAACTATTAATATTTTTAAAAAAGCTATTAGATTTGACGTAATGCAGAAGAATAGAGGAGGGAAATAAATGCTGCAAAAAATTGCTGATACAGTTAGAGCTCTTTCTGCAGATGCAGTTGAATATGCCGGTTCTGGACATGCTGGAATGCCTCTGGGATGTGCAGAAATTGGTGCCTATCTTTTTGCAGAGGAAATGAAATATAATCCTGAAGCCCCTGATTGGTTTAATAGAGATCGTCTGATTTTATCTGCCGGACACGGTTCAATTTGGCTTTATTCACTGCTTCATCTCAGCGGTTATGACTTGAGTCTTGAAGACCTAAAAAAGTATAGGAAATTTCATTCTAAAACTCCAGGACATCCGGAATATGGACTAACTCCTGGAGTTGAAATGACTACTGGACCTTTAGGTCAGGGGCTTGCTCATGCTGTTGGAATTGCATTTGCTGAAGAAATTTTAGCTGAAAAATACAATAAAGAGAATTATAAGTTAATTGATCATTATACCTATGTGGTAGCTGGTGATGGAGATTTAATGGAAGGAATAAGCTATGAGGCAGCCTCGCTGGCAGGTAGTCTGGAGCTTGATAAATTAATTGTTATTTATGATAATAATGGGGTTTCAATTGATGGACCAACTGAAATAACTTTTATAGATGATATTAAAAAAAGGTTTGAGTCTGCTAACTGGCAGGTTATTTCTGATGTTGATGGGAGCAGCTTTTCTGATTTAGAAGCTGCATTTAAAAAAGCAAAAGTAGAACAGAAGAGACCGACTTTAATAGTTGCAGATACTGTTATAGCAAAAGGAATTGCTGGCAAAGAAGGTGACAGTTCCGCCCATGCCTCACCACTCGGGAAAGAAGAGATAATTGAAATGAAGAAGAAAGCCGGACTGCCGACAGGAGATTTTGAGGTTCCAGAAAAGGTCTATGAATATTTTAGTGATTACCTGGCTGAACTGAAAAAAGAATTTGCTGAGTGGAAGGAACTTGAAAGTAACTATGAGGCAGAATTTGAGAAAGAATATCAGGAATTAATGTCGGGAATTGAGCTTGAGGCAGATTTCGATTTAGATGTTTTAGATATTCAGGAAAAAGAGGGGAAGCCGATTAGAAATTATGCAGGTGAATATTATCAACTGCTGGCCGAAAAGCTTCCTTATTTAGTTGGAGGAACAGCTGATCTCTCTGCTTCGACAAGAATCAATCTGGATCAGTATCCGGATATTAAAAGAGGTTATTTTGCCGGCAGGAACATTAAATTTGGAATTAGAGAACATGCAATGGCAGCGGCAGCAGGTGGAATAATGCTGCATGGCGGTTTAAGACCTGTGACTGCAACTTATTTAACCTTTTCTGATTATATGCGGCCTTCAATCAGGATGGCAGCTCTGATGGGGTTACCGGTAATTTACGTGTTTACACATGATTCTATCTATGTTGGTGAAGATGGTTCTACTCATCAGCCGGTAGAGCAGCTTGAATCTTTAAGAATGATTCCTGGAATAAGAGTTATTAGACCGGCCACAGCAGCTGAAGTAAAGTTTGCCTGGAAGGCTGCAGTTGAGGAAAAGAATAGGCCAGTAATTTTAGTAATGGCTAGACAGAGTGTAAAGGGTTATAAAAAAGAATTAACTGCAGCAGAATTTGATCAAGGTGCTTTTGTGGTTTCGGATGAAGATGAACCTGATATTGCTGTTATGGCTTCCGGTAGTGAAATTGAAACCGCTCTGGAGGTTAAAGAACTGCTAAAAAGAGATTACAGAGTCCGAATAATTTCTGTACCTGAAAAAGAAAAATTATATCAAAATCAAAATTATTTGGAGCTGCTGCTCCAAAATGTTAAATTAAGTGTGGCGGTAGAAGCTGGTAATCCAACTGGCTGGTACAGAATTCTGAGAGGAAGTGCTTTAGTTTTTGGTATTGAAGAATTTGGTTTTAGTGCTGCTGGCAAAGAAATAGCAGCAGAATTTGGAATAACGGCGGAAAAGTTAGCAGTAAAAATCAAAAAATATATTTTTCACATTTAAAAACAGCAGAAGTAAGTTCAGTCCTGTTGTCAACATTAGTTTTCATATAAATATGACTTAAATGTTTTTTAACAGTATTAATGGAAATATAAAGTTCAGCGGCGATTTCGCGGTTGTTTTTTCCTGAGATAAGTAGATTAAGAACCTCTGATTCCCGGGCAGTTAAATTATATCTTTTTTCACTGAGAGCAATTAACTGCTCTTTTTTTCTTTGTGCAGTTTTATTAAGCTTATTTATTGCAGACAGTTTAAAAAGCTGATTGGCAGCCTGATTACTTATAAATTCCAGGACAAGAAGATCTTTTAAAGAAAAGTTTTTATCTGTTTTTTCTCTAAAAAGGCTTACTGCACCTAAAAGCTGATTTCTGTAAATAATATCAATACCACAGGAAAAATAAAAATTATTTGGTGAGATAAAATCAGTAAAATATTCAGTATTTACCCATTGATTGTAGTTGAGCAGATCAGTACTGCGAATTGGGTCTGGCTGATTAAATGCTTTTGCTCTTATTGTATCAAGTTTGTAATAATATTTTTCATACATATTTACAGTATCTTTTTTTATATTAATACAGATTGGATCACAGACAGGATTTTCTTTTTCATCAAAAAGAAAGAAATTGGCCGCATAATATGGAATGATCTTTTCTATTTCTTTTAAAAACAAATAGGGATATTTTTCATAATTTATAATCTGACCGGTTTTTAAAATAAACATATAGATTTTTTCCCAGTCTTTTTTATTTAAGGAATACAAAGAAATCCCCCTCTCTGCCAAATATTATACTTCTGGGTAATATTAATATTATTCGAAAAATGCTATACTAATATATATTTCTGGGGAATTAAAAATTATCCTGCAAGAGGAAAGGAGAAGTTAGCATGAAAAAAGTGTATATTATAGGTGTTTTAATTTTTGTAATGTTTTTAGTTAATGGCCTGTCAGCAGCAGAGGGATATCCGGTTTTTAAACTGCAGTTTGATTTTCCCGGTGAAGCAGAATTGGATGGTGATTTTAGCGATCCAGATAGTGGGTCAATTACTGGTGAGACAGATGTAGAAGATCAGATAAGTTTAGGATTTGAGTATTTCAGACCATATAATGAAAGATGGGAATTTGGTTTTGGAGTTTCTTATCATCTGGACAGAAATATAACTGAAGTTACTGAATTAAAAGAGCATGAAAATTTCGATGAAGATGTATTAGAAGGCTTACGTGATGATATAATTATTATGATGGGAATGTCTGACTGGAATTTTATACCTGTCTATGGAACAGCTAAATATAATTTTGCAGCTGAAAATAAATATAAACCTTATTTATTTGGTCATTTAGGCTATAATTTTTTTAATATAGACCTCTTAAATGCTTTAGAAGATACTGGATATGCTAATAATGGAATTGATGAAGAAGGAGGCTTATATTATGGTTTGGGGGCAGGAGTAAATATAAGTGCAAATACAGCTCTGGAATTAATGTATTCAGTTAATAATGGTAATGTTGAAGGTGAATATACAGTATATAATAATGGAAATCCAACAACAGAAGATTTTGATATTGATATTGAATACAGTAAATTCACTTTAGCTCTGGCATATAAGTTCTAAGTAGTGGAATAAAACTTAAAAAATTAATAATTTAACCGACTCCTCAAATTTTTTGAGGAGTTTTTTTATGCCTGTTTTTACTGTTATATCAATAAAATTGAAGATATTACCAATTATATTGTAAAAAAATATTGATTTATTTGCAGGATTTTCCATATACAGGAAGAATAATATAAATAATAGTTCCATAAATTTACTTGGGAGGTAATATTATATGAAGAATTTTTTGGAATTTTTATATCAGAGCACAGATATGAAAAAGAAAAATTATCTAAAAATAAAAGATAATCATTATAATGATCCTGCAGATATTATTAATTTTATTAAAAAGAATAAATTTTTAGAAGAAAAAGAGCTGCTGATTCTGACAGCAAATTATTTTGATATATATCTTTACAATAGTGAAAAATTCAACCTTGAAGAAAGCTGTTCAGAACATATATCTTTAGAAATGTCAGAAAAATATGGAGTACTACCATTAAATAAAAAAGACGACACCCTTTATTTAGCTGTGACAATCCCACTGGATTTAAAGATCAGAGAAAATCTGAAGTATTTGACCGACTTTTGGATCGAAGAGGTTTTAGTTTCAGAAGAAAATTATAAAAAAATGAAAGAAAAAATATATGGAAATTATTTCAGTATAGATCAATCTGAACTTATAAATCAATTTGGCAGCATGAAAAATATCCGTGATCCAGATATAGAACAGTTAAAAGAAATGATAAAAGATACACCTGTTGTAAAACTTGTGGATCGAATTTTAAAAGAAGCTGCTGCATTAAAGGCAAGTGACATTCACCTTGAACCACAGGAAAATATATTTCAAATACGATATAGAATAGATGGAATGTTAAAAAAATACTATGAGCTGCCATTAGAAATTGCTGCTGCAGTGATTTCGCGCATAAAAGTGATCTCTGGAATGGATATAACTGTAAGACATCTCCCTCAGGACGGTCGATTAGAGATTCCTATTGACAATATGAATTATGATTTAAGAATTTCAGTAATCCCCACTATATATGGAGAAAAAGCTGTTTTGCGTCTTTTATCCAAAGACCTTTCACTTCTGTCTTTTTCAAAACTTGGATTTAATAATAAAAAGATTAAGCAGCTGAAAAAAATATTACAGATAGGATCAGGTATTGTTCTTTTTGCAGGTCCAACCGGTAGTGGAAAAACCACCACATTATTTACCATGCTTAGAGCACTGACAGCTGAAGGGATTAATATAATGACAGTTGAAGATCCTGTTGAATACAGGTTGAAGAATTTAAATCAAATAGAGGTAAATAAAAAAAGAGGTATGACATTCCACATAGCTTTAAGATCTCTTTTGAGGCAGGATCCGGATATAATTATGATTGGGGAGATAAGAGATCAGGAAAGTGCAGAAATAGCTGTTCGGGCTGCTGTAACAGGGCATCTTGTTTTCAGTACTATACATACAATTAATTCTGCTGCTGCAGTAAAAAGGCTGCTTGATATTGGCATTCCTGCTTATTTAATTTCTACAGCTCTTTCAGCAGTTATTTCTCAGAGGCTGTTAAGAACTTTGTGTTCTGCCTGTAAAATAAAAGATAAAGTTGATGATAAGTTGAGTGAAAAATTTCCACATTTAAAAAAAAAGATTATATACAGAAAAAAAGGATGTTCAGAATGTGGAGGCAGTGGTTATACAGGTAGAACTGCAGCAGCAGAAATATTAATAGTTGATAAAAAGATAAGAAAACTGATAAATAATAATGCTTCAGAAGCAGCTATTCAGCAAGCTGCAGAACTTAATGGTATGGAGACATTATTAGAAAGCAGTGTGGATATTTTAGCAGATGGAAAAACTTCTCGACAGGAATTAATGCGTGTAATTGCAGCCAAAGGATGTTAATAATGAATCTGAAAAATTTGTTCAAACAAAAATTTAATTTAAAGCTTTTTTCTGGACAGATGTATATTCTGCTTGATTCAGGTCTTGACCTCAGGAGAGCTTTACTTGCTTTAAAAAAGCAGTTTAAAAACAATAAAGAAAAAAAGATAATCAATGAAATACTCAAAAATGTTGAGGCAGGGTCGTCACTGAATATCTCTCTGCAGAGTTCCAGCTTTAATTTTCCAAATTTTTACCTAAAAATAGTTAAAATTGGTGAAAAAACAGCCAGTTTGGCAGAAGTATTTCATAATTTAGAAAATTACTATATAAGACAGGAAAAACTAAAATCAGAAATTAAAAAGAGCAGTTTTTATCCTGTAACTGTATTAATAACTGTTTTTACAGCAGCGGTTTTTTTGATGACATATATTTTACCGGTTTTTTCTGATATATTTTCCGAGTTTGAAGGAGAACTTCCCCTGCTGACAGAGATAATGCTTAAAACTGCAGACTTACTGGAAGGCAATATTTTAATTATTCTGCTGCTTATATTCCTGATTATTATTCTGCTAATTTTGCTAACTGCAGACAAAAAAACAGAAGATATACTTAAAATTTATCTGTTAAAAATACCGATTATCGGAGAAATTTATAAAATTTCTATAATAGCTCGTTTATCATCCTATATGGCAGTTATTTTAGGCAGTGGTATTGGCCTGGTTGAGACATTAAAAATGGCTGCAGATATGACAGACAACAAGGCTTATAGAGAGTTTCTGCATAAAAGCAGTGCAGAAATTTCACAGGGAGTTTCTCCTGTTAAAATATTTGCAAAAAGCAGTTTAATACCCGATATATTTTATTATTTCAGTGCAGTGGGGGCAGAAACCGGAAATTTAGAATATATGATGGAAAAGGCAGGTGATTATTATTATGAACTCTTAAGCAAAAAAACTGAAGGTTTATTACAATATCTAGAACCATCACTTATATTTATTACTGCAGTCTGTGTTGGGCTTATATCAGCTGCAGTAATTATGCCAATGTTTCAGCTTTATTTGATTATTTAATTCCTATGTTTTTTAATCATTTTATTTAGCAGTCAATAGTAAAAAATTTAAAGTTTACTGCTTTTCAAACTACGCTGTAAAAAAGTTGAAGTAATATTGAATTTTTCAGTATATGAATCTTAACGAAATTTCTTTTATAGTTCTAAAATTAATTTTGGAGAAACTCATGTAAAAGAAAGGATGGAATAAAATTGATAAAAAAAGAAAATGGTTTTACTCTGATTGAACTATTAATTGTAATTGTTGTGCTGGGTATTCTTGTCAGTATTGCTGTGCCTGGATTAACAGGTGTTAAAAAAAGGGCAGATCTAGCTGTGGTAAAAAGCGATCTGCACAATATTATGCATAGTCTGGAATTATATTATCTTGATAATGAATCTTACCCTGTCCAATCTACTGCATCTTCCCTCTCGGCTGTTGCTGAAGATCTGGATGATTTGAAATTAAAGAAAAGTGCAGAAAATTATCAGTATCAGACAGACAGTGCTTCAGAATCATCTGGAGCCGATAAATATCTGGTTTATTATGAAACAGAAGACAGCAAATTTTACTATACTTCTACAGAAGAAGCTAGTGTAGCAGGGCCAGCAGAAACTGCACCAGCAATTTAAGTAAATAAAATAATGATAAAAAATAAACTAAATAAAAACAGCGGTTTTACACTTTTAGAAGTTATGCTGGTAATTATAATTATCGGAACTGTCAGCATTTTTATTCCGAATCTAAAAGAAAGCAGAGAAAATTATGAGCTAAAAAGAACAATATCTGTGCTAAAAGCAGATTTAAGATGGGCCAGAGCTGAAGCTATTTTAAAAAATAAAAAATATGTTTTTAGAATATACACCATTTCTAATGGAGATAAAATACCATATTATTTTTATACTGAAGAAAATGATCAGAAAATCATAAAGAGAAGAGGATATTATTCAGCTGAGCTCCTCTTATATAAAACTATAAATTTGCAGCTGATAGAAGATGAATATTATGAATGGATAAGATTTATGGGTTCAGGTATGGCCAGAGGAGGTACTATAGGGCTTTCTTATCCCGGAGGAGAAATATATTCGCTGACAGTAAATCAGCTGGGGAGGGTTAGAAGTGAAAAATAGTAGAGGATTTAGTCTGCTGGAGGTAATAATTTCAATTTCACTTGCTGGAATTGTAATGACTGTTTTCAGTAGAACTATAAAAACAGGACTTAATGTACAGACATTTTTAGAAAACAAAAACAGTGCGGTTAATTTTGCTGAGTCAGTGATTGAAACTTTAAGAAAAGAAAAAATTGATTTACAAAAATACACCGGTGATAACAAATTATCTGCTGTAAGAAATATAAAAATTTTGGAAGAAGCAGGACTGGAAAAAGATATTGATGCCGCTTCATTAAAAGTGACTCCTTATAGAGCAGATGGCAGAATTTACAGCGGACTTTATAAACTTAAGATTACTGTAAATTACAGGTGTAAAAACAAAGAAAAAAAGTATCACCTTATAACTCTGCTCAGAAACGAAGGGGGCTGATATATGGAAAATAATAATGGATTAAAATTTGGTAATAATAAAGGTTTTACTCTTCTAGAAATACTGTTGGCATTAACTATTACTGCTGTTTTAACGATTTCATTTCTGCAGATTATTTCACTGATCTACAGAGATCATAATCTCCTAAATAAAAGGCTGGGCCATCAGATGGACGGTCATTTAGCAGTAGACTACATATTTACAAAAATAAAAATGGCAGAAATAGTAGATATACCGGATAAAAACACACTGGAAGTATATACATATATTGATGGAGAAAAAAGGTGGCTTAAATTTTATATATATCAGAGCGAAGGTATAAAAAAATTGGGCCAGAGCCAGGGTTCAGCCAGTATAGAAAACAGGGATTATTCTCGTGTAACATCAATAATTGATAATATTGAAGAAGTAAAATTTAAAAAATTAAGTAATAAAGAGCTGGTATTAATAGAAATTGAATACAGAGATAAAAATAGAAAATATACATATAAAAAAATAGCTTCTGTTTTTTAATAATACTTTAAATAAGAGCAGGGTGATTAATTTGCACAGGCAGTATGGATATATATTGATTTTTAATATGCTAATCATTTCTCTTCTGGGAATATTTATTCCAGTTCTGGCACAGAATAATTATATAAATTATCAGCTGAGTAAAAATAAAGATATATCTGCCCGCGAAATACAGGCAGCTGAAGGAGGAGGTGAATACATATTATATCTACTTGAAAATGATTTAGAAATTCAAAAAAATTTCAGTTTAACAGTTGATAAAAATATTAGTCTGGACTGCAGTTTTGATAGTGATAATTTAAATGGAGAAGAAGTATATATATTTAAATGCAGAAACAATACTAAAAACTGCTGTCAGCTTACTATGGTAATTAATAAAAAGAACCTTAAAATAATCGATAAAAAAATAACTAGAGGTGATAGAAATGTTTAAAAAAAATATATCGATTATAATTCCTATGAATGATGATATTAAGTATTTGACTGCAAAGTATGATGATAAAAAAATAACTTCAATAGAAGGAATAAAAAATATTAATTCTTTAGAAAAGTTAAAGATATTGAACTTAAACTGCCGGCATGTAATTTTAATACCTGCGGAAAAGATTTATCTTTCATCTCATATTATTAAAAAGAAAGAAAATGAAGACATAAAAGTAGCTGAAAAATCATTTTATGAAAAGTATAATAAGAACAATATCGATTTAATAAATGATTATTATTATGATTCAATTCATTTTGCTGATCCAGAAAATAAAAACAATTTAAATTTGAAACTGCTGGCAGTGGAAAAAGAATATATAGATAGTCTGACAAAAAATCTAGATAAATATCCAAATAATTATTTGGTAACAGCACTTCCGACAGCTCTATATTCACTAAACAAAAAATTTATAAAGCAGAATAATTACATATTTTATTATAAAATCGGATGCAGTTATACAATTACTGCAGATTATAAAAATACCCTTGATTTGCTTCATTCACAGATTAAAGAAGAAAATATAGAACGCGAAATCAAAAAAATTAGAAAATATTATTTGAACAAAAAAAATACTGATATGGCAGTAATTGAAGGAGGCCCTGAGCTTTTTAATTTAGGGAAATTCAAAAATATTGATAAAGATGAGTTTATATTTTTGGCATCACTGCTCTGGGGGGTAAATGAATGGTAGTTCTTTTAAAGAGCAGAGAAATATCTTATCATGATATAATAACAAAAGTAGTTGTGCTATTGCTCGTTATTTTAACAGCCGCAGTATTTATCTTTAATTACATAATAGCAAATAGAGTTGATAATTTAAAAAATCAAATTTCTCATGTTTCCACATTAAAAAATAAATACAGCTATATGTTAAAAAATAACAAGAAAACATCTATAAAAAAAGGAGAAGCCTTAGATAAAAGTGATATTATCGAAAGTATAATAAATATACCGGAAAAGATGAGTTTTGATTATCTGCTGGTTGACTCAAAATTAATTGAAATACAGGGAAAAACAGTTAATAGAATGGAAATATTAAACTACACAAAACAGTTAAAATCAAACACTATGATAAAAAGTGTAAAACTCAAGAAAATTAACAAATATACCAGCTATCAGTTTACACTGGAGGCTGCATTGAATGAAAGGAAATAATACGAAAACAAAAACATATCTGATTTATATTCTGATAGCAGCTCTTTTTGCATTTCTTATTATAATGATATTTAATTTTAAAGAAAGCTATGCTAAAAAAATACATTTTGAGAAAAAATTAACAAAAGAAAAAATAATTTTAACAAAATATAAAGAAAAAATTAAAAACAGCAAATCACATAATAGCAAAAACAATCAAAATAACACTCCAGCTCAGAGCAGGGCAGATTACTTAAATGAAATACTAAAACTGCTGGAAGACAACAACCTGGAGTTAATATCCTATGATTCTGATAAGAAATTGCTGATTTTAAATTTGCGCGGTAATTTTAATAGTATACTTAGATTTCTTCATAAAATAGAAAAACAAAAAGATAATCTACAGTGTAAGAAAGTTAAATTAAAAAAAGGTAAAAATTCGCTTTACATATATCTGCAGCTGGAATATTTAGAGCTGATGTCTGATGAAAAATAAAAAACTTATAATTTCAATTACAATTTTGATTTTCATTTTAGTAACATATCTGTTTTACAGTAATTTTTCGAATAGCGAAAAATATTTAATACAGGAAAAACCACCAGAAAATAATTTGAAAATTAGCAGAAAGTCCAGAGATAAAACTGAAAATATGAATACCAGTACTGCTTCAGAACTAGATACAGATAAAAACTTTTTAGATTCAGAAGATTTAAAAGAAAAAGATAAAAGCAGCAGAGCTAATATTAAAAATACTAATAATAAAACAGAAGAAAAAGCAGTTTTAAGAAAAGCTATCTATACATTCCACAATGAAAAAGATCCATTTTTTAAAGATTCAGATACAGAAAAAAGTAAAAAAGAAAATTATAATAAAAATTATGCAGAAGAAAAAATTAAAGAAGATAAAAACAATACAGAACAGAACAGATCCACAGAAGAAACAAATAAAATTGAAAATGAAAATAAAAATACCAGAAAAAAGATTATAGAAATTCCTTTTGTTTTAAAAGGAATAATTGGAGATAAGGATAAAAGATATGCTGTTATATCTTATAAAGACAGAACTGAAGTTAAAAAAGCCAATGAAAAGATAGACTATTTTTTGATAACAAAAATAAAAGACAGCAGTATTGAAATTGAATATCAAGATTACAAACATGAAATATTTATCTGGAGGCATCAAAAATGACGGCTGATTTAATATGGAAATATATTATAATAATATTGATTACAGTATTCCTGCAGGTTCTGATTATTATACCAGCAGAATCTGCTCCTGATAATTTTAACAAAAAAATAGATTTAAATTTGAGAGATGTAGAATTAGAAACAGCTTTTATGATGCTGGCAGATCTGGCTGATATAAATCTTATATGTGATAAGTCAGTGAAAGGAACTATTACTCTGCAGCTTAAAGATGTTAGTTTTAAAGATGCGCTGACAATGATTGTAGGCAGCTTTGATCTGGATTATTCTACAGCATACAATACGATATTTATTAGTACAGAAGATAAAATAAGAGAAAAAGAAAATACTGCTGTCGAAAAAATATTTACTTTAAAATATATAACTGCAGAAAATGCAGCAGAACTGCTTAAAAAGCAGTTTGAACAGATAGAATTTTATGAACTGAGAAACGGAAGAATATTGATGAGAGGCAGCGATTTTGCAGTAAAAAGATGCGGGAAGATTATTAAAGAGATAGATATTCCTCTAAAACAGGTTCTTATAACAGCTCGTGTAGAAGAAATAAGCAGAAATAAAATAAAGGAGCTGGGAGTACAGCCCGATCAGCTGACAAAACTAAATATTATTAAAGATAAAAATGAAAAGATTGAAAAATTAGAATTAAGCTGGCCGGAAACTTTAAAGATGCTGGAAGAAAAAGGGGCAGCCACTCTTTTAGCAAACCCGTCTCTGATGACAGTAGATAGAAAAAAAGCCAAACTTTTGATTGGAGATCAAATACCTGTTAAATTGGAGAGGGTAGAATCAGATAAAACTGTCTCCACAATAGAATACATAGATGCAGGTATAATACTTGAATTTTTGCCCAGAATAATTAACAAAAAACAGATAATGCTCAATATACAGCCGGCTGTCAACAGCATTGGACAGACGCTTAGTGAGGGACTGCCTGCTGTTAATTCTCGCAAAGCAGAAACAACAGTAATACTTGAAGATGGGCAGACATTTGCTATTGGTGGGCTTATTAAAGAAAACATTGTTAAAAACAAAATAGATATACCGGTAATTTCTGATATTCCTGTATTGGGAAAATTATTTAGTTCTGAAGAAAAATCAGAAATGCACACAGAGCTTATGATATTTATTACTCCGAAAATTATAGAAACAAAAAAAATAGTAGATGTCAATAAAACCAATAAAAAAGAGGAAATTAATAAAGATAAACAAGGCGGTTTTTCTGCATCAAAAGCAGAAACAATAATAAAGAAATATAAAAATAAAAAAGAGAGTGAAAAAACAAAAAATAACAAGAAAGAATTTATTGATTTAACAGAAAAAGAAATAAAAGAACTGCTGCAAAAACAGTAATAGAGGATATTTATCAGTTTTATAGAAGCATAATTCAGGGGAAACCCTGAATTTTCTTTTTAATAAATCTAAAAATTTCAATATTTCTGTATACCCCTTTTGCAGCTCTAAAATGACTAAAATATATTTTAATGTAATCTGGTAGTTCGATGCGGCAGTTTGCATATATTAAAGATATAGAGGGAGGTATCATTTTGATAATAGTATTAGCCGGATTTATGGCAGCCGGAAAGACAACTACAGGAAGGATACTTGCTGCTAAAACAGGATTTAAATTTTATGATAGTGATAAGGAAATTGAGAAACAGAGCGGCATGTCAGTAGAAAATATTTTTGCCCAGAAAGGTGAAGATTATTTTCGCAAATTGGAAAAAGAAATAATTTTGAACCTGCTTGATAAAGAGGAAGATTTTGTGATGTCAGTAGGCGGTGGTGCAGTACTGGATAAAACCTTAAGAGATAAATTGATTAACAGCACAGAGATTTTCTGTCTTGATCTGACAGCAGAAGAGGTTTTGAAAAGAACTGCAGATAGATCAGAAAAGCGCCCACTTTTAAAGAATATAGATTTACCAGGAGATATAAATGATTTAATGAAAAAAAGAGAAAGATCATATCAGGAATTACCGGTACATATAAATACAAAAAAATATTCAGCAGAAGAGGTGGCAGAAATTATAATTAAAAAACTTAAAATAGAAAAAGTTGAGATCCATCTCAGTGAAAAGAAAAACAGCTATCCTGTGCTGATAAGCAGTGATTTCAGCTTTAATTCATTTAATACTATTTTAAAGAAAATTAAAGATAGGAAAGTATTTCTGGCAGCAGATATAAAGGTTATTAATCTCCACGGTGAAAAAATACTGGAACAGTTCAATAGATCAGCCAGCAGTGTTTCTGAATTCTTTTTAAAAGGTGGAGAACATGTAAAAGATCTAAAAAATTTAGAAAAAGCATATAACATTCTTTATGATAATAATTTCAGTAGAAGTGATTATGTAATAGTATTTGGTGGTGGAACAATTGGTGATCTGGGGGCTTTAATTGCTTCCACATATCTGAGAGGTCTTAAATTAATACAGCTGCCGACAACTATTATCTCTCAGCTTGATAGCAGTGTTGGAGGAAAAACAGCTGTTAATTTTAGAAATACCAAAAATTTAATCGGTACATTCTATCAGCCAGAAATGGTCTATTATTCGTTAAAATGGCTGTCAACACTTGAGGATAGAGACCGCAGGTCAGGTACAGGAGAGATAATAAAATATGCTCTGCTGGCAGGAGGAGAATTTTATCAGCTTGTCAAAGCAAATAGAGAAGAACTGCTGGATCTTGATGATGACTTTATGCTGAAAATATCAAAAAAGGCATTAAAGCTTAAAAATCACTTTGTCTCTGAAGATATTAAAGATCAGGGTTTGAGGAGAATGTTAAATCTAGGTCATACCTTCGGTCATGCTGTAGAAGCAGCAGAAAATTTTGAGATGAGTCATGGAGAAGCAGTTGCAGTTGGGCTGGCTTTTACCGCCTATATTTCTACTAGAGAAGCTGAACTCAGCCAAAAAGAGTTTGAAGATATTATAGAACTCATAAGTTATTTTAATTTCAAACTATTTCCCTCTAAAGATATAGAAGTAGAAGAACTTGCAGATTATCTTACACATGACAAAAAAATTGTGGACAGCAGACAACCCTGGATACTTTTAAATGGAATTGGGAATCCGTTTGTTACCTTTGATATTGGTCAGGAAAAAATAAAAAAATATATGGAGGAATATCTATGCAGAAAGTGGCAGTAGTTCACGGACCAAATATTAATCTTCTGGGAGTTAGAGAACCGGAAGTTTATGGGACAACAAATTATAATGAAATGAATAAACAAATAAAACAGAAAGCAGAAGAGCTGGAGCTTGAAGTAGATATATTTCAGAGCAATCATGAAGGAGAAATAGTTGATTATCTGCAGGGTTTGATTGATGATTCAGCAGGTGTTATTATAAATCCAGCCGGACTAACACATACCAGTGTAGTGCTGAAAGATACACTTATTGCCCTGAGGCTTCCTGTAATAGAAGTACATATCAGCAATATTTATCGCAGGGAGGACTACAGGCATAAATCTATAACTGCCTCAGCTGCAGTTGGTCAGATTGCTGGCCTCGGTGTCAGAGGTTATTTTTTAGCTTTACAAGCAATGAATGAACTGCTCAGAGAGGAGAAATATTAAATGGAAAAGAGAATAAATAAACTGCGTTCTAAAATGAAAGAAAAAGAAATAGAAGCTTTTTTTATAACATCCAGAAAAAATGTGAGATATTTAACAGGTTTTACGGGTACAGCTGGACGACTTTTGATTACTAAAAATGATAATATATTTATTACAGATTCTCGCTATACAGAGCAGGCGGAAGCGCAGACAGAAGCCTGCAGAATAGAAGTGATTAACAGCAGAGTTGTGGAAGGGATTGGTAAACTGCTGAAAAAATCTGATGTGGATGAACTTGCTTTTGAGTCAGAGCACACTACTTACAGCGAATTTCAGGAATACAGAGAAAAATTTCCTATTGGAAAGCTGATTCCCCAGAAAAATATTGTTGAAAAACTTAGAACTATAAAGGAAGCATCAGAAGTTGAGCTTATTAAAAAGGCAGTTGAAATTTCTGATAGAGCTTTTTTTCATATTTTAAATTTCATTAGACCGGGAATTACTGAAAAAGAAGTATCACTTGAGCTGGAATTCAGCATGAAAAAAGGTGGAGGAGAAGCAAATGCCTTTGATTTTATAGTAGCATCAGGTAAAAGAGGTGCAATGCCACATGGAGTTGCAGCAGATAAAAAGCTGGAAGTGGGTGATTTGATAACAATGGATTTTGGTACAGTCTACAGAGGTTATCATTCTGATATAACACGCACAGTAGCTCTTGGTGAACCTGATGAAAAATTAAAAGAAATTTATGATCTGGTTTTTACAGCTCAAAAAAAAGTGATTGAAGAAATTAAAGCAGGCATGACAGCTGTTGAAGCTGATAGTATTGCCAGAGATTTTATTAAAAATTCAGGTTATGGAGATAATTTTGGGCATGGACTTGGACATGGTGTAGGTCTTCAGATTCATGAAGCTCCCAGGCTTTCTTACAGCTCTAATGATGTACTCAAAGAAGGTATGATTGTAACTGATGAGCCAGGGATATATGTCAGCGGACTGGGTGGAGTACGAATAGAGGATGATCTGCTGATAAAAGAAGATGGTTGTCAGGTTTTAAACTCTGCTCCCAAAGAACTGATTATATTATAAGAAAATAAGAAAAATATTGTGATTTGTCTATAAAAGATATTTCTGCTATAATTGAAATGCAGTGTAGAATTAAATACAGTATATTTTTATGGAGGTGTATATAGTGATCTCAACAAATGATTTTAATACAGGATTAACTATAGAATTGGATGGTGAAGTATATCAGGTTGTTGAATTTCAGCACTCAAAATCAGGCAGAGGTAGTGCTTTTGTCAGAACTAAACTGCGCAATGTGGAAGAAGGATATATAATAAATAAAACTTTTAAAGCAGGAGAAAAAGTAGAGACCGCCCATGTAGAAAAAAAGAAAATGCAGTTTTTGTACTGGGATGGCAGTGATTATATATTTATGGATAATGATACCTATGAGCAATTCCACCTCAATCAGGAACAGCTGGGAGATAAAATTAAATATCTAAAAGAAAATATGGAGCTTGATATATCTATATATCAGGGGCGTCCCATAGATATTGATCTTCCTACCTTTGTAGAGTTGAAAGTAGAAAAAACTCAGCCTGGTATAAAGGGAAATACCGTATCAGGTGGAAGTAAACCAGCAACAATGGAAACAGGTCTTGTAGTACAGGTACCTTTATTTATTAATGAAGGTGATACAATTAAGATAGACAGCAGAACTGATGAATATATAGAGCGGGTTAATAGCTGAACAAATTGAGAAATCTAAAAATATTTATCTATTGATTTTTGTTTTAAAAATTAATAGATAAGTAGTTCATTACAAAGATGAGAAAAGTAGTGAAAGAAATTCAAAATAATAGTTGGTCTGTTTTACTAATGTGAGGAGCGAGTATTAAAGAGATAACTTTAATTTAAAGAGGAGGCATATAATGAGATATTTAGTAGTTGGTGCTGGTGTAGCGGGAACATCAGCTATCAAAGAGATGATAAAGGTAAGAGACGGAAAAGATGAAATTGTAGTTTTTACAGAAGAACCTTTTCCATTTTATTACCGTCCCAGACTGATAGAGTGTTTGTCTGGAGAAGTCGATGTGGACGATATAATTATAAATGATAAGTCGTGGTTTGAAAATAATGATATTGAACTGCATCTGGAAGAAAAAATACTCAGTATAGATACATCGGTAAAATTTGTAGAAAGCGATAAAGCAAAAACATATTATTATGATAAACTGCTGCTGGCAAATGGTGCACATTCTTTTGTACCACCTATAAAAGGATGTAAACTCAAAAATGTATTTACACTGCGGAATGGTAAAGATGCAGAGGAAATTTACTCTAAAGTAAAAAATTGTTCAACAGCTGTTGTAGTTGGTGGAGGACTGCTGGGACTGGAATCAGCCTACAATTTTGCTAAAGCAGGACTAAAACCGTATGTCCTGGAGAAATCCCCCTATCTCTTATCACAACAGCTTGACGAAAAGGGTGGAAAACTGCTGCAGAAAAAACTGGAGGACAAAAATATAGAAATTATGATAGAAGCATCAACAGAAGAATTTATCGGCAGTGATAAAGTAGAAACAGTCAAATTAGAAGATGGCAGTACTATTGATACTGACCTTGTACTTCTTTCCACAGGTGTACGGTCTAATATAGATCTGGTAGCAGATACTCCGATTGAAACAAACAGAGGTATTGTGGTGGACAGCAAAATGAAAACAAATGTGGACTCTGTATTTGCAGCTGGAGATGCAGCAGAATATCAAGGTAGAGTTTATGGAATTTGGACACCTTCAATGGAAGAAGGAAAGGTGGCGGGAAAGATTATGACAGGGCAGAAAGCAGAATTTAATGGTTTTATTCCTTCTCACTCTCTAAAAATAGCCGGCATTGATGTGGTTTCAATTGGAGAATTGAATAAAGGAGGAGATTACAGGGAAGAAATTATTTTGGATAATGACATATATGTTAAGGTTATAGAAGATGAAAATGGAGAAAAGGTGGGAGCCATAATTGTTGGTGAATATAAGGACAAAAAATCACTTATTGATGCTATTAAGGGATAGTTTAAAGGGTTAAGTTTTATCAAAATAAAAGGAGGTAATAAAATGACAGAGAATAAGAAAAATTATGAAGAAAAAGGGAAAATAAAAATTGCCGATGAAGTTGTAAGCATTATTACAGGTCTTGCTGCTACAGAAGTAGAAGGTGTAGTTGGGATGAGTGGTGGTATTGCAGGCGGTATAGCAGATCTTCTGGGACGGAAAAATTTAAGCAAAGGTGTAAAAGTAGAAGTAACTGAAGAAACTGTGGAAGTGGATATTTTTGTTATTATCGAATATGGTAATTCTATTCCAGAAGTAGCCTGGGAAATTCAGAATAATGTAAAACAGGCGATTGAAGGAATGACAGGACTGGATGTTAAATCAGTTAATGTACATGTACAGGGTGTTAACTTTCCGGATGAGGAAGAAGATCAGGTAGAAGAGGTTGAAGTAGAAGAGGTTGAAGAAGAAGTTGAAAAGGAATAGTATTCCAGATTTGAAATAGACTGGAGGTTATCAGATGAAGATAATTAATAATTTGATTTCATTTTTACTGGCATTAATAGTTATGGCAGTTTCTATAACTGTCTCACTTTACTTTTTTGGACTCCTATCTCAATCAGCTGTACCTGATTTTTTTGCTGCTCTTTATGGAAGCTGGGAAGCAGGTATTGTAACTTTGATACTATTTCTGGCAGCTTCACTACTGCTTTACCCATTTTTTATAAGCAAAAAAATTAAGTCAACCAGAATTATTAGCTCTGAAAGTGGAGATATAAGTATCACTATTTCTGCTCTGAAGAATCTTATTAGAGATAGAGTTATGATAAATAGAAAAATTGAAGATATTAGTATTGAAATAGAAGATATGCCAGAAGGAATTAATATTATCTTAAATGGAAATTTAACTGTGCCGGGAGATCTGCCGCATATTAGTCAGGAAATACAAAATGATTTAAAAGAACATGTTAAAGAAACTGTCGGTATAGATGTTAATAAAGTAGAAATTTTGATTCAGGATGTAAAAAAGAAAAAAAAATTTCCCAGCACATCTGAATGAGGTGGTTGATAAATGGATAAAAAGGATTTTTATGATAACCTGTACCAGTTTTATTTTAAAAATCAGAGCAGAGTAATAGGTGCAGTGATAGGTTTTATAATAGGAATTTTAATTTTAAGTATTGGTTTTTTTAAAACATTACTTTTAGTGATAACTACCGGGTTGGGATATGTAATTGGCTCCAGGTGGAATATAGAAGAAGATATGAAAACACTAATCGATAAAATAATACCAGAAAGATTTAAATAGAGTTTAGACTGGGAATGAGGTAATCAGGAAATGAAAAAAAGCTCGCGCCACAGCCAGAGAATCTGGGCTCTCCAGATTCTCTATGGTCTTGATATTAAAAATAAATTCGACAGAGAAAGTGTAGAAAATTACTGCAGGAACTTTCTGCGAAAAAAAGGTGTAGAGGAAGAAAATTATACTTTTAAACTGGTAAAAGGTATTAGTTCACAGATAGAAATACTGGATGCAAATATTAATAAATATGCTATTGACTGGAAGGTGGACAGAATGCCAGTGGTGGATAGAAATATTATGCGAATTGCCATCTATGAAATAAAGAATGATATACCGATTGGAGTTGCCATAAATGAAGCAGTGAGGATAGCAAAAAAATTTGGAGATGATGATTCACCTTCTTTTATTAATGGAATACTAGCAAAAATTAAATAAATTGGTTAAATTGCTTGACTTTTATAAAAACTTATAGTAGTATAAATATAGATAATAAAGTGAAGCAATTCACAAATTTAATTTATATAAGGAGGTGTCTGAAGTGAAGTGTAGAGTTTGTGGTGCAGAAACTAATAGCAGCCGTACATTGTGTTCTAAATGTCATGAAGAGATAGAGCTGCTTTCCAGTAGATATACAGAAGAAAGAGGAAAGATTAATCTTGATTTTAGTGATCATCATTTTTTCAGTAGATAAAATATAATAAAAAAAATTTTACAAAAGTTTGTGATTATATTCACGATAAAAAGAGAGGATTTCCTCTCTTTTTTTTCTTTATTTATAACTAATTTTATGGTATATTTTAATATAGTGAATTAAAAATTAAATAGTTTTATAATTGATAATACATAAAAATGAGGTGTGTATATTGAAATTATCTTCTCGAAACTCACTCATAAATAAATCACAGACAATTGCTGTCAGCAATCTTGCTTCAGATTTAAAAGCTGAAGGTGAAAATGTAATTAGTTTTGGAGCCGGAGAACCAGATTTCCCAACACCTGCTTATATCTGTAGTGCTGCTGATGAAGCAATGGAAAAAGGTTATACCCGCTATACTCCTGCAGAAGGGCTTAAAAAACTGCGTCAGGCCGCTGCTGATCGATTTGCAGATGATTATGGTTTTCGCTTTTCTGTAGATGAAATTATAGCATCAAATGGTGCCAAACAGGTACTTTATAATATATTTCAGACCCTTTTAGACTCAAAAGAAGAAGTGATAATACCAAAACCTTACTGGGTTTCTTATCCTGAAATGGTAAAACTCGCCGATGGAGTACCGATTTTTGTTGAAGGTGAAAGAGAAAATCACTTTAAACTTACTCCAAACTTGTTAAATAGTGCCATAACTGACAGGACAAAAGCTGTTATAGTAAATAATCCTTCCAATCCAGATGGTCGTGTTTATACAGAAAAAGAACTGCTGGCCCTGTGTGAAGTAGTGGAAAAACATGATATATTACTAATTAGTGATGAAATTTACGAAAAATTTTTATTTGATGATTTAAATTTTAAATCTATAATATCTCTGCGCCCCGATTTAAAGGATAACCTGTTTATAGTAAATGGAATGTCAAAAACATATTCAATGACAGGCTGGAGGCTTGGATTTGGGTTTGGCAATAAGGAACTTATTGCTAATATGTCTAAAATTCAAAGCCATTCAACATCCAATTCAAATTCAATTACACAGTATGCTTCCTTTAAAGCACTGCAGAATAGAAATCTCAACAGTTTAATAAAAGATAGGTGCAGAATATATGAAGAGAGAAGAGATAAAATGCTGGCTCATATGGATAAAGTAGAAGAGCTAAGCTATATTAGACCCAATGGAGCTTTTTATCTTTTTGTTGACATATCTTCTGTGCTTGGTGGAAATTATAAGGGAGAAAAAATTACAGATTCTGTTCGTTTTGCAGAGGTGCTGCTGAGGGAAGAAAAAGTTGCAGTTGTGCCAGGAGCCGGTTTTGGTATGGATGATTATATAAGGATGTCTTTTGTACTGCCGGTAGAAGAAATACTGGAAGGTATAGATAGAATAGATAGATTTGTAAAAAACTTTTCTAAAAAGAGGTGACTTTATGGGAGCTGAAAGTCTGGACAGGCAGGTAAAAGAAAAGCTTATAAAGATGCAGAAAGATGAAATCACTGAATACCATATCTACAAAAAACTTGCTTCCAAACTGGCAGGTGATGACAATGCAGAAGTGCTGAACGAAATAGCAGAAGATGAGAAACGGCACTACAAAATCTGGGAGGAATATACCGGGATAAAAGTTAAGCCTTCCAGAATAAAAATATTTTTCTATTATTTTTTGGCCAGAATTTTTGGTATTACATTTGGTATTAAACTAATGGAGTTAGGGGAAGAATCTGCCCAGGAATCTTATTACAGAATTACAGATAGATTTGTAGAAGCAAAAACAGTCTTTGCAGAAGAAGATGAACATGAACATAAGCTGATCGCTATGCTGGAAGAAGAAAAATTGGAATATGCTGGATCCATTGTGCTGGGATTAAATGATGCTCTGGTTGAGCTGACAGGTACTCTAGCAGGCCTGTCTTTTGCCATGCGTGAAACAGAGATTATCGCACTTGCTGGAAGCATTACAGGTATTGCCGCAGCCTTTTCTATGGCAGCTTCAGAATATCTTTCCACAAAAACAGAAGAGGGCGAAAACGCACTTAAAGCTTCTATATATACAGGAACAGCATATATTCTAACAGTAATAGTACTGGTTGTTCCATACCTAATTTTCAGCAGTTATATTACTGCTCTGGCAGTTACAATTCTTTCAGCGGTATTAATAATATTCATTTTCAACTTTTATATTTCTGTTGCAAAAGATTTAAATTTCAAAAGACGATTTATAGAGATGACTGTCATTAGTTTAGGTGTTGCTGCTTTTTCATTTATCATTGGATATTTTATAAGAATAGCATTTGGAATAGATATTTAAAAAATTTTACTTTAATTTTTTTTAAAATTAATTTATTTAGATTTTTGAGAATTTGAGAATATTTTAATATAAAAAGGGAGGAGATAGTAATTGCAGAGCATTAATTATTTAAACAATGAATATCAGCCATCTAAAATTATATGTGTAGGCAGAAATTATGCTGAACATATAAAAGAACTCAATAATCAGAATCCAGAAGAACTTGTGCTTTTTTTGAAGCCCAATAGTTCTGTCAGCCGGGAGGTGAAATTACCTGAAGGCAGATGCAGATATGAGGGTGAAATATCTTTTTTAATGAAAAATGGAAAAATATCCGGAGTAGGATTTGGAATAGACTTGACTCTGGTTGATGTCCAGAACAGACTAAAAGAAAAGGGGCTGCCGTGGGAAAAGGCAAAGGCATTTAATGGTTCTGCAGTATTTTCAGATTTTGTAGAAGTTGAAGAAGTTAATAATTTAAGCTTAAAACTGTATCTTAATGATAAATTGTGTCAGGATGGTGGTATAGAGCTTATGATATATAAGCCGGCTGATATTATTGATGAGGTTAAAAAACATTTTAGTATTGAAGATTATGATATAATAATGAGTGGAACACCGAGTGGAGTAGGATTTTTAGAAAATAGAGATATTATAAGAGGAGAAATTTTTGCTGGGAAAGATCTGCTTATTGCAGAAAAATGGCAGATTAAATAAAAAAATGGTGCGAAAGGAGGGATTCGAACCCTCACGGTCTTGCGACCACTAGACCCTGAACCTAGCGCGTCTGCCAATTCCGCCACTTTCGCACTGACAAATAACATTTTAAATGAAAAATTTTTGTTTGTCAAGTATAAAATCAGTTAGGAGTTTCCCCAAAATTTATTTTCAAGCTGCAAAAAGGGGGCTTTAGTCATCAACGAAATTTTTAGATTTATCTAAAACTCAATTCGGGTGTGAAATAGGGCACACTAATCAATGAGTCCTCCTGACTCATGATTAGCTCACTCCATCCTGTAGTTCAACCCTATTTCTTCCTTCATTTCGTTAAGATTCATTGACTAAAAATTTCAATATTCCTGCATCTCCCCTTTTTGCAGCAGTATATAAAAAATGGGGAAAGTCCAGTAAAATCAGAGATATAGAAAAATGGTTGAATTAAGAAAAAATAAGAAATACAAAGTTCAGGGAGGATAAATACTTTAGACAGAGAACTGTTTATAAGAAATGCGCTAAAAGTGTATGGGGGGTAAATTATGTACGAAATATTAGAAAAAGAAGTTTTAGCACCAACAATTAAGAAAGTCAAAGTAAAAGCACCACTTATTGCCAGAAAGACTGAGCCGGGAAATTTTATCATTCTTAGAGTTGATGAGAAGGGAGAAAGAATTCCGCTTACTGTAGCTGACCATGATGATAAAACTGGTGAAATAACTATTATCTTTCAGGAAGTAGGTTATTCTACCAAACTGCTGGGCAGTCTGGAAAAAGGAGATTATATCCAGGATATAGTTGGCCCACTGGGCCATCATATTAAAATGGAGGGTTACAAAAAAGTAGTACTTCTTGGTGGAGGTTCTGGAACAGCACTGCTGTACCCCAAGGTAAAAGGTTTTTACGAAATGGGAGCAGAAGTTATTACAATAACAGGAGCCAGAACTAAAAATCTTGTCATACTGGAAGAAGAACTGGACAATTATAGTGACAGGCTTTTTATTACAACAGATGATGGAAGCTATGGGCATCACGGATTTGTCACAGATGTACTGAAAGATCTCCTTGATCAAGAAGATAATATAGATCTGGTCATTGCAATTGGACCTGTTCCGATGATGAGAGCTGTTGCTGATATGACCGAAGATTATGGTATAAAAACAATAGTCAGCTTAAATTCAATAATGGTTGATGGCACAGGCATGTGTGGAGCCTGCCGTGTTACAGTTGGTGGAGAAACCAAATTCACCTGTGTTGATGGACCAGCTTTTGATGGACACAAAGTTGATTTTGAAGAACTTATGAACAGATTAAGCTTTTATCAGGATGAAGAAGCACTTGCAGGAGAAATGGAAGAAGAGGTGAACGGATAATGGCGTTGAAACCAAAGAAAACTCCGATGAAAGAACAGCCACCAGAAGAAAGAATAAATAATTTTGATGAAGTTCCCAGAGGATATTCTGATGAAGATGCAGCTTTAGAAGCAGAAAGGTGTTTACAGTGTAAACATCAGCCATGTGTTGACGGCTGCCCTGTAAGTGTACCGATTCCTCAGTTTATTCAGGCAGTTAAAGATGGGGATGTAATAAAAGCAAATCAGATTATTAAATCTAAAAATAATCTTCCTGCTGTATGTGGACGGGTATGTCCACAGGAAGAACAGTGTGAAGAAGTATGTGTAATGGGGATTAAAAATGAACCTGTAGCTATTGGAAGACTTGAAAGATATGTTGCAGATTATAATATGGATCGGGGAACTGATAAGGCTTCTAAAGAAGAAATAGAAAAGTATAGAATTCCTGAACTGGAAGGAAAAAAAGCAGCAGTAATAGGTGCAGGTCCTGCCGGCCTAACCGCTGCAGCTGATCTGGCTAAATACGGGTTTAAAGTGACTATATTTGAAGCCCTGCATGCTACAGGTGGAGTGCTCAGATATGGTATTCCAGAGTTCAGACTGCCTAAAGCTATTGTTGATGAAGAAGTTGAAGGCATAAAAAATCTTGGTGTTGATATTCAGCTTAATGTTGTAGTTGGAAAAACTATTACCATCGATGAACTTTTTGCAGATGGATATGAAGCAGTATTTATTGGTACAGGTGCAGGCCTGCCCAAGTTTATGAATATTCCTGGAGAGAATTTGAATGGAGTTTATTCTGCCAATGAGTTTTTAACAAGAGTAAACCTTATGAAGGCATATAAGTATCCAGAATATAAAACACCCATTAAAGTACAGGATAAAGTTGCTGTAGTTGGTGGGGGAAATGTTGCCATGGATGCAGCAAGAACAGCTAGAAGACTGGGAGCAGAAAAGGTATATATAGTTTACCGTCGGGCAGAAGAACAGATGCCGGGAAGAGATGAAGAAATTGAACATGCAAAAGAAGAAGGAATTATCTTTAAACTGCTGAATAATCCAGTTGCCATACATGGGAAAAATGGTAGAGTTGATAAAATGGAATGTATTCAGATGGAGCTTGGAGAAAAGGATTCATCAGGCAGGAGACGCCCAATCCCTATTGAGGGTTCAAACTGGATGCTTGATTTAGACACAGTAATTATAGCTATTGGTCAGAGCCCCAATCCAATGCTTACTAAAAACACTAAAGATTTAGAAACAGAATCATGGGGTGGAATTATTACCGATGAAAACTTGAAAACCAGCCGTGCAGGTGTATATGCCGGCGGAGATGTTGTAACCGGAGCTGCAACTGTAATTAAAGCAATGGGTGCAGGCAAAAAAGCGGCAGAAAATATTAAGGAATATGTTCTAAATAAAAATAAATAGAAAGTTTTGATAAAAATGGAATTAAATAGAGAAATAAAACTGTTTACAGTTGAAGAAATAACAAATTATTTAAAAGGTATGATAAATAATGACCACCTGCTGCAGGATTTCTGGATAACAGGTGAAATTTCCAATTTTTATCACCACAGTTCCGGGCATATGTATTTTACATTAAAAGATAATTTATCCCAGTTAAAATGTGTTATGTTTAAGGGATATAATAATTCACTGGATTTTGAGCCTGAAGATGGACAGAAAGTCACCGCAAGAGGTAATCTTGATATATATAAACGCAGAGGCGAATATCAGTTTTATGCCAGAGAAATGCAGGTTGAAGGCAGAGGAGCACTATTTATAGCTTTCGAAAAATTGAAGAAAAAGTTAAAGGAAGAAGGTCTATTTGCTCCTGAAGAAAAAAAAGCAATCCCAATTCTTGCTAAAAGAATTGGGATTATTACTTCTCCAACAGGGGCAGCAGTAAGAGATGTTCTTTCCGTTATGAAGAGGAGAAGAGGTAATTTTTCTGCTTTAATAGTACCCACACATGTTCAGGGAAAAAAGGCAGCAGCTGAGATTATAGAGGCACTGGAATATTTAAACAGCCGTGATGATATAGATCTTATTATTGTTACCCGTGGTGGTGGTTCTATAGAAGATCTCTGGCCTTTCAATGAAGAGTTGGTTGCCAGAGCAATCTACAATTCCAGGCTGCCGGTTATTAGTGGTGTTGGTCATGAAACAGATTTTACTATATCCGATTTTGTGGCAGATCTCAGAGCTCCCACACCTTCAGCAGCTGCAGAAATTGCAACTGCAAATAGGGAGGAAATACTAAATAGACTTGATAGTCTTAAAGAAAGGTTAAAAACATCTATAAAAAATAATTTAAAAAACAGAAGAGAAAAAATTGACAGTCTTTCTAAACGGAGAATATTTGCAAAACCGGAAGAACTTTTTTTTCAGTATGAACAGCTTTTAGATCAATTTGAAAGCAGATTAAAGCATGAGATAGAAAATACATATAATCACTACAATAATAAATATCAGCTTCTATATGAAAAACTTAATAATTTAAGCCCATTAAATACTCTTTCCAGAGGTTATGCTGTGCTGAACGATAAAAACAATAAGCTGATTAAAACTGTTGATGATGTAGAAAAAGGCGATTATCTTTCTGCAAAACTTGTGGATGGGAAATTAGGACTCAGGCTGGAAAGTAAAGAAAAAGCAGGTGAATATGATGACTGAAGAAACAAATGATATAAAGTTTGAAAAAGCGCTGGAAGAATTAGAGAAAATAGTTAATGAACTGGAAAAAGGAGGCCTATCACTGGAAGATTCACTGGATAAATTCAGCAGAGGTATGAAGCTCATAAAAATGTGCCACACCAGGCTGGATAAAGCAGAGAAAGAAATTGAATTGGTGCTGAAAGAAAATGGAGAATTCAGTAAAACTGTTAATTTTGAAGACGATAATGAGGATGAAGATAAATGAAAAACATAAAAAAAATTCTGACTGTAAAGGCAGAAAAAATTGATAGAGAATTAAATAAATTATTTGATCTGAAGGAAACAGAATTATCACCTACATTAAGTAGAGCAATGGAATATACTGTTTTCTCTGGTGGTAAAAGGATAAGACCTGTTTTAACACTTCTTACTGCAGAGATGTTAAATGGTAATACTGATGCTGCCTTAAAAGCTGGATCTGCTCTGGAGCTTATACACAGCTATTCTTTAATTCACGATGATCTGCCTAGTATGGATGATGATGATTTTAGACGCGGAAAAGCAGCAAATCACAGAGTTTTTGGAGAAGGAATAGCTGTTCTGGCAGGTGATGCACTTTTAACATATGCTTTTGAAATATTATCTGCCTTAAAAATAAGTGCAGAAAAAAGGATTAAAATTATCAGTTTAATTTCTACTGCATCAGGCTATCAGGGTATGGTTGGTGGTCAGGTTCTGGATTTAGAAGGAGAAAATAAAAATCTTGATTTAGAAGAGATGCAGAAAGTTCACCGAGGTAAAACAGGTGCACTTATAAAAGCATCTGTCCTTACAGGTGCATACTGCAGTGATACAGATAAAGATGAGATTGATGCTCTGACCGATTATTCAGAAAATCTTGGAGTTACTTTTCAGATTGTAGATGATTTACTTGATGTAGTTGGTGATGAAGAAAAATTAGGTAAGGCTGTCGGCAGTGATGATAAATTAAATAAATCGACCTATCCAAAACTACTTGGTATTGATGGAGCCAAAAAAGCAGCCGAAAAATATGCTTTAGCTGCAGCAGATGCACTGGATGTTTTTGGAGATGAAGCCCGTCATCTTAAAGAACTGGTACAATTTGTACTCTACAGGCAGAGCTAATTGAACAGTATAAGTTATTATGTTATAATTAAACAAAATGTGAGTGGTGCAGTATCCTAGTCAGTGTATTATTCTTGAAGACGGGCCTAAAAATCCGTCAGCGGGCATATCGATGAAGTTCTTTACATCGGCTGCTGACGCCCAGTCGGGAGCTGATGTAGGGAGTTAAGGGTTTGGGGCGATCCACAATGGCATGTGGGCGTTGACCCCTTTCCCGTGGAGGCCTGGTATTTATTCCAGCTTGGAATAAATCTAGGTTAACCTGCCCAGCCGTAAGGTTTGGGTAGTGTAGCCTGCTTTGAGTGGTACTGGAGACAGTAGCAAAACATATAATTTTGGATCCAAATTATATGTTGAACCTGCTGGAAACCTTTACTGCAAAAGAAGCTAGGGAGTAGTTTAAACACTGTTAAGGAAAACTTCTAGGCTGTCTGCTAGTACAGGATACAGTGGAGATTAAAGTGTGGTCTGAGTGGTAATCCAGTTCTATATAAGGGTAACCATATAGTCGAAATTTAATGAGAAATCGCCTGTTCTGGTGACAGAAGGGGGTATTTCGGGGGAAAACCTACTGGACCTAAGCCACAGCATTTATTTGCTGTATCACCACTCACAAATTTTTTGAAAAATACATTACAATTTAAAATATAAATTTAATTAAAGAAATGATATAATAAACTTAATGAGGTGTATAAAGTTTGGATAATTTGCGCAGCAGTATTATTATTGCTATCATTACTTTTTTTATTGCAGTATTTGTTACCTTCAGTTCCCAAACTCAGATACAGTTTGTTTCTTTACCAGCGGCAGTAATTATACTTCTGCTTATTATAATAACGGGTATAATTGCAGATATGGTGGGGGTGGCAGCTACAGTTGCTAGACCTGAACCATTTAATGCAAAAGCTGCCAAAAAAATATTTGGAGCAAAATCCGGACTTTTTCTGGTTAAACATGGTGATAAAGTTGCCAGCCTGATGTGTGATATAGTTGGAGATATATGTGGTACAATCAGTGGAGCAATAGGAGCAGTAATAGTTATTAGAATTGTAAATACTTATAATTTTTCCAATGTTATTACCAGTCTAATTATTATAGGCCTTACATCTTCTCTTACAGTTGGTGGGAAGGCCTTCTTTAAAAGCTATGGTATAAAAAAATCCAGTGAAATTATATTTTTTACAGGTAAAGTAGTCGCCTTTTTTGGACTAGCTGCAGATTATCTGCACAGTTTTTTTAAATAGATTTGTTAGGAGTGAATTTATGTATAAATTTTTATCTCAGATAGATGGACCTGAAGACCTCAAAAAAATGAATTATGCTGAGCTTGAACATCTTGCAGATGAAATCAGAGCCTTTCTTATTGAATCAGTTTCTAAAACCGGAGGCCATTTAGCTTCAAATCTCGGTACAGTGGAGCTTACAATTGCACTCCATTACTATCTTAACAGCCCAGCAGATAAAATAATCTGGGATGTAGGCCACCAGTCATATACTCATAAAATACTGACAGGCCGCAGAGATAATTTTGATACATTAAGACAGCTGAATGGATTAAGTGGTTATCCTAAGTACGAAGAAAACAAACATGATATAATAAATGTAGGTCACAGCAGCACTTCTATATCTTCTGCTCTTGGACTGGCGCTTGCTCGTGATATAAAAGGAGAAAAGGGTGATATTTATGCTGTTATTGGTGATGGTGCTATGACAGCTGGTATGGCTTTTGAGGCAATGAACCATGCCGGTGAATTGGGAACAAATTTTAATGTTATATTAAATGATAATAAAATGTCGATTGCAGATAATGTAGGGGCACTTTCTCAGTATCTTTCTACTATAACTGCCGATCCAGCATTAAATCACCTTAAAGAAGATGTTGAATTTATACTCAAACATATTCCTAAATTTGGCAGCAGACTTACTCAGACGGCAGAGAGAATAAAAAAAGGTCTCAAATATTTAATGATTTCCGGAGTGCTGTTCGAAGAAATGGGATTTAAATATATTGGTCCAATTGATGGTCACAATATAAAAGAACTGATCGATCATTTTAAAAAAGCAGATCAGATAAAAAAACCTGTACTGCTGCATGTAATCACTAAAAAAGGAAAGGGATTTCAGCCTGCAGAAAACAATCCAAGTCAATATCATGGGGTTAGTCCAGCTAAAGGAAAAAAAGAAAAAAATAAATCTAAAAAAACAAAACTCACATACAGTAAAATATTTGGTAGAACCCTGCAGAAACTGGCCGATAATGATGAGAAAATTACAGCAATTACAGCTGCAATGCCTTCCGGTACAGGTTTAGTTGGTTTTGCCGAAAAATATCCAGCCAGATATTTTGATGTCGGAATAGCCGAACAGCATGCAGTAACATTATCCGCCGGCCTGGCCAGAGGTGGTATGAATCCAGTTTGTGCTATATATTCTACTTTTCTGCAGAGGGCATATGATCAGGTTATTCATGATATCTGTCTTCAGAACCTGCCGCTGACAATTGCGGTAGACAGGGCTGGGATAGTCGGTCATGATGGAGAAACGCATCAGGGATTATTCGATTTTTCATTTTTAAGACCTATTCCAAATATCATTATAATGGCACCAAGAGATGGAGCACAGCTTCAGGATATGCTTTATACTGCAGTAAATCATTCCGGACCAGCTGTAGTTAGATATCCTCGAGGAGAGGTCAGCGGTTCTGATGAAGAAAAAGATTTTGAAAAAATAGAAATTGGGAAGGCAGAACAACTTATAGAAGGAGAAGAATTTGTTATTCTGGCAGCAGGGTCTTGTGTATATCCAGCTAAAAAAGCTGCTGAAGTAATGAAAAAACATGGATATTCTCCTGCACTGGTAGATGCCAGATTTGTAAAGCCACTTGATGAAGAGATGTTTTCAGATCTTTTTAGAAAATATAAAAAGATTATTACTGCAGAAGAACATGTTTTAAATGGCGGTTTTGGTTCAGCTGTACTGGAATTTGCAGAACAAAATGGGTTTAATCCAGCAAAAATATATAGAATTGGTATTCCGGATGAATTTGTACCACATGGTTCTATGGAAGAAATACGCAGTTTTTATGATTTAGATGCAGAAGGAATAATTAAACACTGTTTAAAAGCTTTAGATTATGATCAGGAGGTTTCTGAACTATGGCCGGAAAAGAAAGATTAGATATACTTTTATCGGAAAGAGGTTTATTTTCCAGCCGCAGCCGGGCAAAACGTGCAGTTATGGCAGGTATTGTTTATATTGACGGGGTATTAGTAGATAAAGCTGGAACCCGTATAAAAAAAGATGCAGATATTGAAATAAAGGGTGACAAAAATCCCTATGTGAGCAGGGGAGGATATAAGCTGGAAAAAGCTCTGCAGGTTTTTGCTGTTGACCCTGCTGGAATTGAAGCAATTGATATTGGTGCTTCTACAGGAGGATTTACTGACTGCCTGCTCCAGAATGGAGCAAAAAAAGTTTATGCAGTAGATGTGGGTTATGGTCAGCTTGCCTGGAAACTGAGAAATGATGAGCGAGTTGAAGTTTATGAGCGCTGTAATTTTAGGTATTTAGAGTTTGATCAGCTGCCGGTAAAGGCACCTTTAATTGTGACAGATGTATCTTTTATTTCTCTGCGGCTTATTGTACCCGGGGTAAAAAAATTTTTGAAAAAGCCCGGAGATTTTATTGCCCTTATAAAACCTCAATTTGAGGCAGGTAGAGAAAGGGTTGGCAAAAAAGGAGTAGTCAAAGATCCGGCAGTTCACAGAGATGTTATACTTTCTTTAAGCGGTTTTTTTATGTCAGAAGGATTTAAACTTAAAGGACTAAATTATTCTCCTATAACAGGAGCTGAAAGCAGCAATATAGAGTATTTAATTCACCTGAAATATACTACAAATAATGCAGATAATATTGAAGAAACAGCCAGCACAAACAATACTTATGATAATATAGTCAGTGATAAAGATAGTACTTTTGCAAATAAATTTAACAATAAAGAATGGAAATATCATGTGGAGAAAATAGTTTCTAAAGCACATAAAGAACTTGGGAGGTAAAAATATGTCCACACCGGGAATGGTTCTAAATCTTGCAAAAAAGGAAGCTTTTTCTACTGCCCAAAATGCTGCAGACTGGTTTATAAAAAAAGGTATTGAATTTTACATAGAAAAGGAAGCTGCTTCTTATCTGGGCCAGCAAAAAAGAGGAGCTACCTACCAGCAGCTCAGAGAAAAAGCGGATTATATAATTGTCTTTGGTGGAGATGGAACATTTCTTCACACATCCCACCATTTTATTGGTAGTGGTGTACCACTACTGGGAATAAACATTGGTCAGCTTGGCTTTTTAACAGATATAGAAACCGAAGAACTGGAAAAAGCTCTGCATATGGTAAATCAGAAAAAATATAAAATAGAGCACAGAATGATGATAAAAGCAGAACATTTTAGAAATGGAGAAAAAATAGAAAAAAATTATGCTTTAAATGATTATGTTGTAAACAGAAGTCCTGATTCCCGGATGGTTAAAATTAAACTTCATATAAATGACGAGCTGGTGAACCGATTTAGATCAGATGGATTAATTATCTCCACACCAACAGGTTCAACTGCATATTCTCTTTCAGCAGGTGGTCCAATTATAAATCCAAGACAGGTGAGGGCAATATTAATAACACCTATTTGCCCACACAACCTGCATATGCGTCCAATGGTAATATCCGGGAACGAAAAAATTTGTATTGAAATAGAAGGGGACAGCGGCAGTATTTTTGGTACTGTAGATGGCCACGATAACTCTGAATTGATGAGTGGAGATAAAATCTACATAGAAGCTGCAGATAGAGAAATTTCTATTATTAAACTTCCGGATAGGACCTTTTATACTATTTTGAAAGAAAAGATGAATCTTGCATAATTTTGATTGGGGGATAAAAGATGCTCAGTGATTTACAGGTTAAAAATTTTGCATTAATAGATCAAAGCACCATTAATTTTAAAAGTGGTTTAAATGTTTTAACCGGTGAAACTGGGGCGGGTAAATCAATAATTATTGGAGCTTTAGATATGCTTTTAGGTGCACGTGCTTCAACAGATGTAATAAGAACAGGTAAAAATTCTGCATATATTTCGGCTTTTTTTCAGCCAGATCAGCTTGATATTATAAATAATACAATTGATGAAGCCGGTATTGAAACAGAAAAAAATGGAGTTTTAATTGCACGTGAAATAAAAGCAAATGGTCGAAATAGAACCTTAATCAACGGTCAGCTTGCAACTCTCAGGCTGGTTAAAAATATAAGCAGATATCTGCTGGATATACATGGTCAGCATGAGCATCAACTTCTTTTGGATCAAAAATTCCATTTAATGATACTGGATGAATTTATAGGTGAAAAAATAAAAGTACTAAAAAATGAAATTAAGGAGATCTATCAGGAATATCAGCTGACTGTAGAAAAACTGAGTAATATGGAACTTGATGATTCACAGCGTGTAAGAGAACTCGATCTGATAAATTTTCAGATAGAAGAAATAGAATCAGCTCAGTTAAAAGAAGGTGAGTATGAAGTACTAAAGGAGAAATATAACACACTTTCTCATGCTGAGGAGATATTTAAAATAACCGGTAATTTGATTTCTGTGCTGACAGGTGATGACTATTCTGACGGTGGTATTGTAGAAAAACTGGGTATTTTAAAAAATGAGCTGGAAGATGCAGCTGATTTTGATAAAAGACTTAAAAATCTCGAAGAAAGATTTGCTGATATATTTTTCAATCTCGAAGATTTTAGTTTTAAAATTCAGGATTATCACGACACATTTGATTATGATAAAGAAGAGCTTACAGCAATTACAAAAAGAATGGATCTTATTAACAGACTGCTGCGCAAATATGGAAGCAGTACTGCAGAGATAAAAGAATATCTGGATGAATTATATGAAAAAAAAGATCATCTGGAAAATATTGAAGAAAAAATTGCAAAATTAAAAAAAGAAAAAAATAGCCTGAAGAAAAATTTAATAAATAAAGCAGAAAAACTTTCTGTTATTAGAAAAGATCGCGCAGCTGTTTTTGAAAAAAGGCTGAAAGAAGAACTCAGTGATCTCGCAATGGAAAATGCAAAATTTAAAGTAATTTTTACAAAAAAAAATCCTGGCATAGATGGAATCGATAGGGTAGAATTTCTGATTTCACCCAATCCTGGTGAAGACTTAAAAGCACTGACAAAAATAGTATCTGGTGGAGAATTATCCAGAATAATGCTGGCTTTAAAAACTATTACTGCCAATTTGGATCAGGTTGATACACTTGTTTTCGATGAAGTTGACAGTGGAGTTGGTGGTAAAATAGCTGTAAAAATGGCTGAAAAATTATTTAATATTTCTTTAAAACGTCAGATTATATGTATTACTCATCTGCCACAGATTGCCAGTATGGGAAATCACCACTTTTTGATCAGCAAAAAAACTGAAAAAAACAGGACATTTACCAATATCGATATTTTAGATAGAGAAGCTAGAACTAGAGAATTAGCAAGAATGCTCGGTACAGGTGAATTAACCGAAAAAGCAGCAGCAAATGCAGGGGAAATGTTGAATCTTGCTTTTAGAAAAAAAGAAAGTTTATTGGCAGCTTTCAAAAATTAATTAGTTTTAACTTTAAAATCTAAAATAAACTGTATTATGTCAGGAGTGTCTAATATGAAAAAAAATATAGATATAATTATAGTAGATGATAATAAAGAGTTCTGTCAGTTATTGAGCGAATATTTTTCTCTTCAGGATGATATTAATGTTTTAGGGGTTGCCCATGATGGTTATCAGGGATTGGAATTGGTCAAGAATACTGAGGCAGATGTATTAATTCTTGATTTAATAATGCCATATTTAGATGGGATGGGTGTAATGGAGGAAATGAATAAAAAGGGTTTAAATGAAGCCATAAAAACCATAATACTGACTGCTTTTGGACAGGAAGAAATTACTCAGCGACTGGTAGAACTAGGTGCAAGCTATTATATAATGAAACCTTTTGATCTTGATAAGCTGATTAAAAGAATTAAGCAGATGGTTGCTCCACCATCAGTAGAAGGAAACAGGGGGTTGGCCGACAGTGATGATTTATTAATTTTTAAAAATAATGTAGATTTAAATGTCAAAATAACAGAAGTTATGCATAATCTTGGCATACCAGCTCACATAAAAGGCTACCTTTATATTAGAGAGGCTGTAGAGCTTGTAATTAAGGATATTGAGTTTCTAGGAGCTATCACAAAAAAACTGTATCCAGCAGTAGCAGAAAAATTTGATTCCAAACCAAGTCGTGTCGAAAGAGCAATAAGACATGCAATAGAAGTTGTTTGGACTCGAGGTAATGCTGAAGTGCTGGATGAATATTTTGCTAGTACAGTGGGAGGAAATAAAAATAAACCAACCAATTCTCAATTCATAGCTAGAATTGCAGATAAGCTGAGGCTGGAAATTGAGAGTGAAAAAGTAAAAAGGGGTTAAAATTATGGGCTCTCATATTCTTCATGTTAAATCAGCAATTGACAGAATGAAAAAGATTCTTCTGCACAGATCAGGGTAGAGAAGCCCCAGATGTATTAGTATGCCTTTATTAAGAGAAAAATATTTTAATTTAAATTATGCTGGAAGGAAGGTGCAGCTTTATATTGAAAAAACAGATCAAACATAATGCTATTATAGATGCTACTCATGATGGAATAATTTCAATAGATAAAGATGGCAAAATAGAGCTCTTTAACAGAGCTGCTGAGAGAATATTAGGTCTTAAAAAAGAAAATATTATCGGAAAAGATGTAGAAGAAGTTATAGAAAATACCAGGATGCATTATGTTCTTAAATCCGGAAAAATGGAATTAAATCAGACCCAGTATGTTGGTGGGCTTACCATAATGACTAATAGAATGCCTGTTAGAAATGAAGCAGGAGAAATCATTGGGGCGGTTGCTGTTTTTAGAGATATAGAAGAAGTAAAGAGATTTGCAGAAGAAATTACAGATTTAAAAGAATCCAGAGCTCTTTTAGAAGCAGTTATTAATTCCACTCAGGATGCTATTTCAGTTGTAGATGAAGAAGGAAAGGGAATTATGATTAACCCTGCCTACACCAGACTGACAGGTTTAACCGAAGAAGATGTAATTGGAAAACCAGCCAGTGTTGATATTGCTGAAGGAAAGAGCATGCATTATAAAGTTTTAAAAACAAGAGAGCCAGTCTATAATGTGCGTATGAAGGTGGGGCCAAATAAAAAGGATGTAATTGTTGATGTAGCACCAATAATTGTCGGTGAAAAATTAAAGGGCAGTGTTGGAGTTATAAAAGATGTCTCAGAAATCAAAAAATTGACAGAGGAACTTAATCAGGCTAAAAAACTTATAAGGCAATTGAGGGCTAAATATACTTTCAGTGATATAGTGGGGAAAAGTGATAAAATGCAGCGGATTATAAACCTTGCCAGAAAAGCTGCTCATACACCTGTGACAGTTCTCCTCAGAGGTGAAAGTGGAACCGGTAAGGAGCTGTTTGCCCATGCAATTCACAATGAAAGCCCGCGCAGTAAATATAAATTTGTTCGGGTCAACTGTGCTTCACTTACAGATAGTATACTGGAAAGTGAGCTTTTTGGCTATGAAGAAGGAGCTTTTACAGGTGCAAAAAAGGGTGGTAAAAAAGGGCTTTTTGAAGAAGCTGATGGAGGAACAATATTTCTGGATGAAATAGGAAAGATAAATTTTAATCTGCAGGCGAAACTGCTGCGAGTTCTGCAGGAAAAGGAAATTGTACGTGTTGGTGGTTCAAAACCAATTAATGTAGATGTGAGGATTATTGCTGCTACCAATACTGACCTGGAATCAGCAATTGAAAATGGAAAATTTCGCAGAGATCTTTATTACAGATTAAATGTTTTTCCACTGGAAATTCCACCACTCAGAAAGCGGAAAGAAGATCTGCCTCTGCTTGTCAAACACATTATTAAAAAGCTCAATCAGGAATATGGAAAAACTGTTAGGGGTATTTCTGATGCAGCAATGCTGAAGTTAAGCTCATATGAATGGCCGGGAAATGTGAGAGAGCTGGAAAATATTTTAGGTAGAGCTATGATCTATGTTTCTTTTGAAGAGGGTATTGTAGATATAGATGACCTACCTGTACTTGATGATAAATGTGAATCTGACAGTGACAAATTTACTTTTAATGATAGATTTACTCTTGAGAAAGTAGACCTGGCAGAAATTATTGCCAGAACAGAAAGAAGAGCCATAATCAGTGCTCTTAAAAAGGCAGATGGAAACAGAACAAAAGCAGCCGATATTCTTGGTATAGCTGTTAGAAGTCTATATTACAAACTGAGCAAATATGGTATCAATCAGTAGTTAGGATAAATAATACGATAAAAGCAGAAATTTATTTGTCATTATACTTCTATTTATTAAAATTTTTATATTACAGTTTATTAAATAATATATATAACTGCAAATAACTGCCTGCAAATTTTTTCATTAATGAATATTTTTGCAGTTAAAATTTTCAGAAAATAAAAAAATGATATATATGATGCTGAAAATCCCCGCTGTAAGGGGATTTTTTATTATTTTTTAAATATTATGTGAATGGAATAAATATTGCATATTTATATAGTGTGGAGGTGATAAAAATGTTTTCAGATATGGATCAGCTAATTGAAATGGCAAAAACCGGAGAGATGCTTAAGATTTCTGTGGCTCAGGCAGAGGATAAAACAGTTCTCAAAAGCTTAAAAAAAGCCTATGAAGAAAAAATTGCTGAACCGATTCTGATAGGCAGTAAAGAAAAAATTGAAAATATTTTACAAGAAATAAATTTTACTGCAGATTTAGAAATTATCAACAGCATGTCACATGAAGAATCTGCCTACAAAGCTATGCAGATAGTCGAAGAAGGTAAAGCAGAAATGCCGATGAAAGGTATGATTAATACGGGAACTATTCTGCGTGCAATGCTTGACAGAAAATTTTCTTTTAGAAGAGATCACCTTTTAAGCCTTGTTTCTCTTATTTATCTGGAGAATCAAAATCGCTTTGTTATAATTACAGATGGTGGAATGAATATATCTCCGGGTCTGGAAGAAAAAGTAGAGATTATTGAGAATGCAGCTTTTTTTGCCAGAAAATTAGGGATTTCCAGTCCAAAAGTAGCTTTACTTGCAGCAGTAGAAACTGTCAATCAATCTATGCAGTCTACAGTAGAAGCTGCGGTGATTTCTAAAATGAGTGACCGCGGACAGATTGATGTGGTAGTTGACGGCCCACTTGCATTTGATAATGCTGTATTAAAACAGGCAGCAGAAAAAAAGGGTATCAGGGGAGAAGTAGCAGGTGAAGCAGATATATTGGTTGTTCCAGATATAGAATCTGGAAATATTCTATATAAAACACTGGTAGTGCTGTTTGAGCAGCCAACCGCAAGCCTTATTATGGGGGCTAATATACCTCTAATTATTAGCTCCAGAGCAGATTCTCTGGATACTAAATTTAATTCTATCGCTTTAGGTAAATTATTTGTAAGAAATCTTGTTTTAGGAAAATAAATATCAGTCTTGTCAGATAATTTATATTTTTTAATTAAAATACCAAAATTTAAAAGGAGGAAATTAGATGAATATTTTTGAAAGAATGGAAAAACATGATTATGAGCAGGTAGTTTTTAATTATGATGAGGTTTCTGGATTAAAGGCGATTATATGTATTCATGATACAACACTTGGACCTGCACTTGGTGGAACAAGAATCTGGAATTACAAAAATGAAGAAGAAGCTTTAAATGATGTAATTAGGCTGGCAAGAGGAATGACATATAAGTCTGCTGCTGCTGGACTAAATCTCGGTGGTGGAAAGGCTGTCATAATTGGTGATCCAGATAAAATAAAAAGTGAAGAGCTGCTGCGTGCTTATGGCAGATTTGTTCAGAGTCTAAATGGACGCTATATTACTGCTGAAGATGTAAATACATGTGTTGATGACATGAAATTTGTGGCTGAAGAAACCGATTTTGTTACCGGACTTCCAGGTACAAGCGGAGATCCTTCTCCTGTAACTGCCTATGGATGCTGGAGAGGTATGAAAGCAGCTGCAGATGAATTTTACGGTTCACCTGATTTAAAAGGAAAGGTAGTTGCTATACAGGGAGTTGGACATGTTGGTTATTACCTTGCTAAACATATAGCTGATGAAGGTGGAAAATTAATTATTACAGACATTAAACAGGAAAATCTTGATATGGTTCTGAATGAAGTAGATGCTGAAGTTGTTAGTCCGGAAGATATCTATGGAGTTGAATGTGATATCTTTGCTCCCTGTGCTCTTGGTGCAGTGATAAATGATGATACAATACCGAAATTAAAAGCAGATATAGTAGCTGGGTCTGCCAATAATGTGCTGGCTGAAACAAGACATGGAGATATGCTTGAAGATAAAGGTATATTATATGTACCTGATTACGTTATCAATGCTGGTGGAGTTATCAATGTATATGATGAACTGCTCGGATATAATGAAGAAAGAGCAATGGCAAAGGCAAGCAAAATTTATGATAATGTCAAAAAAGTTTTTGCAATCAGTAAAAGAGATAATATACCAACCTATAAAGCAGCTGATATAATGGCAGAAGAGAGAATAGAAAAAATAGCAAAAGTAAGAAGTAATTTAATACCAAGGGACTGATGTTATGAAATATAAGATACTGGTAATTAATCCAGGTTCCACTTCAACCAAACTGGCAGTTTTTGAAAATAAAGACAGGATAATTGAAGAAAATATATCTCATACTGAAGAAGAAATGGAGAAATTTCCGACCATTGTAGATCAGACTAAGATGAGGTACAGTCATATTATGGATTTTCTGCGTAAACATAATATCAATATTCAATCTCTGTCTGCTGTAGTTGGACGTGGGGGGCTTTTAAAGCCCCTTCCGGGTGGAACATATAATATAAATCAAAAAATGATTGATACTGTTAAAAGTCAAAAATACGGTAAACATGCAAGTAATTTAGGAGCACTGCTGGCTAAAAGAATTGCAGATACTGCAGCTATACCTTCTTTTATTGTAGATCCAGTAGTTGTTGATGAAATGAGTGAAATAGCTAAAATAACAGGCATACCGGAACTTAAAAACAGGAGCATATTCCATGCCCTTAATCAGAGAGAAGTTGCCAGAAACCACGCTGAAATGACAGGAAATGATTATAAGGACATGCACCTTATTGTTGCCCATCTTGGGGGAGGAATATCAGTAGGGATTCATATTGACGGTAAAATAGTAGATGTTAATAATGCTTTAGGCGGTCTGGGACCTATGTCTCCTAATAGAGCCGGCAGCTTACCGGCAGTTGATCTGCTGAATCTTATGAAAAAAGAAAATTACAGTTTTGAAGAGATGGAAAAAAAGATTGTTGGTGATGGGGGACTTAAGGCACATTTAGGCACTGCAGACCTTATAAAAGTTGAGGAAATGATAAGAAATGGGAATAAACAGGCTGAGCTGGTATTATCTGCAATGTCCTACCAGATAATTAAAGAAATAGCTTCTCTTGCTGTTGTTAATGCAGGTGAGATTGATGCTATAATATTAACAGGAGGTATGTCACACTCAAAATATCTTACAGAAAAAATAATTAAGAAAATTAAATTTATTGCTCCAGTTTATCTTTATCCCGGAGAAAAAGAGATGGAAGCACTTGCTGCTGGGGCTTTTAGAGTTTTATCTGGGGAAGAAAAAGCAAAAGACTATCATTGATTTTTGAAGGGAGGCATAATGTTGGCTGATATAAAAAAAGTTGTTATTGATCGCGAAAAATGTAAAGGTTGTAAATTATGTACAACAGTCTGTCCTGTTTCCATATTGACTATTTCGGAAGAAATTAACAGCCATGGATATCATCCGTCAGAGGTCACAGATCAGTCTGACTGTATTTCCTGTGGACAGTGCTATAGAATTTGTCCTGATGTTGCAATTACAATCTATAAAGAAGATTAATATAAAATTTTATTAGGAGGTTTAAATTAATGGCTAAAAAAATTTTAATGAAAGGAAATGAAGCGATAGCTGAAGCTGCTGTTAAGGCAGGCTGCCGCTATTTTTTTGGATATCCGATAACACCACAAAATGAGCTTCCGGCATATCTTTCCTGGCGTCTTCCTGAAGTAGGAGGGGTTTTTCTTCAGGCTGAAAGTGAAGTAGCTGCCAGTAATATGGTCTATGGAGCTGCTGGTGCCGGTGCAAGAGTAATGACTTCATCTTCAAGTCCAGGTATCAGCCTTAAAGCTGAAGGTATTTCCTATATAGCTGGGGCAGAACTGCCGGCAGTTATTGTTAACATGATGAGGGGTGGCCCGGGTCTTGGTGGAATCCAGCCTGCTCAGTCAGATTATTTTCAGGCCACAAAAGGAATGGCACATGGTGATTTTAGACTGTTTGTTCTTGCTCCTTCTTCTGTACAGGAAGCAGTTGATCTGACAATAGATGCTTTTGAACTGGCAGATAAATACAGAAATCCTGTTTTACTGCTTGCCGATGGCATGATAGGTCAGATGATGGAACCAGTATCATTCGAAAGAAGTATTGATCCCGATGATCTACCTGATAAGCCATGGGCAACTGATGGAGCTGAAGGTAGAGAAAAAAATATTATTAATTCTCTTTCTTTAGATCCAGCCGAGTTAGAAAAGCACAACCAGAAGTTAAAAGAAAAATATGATCAGATGGAAAAAGAAGAAGTCAGATATGAAACATATTATCTTGATGATGCTGATATAGTAATAGTGGCATATGGAACTTCAGCTAGAATTTCTCTCAGTGCCATGGAGCTGGCCCGTGAAGAAGGATATAAGGTTGGACTTATTAGGCCTATAACCCTTTTCCCATTTCCAAAAGAAATCATTGCAAAAACTTCTGAAAAAATTGATGATTTCTTAACTGTAGAAATGAGTACAGGGCAGATGGTAGAAGATGTTGAACTTGCTGTATGTGCAAACAACAGCAGTGTTCACTTTTATGGTCGTACAGGTGGTATGATTCCTACTCCTGAAGAAATTTTAGCTGAGATCAAAAAAATTGGAGGTGGGAAATAATGCAGGTAGTTGCTAAAAAACCAGATTCTTTAACTGATAAAGATTTTCATTATTGTCCCGGCTGCACCCACGGTATAATACACCGTCTTGTAGCAGAGGTAATGGATGAGCTGGATATTAGAGAAAAAACAATAGGTATAGCACCTGTTGGATGTTCAGTTCTTGCTTACGAATATTTTGACTGTGATATGCAGGAAGCTTCACACGGTAGGGCTCCGGCGGTTGCAACTGGAGTTAAAAGAGTTCATCCCGATAAAGTAGTATTTACCTATCAGGGAGATGGAGATCTTGCTTCTATTGGTACTGCTGAGATAGTTCATGCAGCAAATAGAGGTGAAAATATAACCACTATTTTTGTCAACAATGCTATTTATGGTATGACAGGTGGACAGATGGCACCAACAACTCTTTTAGGACAAAAAACAACAACTTCTCCTGCTGGTCGGAAAAAGGATATTGCTGGATCACCTATTAAGATTTCCGAAATGCTTGCAGTGCTTGATGGAGCGGCATATATAGAAAGAGTTTCTGTACATGATGTAAAACATATTATAAAAGCCAAAAAAGCTATTAAAAAAGCGTTTAAAATGCAGCTGGAAGGAAAAGGATTTACGATGATAGAGGTTCTTTCTACCTGTCCCACAAATTGGGGTATAGAACCTGTAGAAGCTTTAAAATGGCTTGAAGAAAATATGATACCTATTTATAAACCACAGGTATTAAAAGAAGCTGGGGAGGGAGAATAGAATGAAAAAAGAAATGATCTTTGCTGGATTTGGCGGCCAGGGAGTTATGCTTATGGGAAGACTGGTTGCATATTCAGGTATGACAGAAGAATATCATGTTTCCTGGATGCCTTCTTATGGCCCGGAAATGCGTGGGGGTACAGCTAACTGTACTGTTATTGTATCTGATAAAATGATACCTTCTCCACTTTCTTCTAAACCAGATATTGTTGTAGCTATGAACCTTCCTTCTATGTTAAAATTTGTTGATACGATTAAACCTGGCGGAAAAATTTATGTTAACAAATCTCTAATTAATCAAGAAGTAGAGCGAGATGATATTGAAGTTATTAAAGTTCCGGCAAATAAAATTGCTAATGAACTTGGAGAAAGTAGAATTGCCAATATGGTTATGTTAGGAAACATAATCTGCAGAGAGGAATTTTTGCCTCTTGATATTGTTAAAACTTCGCTAAAAGAGGTTCTGCCTCCACACAGGCAAAATCTGCTGGAAATAAATAATGAAGCACTGGATAGAGGTTGTGCACTTGCCTAAACGCTAATGTTAAATTGCTCAAATATATGGTAGATTATAATAATTAATTATAATGATCCTCATCAAAACGCTTTTTTGAACATTTTGATGGGGATTATTATATTTATAAGCAGTTTTTTGCTATTTAAAAGGATTTTTGTAGTTTTTCGTGAATAATTTATAGAAGAGAAGAACTAATTGGAGGTTCAATAATGTACATACAAAAAGAAAAAAAAATAGATGGAGAAATAATTTATAATGGCAATATTTTAAAACTGCATCGGGATAGGGTAGAATTTCCGGATAAGCACAGCTCTATTAGAGAAGTAGTAGAACATAGTGGGGGTGTTGCTGTTTTAGCAGAGAATGATGAGGGAAAACTGCTGCTGATAAAACAATATAGATACCCTGTAGATGAAATTATTTATGAAATACCAGCCGGAAAACTGGAAATTGGTGAAAAACCGGCAGAATGTGCTCAGCGAGAATTAATAGAAGAAACTGGATATAAAGCTGAAAATTTAAAAGAAGTATTTAACTTTTATACCACTCCTGGCTATAGCACAGAATTAATCTATATTTATAAAGCAGAAAATCTCAAATTTGTTGGAAGAGATCTTGATCCAGGAGAATATATAGAAGTTGTTCCTAAAAATAGATCAGAGGTAAAAAAATTATTCAAAAAAGGAAAAATCAATGACAGCAAAACACTGATTGCTGTATTATATTATCTTGGTGATTTTGATGTATAAAAATTTTTATGCTGATCTTCATATTCATATTGGAGGCGGAAGTGACGGTAGTCCTGTAAAAATAACTGCCTCGCGGAAACTCAATTTTCCCAATATTTTAAAAGAAGCTTATTATAGAAAAGGACTGGATATTGTCGGTATAATAGATTGTGCTTCACCGGTAGTGATTGAAGATATAGAAAGGATGATTACAGAGGGAAAAATGTCTGAACTTGATTCAGGTGGTATATTATACAGAGGTGAACTGCTGGTTCTGCTCGGAGCTGAAATAGAAAGCAGAGAAAAAAATGGTGGCCAGGTTCATTATCTCTCTTTTTTCCCTTATTTGGCTGATATTAAGGAATTCAGCCTGACAATGGAACAGTATATTTCCAATATAAATTTAAGTTCTCAGACAGCCTATATAACAGGTCCAGAGTTTCTTAAAATTGTTGAATATCACGGAGGTGTTTTAATACCGGCTCATATTTTTACACCACATAAAAGTTTTTATGGTAGAGCCTTTTCTTCATATAGAGAAGGATTTACAGATGCAGAATGGAATAAAATTCCTGCTGTTGAACTTGGATTAAGTGCAGATACAGAGATGGCAGACTTATTACCTGAACTTAAAGGAAAAAGCTTTTTGACAAATTCTGATGCTCATTCTCTGCCCAAAATAGCAAGAGAATATAACTTAATACAGCTAAAAGAACTCAATTTTGAAGAAGTAAAAAAAGCATTTAAACGTGAAATGAGTAGAAAAATAATTAAGAATTTTGGTCTTGATCCGGCTCTGGGTAAATATCATCGTTCATACTGTGAAAAATGCGATCAGGTTTTTTCAGTCAGGAGTGCCGTTTTAAAATGTCCTTTATGTGAAAGTGAAAATATAACTGTTGGTGTTAAAGATAGAATACTTGATATTTCACTAGTAAAAAAAACGGAATCTCCTGCTCACAGACCGGAATACAGATATCAGATTCCACTACTGGATATACCTGGAATAGGCAGGAAGACTCTAAACAGGATGCTCAAAAACTGCGGCAGTGAAATGGATATTCTGCACAGGAAAAGCAGAGAAGAACTCAAACAATGTTTGAACAGCAAACTTCTGAGTAAAATTTTAACCGCCAGAAGTGGAGAATTTAAAATTGAAGCTGGTGGTGGTGGTATTTATGGACAAGTAATTGTATAGAAATTTATATTAGAGTAAAAAGACTTAACCTTAAAGGGGAGGAATACTGTGGCTGACGCAAAATTAAGAAAATATGCGGATGTTATTGTCAATTATTCGCTTAATGTAAAAGAAGGAGAAGAAGTACTTATTAGGGCAGAAGCTGTAAGTGAAGAACTGGTAAAAGAAATTTATAAACATATATTAAAAAAAGGAGCTCATCCCGTTGTTTTAATTGCTTTTGCAGAACAGGAAGAGCTGTTTTATCAGTATGCAGGAGAACAACAGCTTAACTATAAATCACCTTATTTAAAGTACATGATAGAAAATGTAGATGTGATGGTAAGAATTTTGGGAACAAATAACACAAAAAATTTAGCTAGAGTTGATCCAGAAAAAATAAAATTGAGGTCACTTGCATCTCGCGAAATCAGTGAAATAATTATAAATCGAGCTGCTGATGGAGATCTTAAGTGGAATATATGTCAGTTTCCAACACATGCTGATGCACAGGAAGCAAATATGTCATTATTTGATTACAGAAAATTTGTTTATTCCGCCTGCCACCTTGATAGAAAAGATCCTGTGGCCTACTGGACTGAATTTGGGAAAGAGCTGGACAGAATTGCCGACATTTTAAATATAAAAGAAGAAATACATTTTTTAGCTGAAGATACAGATATAAAATGCAGTGTTAAAGGGAGAACCTGGGTAGCAGATAAAGGAAAGGAAAACTATCCAGGTGGAGAAATTTTTACAGGGCCAGTGGAAAACAGTGTAAATGGAAAAATTAGATTTTCATTTCCAGGTATTTACAGTGGTAAAGAAATTGAAGATATAAGACTTGAATTTAAAAACGGTAGAATAGTAAATGCTTCTGCTGAAAAAGGGGAAGAACTTCTTCTTTCACTGCTTGATACCGACGATGGTTCCCGTTATATAGGAGAAATTGCTGTAGGGTGTAATAATGGAATCGATAAGTTTACCAGAAATATGCTGTTTGATGAAAAAATAGGAGGCACTATCCATTTTGCTATCGGCAGAAGTTATCCGGAAACGGGTGGAGAAAACATTTCGACTATACACTGGGATATGCTTTGTGATATGAAAAACGGTGGCGAGATTTATGCTGATAGTGAACTTATTTATAGAGATGGTAAATTTATAATTTAAAAAGGGAGTGATTCTTTTGTCTAAAAAAATTAAAAATGCTGCAGCTTTAATAAATAAAAAAATTGATTTTAAAATAGAAACTGCACTTGTTCTTGGATCAGGTTTAGGTGTACTGGCAGAAGAGATTGAAAATAAAGTGATTATTGATTATAAAGATATTCCTCATTTTCCTGTTTCTACTGTTGAAGGTCATGCCGGGAGATTTGTAATTGGTCAGCTTTCCGGAAAAAATGTAATAGCAATGCAGGGTAGATTTCACTACTATGAGGGATATTCACTTAAACAGATAACTATGGCAGTTAGAGTAATGAGAGAACTGGGTGCAGATACAATCCTGCTTACTAATGCTGCCGGAGGAATAAATAGAAACTTTTCTGCTGGAGAATTTATGGTTATTTCTGATCACATAAATTTAATAGGAGATAATCCGCTAATTGGAGAAAATTTGGATGAATATGGCCCTCGTTTCCCTGATATGACAGAAGCTTATGATAAAAATTTAATTAAAACTGCTGAAAAAGCTGCTCAAAAAAATGGTATACTTATTAGAAAAGGAGTTTATGCAGCTTTGAGTGGACCTTCTTACGAAACTCCGGCCGAAATTAGGTATCTGCAGAATATTGGTGCAGATGCTGTGGGTATGTCTACAGTGCCGGAAGTTATTGTTGCCAGACATATGAATATGCGGGTGTTGGGAATATCCTGTATTACAAATATGGCGGCTGGAATACTTTCAGAGCCTCTGGATCATAAAGAAGTTATAGAAATTACTGAAAAGGTAAGACCTCAGTTTTTAAAATTAATGAAAGAGATAATAGAAAATATTTAAGTGGAGGTACATAAATGCGTGCATATGATATAATATACAAAAAACGTGAAGGTGAAAAATTAAATAAAAAAGAACTTGAGTTCCTTATAAATGGTTATGTTGCAGATAAAATACCCGATTATCAGGTTTCTGCCTGGGCGATGGCAGTTTTCTTTCAGGGGATGGATGCAGAAGAGACAGCTGATCTGACAATGATTATGGCTGAATCAGGTGATATGATAGATTTAAGCCCGGTAAAAGGGACTAAAGTCGATAAACACAGCACAGGAGGAGTAGGAGATACCACCACTCTGATACTTGCTCCACTTGCTGCAGCAGCTGGAGTTCCTGTTGCCAAAATGTCCGGTAGAGGGCTAGGTCATACTGGTGGTACTATAGATAAACTTGAAGCAATACCAGGATTTAATACATCTTTAAGCAGAGAAGAATTTTTTGAAAATGTTAATAAATATGGTCTTTCAATTGTCGGTCAGACAGGAAACCTTACACCTGCTGATAAAAAATTATATGCTTTAAGGGATGTAACGGCCACTGTGGAATCTATTCCGCTTATTGCTAGCAGTATCATGAGCAAAAAAATAGCTGGGGGAGCAGATGCCATAGTTCTTGATGTAAAAACTGGCAGTGGAGCATTTATGCAGGAGCTGAGCGAATCACGTAAACTTGCTGAAGCTATGGTAAATATAGGAAAAGAAGTAGGACAAAATACAGTTGCCTATATTACCGACATGAATGAACCACTTGGACTTGCAGTTGGAAATGCACTTGAAGTTAAGGAAGCTATTAAAGTACTAAAAGGAAAAGGACCGGATGATATAACTGAGCTGTGTATCGAACTTGGTGCAGCTATGGTTAAACTTTCCGGTCAGGAAGATGATCTTGAAAGAGCTAAAAAACTTCTCAAAGAGAAAATCAGAAGTGGAGAAGCTCTGCAGAAGTTTGCGGATATGGTAACTGCCCAGGGTGGAGATGCAGATATTATAGATAATCCTGAACTTCTCCCCCAGGCAGAGAAAAAAATGAAAGTCAAGTCTGAACAAAATGGTTATATAAGTGCAATAAATGCTCATAAAATTGGTATTGCTGCCATGCTGCTTGGAGCAGGAAGAGAAACTAAAGATGGAGATATTGATATGGCTGTTGGAATAGAAATAGTCAAAAAGATTGCTGATGAGGTCAAAAAAGGAGATGTTCTTGCTGTTTTACATGTAAATGATGAGTCTAATTTGGAAGCTGCTTTAGAAAAAGTAAAATCATCTTACAGTATTACAGAAGAAAAAATAGAAAAAAATCCGTTAATTTATGAAATTATAGAGTAAGATTATTAAAATTTTTGTGAGGTGAGTTTATGACAATTTTTAATGGTGAGCGTCTTGACAGAAAAGTATTTCAGCTTGATAAAGAAAGAATGTCACGTGGATGGTATTCTGATGTTTATTTTCGTAATATCAGCCGAATATTGAAAAAACTATCAGAAGAAGGTTACAGCTATAAGGGACATGATATAGGCAGTATTGAAGTTGAAATGCAGATTTTCCCCAGGCGAAAACCATTTTGTATAGTTGGTGGAGTAGATGAAGCTCTGTCTATTTTAAAAACATCAGCAGGATATATAGATAAAGATGAGAATTTTGTAAACACTTCCAGTGAACTGGAAGTGGAAGCATGTCATGATGGAGAAAAAGCCAGATATAGTGGTGATCCACATAGAGTAGAACCTGTATTAAAAATTAGAGGAAGATATAGAGATTTTTCCATACTGGAAACCCCAATTTTGGGTTCTCTTACAGAAGCATCAAGGATTGCTACTAATGTATATTTAGTTATGAAAGCTGCCCGAGGGAAGGATATTTTATTTTTTCCTGCCAGATTTGCGCACTATAAACTGCAGGCACTGCATGGTTATGCCTATTCTCTCGGTGTTAATGCATATAACAATGATTTTGGAGCTAACACTCAGCGCTTTGTTTCCACAGATGAACAGGGGGCCTGGTGGGGAGGAAAAGGTGGTGGAACAATCAGTCATTCATATATAGCTTCTTTTTTGGGAGATACTGCAGAATCAATGATTCAGTTCTGCAGACATATGCCGCTTGATGTCAATAGAATTGCACTGGTTGATTTTGATAATGACTGTATAGGTACAAGCTTAAATGTGCTGAAAGTCATGTTTAATAAATATATTTCTTTAAAGAAAAAAGGAAACCATAAAGCTGCAGAAAGATATAAACTTTTTGGGGTTAGACCTGATACTTCTTCCAATCTTCGAGATGAAAGTGTAGAACCCCTGGGTAATAAAGAACTGGATACTGGTGTAAATGCAAGGCTTATTTATAAACTGCGGCGGGCACTGGATGATGCATATAAAGACTGGGATTTAGATCCAACAGATGTTAGAACTGCTCAAAATTATTGTAAAAATGTTAAAATTATTGCAACAGGAGGTTTTTCTCCAGAAAAAATTAATAAATTTGAACGTTCACAGGTGCCAGTTGATATTTATGGTGTTGGGAGTTGGCTTTTGTCCAATAGTTCTGCAGATGGAACAAAAAATGATTTTACTGGAGATGTAGTTCGTGTTAAAATAGATGATGAGTGGAAACACCTCGCAAAAGTTGGACGATCAGCATCTGATAATCCATCCTTAAAAAAGATTGATTTAAGTAAAATTTGAGAAATTGTTTATGTCAGGGCTGTCTCATCTTGAGATGGCCTATTTTTATAAATGCATAAAATAATTTTAGAATTAATAAATAAAGCGAATTTTTGTTTTGATATAGCTGTTTTTATAAATGTTTAAAAAAATTTATCAGTAATGATTCAAATCGATGCTCCTTACTTAAGAAAGTTTATTATTAAGTGGTGATTATTATGAAAAAAAAAATATTAAAAAAAATAAAAAAAATGCCGGCAGAAGAATATTATAAATTTGACAGTTCACTGCTCAAAATTTTAAATATTTATAAAGATTTTGATCTTTTATCAGTTTCTGATTTTGATATCATTATTGATAAAGAGAAAGATGATTCTATAAACATAAGAATTGATATTCTGCAGAAGCTTATAAACAGCAGTTTTGCACCTATATATAGAAAAAAAGATAAAGATATAAACCGGCTGACTCTTTCTGCTGATAAAGCTCTAAACCTTCTGCTGGAATACCAAAAAAGTGGTCATTTAAAAGCCGGATTCTATCAGTATAATATAAATTTTCTTGAATATTTCCCGCAAAAAAAACAGCTAATTTTTAGAGAGCTGGGCAGTCTGGCTGCAGAATTGAATTATAATCTGTACTTAGTTGGCGGCCAGTTGAGAGATTTACTGCTGGGATTGGAACTTAATGATGATGTGGACCTTCTGCTTGAAGGAGATATAGAGGTGTTTTTTTCCTATCTAAAGCAGAAAAAAGGTTGGGATTATATTCTTAATGATGAATTTAAAACTGGTTATTTGCGCACTGAATATAGATTGTCACTTGATTTTGCTACCTGCAGACAGGAAAAATATAAGATGCCGGGTTCACCTCCTTCAGTGAAACCATCAGGTATATTTTCTGATTTGTACAGAAGAGATTTTACACTTAATTCTATGGCAGTTGATTTAACACCATCCCGGGAGGGAATATTATATGATTTTTTTGCTGGACTAGATGATTTAGAAGCTGGAATACTGCACGTTCTGCACAAATACAGTTTTCGTGATGATCCCCTGCGGATTCTGCGAGGGATAAGATTTAGACTGCAGAAGGGATTTGTTCTCAGCCCAGAAACAAAGGATCTGGCCAGATATTCTCTAAAAAAATACGACTACAGCCGATTATCACTGGAACGAATATTTACTGAACTTAATTATCTGCTGTCATTAGAAGATGATATTTCTATTCTGGCCGATGATATTTTAAATGATATTCCTGTTTTAAAGCTGGTGACAGATAATTTTAAATTTAATATAAAGCAGAAAATAGCCTTTAAAAATGCAGAAATTATTCTCTCAAAATGCCGCAAATATAATCTGGATGTTAATTATTTTCTTGTCAGACTGATTATTCTATTTTATAATATAGAAAGTAATGAAGTATCGAATTGGCCTATAAAAAATAGAGAATTTAATATTTTTAAGAAAAAAAGATGGATCAGTATTTCTGATGAAATTTTTAAAGTGAATGACCCTGCACAGAGATTTAGGCTTCTAGAAGAATATAAAATAGAAGAGTTAATTTTATACTGTGCTTTTAAAAATGTAGAAAATTATACTGATATAATTATCAAACATTTTAAGATTAAAAATGGACTTAAAATACCTGTCAGTGGATATGATATTTTAAAAATGGGTTTTAAAGAAGGGCCAATAATTAATGAAATCATGCTTAAGGTAAGAGATGAAATATTGCGTGGTAATATAAATGACAGAAAAGATGCTTTAGAGTATATAAAAAAATTGAAAAAATAATGAGGTGAAAAAATTGGATATTATATATGAATTAATGTTAATTATACCGATACTACTAATATCGCTTTCTATACACGAATTTTCACATGGATATGTTTCTTATCTGCTGGGTGACCCAACACCAAAAGCAATGGGGAGGCTTACTCTTAACCCACTTGCACATCTTGATCCGATGGGAAGCCTTGTTTTAATTCTGACAAGAAGATTTGGCTGGGCCAAACCGGTTCCAATTAATCCAAACTACTATAATTCTCCCAAAAAAGGAATGATGTATGTTGGAATTGCAGGTCCTGCTTCTAATTTTGTACTGGCTGTAATATTTTCTCTATTTGCCAGAGGAGTTATATTTTTAAGCAGTTCATCAATATATCAGCTGCAGCAGTCAGGATATGGGAGTATCTTTTTTACCGCTTTTGTTTTTTTTAGGCTGGCAGTTATAATCAATATAAGTCTTGGATTATTTAACCTTTTACCAGTACCTCCACTTGATGGATCAAAAATTCTCTTTGGTTTTCTACCTTCAAAATTTGATAAATACCTAAGAAAACTGGAAGGTCCTGCTGGAATGATACTTCTGCTTGGACTGGCATATACAGGTGTACTCTGGGCTATTTTAGGACCGGCTGTAAATCTCTTTTATAATATGTTATTATAAAAAGAGTTTCCCCAAAATTATTTTTGAGTTGCAAAAAAGAGATTTCGACATAAATGAAAGGATTTTAACATGGAATATCAGATCGTTCTCGACAGTTTTGAAGGTCCTTTAGAGCTGCTTTATCAGCTCATAAAAAAGAATAAAATAGGCATAAATGAGGTCTCACTGGCGAAAATAACAGATCAATATCTGGAATATTTAAACAATATGCAGGAATTTGATATAGATATGGCAAGTGAATTTCTTGTTATTGCTGCAGAATTAATAGAGATAAAAGTTAAAGCTCTTCTTCCTGTCGAAGTGGAAGAAAATGAAGATGATGAACATGATTTAATCAGCAGATTAAGAGAATATGAGCTGTTTAAAAATATTGCATCTGTTCTAAAAGAATGGGAAGAAGAGGCAGGTTCACAATACAGCTGCTGTGTGGATATTGATGAAATTATGCCGGAAATGCTGCAGATAGATTTATCCATTTCTGCAGCTGAACTTTACGATCTTATCCATAAAGCACTTACTGCAGAAAAAGACGAAAAGACAAAAATTATGCGCAATCCCAAGCTTGAATATATAAAAGAAGAGAAATTTAGCATTAGAAATAAAATTCGCAGTATGCTTAAAACCATTAGAGAATTTAATGAAGAAATTTCATTTTATAAATTTATTAATGATCAAAAAAATCAGCTTGAAATTGTTGTGACTTTACTTGCACTGCTGGAACTGATGAAGAGAAAAAGAATTATAGTGATTCAAAAAAATCATTTTGATGAAATAAAAATTTCTCTGGAAAAATAAATTTTTAGAAAGGTGTCAGATATAATGCAAAAAAAAGACTATTTTCCTGTGCTTGAAGCGGTGATTTTCAGCAGTAAAAAACCAGTTCGCTTTTCTGATCTTCTTTCCATTACTGGGCTGGAAAGTGATAATCTGCAGGAAATTTTAGATTTGCTGATAAAAAAATATCGACAGGAGGAATTTGGTATTTTACTAAAAAAATATAATGATGCTTATATTTTTAAGACAAAAAAACAGTATGCTGATTATGTGGAAAAACTTTTTGACATAAATAAAGTTACTACTCTTTCTACTGCTGCAATGGAAACACTGGCTATAATTGCCTATCGTCAGCCTGTAACACGTTCTGAAATTGAAGAAATAAGAGGAGTTAAAGTTGAAAGGACTCTATCTACCCTTGGAAAATATAATTTGATTATGGAGCTGGGCAGAAAAGAAACTATTGGGAATCCTATTCTTTATGGAACAACAGATGAGTTTCTTCAGCATCTAGATATTGAAGATCTTTCTCAGCTTCCAGAGATAGAAAAAATTGAACAGCTTTTTATAGAAAATATTAAGGACAAAAAAGATGATAAATTTGTTGATAACAAAAATAAAACAGAAAAAAGTGAAGATGATATAAATAATAGAAAAATGCCTAATAATCGCTACAGTGAGGTGAATTAATATTGGATAGACTTCAGAAAGTTATGGCACATGCAGGTATTGCTTCCCGTAGAAAATGTGAAAAAATAATTGCTGAAGGAAGAGTTTCTGTCAATGGAGAGGTTGTGACGGAAAAGGGAGTTAAAATTGATCCAGAAAGTGATGAAATTATTGTTGACGGTAAAATTATTTCTAAAGAAAAAAAAGTATATATACTTTTAAATAAACCGGAAGGCTATATCACCACAGTATCCGATCCTGAAGGAAGGACTACTGTTATGGACCTGCTGCCTGATATAAAACAGCGACTTTATCCGGTCGGCAGATTGGATTTTAATACTTCCGGACTGCTTATTTTGACCAATGATGGAGATCTTACATATAAGCTGACACATCCAAAAAAAGAAGTTGATAAAACTTATGAAGTTGAAATTAAAGGTTTAATAGATAGAGAAGAGTTTAATAAATTTAAAGAAGGAATCATTATTGATGGAAGAAAAACTGCTCCTGCTGAAATTGATAATATTAGATTTTATAAAGCTGAAAACAAAACAAAATTTGAAATAACAATTCATGAGGGAAGAAACAGACAGGTACGCAGAATGTGCGAAATAATTGGTTATCCAGTTAGAAAACTTAAAAGAATCGGCTTTTCTTTTTTAAAAATTGATAATTTAAATAAAGGTACATATAGATATTTAACCAAACATGAAGTAAAAAAGCTTAAAAAGCTTGGTTAATAATTTCAAAATAAAGGATTTATTCTTTTTATAAAGAATATATTTTATTAGGTATTATATAATTAGTAAAAGCAGTATTCGAAAAAATCAGTTTATTTAACTTAAGGGGGAGCTATTATTTATGGATGAATTAAAAGTATCATCAAAATCAGATCCAAAAGCAGTAGCTGGAGCTCTGGCAGCAGTTTTAAGAGAAAACAGCAGAGCGGAAGTTCAGGCAATAGGTGCTGGTGCAGTTAATCAAACAATCAAAGCAATAGCAATATCCAGGGGTTATGTTGCTCCAAACGGATTGGATTTAATTATGATTCCTGCTTTTACTGAAATTGAAATTGATGGTGAAGAAAGAACGGCCATCAAATTCATTGTAGAACCTCGTTAAAACTAATTTTTTTAAACCTATCCGTAAGGGTAGGTTTTTAAATTGTATGCTGATAGATAGGTAGGTGTTTAAAATTTTTCTGAGGAAAATACGCCTGAACGGCTTTAAATCATTTGCTAAAAAAACAGATATAGAGATAGAAGAAAATATTACTGCCATTGTTGGCCCAAATGGAAGTGGGAAAAGTAATATTGTTGATGCTATAAGATGGGTTTTGGGTGAGCAGAGTGCCAAAGCTCTCCGCGGCAGTAGAATGTCAGATATAATTTTTTCTGGCAGTGACGAAAAAAAAGCTTCACATCAGGCTAGTGTTACCCTGTTTTTTGATAATTCAGAAGGGATATTGTCTTTAGATGGTGATGAAGTAACAATCAGCAGAAAAGTTGATGCTGAAGGCAGAAGTGATTATTTAATTAACGGTGCTGCTTGCCGTTTAAAAGATATTGAAATGCTGCTGATGGATACAGGATTGGGCAGTGATGGTTATTCTATAATTGGCCAGGGGAAAATCGATTCTATAATACACAGCAAGCCTGATAAAATGCGGCTTTTTTTTGAAGAAGCAGCTGGTATTATGAAACATAAAAAGAGAAAAGAAGAAGCGGAAAAAAGACTTAAAAATACAAGTCATGATTTAAATAGAGTTAAAGATTTAATCGATGAATTAGAAAAAAGAAGAGAACCACTCAAAAAAGCTTCCCAAAAAGCAAAAAGATATTTTTCTTTAAAGGAAGATTTATCAGAACTGGAAATAAGTCTCCTTAATAAAAGATGGATTAATATTTCCGAAGATTATCTGGAGATTAAAAATAATAGAGATAAAGCAGAGGCAGTACTAAATAAGCAGAAAAATATTTATGAAAAGATATCGAACTTTCTTAAAGAGAAAAAAGAAAAATTGAAATTATTAAAGAACAGAAAAGACAGTACAACAGATGAATATTTTCAGGCTGAAAATAAACTTAATGAAATAAAAAATACACTTAATATACTGGTAGAGAGAAGAAAAAATTATCTGCAAGAAAAAAAAATACTACAGAATAAAATCGATGATCTTAATAAAGATGCATCAGCTGCAGAAAAAATATATGAAGACAGCAGCAAAAATTTTAAAATCATATCTTTAGACGAAAAATCTCTGCAGGATAAGTTAGAAAAATTTAAAGAAGAATTAAGTTTAGAAAAAGAAAAAATAAATAACTTAGATAAAAAGATAGCAAAAAACAAAAATTTAATAACCAGATTAAAAGAAGAAAAAAATCAGCTAAAATCAAGGAATGATAGGCTAAATGAAAGACTTGATATAAATGGTGAAAGGCTGGATGAAATTAATAACAGCCGGAAAGAACTTATTTCTGAACTGGAAACACAGATGCATAAATTTAATAGTTTGGAAGATCAAATTAAAAAGATTAATCAAGAAATTGAATTAGCTGAAAATAAAATTGAATCATCAAAAAAAGAAATCAATAATTATCGAGAACAGCTGGAAGAACAGAAAGAAAAGCTGGAAGCAGCAAAAGAAGAATTCCAGCGCTTGGGCTCCCGCCTGCAGCTGATGGAAGAAATGCAGGAAAGTTACGAAGGGTATTACTATGGTGTAAAAAATGTTTTAGAAAAAAAAGAAGATTTCCCAGGGATAATAGATGTTGTTGCTGAGATACTTGATGTTGAAAAAAAATATGAAACTGCTGTTGAAACGGCTCTGGGAGCAAAACTTCAGAATATAGTGGTTGAAGATGATGGTACTGCTAAAAAAGCTGTTTCATTTTTAAAAAAAACAGGTAGTGGAAGAGCAACTTTTCTGCCTTTGAATATGATTGATGGAAGCAGAATTTCTGATTATTATTTAGATAAGTTAAATAATACTGAAGGATTTATAGCTGCTGCAGTTGATCTTGTTCAGTTTTCGGAGAAATTTATAGATATTTTCAATTTTTTGCTGGGCAGAATTATAGTAACTGATAATATTGACAGTGCTGTAAAAGCAGCCAGGATTGTTGATAAGAACTTTAAAATAGTAACTCTGGATGGAGATGTTGTATTTCCTGGTGGAGCTATATCTGGTGGAAGCAGTAAGAACAGCAAACGCAATCTATTGGGAAGAAACAGAGTTATTGAAGAATTGAGTGAAGAAAAGGAAAAACTTAGGAAAAAAGGAAAAAAACAGGTAGACAAAGCTAAAAATTTAAACGAAAAACTCAAAAAATCAGAACAAATACTTGAAAACCAGAAAGAAGAATTTCAGAAAAAAAAATTAGAAAAAAATTCTTTAATAAGCACTAAAGAAAGCTTTTCTGTTAATATTGATAATCTCAAAAATAGAATAAGTAAAATAAATAATGATTATGCAGATTTGTTTTCCAGCTCTTCTGAAAATAAAGTTTTATTTGAAAAAAACAAAGAAAAGATAATAGAATTTAAAGAAAAAATAGCTGATCTTGAATCAGAACTTGTTAATTTAACTGAGAAAAAAAGCAGTAAAAAAGAAAATATTTCAGAACTTGAAGATATAATAGGAAAGCTGCAGGTTGATGGAGCCAGAATTACCGAAAAAAAACAGAATGCTAAAAAACGCCTTAATGAAAAAAAAGAAAATTTGCAGAAAATCAATAATATTATAGATGAAAATCTGCAGAGAATCTGTGATTTAGACGAAAATTTAAATAAAATTGAAAAGAGAGAAAAATCACTTCACAGTACACAAAATAAGCTCATGGAAAAAAGGGATAAACTGGCAGTCAAAAAAAGTGAACTTGAAGACCGAATAAAAAACCTGGAGACTGTAGTTGAAAAAAAGGAGAAAAAGCTGGAATATATACAGAAACAGCTAACTGAAATTAGAGATGAATTTCATGATTATGATATCATTTATAATAAATTACTCAATAAGTTAGAAAATATTGAGCAGATTTTGAGAGAGGATTACCAGCTTAACCCAGGGAAAATAGATTCTTCCCTTTTAACAAATATTCCTGATTCAGAAGAGGATAAGATAGAAAAAGAAATTGAAAACTACAAAAAAGAAATAAAAAAGCTGCATCCAGTTAATGAAGCAGCTGTTGAAGAGTTTGCTGAACTAAAAGAAAGACTTGACTTTTTACATGAACAGCAGGAAGATCTAATTTCAGCAAGAAAAACAATCGAAATAGTAATTTCTGATATAGAACAGTCAATGTATAATATGTTCTCTAAAACTTTTATTGCTGTTAAAGTTCAATTCGAAAAAGTATTTAAAGCTCTTTTCCAGGGAGGAGAGGCTGAGCTTAAACTGACCGATCCTGATGATCTTTTGAATTCAGGTGTTGAGATTCATGCTCAACCGCCCGGTAAATCACTTAAGAGTCTATCACTTCTCTCCGGAGGGGAACGTGCTTTAACTGCAATTGCATTGATATTTGCATTTGTACAGGTAAAACCGAGTCCTTTTTATGTACTGGACGAAATTGATGCACCACTGGATGATGTTAATATAGTTAGATTTGCAAGTTTTATAAGGAAATTTTCTAAAGTAGCTCAATTTATAATTATTACACATAGGCGGTATATGATGACAGAGGTTGATACACTTTATGGTGTAACTATGGAAAAATCGGGTGTTTCCCGCTTAATATCTTTAAAGCTTGATCACAAAGATCAGATAAGCAACAATTTTGTTAAGGAGGCTATTGAAAATTGAATTTTTTTCAGAGATTAAAAAACGGTTTAAAGAAAACTCAAAAGGGTTTAGTGGATAGGGTAAGCAGTATTTTTAGCGGTAGAAGTGGTATTGATGATGATTTATTTGAAGAATTGGAAGAGGTTTTAATTCAGGCTGATGTTGGAGTTAAAACCACTTTTGCATTAATAGAAAATTTAAAAGAAGATGTTGAAAATGAAGATATTAAAGAACCGGAAGTATTGATGGATTACTTCCATAAAGAATTAAAAAAACTTCTGCAGGATGAAGAAGGTGGTATTGGACTTGATGACAAGCTGAATATAATTATGGTAGTGGGTGTAAATGGGGCAGGTAAAACAACTACTATTGCTAAAATAGCAGGCAGGTTTAAAGAACAGGGAAAAAGGGTAATGCTTGCTGCCGGTGATACATTTAGAGCAGGAGCAATTGAACAGCTTCAAATCTGGGGAGACCGCCTGGGTATAAATGTAATATCACAGCAGGAAGGTTCAGATGCAGCAGCAGTTGCATATGATGCAGTTCAGGCAGCAAAAGCCAGAGAAATGGATTTATTGATTATTGATACTGCCGGCAGGCTGCATACTCAAAAAAATTTGATGGAAGAATTAAAAAAAGTAAAGCGAATTATTGATGCTCAGGCAGCAGAAAACAATGCATCTGTGGAAGTACTATTAGTTTTAGATGCTACCACTGGTCAAAATGCAATTTCACAGGCAAAAATATTTAATGATGCCGTTAAGGTTGATGGTATTGTACTGACAAAGCTGGATGGAACAGCTAAAGGTGGTATAGTTGTAGCGGTAAAAAACGAGCTAAATATTCCAATTAAGCTGATCGGAGTTGGAGAAGCAGCAGAAGACCTCCAGGATTTTAATCCTGAAGAATTTATTAAAGCACTATTTTCTGCTGAATAGGTCAAGCTGCATAAGCTGAATATTATCCCTCTATTTCCCGGTACTGACTGGGAGTAATTCCATTTATCTTTTTAAAAATTCTTTCAAAATGTGTTAAAGAATTAAAACCGACATTAACAGCAATATCTGTAATATTGTCACTGCTTTTTATAAGCATTTTCTGTGCTTCTATAATTCTTTTGCTGTTGACAAATTCTATAACTGTAAAACCTGTATTTTTTTTAAAAAAATGACTTAAATAGTATTTGCTGATATATAACTCTTCGGCGATCTGCTGAAGGGTTATATTATTTTGGTAATTATTATCGATATAATCAATTATTTCCTCCAGCTGCAGGTTGGAATCTGTCTTTTTGTCATTACTGCTGCTGTATTCTGGCTGGTTTTCAAGAATTCTGTCTATGATGATAAACATCTGCAGTAAATAGGCATGAATAATCGGTTCAAATCCGTAATTTTTTTTAGTTGATTCCATAATTATTTTTTCTGTAAGGTATTTAATATTTTTGTATTCTATATCATCTAGATTGATACATTTAATACCTTTTTTAAAAATGTCTGTTAAGCGGAAATTATATTTTTCAAATATACAGTTATTTTTCAAAAATGGTGCTTTAATCTGTATAACAAAGCGGTCATAATTTGATGAATTTTTTTTGACAAGAGTTCTATGTATATCAAATTCATCTATTAAGAAGAGGGTTTTGGCTGTCATATTATAATTATTATCTTTTATAAAAAACTCGCCTGAACCACTGTTCTGCATCAAAATTTCGTAAGCATTGTGGTAATGTTTGTAGTATTTTACTGTTGAAGAAGTTTTTCTGTGTGAAATACTGAAATCTTTCATCAGTGGACTTTCATTAAATTCTTTCTGAAAATTTTTGCTCAATTTTTTCCCTCCCTATAAATTGTCATAATTTCAATTATCTTTCAGCCTATAATAATTTTAATTAGTACTTAATATTAAATCTGATTAGATATACTACTAATATGAGTATACATCATATGTTAAAAGTTTACAACAATATATGTTGAATAAAAGCCATGTAACAATATTAGATAAGCAAATCTTTATATTTTATTTTATTATAGTACTGCAAGCCGAAAATTTCTAACAATTTTTTTAGAAGAGTTTAATTGAAAAATTTAATGACGAATAGGAGGGCCAGTTTTGAAAAAACAAAACTACGATATTGCAATAATAGGAGGTGGTGTGGTCGGCACTGCCATTGCAAGAGAACTCAGCAGATATAAAGCTGATGTATTACTGATTGAAAAAGAAAATGATGTTGGTCAGGGGGCAAGCAACAGCAACAGTGGAGTGGTACATTCTGGTTTTACAGCACCTGTTGGTTCTCTTAAAGCAGATGTATGTATGTACGGCAACAGCCATTTTGAAGAAATCTGCAGTGAACTGGATGTTCCTTATGAAAAAACAGGTAAGCTGGTAGTAGCTGTTGAAGAAAAACAGATTGCTGAACTGTACAATCTGCAGTACATAGGTAGAAAAAATGGAGCAGAACTGTATATAGTTGGTGAAGATTTTATAGAAGAAAAAGAACCGAATATATCCGGTAAAGCAGCTATGTATTCTCCCAACAGTGCGATTACAAGCCCATATGAACTTACAATAGCTTTTGCAGAGAACGCACACCAAAACGGTGTGGAGATCAGCCTGAATACAAAGGTTGTAAAAATAAGCAAAAAGAATTCCAAATTTTCTGTCAAAACAGACAGAGGTGAGATTTTAGCAGATTATGTTATTAATTCTGCTGGACTTTATTCAGATAAAATAGCGGCTTTTTCCGGTGAAGATAGGTATAAAATATATCCCTGTCGGGGTGAATACTATGTGCTGGACAAAAATGCATCAGCACTTATGTCAAGACTTGTCTATCCTGTACCACCGGAAAATGCTGGAGGATATGGGATACACCTTACACCAACTGTAGAGGGAAATATTTTAATAGGACCAAGCAATGAGTATATTGATAGTGTAGATAATGAAGCAACTACAAAAGAAGTTATGGACAAATTATTAAAAGAAGCAAGAGGTTTTCTGCCTAAAATATCCAGAGAAATGGTGATAAGAAGTTATTCTGGTATTAGAAGCAAAATTGTCCCACCAGAAATGGGAGGATTTACAGATTTTGTGATAGAAAAAAGTCCTAAATACGATAATTTTATTAACCTGATTGGAATTGAATCACCTGGACTTACTTCTGCACCGGGTATTGCAAAATATGTTGTAGAGATGATAGATAAAATGGAAAAATTAATAGAAGATAAAGATTTTGAGAAAACAAGAAAAGGAATAACTAAATTTTATGAACTTCCCGAAGAAAAACAGAAAGAACTTGCTGAAGACAATCCAAATTACAGAGAAATAGTATGCAGGTGTGAAAATATAACCAAACAGGAAATAATAGATGCTTTAAATAATCCGCTTGGAGTACAGACACTCAAAGGAGTTAAATACAGAGCCAGAGCTACTATGGGAAGATGTCAGGGAGGCTACTGTATGACCAGAATAATAAAGATTATGCAGGATGAATTTGATATGGATTTGGAAGATATTAAGCTGGAAGGCAATAACTCCAATCTGTTTGCTGGACAGGCAAAGGGGTGGGAATAAAATGATGAAGAAAGAACTTGTAATTATCGGAGCAGGACCGGCAGGATTAGCAGCTGCACTTGCTGCATATGAGGAAGGAATTGAAGATATATTAATTATTGAAAGAGAAGACAGACCGGGTGGAATTTTAAATCAGTGTATTCACGATGGTTTTGGTCTGCACAAATTTAAGGAAGTGTTAACAGGACCGGAATATGCACACCGATATATCGATAAAGTTAGAGAAAAAGAATTAGAAATAATGACAAATACTATTGTAACAGAATTAACAGATGAAAAAGAAATAAAAGCATTTAACGAGAGTGAAGGTATTCTTCACATAAAAGCAGAAGCTGTAATTTTAGCAATGGGAAGCAGAGAAAGAACAGCTGGCGGGATCAGCCTGCCAGGTGACAGACCTTCAGGTATATATACAGCAGGACTGGCACAGAATTTGATGAACCTCCAGAATATACAGGTTGGAAAGGAAATTGTTATTCTGGGTTCAGGTGATATTGGTTTAATTATGGCAAGAAGGCTGACACTGGAAGGTGCTGATGTTAAAGCAGTACTCGAGATTATGCCTTATTCAAACGGATTAAGGAGAAATATTAATCAGTGTCTTATTGATTATAATATTCCCCTTAAACTCAGTCAGACTGTAATAGATGTTAAAGGTAATGGCAGGCTTAAGTCAGTTACTGCTGCAGAAGTTGATGAGGCATTTAATCCAATTGCAGGTACAGAATATGAGATAAAATGTGATACATTAATTCTTTCTGTTGGTCTTATTCCAGAAAATGAACTTTCCAAAAAAGCAAAAGTTCAGCTGGATGATACAACAGGTGGGGCAGTGGTTAAAGATAATCTGGAGACAAATGTTGACGGTATCTTTGCCTGTGGAAATGTTCTTCACATACATGATCTGGTGGACTTTGTTTCTGATGAAGCAGAAAAAGCTGGTAAAGCAGCATCTGAATATATTAAAAAAGGCCACAAATTGAACAAAGATAATATTTTTGTGGAAGCCGGAAGTGGAATAGGATATGTAATACCACAGGTTATTTCTAAAGAAAAAGATCAGATATTTTCTATGCGGGTTCGAAAACCGGATAATGATAAAACTATAAAAATTGCAGCCGATGGAAAGATTCTTCATGAAGAGAATTTTGAAAAAGTAAATCCATCGGAAATGATAAAGATAAAAGTCAGCAGTGAAAAATTTAAACCACTGGAAAAATCAACGATAAAGGTGGTGGCTGAATAATGACAGAAGAAAAAGATATTTCCTGTATATTATGTCCAAATGGATGTAATATAAAAGTAAAATATCTGGATGATGAAATAATAGAAATTGAAGGTGCATTATGTCCAAAGGGTAATGATTATGCAAAACAGGAAATTAAAAATCCAATGCGGACACTGACTTCTTCAGTGATGGTTGAAGGTGGGGATACTTCTCTTGTAAGTGTAAAGACTGATAAACCAGTTCCGTTAGAAAAAGTAATGGATATAATGAATGTAATTGATGACTTGAGAGTAAATGCCCCTGTTTCAGTAGGAGATATTATTTTAGATTCTCCTGCTGGATTAGACTGCAGTATTGTTGCTACAAGAGAAGTTAAAATAAAAAACTAACTTATGAGGAGGTGAAATGCTTTTTCAGTTTTTAAAATTCAATTTATTTAAAATTAAAAGGAGGAAAATTTTTATGAGAAGAACAGCAGTAGTAATTTTAATGGTGATTTTAGTTATGAGTATGAGCAGCAGTATAATGGCGGCCGATTATCCTAGTAAACCAATTACTTTAATGGTCCCATTTTCCGCAGGTGGTGGAACAGATGTAATAGCAAGACTTTTTGCCCTTATCTAGAAGAAGAACTTGGCACAAGTATAGCAATTTTAAATAAACCTGGTTCCAATGCTGAAGTTGGTATTACATGGCTCTATAACCAGAAACCAGATGGATATTCAATTGGATTTACTAATTTACCTCATCTTGTGTCTAATCCACTTATGAGAGAAACTAATTATAAAGTAGATGAGTTTATACCTCTCATTAACTTAGTAACAGATCCTGGTGTAATCGTTGTTAAAGCAGATGATGATAGATTTCCAGATCTGGAATCATTTCTTAAATTTGCTGAAGAAAATCCTGGTTCAGTAACAATTGGTAATGCCGGTATTGGTTCAGATGATCATATAGCAACATTGATGCTGCAGGACAGAACTGGCGTAAAATTTACTCCAGTACCATTTACAGGTGCTGCTCCCAACAGAACAGCTCTACTTGGTGGTCATATTATGGCTTCAGCTATCAATGCAAGTGAAGCAGTACAGTTTGTTGAATCAGGACAAATGCGCATTTTAGCAGTTATGTCTGAAAAAAGATATCCTGATCTTCCAGATGCTCCTACATTTAAAGAATTGGGTTATAATGTAGTTTCTGGTTCCAGCCGTGGTATCTCATGTGTACCAGGTACTCCAGATGAAATAGTTCATATTCTTGCAGATGCAGCTGAAAAAGCAGCTGAGAATCCGGAATTTGTAGAAAAGGCTACAAAAGCTAAACAGCCTCTTGATATTCAGATATTAGACGATGCACAAAAACTTGTTGATCAATATAATAGTAGTATTAAAGAATTACACAAAAAATTCCAGTGGTAATAAAGAAATAAATAATATTTGAAGCAGAGGGAGAAGCATATGCTTCTCCCTCTTAATAAAAAATTAATTTAAAGAGGGAGGAAAAAACAATGAAAATGTCTGTAAAAGATAAAATTACTGCCACTGTAATTTTTATTTTAAGTATTGCCGGGTATATAAAAGCTGGGGAATATGAAATGGGAGGGGCAAGTACATTTCCTAAAGCGATTTTTATGGGGAGCATGGTCCTTTCAGTTGCACTATTTTTAGCAGCTCAATTTGATTTTTATAAAGAAGAAAAAAAAGAAAATATTAATATAAAGAGAATAGGAATTATTATTGGAATTACCATAATGTATTTTGTATTGATTGATATAGCTGGATATTTTATTGTAACACCATTATTTTTATTTTCATTATCACTTATTCTTGGTTATAAAAATAAAAAGATTTTATTTCTCTATCCCCTCCTTTTTAGTGCATTTTTATATCTAGTATTTAGATCCTTTTTAAATGTACCATTACCGATGGGAATTTTATCTTAAAATAAATTGAGGAGGTAAAAATTTATGTGGGGTTCATTATTTGCGGCTTTTTCAACAATTTTTAGTTTTTATGGTATCTTTTTAATGATTTTTGGTGTTGCTGGAGGTATAACAATTGGTGCTATGCCTGGTTTATCAGCTACTATGGGAGTTGCTTTACTGATTCCTATAACTTTTGCTATGGAGCCTGCCTATGGACTTATTTTACTTGGAAGTATATATATTGGAGCAATTTATGGAGGCTCAATATCTGCAATATTAATACGAGTACCTGGAACACCTGCTTCTGTTGCTACAACACTTGATGGCTATCCAATGACTATAAACGGTGAAGCAGATAAGGCTTTAAAAATTTCTATAACTTCTTCTGTTACTGGTGGTGTGATTAGTGCTCTTGCCTTATTGTTTATTTCACCGCCACTTGCAAAAATTGCTTTAGAATTTGGTCCATCCGAATATTTTTGGGTCGCTTTATTTGGTTTATCCATAATCGTAACTCTTTCTGCAGATAATCCCATTAAAGGTTTTATTTCAGCAGCGCTCGGCCTTTTTGTAGGTGTAATTGGAATGGATCCACTGGTAGGTACTTCTAGATTTACATTTGGAAATGTTAACTTACAGAGTGGTGTTCAGGTTATAGTATTATTAATAGGATTATATTCTATTCCACAGGTTCTAGAGACTTTAGAAAGTGGAGAATTAAATAAAGGTATAAGTGTTATGAAAAGAGATAAACTTATTTCGCCAAAAGAAATTTTTGCAGAAATAAAAGAAATCTGGCCTACATATTTAAGATCAGGTATTCTTGGAACATTAATAGGTATTATTCCAGGCGCCGGAGCAAATATAGCTTCTTATGTTGGATATAATGAAGGCAAAAGATGGTCCAAACATCCTGAAAAATATGGTACAGGTTACAGTGAAGGGATTGCTGCTTCTGAAGCAGCCAATAATGGTGTAACTGGGGGATCCCTAATACCACTTTTAACTTTAGGTGTTCCTGGTAATGGAGTAACTGCAGTTTTGATTGGTGGGCTTTTAATTCAGGGATTAAATCCAGGGCCAAGGTTATTTGCCCAGAATGCAGATATTGTTTATTCTTTTATGGGAGCAATTTTAATCGGTAATTTTATTATGCTTGTACTTGGATATTATGGAGCAAATTTATTTGTAAATGTTGTTAAAATACCTACAGCGATTTTAGGACCGATTATTATAGTACTGAGTATTGTAGGTTCTTATGCAATTCAAAACAGTTTATTTGATTCTGGTTTAATGCTGGCTTTTGGTCTGATTGGATATTTAATGAGAAAACTTAATATAGATTCAGCTCCGGCAGTACTTGCCTTAATACTTGGACCTATGGCAGAGTCAAATGTTAGACGCGCACTCCTGATGGGTGCAGGAAATCCTATTGTTCTATTTAAAGGATTGATTAATTGGGTATTAATTATTATGATAGCAGGTTCTATGGGTTTTGCATTTTATACATTTTACCGAGACAGAAAAGCTGCTTCTGCAGAAAAATAGATATTATAAATTAGGAGGATCAGATTTATGGAAGAAACTATTAGCAAAAACAAAGCAAAGATTGAGATCAATCAGGCATGGTGCAAAAGCTGCGGCATATGTGTGGACTTTTGCCCGACAGATGTATTAGAACTGGACATTACAGGCAAACTAAAGGTAGTGGAGGCAGATGCATGTATTAACTGTATGCTGTGTGAACTACGCTGCCCGGACTTTGCAATAGAAATAGTGGAGGAGGATTAAGTATATGAAAGAAGCAGTACTAATGCAGGGTAATCAGGCGGTAGCCGAGGGAGCACTGGCAGCAGGAGTAAAATTCTGTGCTGGATATCCAATTACCCCTTCAACAGAAGTAATAGAAATACTCTCAGAAAAGCTGCCTTCTCATGGAGGAAGATTTATACAGATGGAAGATGAGCTGGGGAGTATAGGTGCAGTAATAGGAGCATCAGCAGCAGGGAAGAAATCGATGACAGCAACAAGTGGACCTGGATTCAGCCTGATGCAGGAGAACTTAGGCTATGCAGCAATGGTAGAGCTGCCGATAGTAATTTACAATGCACAGAGAGTGGGTCCATCAACAGGAGGAGCCACCAAACCACATCAGGCAGATATAATGCAGGCCAAATGGGGTTCACATGGAGACAGTCCACGTATAGCAGTAATGCCAGGTTCAGTAAAAGAAGCATATGAGATAACAGTAAAGGCATTTAATCTGTCAGAAAAATATATGGTGCCGGTAGTGATTTTAATGGATGAACTTCTGGCACACATGAGAGAAAGTATAGTTATACCTGACAAAGAAGAATTAGAAATAGTAGATAGAAGGAGAGATGCATTACCTGAAGATAAATATCTTCCCTACAAAATAGATGAGACAGGTTTACCGGTGCTGCCGCCATTAGGTGGAGGCTGCAGGTACAACATATCAGGTATGATACATGGAGAAGATGGGATACCGGATCTTACCCCATCGACAATAGATGCAAATGTAAGAAGGATAAATTCCAAACTTGATAAATACTATGATGATATAGTAATGCTGGAGAACGAGAAAAATGAAAAAGCAAAAACAGCCCTTTTTGTATTTGGTTCAACCACCAGACCAGCAAAAGGTGCTGTCAAAAAAGCAAAAGAAGCGGGAGTAGAAGTAGAGCTTATAAGACCGATAACAAT